>NZ_DAOTZQ010000123.1:0-11091 GCF_034434295.1 Chloroflexus sp.
GACGATGATCACTACCTGCCGCATCTTTACGGGGAAACACAGGACTCGGCCGGTGTTAACCCTCTGTTGTTTGGCGACAGGCGGTGTAAAGCCCATACCATTACCCAGGCTATGTAGATTGTAGAGACGACAACAATAATAACATCCCACATGATCACCGCATCCGATCGGTGGTGATGGCACCCTGCCCATCCGGCTATTTTGCCAGTCGCATGGTCGCAAATAACGCCAGCACCAGCGCCCCTAGACACATCAGGGTGACCCCAACCCAGCCGGCCATCTGCCAGGCGAGACCGGGGAGCACTCCGCCCAGGGTACCACCAATGTAGTAGGCGACCAGGTAGAGCGCACTTGCCGCACCTTTGGCCTGTTTCGCCAGTTGATTGACCAATGCCGGCGCAATGGATTGGGCGATAAACATGCCGGTGCACAACGTCCACAATCCCAACGCAATAAGCGGCAGGTTGGGGATGAGTGTGAGGGCAATTCCGCTCATGGCGATCAGCAGGCCAAGCGCAATCAGACGTTGACGGGGATAGCGCGCTGAGAGGGAACCTGCCCAGGGTGAGACAATTACGCCGGCCAGATAACTGATGTAGGCCAGCGCAACAATTGACGGCGGTAATTGAAATGGCGGTGCATTCAGGTAGTAGGGGAGATAGGTGAATATGCCAAGAAAGCCAAAAAAGAGCGTGCCGGCGAGCAGGTAGGCATAGCGCAACTGCCTATCGTAAAGATGGGCGATCATCGCCCGATACGCCTGCTGCCAGCCGCCCACCGATGAAGGCTGGTCACGGGGAAGGGTTAGCAACAATCCTATTCCGCTTACCAACGTCAAGCCGGCAAAGACGATAAAGCTCATCCGCCAGCCCATACTATCGCTGATCAATCCGCCGAAGACTCGACCACTCAAGCCACCGGCCACATTTGCCGCAATCCAGCCGCCAACTGCCCGCCCCAACGCAGACGGCGGCAGATGATCACCGAGGTACGCTACGGCAACCGCAGTCAAGCCGGGAATACACAGACCCTGAAGCGCCCGCCAGAAGAGCAACAATTCAAACGATGGCGCCAGTGCGCAGAGCAGGGTCGGCAAACCGAGGAGAAGACAACTGCCGGCCATTACCGGTTGACGCCCCAGCCGGTCGCTGAGCGGCCCAACGGCCAGTGAGCCGAGTGCAATCATCAAAACGACAACCGAGACGGTCAAACCCGCCGTCGCCGGCGCGACATTGAAGGTCACCGACAACTGGGGCAGAATCGGTTGGGTGAGGTACATGTCCGAGAAGACAATCACACCGGCGCAGTAAAGGGCAATTGTCCAGGTGCGACGAGAGGTGAGTGAAGCAGCATTCATGTGCAATTGCTCATCATCGTCGTCTGTGGTAGCCCAGGCTTCAGTCTGTGCTACATGCGACGACTTGGGAGAGGTTTCCAGACTCGTTTTGTCGCTGGGGCGAGATGATGCGCATCATTCCTCATCATCATCGCCTACCCACAGAAACCGGTTGAGGTCTATCAGATAGTCATCACTCACAGAGACACCTTCGGCTTCCAGACGTGCCCGCTGCTCATCGGCAGCGTAGATATTGCTGATACGGCCTACCCGATTAATCACTCGCCACCAGGGCACATCGTTGTCGCCGAGCAGTGCGTGCAGCGCATACCCGACCATGCGGGCCTGACCGGGAAAGCCGGCCAGGGCAGCAATGCGCCCATAGGTACAAACACGACCTGGCGGAATGCGTTTCACAACAATGTAAATGGCTGTATAGGGCGATTCGCTGCTAACGCTCATCTCAACTCAACGTTGCTTCGGCGGTGGTGGGCTGAAGGTGATCATACGATTGCAGATCGGTGAAGAACCGTTGTCAGGATGACCTTGAGACAATCGCCTCATCAACACAATATGCGTAGAGGGATGCACCAATGTCCGCAATCCCTCTACAATTTCTGAACACATGCTGCGGTGGTGTCAGGTAAGCCGGGTGAACTCTATGCACATCATATTGTTACGCCAGGCGGCCACCGTCAACAACAAGCATAGCACCCGTCACAAACGATGCCTTGTCTGAGCATAGCCAGATGACCGCATTGGCGACCTCTTCAGGCGATCCGAGCCGACCAATCGGTTCACCCTCGGCGAACTGGGCAAGCAGTTGGGGATCACCCTGAGTAAAGCGGTCGATCATTGCGGTATGAATCGTACCTGGACAGATTGCATTCACACGAATCCCGTTACGCGCATACTCAAGAGCCGCCGCTTTGGTGATACCAACAATACCGTGCTTGCTGGCCACATACGCCGAAACGCCACGCGATCCGGCCAGACCGGCGACCGATGAGGTATTCACAATCGCACCACCACCCTGCTTAAGCATGTGCCGGATTTCGTACTTCATACACAACCAGACACCCTTGAGGTTGATCTCGATCACCCGATCCCAGACGTCTTCGGGATAATCGGCCAGCATTGCCTGCACGCCTTCAATCCCGGCGTTGTTGTGGGCAAAATCAATGCGACCAAACGTGTCAACAGCCAGAGCAACTAAGCGCTCCACTTCATCGCGTTGCGAAACATCACAACGCACAAACAGTGCATCGGTATTCAAAGCCCGACACAGCGCAACCGTCTCTTCCCCGCCCTCGACATTCACATCAGCAACGACAACCTTGGCACCCTCACGGGCAAACGCCAGTGCTGAAGCACGACCAATACCGGCTGCTGCGCCGGTGACCAGCGCAACCTTCCCAATGAAAGGTGGCTCCATGAATCCCTCCTCTAGCCAGTCTCTGCATGCGGTATCATACCATAAGTATATCGTTTCGCATATGTGCGAGGGAAATCCCATTATGTACCGTGACGACTACATTCTGCGCATGATTGCCCAGTTTGGAGCGATCATTCGCCATATTCTCGGTCTCTACCGCGAGGGCAAATCGCCGCTGGTGCGCATCGCTATCGATAACGCATACCGCGACCGACTAGGGGTGGGCAGTGATCGGATAGCGGCATTGAGTGATCAACAATTGCTGGCACTGCTTCGCTTTCATCACCGGAGCGAGGAATGGTGGGTGGAAGGGGCATACCTCGCCGCGCTTCTCACGACCGAGTCGCGTCTGTTCGCCGATGATGGTGAGATGGAGGAAGCCGCAGTACGTGCACTGCTGGCGTTGCAACTGGTGATTGAGTGCCGACTGGCTGCACCGGAGGATGTACCTGATTATATTCCAGATTACGCTGTGCTTCTCGATTTGCTGCGCGATTATGTACTACCGACACCAACCCTGGCGGCGCTCTTCACCCTCTGTGAGCAAAACGGTGATCTGGCGCGTAGCGAAGACCTTCTCTACGAGTTGATCTCCCGTGATCGGGCCGGCTGGCTGGCAACGGCCCGTGCGTTCTATACCCGCTTGCTCAACCAGGATGATCAGGTGCTGAATGCCGGTGGATTATCGCGAGAGGAGGTGTTGACTGCTCTCGCAGAACTTGACCGGCTGGTATGACAGATGAACGCACGGTGATGATCTTGCCAGACATCAATCGTGAAAAGTCAGGCGAGGAAGAGCAACCACAATGGCGCGACGTGCTGCGCACACCCTGCTATGATCTACCGCAAGCGTGTGCAGGAAAGGGACGCACAGCTGTGCGCCCACCGATGTGGAATAGTCCTTAATTCTCACCCAACATGCAACGACCGCAGCCTCAACCATTAACGACCGTGGTTCAGAAAATTGGCCAGCATCTGCTTTCCACCCTCAGTCATGATCGACTCAGGGTGAAACTGGACACCTTCTACCGGTAATGTGCGATGGCGCAGACCCATAATGATTCCATCGTCCGTCCACGCGGTAACCTCTAATTCAGCCGGCAAATCCTCGCGGCGCACGATCAACGAATGGTAACGAGTGGCGCGGAATGGTGAGGGAAGACCGGCAAACACACCCTGACCCTGATGGTAGATGGGTGATAGTTTGCCGTGCATCACCAGTGGTGCCCGCACGACCGCCCCACCGTAGGCAGCGCCGATGGCCTGATGCCCAAGGCAGACGCCGAGAATGGGGATGTGCCCACCCAACTGACGGATCACGTCAACACTGATACCCGCCTCCGCCGGCGTACAGGGGCCAGGACTGATCACGATCCGGTCAGGAGCGCGGGAGGCGACATCAGCGACGGTTATCTGGTCGTTCCGCACCACGTCAACCTCAGCACCTAATTCGCAGAGATACTGGTACAGATTGTATGTAAACGAGTCGTAGTTATCGATCAGGAGAACGCGCATAATCATCACTCCATCGTCTGCGATGCAATTGCCTGTTCACGTTCATCTTGGGTCAGAATAGCCCCTTTCGCCCGTGCCCGAATCAGGGCTTCCACACATACCGGATCGAACTCTGTACCGGCGCCGCGCTGTAAAAGCGCCAGGGCTTCGTCGATGGGCATTGGGGGCCGATACGGTCGATGGCTGGTAATCGCATCGAACACATCGGCAACCGCGACAATGCGGCCAAAGAGTGAAATATCGTCACCCTGCAGACCGTATGGATAGCCACGGCCATCAAGCCGTTCGTGGTGCTGGGCCAGCGCTGTCCACGACTCGCGCAGCAGATCGAGTTCGAGCAAACCATTATCGCGGAGAAATTCAATACCGTAGAGGGGATGTCGGCGCATCTCGGCAAATTCTTCCTCGTCGAGCCGACCCGGTTTCTTGAGGATATGGTCAGGAACACGAATCTTTCCAACATCGTGCAACTTGCTGGCAATGCGTAACTGGTAAATCTGTTCCCGTGATAGCCCTAGCTCGTGGGCAATGGCCACCGAAAAATCACTAACCCGCTGGCTGTGCCCACGGGTATACGGATCTTTAAGATCAATCGCCCCCGTAATGGCTGCAATAATCCGGGTAAACAGGCTATCCGTCTCTCGATACAGTTCAGCCAGCCGAATCACTGTTGCCGCCTGCGAGGCAAGGGTTTGAAACAGAACAATATCTTCATCAGAAAAGGTGCGACCGTGTTTGGGATTGAGGGCCTGCGCCCCACCGATAATCATCCCCTCCACTTCACCGCGTTCACCACCAAGAATAATTCGGGGCGAGCGTAACGGTACACAGAGAATGGCACGGGTCTGAAATCCGCTCCGTCGATCAAGTCCCTGGTAGAAGCGATGATCGCGATGGACATCATTGACCACAACTGTTTCACCGGTTTCGATCACGTGGCCAATGATGCCCTGACCACGCGGCACACGTAACGACTCCACGCGCTCGCTGTGTTCACCACCGGCAATGTGTAAAACCAGATCGTTTTGCTCATGATCGATTAGCCAGATCGAGGCAGCTTCAACCTCAAGCAGTTCGCAGGCGTAACTCATGATCCGGCGTAACAACTCATCACGTTCCAGGGTGGTCGTCAAATGTGAGACGATCTCGACCAGCGCATGCTGGCGGCGTTCGCGCTGTTGCGACTCTTCTAACAACCGGGCTTTCTCGATTTCAGTGACCAGCCGTGACGTCAGCAAATCGATCAGCAGCAGCTCTTCCTGATCATCGACCGCCTCAAACGCACCGTTGAAGACCTGTACTACGCCGACCGGATCGCCGCGCAGCAGTAAAGGCACACAGAACATCGTGCGCAGATCGAGTGAACCCATTTCGCCGAAGGTTCGATACCAGCGCGGATCATTCGCGACATCGTTGACGAAAAATGGTTGACGATGTTGCAAGGCATAACCGGCCAATCCGGTATTGGCCGGCAGGCGACGACCAATCAATGCCTTACCGGCAGGACTGCCTTTCACGACTTTAAAAATGAGTTCATCGGTTGCAGCATCGTACAGGTAGAGGGTTCCGGCTTCTGATTGTGTGATCTCAATAATGAGGTCGAGCAAACGATCAAGGAGATCATCGAGTTGGGTTGTAGCAGCAATCTGGTTGGCACGTTGGATAATCTCTAAATACCGTTTAGGTGCTTGTTCCTGATCGTTCATAACTATTCCCCCTCTTGACCCCTAGCTGAGATGCGAGCAATAACTTGCGTGACCAGGACATATTACTCCTGGTCACTGCGGGCCAATGCCTGTACATAGCGCACCAGTTCAGTGGCCTCGCCGGCAACAGCCACCGGCATACCTGCTGCCAGACTGATTTGGGCCGGCGAGTAATCGTCAATAGATCGTTCACCTGTATAGTCGAACATCACCCGTGGCAGTAATGCCCGGTCACAACCAGATGCCCGAAGGGCGGGAATCACATCCTGTGCAGTCAACAACCCACTCACCGTTACCGTTTCGCCAAAAAACTGATTGACGACCGGGATAACCCTGACCGTCAGGTTTTCAATCCGATTCAGGCGGTTGGCGATCTGCTCCATGACCGGTGCGATCAGTGTGCCACACACCAGGGCCAGTTGCATGGGGCGAGCGATACGAGCCGGTAAGCGCCGCCGGGCACGCATCCAGGAGTCGAGGAAGTCGCGTACCATCCCTACACCATTGCTGTACTGCGGCATATCGTCATAGATTTCAGCAGGTGGAATCGGACGCCCGGCCAGCAGGTAGAACTCATCGGAAGCATACACCAGGTGTAAGCCGAATTGCTCGTAGCAGCGGCGTTGATACGGCTCGATCATATCGATAACGGCGGCTGCCTCAACCGGCGTATAACAGCGAAGCGGAATATCGGTCACCGCACCGAGCCGCGAGCAGAAACCCATTTCCGGGTTATGGAGCGGCTGTGACCCCGACTGAAGAGGGATGGTTGCGGTGGGGTCTTCCCATAGCGGCTGACGCTCCCAGTTGGTATCAATCCACTCTGGCGTCTCGTGAATCTGGATAGCGGCCCGAATCGTCTTTGGGGCTTTGCCTTCAAAGCGAAACTTCGTCAGGCCCACCGGCACCACAGCAATCGACTCGACAATGGGATGGAGGGCGATCAGGTCTTCAATACTCTGCCGCAACACCTCGCCATCATTGACCTGGGGACAGGCCACAATCTGAGTGTGAACGCGAATGCCCATCTTGCCCAGGCGGCGAATCTGATCACGAACATCAGGCACATCGCGTTTGCCCAGCATAATCGCCCGCCAGAAGGGATCGGTAGCGTGGACGCTAATGTGCAACGGCGAAAGACGCTGACGCTCGATCCGTTCCCAATCGGCTTCGGTCAGATTGGTAAAGGTGACAAAATTCGCGTAGAGGAACGATAGCCGGTAATCGTCATCTTTCAAATAGAGTGTTTTGCGAAAGCCTTTCGGCATCTGGGTGAGAAAACAGAAGGGGCATTTATTATTACAGGTACGCAACCGGTCAAAGAGCGGCTCGGTAAATTCAACACCCAGATCATCGTCAGGGTCTTTCTCAATCGTTATTTCGCGTTCATCACCGGTGGCAGTGCGGATCAACAGAGTTACACGTTCTTCCGCAATGGCAAAGCGATAATCAATCACATCGCGAAGCCGCTGACCATCAATTGCAACAATGATGTCACCCGCTTGCAGACCGATATGTTCGCCCAGACTCTGCTCTGCGACACGGGCAATCACTCCACCTTCACCGGTGATGCGTTTTACATCGGGTTGGTATTCCACGCCTGCTCCTAATCGAGAAATATGTTTGCCAAAGCTACACTGATGAAGTTTTTCGTAGCTTTAGTATGTCTATTGTATCATCATTCAGGGATTGATCTGACACGGTAGCGGGATAACGATCCCAGAAGCTGCTTCATCCATCGCTGAAAACGATGCAATACTCACATGTCACACGGCAGCCGGTATGACGCCTCGTATCACATCGTCATGGATGACGATCACACCTGGCGTTCGCGTGACCAGCCGGGTCAACGACCTGACACGTACCAGATCGCAAGCACGGCTAGCGCGGCAGCATGGCTGCCGCACTCCAAATTTCGCGACACGCGCATGACGAGCGGGTAAGGCAACCAATCCAGCTCAAGATGGCACCGGAGATGGTTGTGAGAGCGCGAGAGTACAGCGTTTTATGAAATGAGTTCTCGTTATGGGTAATGCATAGGCGGTATGCCAGGGGGAGCCGGCGGGTTAACACCCTGCCGCAAGTCGTGGCAGCCCCTGCGGGGCTAGCCTTACGGCGAAGAGCGGTACCCCTGGCCCCGCAGGAACTTACACATCGTGAGCGAGGGCTTCAGCCCGAACCACCCGGCGGGGTGCCAGCGAGGAACCGACGGGTTAAAACCCTGCCGCAAGTTGTGGCAGCCCCTGCGGGGCTGACCTCACGGCGAAGAGCGGTACCCCTGGCCCCGCAGGAACTTACATATCGTGAGCGAGTGCTTCAGCCCCACGACATATCCTATATCCTCTTTTCTACATCCTATTTCCTAACCAACACCCTACACCAACGGCCACTGCCGACGCCGTTCACCGGTTAGGCGAGCCAGCGCATTGGCTACCGCTGCCGCAATCGGTCCCATTGGTGGTTCACCACCGCCAAACGGTTGATCGCCGCTGCGCAGAATCTGCACAAACACCTCTGGCGCATCGGCAATGGTCAAGAGCGGGTAGCGATCAAAATTACCGGCTTCAATCCGCCCATCGGCAATCGTAATCTGCTCGAACAGTGCTGCACTCAGCCCCATCATGATGCCGCCCTCGGTCTGAGCCGCCAGACCGTCAGGGTTGATGGCGATACCTGGATCGACAGCGGCCCACACCCGATAGACCCGCAACCGGCCTTCGACCAGACCAACCTCAGCGATATGGGCAGCTATCGTGCCGGCATCAATGCTACAGGCAATCCCACGCGCCCGCCCAGGCGGTGGTTGATCGTACCAGCCGGCCATTGTAGCGACCGTCTCCAATGCGGTACGGAAGCGATTGCCCGTCGCAGTATCGGGCAGGTGACGCAGGCGAAAATCGAGCGGATCGCTACCGGCAGCCTCCGCCAGTTCATCGATAAAACTTTCGACGGCAAAGACGTTCGCCAGTAAACCCAACCCCCGCCAGGGGCCGGTTGGCACCGGCAGATCGACCGTTTGCGCCTTGACTTCCAGGTTGGGAATGTCGTAGATAAGCCTGGCCCCACGCCAACCACCAAAATCACTACCGAACAGCCAGCGCAGTGGTGGCGGAAAGAGATCAAACAACACGTTCCCGCTCACATGGTGTTGCACAAGCGCGGCGATTCGGCCATCGTCCGTAAGTGTGGCCCGAAACGTTGCGTAGGTTGGTGGACGCAGATAACCGTAGCGAAACTCCTCGGTACGCGTCCAGCCAACGTGAACAGGACGCCCAACGGCTGCCGACAACAGCGCCGCCTCGGTGGCGACTGTGGTGGTCACTTTGCGCCCAAATCCGCCCCCCAGATAGGTTGGTGTGACTTCGACCGTCTCCGGTTTACGACCGAGCACCTCGGCCAGGGTGCGTGCAACCTGCACTGGTGATTGTGTGCTGACCCATGCTCGAACCCGATCCGGTTGCACATCGACCAGGGCAGCCTGCGGCTCAAGGTTAGCGTGTGCAGCCAGAGGAGTCTGATAGGTTGCCTCAATCACGCCGGCACCGCGCAGTGCTGCCGCAGCATCACCCTGCCGCTGGATCACCGTTCCCGATCCGGCCTGCGCCGCGAGCCGGGCCTGAAGCTCTGCCAGATTGAACGGCGGCGGCAGTTCCCAATCAAGTTCCAGATCGTTCAGCGCAGCATACGCCGTCAGCCGCGACTCGGCGACCACGCCGGCAAAGCCGTCGCGAATCACCACCTCAACCACACCCGGTCGATTACGAGCCGTGCCCGGTGCTGCCCGACGCAGCTTTGCCCCCAGGCGCGGTGGGCGAGCGACAGCGCCGTAAAGCATCCCCTCAACCCGGGCGTCGTAGCCGTACACTGCCTCGCCGCGTATCTTGGTCGGAAGATCGAGCCGGGGCATTGGCTGACCAATGATCTGCCAGCGCTCAGGTGGCGTGAGCGGAGCGGTTTCGGTGGGAGTCTCCCAGTTACGAGGTTGGGCGACCAGTTCAGCGAAACTGATCCGGCGTGCCGGCTGATTGGTATCAACTACGAATCCCCGCTCAATTCGGGTTTGAGCCGGGGCAATACTGAGCTGTTCAGCACCGGCGGTGCGCAGCATTTCGCGCAACGTCGCCGCCATCTCGCGGAGTAGCGGGAAGAGTGAGATCACCGAATAGGAAGCACTGGTACCGGCACCATCGGCAACCGGGCCGAGCGAACTGCTCTGCACGACCTGCATCTGTTCCCAGCTCACCCCCAGCTCCTCAGCCGCAATCTGAGCCAGCGCCGTGTGCACGCCCTGCCCCATTTCCACCTTGGGCATTGTCATAGTCACACGGCCATCGGGCTGGATCGTGAACCAGAGCTGCGGTTCACGCGGCATGTTCGACGGAATATTGATCACGTCAGCGAACATGTCGGCCAGCGCCAGCCGTGCCACCGGCAGGCCAAATACTGCGCCCAGTGCCAGCCCACTGCCGGCCAGACCCATCCCGATCAGAAAACCCCGTCGCGTCATCCGCCAGCGCTTTGGTGAGGTATCCTGCTTCATCCCGCACGCTCCTTCATCAGCTCTGCCGCCCGCATCACTGCCCGCCCGATCCGGGCATAGGTACCACAACGACAATAGTTGTAGCGCATCGCAGCAATCATCTCTTCGTGCGTCGGCGTAGGGTTGGCGGCCAGAAATGCGGCTGCGGTCATCATCTGACCACTCATACACCAACCACACTGCGGTACCTGTAGCTCAAGAAATGCCTGTTGTACCGGATGCAACCGCTCACCATTGGCCAATCCCTCGATGGTGGTGATCTGCGCCCCGGCCAGCGTCGCGATCATCGTCTGGCAACTACGAGTGGCCTGGCCATTCACATGGACGGTGCAGGCACCGCAGATACCGGCGCCACAACCAAATTTGGTTCCCGTCAGCCCCAGCTCATCGCGCAACACGTACAACAGCGGACGGGCCGGCTCATCAGCGACCGTGTAACGTTGACCGTTGATCATCAATTCCATAATCATCCTCTGGTGCAATTGTCGTGCAATACCTGTTCATAGTATACTACCAGTGCACGGCATAGTCACGGCAACGGCGTCAGTAACCGATATGC
>NZ_DAOTZQ010000124.1:0-34995 GCF_034434295.1 Chloroflexus sp.
GGTTGCCGGGGGTTGTTTGTTTGGCGTATGCTCTGTCTACTGGTTGTTTCTGTGCTGCAATGCCATCGGGTGTGCCGGTAGTGGGCCGCAGCACCACCCCTCACTCTGGTGCTGCACCTGAGCGCGAATGGATTGAAGCAGCCGCTGCCCCTGCAACAACGTATCAGTGGCTTGTTGGGGCACACCTTGCAGTGCATCAGCACAGGACTGACAATCTGCATTGATGCGCAGTGCGGCCTGACGGCCGCATAGCATGCATGAAATAGCTACTGCACAGTGGGTTGATTCCATACAGATTGCGGCTCACAAGCGTGCAAACCAAACTGCTTGACAAGTCAATTTGCATCACGTATAGTAATGGTATCGGTTTTATTCCAAATCGGAATAGATTGCATTACCCCGATGCAACAATTCTCAGCATTACGTCAGCCTCTTCATTATCCCTCCGCTCCCATCTCAATCGGGGTCCTGCGCATCCCAGTCTGATCTTCCTTTCCGGCTCGCTGGCGAGCTATGGCGATAGTTGGCGTTCATTGACGAACGGAGAGTGCTATGGACATCAGTCGGGAGAAACTCCTCTGGGCGTATGAGCGGATGCGGCTCATTCGTGAGTTCGAGGATCGGTTGCACACTGATTTTGCTGCCGGGAAGATACCTGGCTTCGTTCACCTGTATGCCGGTGAAGAAGCGGTAGCTGTTGGTCTCTGTGCGCACCTACGGGATGATGATTTTATCACCAGCACCCATCGCGGTCACGGGCATTGCATTGCCAAGGGAGTCGATCTGCGGGCGATGATGGCCGAGATCTACGGCAAGGCAACAGGAGCCTGTAAGGGCAAAGGCGGTTCAATGCATATTGCCGATGTCGATAAAGGCATGCTTGGCGCCAACGGTATTGTTGGTGGTGGCCCGCCACTGGCCTGTGGTGCCGGTCTGACCGCGAAGATCAAGGGTACCGATCAAGTCACGGTTTGCTTCTTCGGTGATGGAGCGTCGAATCAGGGTACGACGTTTGAGGGTCTGAATCTGGCGGGAATCTGGAAATTGCCGGTCGTGTTTGTGTGTGAGAATAACGGCTACGCCGAGACGACGTCGCCCCGTTATTCTGTTTCCGGGCAAGACATCGCTGCGCGCGCACGTGGGTTTGGTATGCCGAGCATCGCCATTGACGGCCTCGATTTCTTTGCCGTTTACGAGGCAGCCGGTGAAGCTGTAGCGCACGCCCGGCGCGGGGAAGGCCCGACGTTTATCGAGGCACAGACGTATCGCTACTATGGCCACTTCGAGGGTGACTCGATCCGCTATCGCACCCGCGATGAGGAAGCTCACTATCGCTCGCTCGACTGTCTCCACCGTTTTCGCCAGACTGTGACGGCCCAGGGATTGTTGACAGCTGCTGAGCTTGATGAGATCGATGCCCGCGCTCGTGCCGCGGTGGAAGATGCGGTACGCTTCGCTGCCGAAAGTCCATTGCCCGATCCGGCAGAGCTGTTGACCGATGTCTATGTTGATTATCCGATGTCGGCTTTGTGGCCCTTCCAGGAAGCTGCGGTCGCAGTACGGCGCTAGATGCGAATAGCGATAGTGAGCTGTGGGGAAGAGGTAGCTTTTCTTCTACACAGACAACTCAACGATGAGGTGATACTATGACTGCAATGGTTGAAGAGGCAGTACGTACTCTGAGCTATCGTGAGGCGATCAATGAGGCATTGCGCCTTGAGATGCGGCGCGATCCAACGGTGATCTTGATGGGTGAAGATGTCACCGGGGCATCCCATAGTGAAGACGAGAGCCATCTCGATGCCTGGGGTGGGGTGTTGGGGGTGACGAAGGGGTTGGTACACGAATTTGGCCGTCAGCGTGTGCGTGATACGCCAATTACCGAGTCGGGATTTGTGGGGGCTGGTGTCGGTGCAGCGGCAACCGGTCTACGACCGGTGGTTGAGCTGATGTTCATCGGCTTTATGGGTGTATGTCTCGACCAGATCGTCAATCAGGCTGCCAAGATGCGCTACATGTTCGGCGGCAAGGCGCGTATTCCACTCGTCATTCGGACGATGATCGGGGCCGGTTTTCGGGCAGCAGCTCAGCACTCCGACTCGATCTACTCAACGTTTGTTCACTTCCCCGGCTTGAAGGTGGTTGCACCGGCGACTCCGGCTGATGCGAAGGGATTGCTGGCGGCGGCTATTCGTGACGATGACCCGGTTATCTTCTGTGAGCACAAACTGCTCTACGATATGAAAGGGCCGGTTCCTGAAGGTGAATATGTTATTCCGCTTGGGCAGGCTGATGTGAAGCGCGAAGGTGGTGATGTCACGATTGTTGCCATCTCACGTATGGTATTGCACGCTTTAGAGGCGGCCGAGCGATTAGCGCAACAAGGTATCAGCGCTGAAGTAATTGATCTTCGCACATTATCACCACTCGATGAGACGACGGTACTGGAGTCGGTGCGGAAGACCGGCCGTCTGGTCGTGGTTGATGAAGATAATCCACGGTGCAGTGTGGCGGGTGATATAGCCACCCTGGCGGCAACCCAGGCGCTGGAATTTTTGAATGCGCCGGTTAAGCTGGTCACACCACCTCATACACCGGTACCGTTTAGCCCGACACTGGAAGAAGCCTATGTACCTTCGCCTGAGCGGATTGTGGCCGCGGCGCGGGCGACATTTGGCTGATTCTGGGGGCGCTTGTTGCAGGAGAAATCATGCCTACCGAGGTTGTGATGCCAAAGTGGGGCTTGAGCATGCAAGAGGGGAAGATCAACCTCTGGCTCAAGCGCGAAGGCGAGTCGGTGCAGCAGGGTGAGCCAATTGCAGAGGTGGAAACGGAGAAGATCACGAATGTCGTTGAAGCTCCGGTGAGTGGAACGCTGGCGCGGCTGTGTTATCCCGAAGGGAGCGTTGTGGCGGTGACGAAGGTTATCGCCTATATCACTGCTCCTGGTGAGCGGCTGGCCGAGGTGGCCGGGAATGGCGCAGCAGAGACAGTCCCGGCTCCGGTTGCCGTCCAGGATACGCCGGCAGTATCTCGGCCGCCAGCGTCAGTCCGTACCGCTGCACCACGCGCCATGCCGGCGGCGCGGAAGCTGGCCCAAGAGCATGGGATTGATTTGAGCACGCTGGTCGGGAGTGGCCCTGGTGGGGCAATTATCCGGGAAGATGTTGAGCGAGCCATTGCAGCCCGGGCAACGCCAGTACAGCCGCTCCAGCGGGTCAGTTTCTACAGTGATGGTCATCGTCTTGATGGCTTGCTGTACACGCCTCGTGATCTAACGCCGGGTGAACGCAGGCCGGGTGTGGTATTACTGGTCGGCTACACCTACCTCAAGACGATGGTGATGCCCGACATCGCCAAAGTGCTTAATGCTGCCGGCTATGTTGCACTCGTCTTCGATTACCGTGGGTTTGGCGAGAGTGAAGGAGAGCGGGGCCGCCTCATGCCACTTGAGCAGGTGGCGGATGCACGGGAAGCCCTCACGTTTCTGTCCAACCAGCCAACTGTCGATCCTGAGCGCATGGCTGTGATCGGGATCAGTCTGGGTGGCGCACACGCGGTGACAACCGCCGCGCTTGATCGGCGGGTTCGTGCAGCGGTGGCATTGGAGCCGCCCGGCAACGGTGCGCGTTGGTTGCGGAGTTTGCGTCGGCAGTGGGAATGGAGTCAATTCCTGGAGCGCCTGGCTGAAGATCGCCGGCAGCGGGTGCTGTCTGGGAAGTCAAGCCTGGTCGATCCGTTAGAGATTGTTTTGCCCGATCCGGAATCACAGGCGTTCCTCGATCAGGTCGCGGCTGAGTTCCCCCAGATGAAAGTGACATTATCACTGGCAAGTGCTGAAGCGCTGATTGAGTACGCTCCGGAGGATATAGCAGGCCACATTGCCCCGCGACCGTTGCTGGTGATTCACGGCGATGCCGATCAGCTTGTGCCGCTGGCAGAAGCGCAGGCTATCGTCGAGCGGGCGGGGGCAACGGCGCGGTTGGAGGTTATTCCCGGTATGAGCCATTTCAACTGGGTACTACCGGGAAGTGCAGGATTTATTCGGGTAACGAACAGTATCGTTGAGTTTCTGCAACAGGTACTCCCTGTTGTCAGGTCATCGTAATCTTCGCCAGCAGGAAGACCGGCAGGAACGGCAACAAAACGCTACCGCGTCTTACCTGCTGCTATGCAGTGGAGCGCGGGGCAATAGTGCCCCGCGACGTGTTCCATGGTTACTGTTGGTATCATCGCTAATCCGGCATCAGGGAAGGATATTCGGCGGCTGGTAGCGCATGGCTCGGTGTTTGACAATGAAGAGAAGGTCAGCATCGTTAAGCGGGTTCTGCTAGGGTTGGAAGCCGTTGGGGTACAGCGTGTCTGGATCATGCCGGATCGGTTCGGGATTGGCCTCAAGGCGCTTGACAATCTCCCGTTGACGATTGAAGCAACGCTCCTCGACATACCGGCCTGGTTTACGCCTGACGACACGTTACGCACGGCACGGTTGTTTGCTGAACGTAACGTTGGCTGTATCGTGACTCTCGGCGGGGACGGTACAAATCGACTGGTCGCCAAGGGATGTGGTGATGTACCGCTCATGCCAATATCAACCGGCACCAACAATGTCTTTCCATTGATGATTGAAGCGACCACCGCCGGTCTGGCGGCAGGACTGGTCGCGTGTGGTCGGGCCGACGCAGCAGTAGTTCGTGCTCCACGAATTGATGTCTACCGCCTGGCTACACCGCAGGCGATTGATCAACTGCACGAAACAACACCGGATGACATAGCGCTGGTGGATGCTGCTGTCTACGACGAGCGATTTGTCGCCGCACGCGCTATCTGGGACAGCACGCGGATCAGTGATCTGGTACTGACGCGCGCCGAGCCGGGCAATATTGGATTGTCATCGATTGGGGCGCATGCGCTGGCCGGTCAGTATCCATCAGGCCACGGCTTGTATTTGCGGCTTGCCGCTAGCGGGAAACCGGTGCGGGCACCTGTGGCACCGGGTCTGATGCAAACTGTTCACGTTGCGGAGCATCGGATACTGGCTCCCGGTGAAACGGTGATCGTCTGTCGCGAACGACCGGCTGTACTGGCCTTTGATGGCGAACGTGAAATCGAATTGCGAGCCGGCGAGTCGGCAATATTGCGCTTTAACTCGCAAGGTCCTCGGGTGATTGAGCCACGGCGGGCAATTGCTCTGGCGGCTGGAGCAGGTTTTTTTAGTGGTGGGTGAGTTTGGATAAGATAACTGGTTATGTTTATCTTTACCCTCTCTTTTCATCTCACACTGTATCGGTCACTTCACCAGCGTGTGTGGCTCCCGGATCGTTGTGTCCACACTTTGTCTACCCTGGCAGGGATGGAAGAAGACTCGGTGAAAGCAATGCTGACAGCGAGTGTTTGTTGTCAGACGGCAGTGTATAACGTGAGACTGTACAGTCCCACGCTATCCTATTTTTAACCCAAGTTGCTCCCTTTGTCACCAAAGAGGCATGGAGGGCACAGAGGATGGGCATCACCCGAGGCGCTACATTGCGAGGTGACGTAGCGTGTCGATGGGAATGGACTGCTACCCAATATGGTTCATACCGTTCAGTTACGCTGCACCGTGTTATGCGCAGCGTTGTGCTGTTCATCATGGCAATCAGCTTCACGTGGCCTGCTCACAGCATAGGTGGCAACTTGAGTTAAATGTATCACTCACCGTACCACCCTGGCACGCCAATTGTAAGTTCCTCCAAAAAGGCCAGAGACCAATAGGGCGGAGGCATTGCCCCCGCCCCGCTGTCGTTTACCCTGGTTGCAACAGGCGTCGTTCCTTAGCTGATCCGCTCGAAAATACCTGCGGCACCCATGCCTCCCCCGATGCACATCGTCACCATGCCGTAACGACCGCCGCGCCGCTCGAGTTCATCGAGGATCTGGACGGTCAGTTTGGCACCGGTGCATCCCAGCGGATGTCCCAGTGCAATTGCACCGCCGTTGACATTGACCCGCTCTTCGTCAAGATCGAGCTGACGAATGACGGCAATCGATTGGGCGGCGAAGGCTTCATTGAGTTCGATCAGATCAATGTCGGCAAGGGTCAGGCCGGCCAGCTTCAGCGCTTTGGGTATGGCAACGACCGGGCCAATCCCCATAACTTCTGGCTCCACGCCGCCGACTGCGAAGCTCACGAAGCGTGCCCGTGGTTTCAAGCCTAGCGCTGCCGCACGTTCAGCACTCATCACGACAACAGCAGCCGCACCGTCGCTCATCTGGGATGAGTTGCCGGCGGTGACGGTGCCTTCGGCGGCAAAGACCGGCTTCAGTTTCGCCAGGGCCTCGGCTGAGGTGTCGGCACGTGGCCCCTCATCGCGGTCGAAGACCATGACACGGCGCTGTGGGCGACCATCCGTCCCCGGCTCGACCAGCTCCACTTCCACCGGCACAATGCTCCGGTCGAACAATCCGGCAGCCTGTGCTGCCAGTGCGCGCTGGTGGGACCGCAAGGCGAAGGCATCCTGCTCTTCACGATCAATTTCAAAGCGCCGTGCTACCTGTTCGGCAGTTAGGCCCATGCTCATGTAGACTGCCGGATCGTGCTGGGCCAGATAGGGGTTCGGCGAGAACTTGTTGCCACTCATCGGTACCATGCTCATGCTTTCGGTACCGCCGGCCACCACGACATCACTTTGCCCTGACATAACCTGATAGGCCGCCATCGCAATCGTCTGTAATCCCGAAGCGCAGAACCGGTTGACGGTAACGCCACACACGCTATCGGGAAGTCCAGCGCGTTGGGCGGCGATCCGGGCAACGTTCAGCCCCTGTTCGCCTTCGGGCATTGCACAGCCCATAATCACGTCTTCCACCAATGCCGGATCAATGCCGGCCCGTTCGATAGCCGCTTTCACGACGATTGCTGCCAGATCGTCAGGGCGAACGGTACGCAGTGCACCTCGACCGGCTTTGCCGACTGCCGTGCGTACTCCAGAAACAATTACTGCCTCACGCATTGTGATACTCCTTTGTTCATCGTGAGTGCCATTAGAACCGAGAATGTGTCTTACTTCTGTTTCAGTCACGAAGGAACAGTCCCATATCTTGTTGCCTCGGTAGCAAAGGCTACCAGCCTGTGCTACCGAGGTTGGGTGAGAGAACTGTCAGGTTTTCCGGCTGATGATCTGTAATCCGATGTCTCTCGGTATAATTGCCGCCTGTGGACAGTCATCGCAACGGCAACGTCTCTCACCCACAACAAATACGTCCGACTTAATTCCGCAATGGCTTACCGTGTTCGAGCATATGCCGGGCGCGGGCCTGCGTGCGCGGATCTTTGAGCAATTCGAGAACCATCGCCCGTTCGAGCGCGTGCATATACACATCATCAACCCACTGCGGGCTGCTCAGTTCGCCACCACACAGCACGTAGGCCAGCTTGTCGGCAATCACTGCATCGTATGGCGTGGCAAAACCGCCTTCGCGCATCTGATAGATGGCAATCCGTGCCGCTGCCAGACCATCCCGTCCCAGTGCGTAGCAAGGTTTTGCTGTGACTGCCGGTGTATATCCCTCCGCGACCAGGCGTAACACTTCGCGTTTCGCTTCACCGATCAGGTAATCCGGGTTGAAGACAATCCGGTCGGTTGGCCGCAGCAGGCCGAGTTCTTTGGCTTCGTGAGCACTGGTGGCGACCTTCGCCAGCGCAATCGTCTCGAAGACCTGCTGGAAGGCCTTCAGCGGATCACTACCGTTGCGCACGGCGGCAGCAATAACCCGCCGGTTCATCTCGGTGCAGCCGCCCCAGGCTGGAATCACCCCCACACCGAATTCGACAAAGCCCATGTAGGTTTCGGCAGCCGCAACCGAGGCCGCACTGTGCATCGAAAGTTCAACCCCGCCGCCTAATGTCTGGCCGAACGGAGCGCTCACAATAGGTTTGGCGCTATCGCGCATGCGCCGGAACGTTTGTTGAACCAGGGCTGCGTACTCGTCAATGTCGTCCCAAGCCCCGGTCATTACCGCTGCACCGACATCGTTGAGATCGAGACCTGCCGAGAAGCGTGGCCCCTGATTGCCGACCACCATACCAACCCACGGCCCCTGATCCAGTTCGTCGAGAGCCTTGATCAGCATCTCGATCACCTGTCCGCCAATGGTGTTCGCTTTCGAATGCAGCTCGAAGCACAACACCCCATCACCAAGATCGATGACACTGGCGCTCTCATTCCCGTGCAGTTCGCGTCCAGCCGCTTTGAGTACAGCCAGATCGATTGCGCGTGGGTCACACTGGATCGGTTCAAGTCGGCCTGTCGCAACGTTAAAGGCCGCCGGCGTGCCATCGATCTCACCGTAAAAACGGCCATCGGTGGCAATCAGTTGATCCACCCATGCCGGGAGACTCTCACCAAAAGTGCGCATCCGACTCGCCGTTTCTGCGATTCCCATCGCCTGCCAGAGCTGGAATGGTCCCTGCTCGTGGGCAAAACCCCAGCGCATGGCGTTGTCAACGTCGGCAACACTGTCGGCAATCTCAGGTAAGCGGCGGGCAGCGTAGGCCATCATTGGGTAGACGGCAGCGGCGACCAGTTGGGCACCCCGATCACCTTCCTCGGCCCGACCGAGAATGAAGCGCAGGCGTTCGGGGAGCGATTTAATCTTTCGCGCTACCCCGATCAGTTCATCAACTGCCGCGGTTCCCTGGGGTGGCACGTATTCGAGCGTCTGCAAGTCGAGTGCCCAGAATTCACGTTTCCCATTCTGCCGCACCTCTTTGTAAAAGCCCTGGCCGACCTTCTTCCCCAGCTTGCCGGCGGCCACCAGCTTTTGCGTCAGGTCATTCCGCCGGTAGACATCACGACTCTCGTCATCGGGAATCGCATCGTACAGATTTGCGGCGACGTAAGCCATCACATCGATCCCAACCTGGTCGAGCAGGCGGAAGCTCGCCGTATTCGGGCGTCCGATCAGCGGGCCGGTGAGGGCATCCACCTCTTCAACCCGGTAGCCGTGTTGCAGGGCATAATTGATCAGGACCTGTCCGGCGTACACAAAGATTCGGTTGCCGATGAAATTGGGGCGATCTTTGCAGATAACTACCCCTTTGCCCAGCCGCTCTTCGGCAAACTGACGGAACGCCGCTACTACAGCCGGATCGGCATCGTCGCCGGGGATAATTTCGAGCAGTCGCAGGTAGCGTGGTGGGTTGAAGAAGTGGCTGCCGAAGAAGTGCCGGCGGAAGGCTTCACTCCGCCCTTCCGCGATGATTCGGATCGGAATACCTGACGTGTTGGTGGTGACGATTGCATGCGGTTTGCGCACCTCTTCCAGGCGTGCCATCAAGGTCTGCTTGGGGCCAATTTGCTCGACAATCGCTTCGACAATCCAGTCGCATTCGGCCAGACGGTGAAAATCGTCTTCAGTGTTGCCCAGCGTAATCAGTTCGGCACTCCGCTCACTGTAGAGGTTTGATGGCCGGGCCTTGCGCATCCGCTCAAAACTCTGCTGCACAATCCGGTTGCGGACTTGCGGGTGGTTGAGGGTGAGACCTTTCGCTTCTTCTTCAGCGGTAAGTGAAGAGGGTGGGACATCGAGCAAGATGACCGGAATGCCGGTTCCGGCCACCAGAGCAGCAATTGCGGCACCCATTGTACCGGCGCCGATCACGCCAACGCGCTTGATCTGATAGGTCATCGGGTCCTCCTTGACCATTGCAGCCGCGCTTTCCACAAGCGAAAGCGCTTTCCACATCGTGACGCACAAGTCGGGTTGTATGGTTGGTCGCGACCTAACCCTTAGACGCACTGCGTCATGGAATGCCCATATCATACCACAAGTTGGCGTTTGTTGGGAAGAGGGAATGTTGACGCACGCCGGGCTTATTGCTACAATTGTTAAGTGATCTACTTGACTATATGGAGGGGTGCATGCGAATCTCAAGTAAAGGTGATTATGGCCTGCGTGCTCTGTTCGATCTGGCGCAACGGTACGGCGAGGGGCCGACCCAGAGCGAAGCTATTGCCATCCGCCAGGGCATTCCGGTGAATTATCTCAACCAGTTGCTCATCACCTTGCGACGGGCCGGGTTAGTCGAGAGTCTCCGGGGGCCGCAGGGTGGTCATCTGCTCGCACGTTCCCCCGAATCGATTACGCTCCTGGAAGTGCTGACCGTCCTCGAAGGTCCTATTTTGCCCGCTGAAGGTGGTCGTGATGATCTTCAGCCTACCGAGCCGTCTGATCGCGCTGTGATCGATGAAATCTGGAGCGAGTTGCGCACCGCCATCGAACGCCGCCTGGCTGCCATCACGCTTGATGATCTCTGCCAGCGTAAGCGCAGCCAGGATGGCACGGTGATGTATTACATCTGAAAAGCGAACGGTCTCGTCATCTATATAACAAGACCCATACTCTCCATCCAGAAGCGCAGCCATGACATTGTGCCGGCAATCAGCAGGGTTGGAATAAGGGCAATCGTTGCCGGTCGCGCCAGTTGGCGAATACTGGTCACTTTTCCTTCATACCCCATAAACAGACTGGTTACCAGGAGACACACCAGGTAGAGCACACCGAGGATGCCGAAGAAAGCGAGAAAGGCCAACGGCCAGAAGGTGATGCCCAGATTGCCATAAATTGCTGCCAGTGCCAGCAGGTCGATGGCGATAATACCGAGGAGTTCTGTCCAGTGTTTGAAGACCGGCTGCTGCGGATCGACGTTTTGGCGTAGCGTGTTGTTGAGCACGATGTGGAGCATTGTTGCAATGGTGATCCCCATTCCCATCCCGGTGAGCGTGCGCAAAAAGTTGTCAGGCTGGTACCAGTTGGGTAAGCCAAGATCGAGAAATAGCGAGTTGAAGCCATCAACCGCCATAATCGCCACAAATGCCACCAGGGTGAGCGAGATGTGCCACGGAGGGAGTTTACCGGCCCGCCCCCGCCCAATCGCGTAGAGGTAGATGAAGGTGAGCATGAAGCTCAGGTAGATGCCACTGTTACGAGCACAAAGCGGAAATTGTAGCCCACCGACAAAGATGTTGTGCTGCTGTGCACAGATGCCATGCACAACTGCATACATCTTCCATTCCAGCGGCATCCCCGGACTAAAGAGCAGCGCTACTAGCAGCGCACTAAAACTACCGGCGAAGATCGCTCCCCACGGTAGCGAGCGTCGGGTTCCGGCCTGGCGCCCTGCAATGCGCTCTTGGGCCATCCGCAAAATCTCTTCGGGTGTATACTCGCTCATCGTACCTCCGCTAATCGTTCGGCCAGTCGTTCGGCTGTGAGCGCACCTACGTGGCGAACGGCAATCGTTCCGTCGCTGTTGATAAAGAACGTCGTTGGCAAATTAATCACCCCGTACCGTTCACCAATCACGCCGTCACGGTCAGTGATGAGCGGGAAACTGACTCCGACCTTCGGCGCAAAGGCGCTGATCGCCTCGGTCGATTCATTGCGGTTCACCGCCAAAATGACCAGGTCGGGATTGGTCCGCCGCGCCGCGTCGAGCGTCGGCATCTCTTCGACACACGGTAGGCACCAGGTTGCCCAGAAGTTGACAATCACCGGCTTGCCCCGCAGATCGCTTAATTTGTATGTGCCATCGGCCAGGGTGTAGCTGAAGTCGGGGGCTATCTCACCGGGAATAGCCGCCCAGTCCGGGCGGGTGTCGATCAGGCGACTTTCCGCCGCTATTGGTGTATCACCAACCACCAGCGCTTGATTGGGCGCTGCGGTGGTGCCACAGGCAACCAGGATCAGGCTGAAGAGAATGATCAGTCGTTTCATCGTGCGATTCGCCAGGTCTATGGTTTGTATACTCTTGGGTTTCATTGTACCACACTTGCCGTGGCAGGTGCGGCTTCATGGCGGAGTGGGTTATGTGTTTGGGGCTGATCACCGGCAATCTTCACAGCTCGCGACCGGCAATAATGCTCGCATGCCAGCCAGGGTGTACTTCCTGCAACCGCGTGCATTCTTCACGAGTGTAAACGAACAGATCAATGCCGACCGGAAATCCAACCGGTAAAAATCAGCGACTCGCTCGCGAGGCGGCTTGTCTGCGGTAGAGACGATCAGGCAGAGATCAACATCACTACCCGGTGACGGTAAATCATTCACCCATGAACCAAACCAGATCACACGCTCAATCTCTGGGTGTTCTGAACGCAGTCTGGCGACATATTGCTCAACCGCCTGTTCGATATGAGCGCGATCAAATTGATTTGATGACGACAGAATGTGAGGATGGCGTCGGCGTATTGGATGGCATGGTGTGCCTCTGTTGCAGTGTAGAAGTCGGTAGGTGCTCCTGAATCGAAACCGTTTGGGTGGCGGGTAGGAATATAATGCTTGTCAAGTATACGGGCGTAATCGATCAGTTCTGGTGGGGTCTGGATAGACTCGGGCAAATTACCGATCAATACCGTAAGCGTGTGCCCCCAGGCATCCATTCCCAGTTTGTGGCATACGGCTTTGAGCGCTTTTTCGGCAGCCTGTTGGGCAGCGAAACAGCTCCACTCATAATCTCCATCGTCGAGCGCATTGCGAGCGTGACGTAAATCTGCCTCTGCCTGTCGCCACCAGTCTTCGTAACGATTGCCCATCGCTATGCTCTCCGTAATGGCTAGAACCATTTTGTAAGCAGAATGTCTTATTGGACGAAATCTTGATAATCGTTAGGGCGGTCAGATCACTATTCATTCAATAGTCATCTCTGGAATCATACACCATATCACAGGCTATTGCACAAAGTCAGATGTTGTACCATCCATAATAGCGGGGTAGGCAAGAAGCATCCTACCGCTCTCTTTCAATCACGTGATGCTGTGAAGTTGATATACGAGCGTGGGCTTAAAAGCCCAACGTACAGGGAGTAGATTGGTGCCTCATCCATAACGCAGCATAATGCCGTGAAGGGTTAAGCAATGATGATTACTTGCCAGGAGTGGTTGTTCTGCCGTTAGCCCTAGAGGCACACTGCCACGCACTCCGACCCTTGCGTTTTCGGTGCGGCTCACTCGCACCGGCGCTACCTTGTCAGTACTCTATACTTGCCCTACCCTACAAGCATGCGATCACACGTTCTGCCTGCTCTAGGTACTCCAGCAGTGGGCTGTGTGCCCATCTTCTACACTATCAACCCGTCTCATCACCATCAGCGCATCGGACACGCTGCCCTTACCTGGTTTATAATATACCCAAGTCGTCACCTGTGCTGTGAGCAGGCCACGGAGGTTGACTGCCGTGATAACAGCACGGCGCTGCGCATAACATCGCGCATCGTAACTGAACTGTATGAACCGTTTAGGTAGCAGCTAGTTCCCATAGACGCGCTACGTCGCGCCTTAAGGTGGCAACTCAGGTTATGCCCATCCTCTGTGTTATCCGTATCTCTGTGGTGATAAAGCTAACAACTTGGGTTAATATCCCAATTGATAACTGATACGTGTCTCGTCTACAACTGGTCACTCATGTCACTATCGTATCGCATTCGACAGTTTCGTAGCGCTGTACGTGCCCGGATCACACCCGCCGAATACGATCTGGTGCGTCATCTGTTGACGCCGGCAGAGCAGCGCCTGTTTCATCAGATGCCACACTACGATCAGCGGCACTGCCTGGACGTGTATTACACGCTGGTCGAAGCAGGTGAACAAGATGTGTTTCTCCTGCGCGCCGCGCTGTATCACGATTGTGGTAAAGTTGACGACCACGGACGGCCAATGGCGCTTGGCTGGTACGTGCTGGCAACTATTCTCAAACGCTGGCCGGCCCTGTACCTGATTGCCGCCCGTTTGATCGCGCCTATCGCTCTCTATGCCGGCCATGCCGCCCGTGGAGCAAAGATGGCCGCTGCCGCCGGTTGTCCACCGGAAATTGTTGAGACCATACGTCATTACCATGATCCCAACCCCCGTGGTCGTGCTGCCCGCCTGCAATGGGCCGATGAACAAAACTGATCTATGCCTTACGCCGTCACCTTACCAGAGTTCACCGGCCCCCTCGATCTGCTATTGCGTCTGATCGAACGGGCCGAACTGGATATCACGACCATCGCCCTGGCCAGTGTCGCCGACCAGTACCTGGCCCACGTCCGTACATTAGAAGAGGTTGAACCGCGTGAACTGGCTGAGTTTGTGAGTATGGCAGCACGGTTGATTCTGATCAAGTCACGAGCGCTGTTGCCCCGTTCACCAACTGCACCTGCTGAGGCAGGTGATGAGGACGCAGGACAGCTTGTGGCCCAGTTGGAGTTGTATCGCCGTTTCAAACAGGCTGCCGAAATCCTACGCCGCTGGCAGGATCAGGGCCGGAGTACGTTTGTCCGTCTGGCGCCACCGCCGTTACTCCCCGCTCCTGCCCCCATCAGCTATCGTATTACCGATCTGCTCCACGCGCTTGAACGTCGGCGTCAGCTCCAGTTGCCACTGGCCCAGCCTGAACCGATTGTACTTGCACCACGATTGACGGTCGCTGAAGTGGCGGAGCGAATTCGTTCGCGGTTGGAGCGAACGGTCTGGTTTGATTTTACCGATCTGCTGAGCAGTGATCCAACTACCGAAGAGGTGATCGTCTCGTTTTGGGCGATGCTCGAACTGCTTAAGCGACGGGCGATTGTCGTCGAACAGACAATGCTCTTCGGGCCTATTCTCATCGGGCGAGGAATGGCACCCATTGTCACCGAACCGGCTGACGAAGATGAGTTGTAATTGCTGGCGGCATATGCGACAATGTGAATGATCATAACGAGGTAATCATGACCGACTCTGCGCATATGGCGGCTGATTCTACTCATCGCACGCTTCCGTTAGGCGATCTGCTGGCATTTGGCGATGCGTTACGTGCCGACGATACGCCTGAAAGTCTGCTGGCTGAGGTTGTCGAAACCTTACGCCGGATTGTCGGTAGTCCGTCAGTCTATGCCCGCTTACGCGACCTCGACAGTGATACGCTCTACGCTGTCGCCTTTGCCGGTGTTGATGAGACGCTGGTAGAACGTTTACGTGCCACACCAATCGGGCCAGCAATCTACCAGCCGCTCCTGCGCCCGGAATACCGGCAGAGTAATTCATATCTGATCCCGGCAGCAGTACTCCCCCCCGATGTGCCGGATACTGAAGCGATTATTCCGGCCTCAGCATTGTTAACGCCATTGCGCGGGCGGGGAGACCGCTTGATCGGCGTCATCGTGCTGGCATGGCCCGATCAACCCGATCTGGTCACTGTGCGCATGGTCGAAGCGATTGCCCGTCAGGCGGCGCTGGCAGTCGAAAATGTTCGCCTGGCTGAACGGAGCGCCCGCTTGCTGGCGAAAGAGCAACTGCTGGCCGAACTGGGGCGTGCGGTTGGAGCAACGCTTGATTTGGATACTATTTTGCATCAGACGATTGATCGGCTGGCTGCTGCATTCGGTAGTGGTCTGGTCGCACTGCTCGATAATCAAGAGACATTAATGGTCGTGGCGGCAGCACCACCGCTCGACGCACTGATCGGCAGACAATTGCCGTTACTCTCTGGCTCGCTGGCCTGGATGGTGCAGAGTGGCCAGCCTTTTGTGCTAGACGATTGTCGGTTGCATGCCCCGGATATGGCTCTGTTCGGCCCCAACATCGCGTCGTGTATCATTGCACCGTTGCGGAGTGGTGGTCGGGTGATCGGGATGCTGAGTGTGGTTAGCCGGCAGGCCGGTGTGTTCAGCGACGAAGATGTGGATTTGCTGGAGGCAATTGCCGCACAGGTGAGTGGGCCGGTCGTTAGCGCACGCCTCTACGCCGAGTCGCAACGATTGGCAGCGCAGGTGCAGCGTCGTGCCGATCAGCTCGCCGTGCTCAACTCGATTGCCCGTATCGTCACTGCAACGCTCGATCTGCGCGAGTCGCTGCCACTGGCAACGGAGCAGATACAGCACGGTTTTGGTTATCCGCAGGTTGACCTCTTCCTGCTCGAAGAAGAGGCCAATGAGCTGATCCTGGTCGCATCCGCCGGTCGTTATGCACCAGAGCGGGTTGGCTATCGCCAACACATCAATCTGGGATTGGTCGGACGTGCAGCGCGGAGTGGTCGAATTGTCCGTGCCGAGGATGTCGCGGCAGAAGCAGATTATCTCGGCCTCAGCGAGCGGCTCGATATTCGTTCAGAGCTGTGTGTACCGCTGATCTCCAATGGCAAGACGTTGGGAGTACTCAATATTGAATCGCCCGAACGAGCCGGCCTGACCGAAGAGGATGCAGCGGTACTGGAGACTGTTGCCGATATGCTGGCCGGTGCCGTAGAGAATGGACGCCTCTACCAGCGGGCGCAGCAGGCTGCTGCCCTGGAAGAACGCAATCGCCTCGCCCGTGAATTACACGACAGCGTTAGTCAGCAGCTCTTCAGTATGACCCTGACCGCACAGGCTGCACGATCACAGTTAGCGCGTAACCCGGCTCGTGTCCCGGCCCTGCTCGACCGGCTACACGAGACGGCAACTGCGGCGCTGGCCGAAATGCGTGCTTTGATCTTTCAGTTACGCCCGCCGGCACTGCGTGACCAGGGGCTTGTCGCTGCTATTCAACAACATGCCCAACATCTGGCCCATCGTGAAGGATTGCGGATAGAATTAAATGTTATCGGCGATGAACGCCACGCACGCGGCATCGAGCAACCCCTCTTTCGGATTGTTCAGGAGGCACTCAATAATATTGTGAAGCATGCAGCCGCCCGCAATGTACAAATTATGCTCGAATTCAATGCCGATCAGGTTGCGATTCGGGTCATTGACGATGGCAAGGGTTTTGATCCGGCAGCTCGTCCCTCTGGCGAAGGCCGGCATCTCGGCTTACTCAGCATGCGCGAACGCGCAGCAGAATTGGGGGGGGCGTTCACCGTTCATTCTCGTCCTGGGGCCGGTGCCGAGGTCGAGGTTGTCGTGCCACTACGTGGTCGTCACGTCAATCTTGAACGACCTGAGTAACATGAGATGCGAGACAGGCATGTCAATCGGTTGACATAATTAGTGACGTGAGAAGGGTAGCAAGAAGGGGGTAGGCGGATGGAACAGATTACGGTGCTGCTCATTGATGACCATCGCGTCGTGCGCCAGGGGTTGCGCGATTTTCTCGAATTACAACCCGATATCGAGGTGGTCGGGGAAGCGGGTAGTGGTGCCGAAGGTGTGGAACTGGCCCGTGAATTGCTGCCCGATGTCGTCTTGATGGATCTCGTCATGCCCGGTATTGATGGAGTCGAAACCACACGCCGCTTGAAAGCGGTTAGCCCCTCGTCACAGGTAATTGTCCTGACCAGCTTTGCCGACGACGACAAGGTCTTTCCTGCTATCAAAGCCGGTGCAATCTCATACCTGCTCAAAGACATCTCACCCGAAGATCTGGCCCACGCAATCCGGGCGGCGTGTCGCGGTGAAGCCGTTCTTCATCCCGATGTGGCGGCCAAATTGATGCAAGAGTTTAATACGCCGCGCCCGAACGAAGCACCGGTCGAGCAGCTCACCCCGCGTGAGATGGATGTACTGCGGCTGGTTGCGAAGGGTATGTCGAACAAGGAGATCGCCGAGACATTGATCGTTTCGGAAAAGACGGTCAAAACCCATATCAGCAATATTCTTTCAAAGCTGCATCTGGCCGACCGTACCCAGGTAGCGATCTACGCCCTCCGCAAGCGGCTTGTCCCAATCGATGAGGAAGAATAATGACAGCAAGGGTTGTATTACTGGGTACCGGAACAGGTTTGCCCGATCCTGATCGAGCGTATACGCATCTGGTTTGGGATGGGCCGGGTGGGCCGTTCCTGGTTGATGTCGGTGGTGAAAGCTACCGTCGCATGCTGGCGGCCGGTATCGATCCACAGAGGCTTGCCGGCGTTCTCTTGACCCACAGCCACTGTGATCACATGAACGGCTTACCGGCGCTCCTCTTCAGTCTCCGTCTGGGTGGGCGTACCGAACCGTTACCGATCTACAGCTTACCGGCAACCATTGAACTGGCTAGCGCGTTCCTGGCCGCAGCGGGTCTGGAAGATTGGGCCACACCGGTCATCTGGCAACCAATCACCCCCGGCGAACCCCTACAGCTTCGTGATGGTCTGGTCATCACAACGGCAATAACGGCGCACAGCCGACCCTGTCTTGCTCTGCGCTTTACAGCCCCGAACGTGCCAGCAGTGTGCTATTCCTCTGATACTGAACCATGTCCGGCAGTCGTTGATCTGGCTACCGGTGCGCAGATATTGATCCACGAAGCGACCACTGCTGAACCGTTTGCCGGCCATACCACCCCGCGTCAGGCCGGTGCCGTGGCCGCCGCTGCCGGTGTGCGTCGGCTTATCCTGGTACATTTCAGTCCGCGCTGGACAATGCCGGTTGATCAGGCGTTGGCCGAAATTGCTGCCGGCGGTTTTCGTGGTGACGCAGCAGTAGGGGTTGATCTACAAGAGCTAATCCTGGTTCCAGAGAGGTAGGTTGTCGAACCACATCCGTATCTCGCGAACGGTTAACTTTGTCTGGCGTCATCTGGAGTGCAAACGCTATCAGGTTGGAGTGTTTGGTAACTCTACGGCAATTACCGCGTTACCTTGAAGCGCGGAAGGTATGCTCTCGCGCTTCCTGTATTCAGTTCCGCCCGAATGTGACGCTCATAACACATCTGATCGCGTAGAAGTGATGACGCAGGGCCGGCGCTGCTCTACCCTCTGGGAACGTGCGCCTCTGGCTCGCCCGACATCTGGCACACTGCGTGTTCTTGACCTTCTCTGAATCGTTCATACCCGTCCCCAAGTCATAGGGTAGGTGGTGTGGTGCATCGGTCTTGCCACATGTCAGAAAGGATTGGTTTGGGCGTGTACGGTAGGGTAATGACGTACACGCCCCTTCGGTGCTATGCAGCACTACTCACGGAATCCGCTCCCCGCCGGCAGGTCAGCCCCGCAGGGGATTTGATGCATTGAGGCAGGGTTTCAACCCGTCGGATCAGACGGGCTGAAGCCCTCTCAAACGACGGACGAGCCATGCTGGAGTTATGGCTAGGTTTATGGATGAAGGCTAACGGTCTTCGTAGTAGCTCACCAACCGACCTTCTGCATCATACAACGCACCGTCATCGCGTTCACTGTTATTCCAGATATTTCCCTCTGGACCGGGGAATAGGCGTTCTTCACCGGGTTGGAGAATACCACCAATCGGATGGAATTGATTACCGAGGATACTACACATCCGCCAGCCGGTCAGATCTACCGGATCAGGGCTGACATTTCGTAATGTTACCGTTTCTGCTCGCTTGTCAATACCGACGATTCTGACCGGATAGTTCGGCGCTGCACCTGGGTTAGGCTCTGCTTGACAGTTGTTGAAGGTAGGTGGTGGCAAAGATGGTGGTGGTGCTGGCGGCGTACTCATGTGCGCCCGTACCTCATTGCCGAGCAGGCCCAAGAGAACGTTGTACGGTGGCGCATTCTCAGGATGCAACTCAAACCGTGCTCGTTCAAACCATTGGACTTGCAGTACCCGCCCATCGATCTCTTCAGTCATCAGATCGGAGAGGGGTAACCCAAACAGGGCCAGACTTTCTGCTTCACTCTTGCCCCGGCGACCATCGAACTCCAGACCATTTGATCGCCACATGGTCAAAATGTCACCGCACACATTGTGTTGCGTCTCGGGAAAATAGCGACATCCGCGCTGGGGCTGGCTGGTTGGAAACGTGAAAAAATCCCGTCCCTGCTGAGCAAGTCGATCAGCACCCAGGCGGCCAAGCAGAACGTCGTATGGTCGGCGATTTTCCGGGTGCAGTTCAATGCGATTACGCTCGAACCATTGGACTTGAACAGCTTTTCCTTCTACCATCTCTTCCTGCTGGGGCGTGATGGGAAACCCAAACACGGGCAAACCGCCGTTTTGTTCCCAAAACTCACGGATGCGCCCGCTGATACAAAAACCGGTTTCTGGAAAGCAGCGTTGGTCGGATTGGGCCGAGGCTGCCGGAAGCGTCGTCAGGAGAAGTGTCAACACTATAAGCCATCAATACATGGGTTTCATACTGGTTTCTACTCCATTATTTGGTTTTGGTAATCACGTTAAATTGTAATAACGTTATTACCGTTAGTCAATCGAATGTACATCTCTGAAAAAGCAATATGAAAGGTATGGTTCCAACCCATACTCGACCGCAGCCATTTGCGCGATCTACAAGAACATGGTATCATTCCCGCAATCCGAGCGACATGAAGTCAATGCTGTGCGATGGGGCCGCAGGCAGTGGATCGCCTTATTTCAATGGGACCGCACGGTTTGCAGCACCGGAAGGTCCGGTGTATTCGCGTAACCGTATTCAGATGATACAGGAGAAAACATGCGCAAACACATTACTCTGGTTTTGGCAGGCTTACTCAGCCTGGTGCTGGCCGCCTGTGGTGGTCAGGCCCAACAGTCACCCACAACGGCGCCGGCGCAACCGGCAACCTCGGCTCCTGAACAGCCAACCGCAGCACCGGCGGCGCCGGCTCCGACTGCTGCACCGGCAGCAACCTCAGCTCCGGCAGGTGGTACCACCAATCAGCCGGCTGCCGGTGGTCAGATTGAACGAATTCTTAGCCGTGGTACGCTGATCTGCGGTGTCAACAATAACCCGCTGCCTGGTTTCGCATCGGTCGACTCGGCTGGTGTCTATCGCGGCTTTGACATCGATTTCTGCCGTGCTGTCGCTGCTGCCCTCTTCGACGATCCGACGAAGGTTGAGTTTCGTCCATTGAGTGCTCAGGAGCGCTTTACTGCATTGCAGAGCGGCGAAATTGATGTTCTTATCCGCAATAGCACCTGGACTCTAGGCCGCGATGGGTCACTGGGTCTGGATTGGGCACCCACCACCTTCTACGATGGTCAGGGAATGATGGTACGCAAGGACAGCGGTATTGAGACGCTTGAGGACATGGATGGGGCAACCATCTGTGTGCAGACCGGTACTACCACTGAGCTGAACCTGGCTGACCAGTTCCGTGCCCGTGGTCTGACGTTCACACCGGTGGTCTTCCCCGATGGTGACTCGACGCGCGCTGCTTACGATGCGGGCCAGTGTGATGGCTTTACGACTGACAAGTCAGGTCTCATTTCCAGCCTGACTCTGCTGACCAACCCGGCCGATCATAAGATTCTTGAGGTAACGATGTCGAAGGAGCCACTCGGTCCGGCAGTGCGCCAGGGTGACCCACAGTGGTTTGATGCAGTGCGTTGGATCGTCTTCGCCACCTTCCAGGCTGAAGAGTACGGTATTACGTCGCAGAATCTTGATCAGTTCCTGGGGAGTGATGTGCCGGAGATTCGGCGCTTCCTCGGTGTCGAAGGTGAGCTAGGTGCTGGTATCGGTCTGTCCAACGATTTTGCTGTTCGTGTGATCCGCCACGTTGGGAACTATGCTGAGATTTACAACCGCAATCTCGGCCCCGACACGCCATTCAACCTGCCCCGTGGTTTGAATGCGTTGTACACCGAGGGTGGTCTGCTCTACTCACCGCCCTTCCGCTAATCATCACCGCGACGGCGGAGGATGTATCTCCTCCGCCGTCGCTACCTGGAGGATGTGTCAATTGTCGGTCTTGCCATTCCTTCAGTTGTCTGGTTGATTGCCTGCCATTCTGTCGCAACGTTCTATTCGTGGTGTTATCAAGCCATCTGGTCGAAGCATCGTTTCAAATGCACTCTGTGTTTATGGATCGGTGTTTCAAGGTCTTACCCTTCAGGAGAAAGTTATGGCTGTTGGTTCGCCATCGGTTCCTCCCGGCAAAATAAATATTCCTTTTTATCGTGATACGCGCATTATTGCGATCATTGTTCAAGTGGTATTTGCTATTTTGGTGATCGCATTCGTTTGGTTTTTGTATTCAAATATGATTAATGGCCTACGTCAGGCCAATTTATTGCCTACCTTTTCTTTCCTGTCTGTGCCGGCTGGCTTTCCTATTGCTGAAAGTGTTATAGAGTACGATCCTTCCATGACGTATGGGCGAGCGTTTATTGTTGGTATTTTGAATACCGTTCGTGTAGCTGTGATCGGTATTATTCTTGCTACTCTACTAGGGTTAATTCTCGGTATTGCTCGCCTCTCTGATAACTGGTTGTTGCGTAATGTGGCATTGATCTATGTTGAAATTGTGCGTAATATTCCTTTGCTTTTGCAGTTGATTTTCTGGTTTTCACTTACCCGCCTCTTCCCCCGTATTCAAGAGAGTATTGATGTCGGCGGATTGATGTTTTTGCATAACCGCGGCATTACCCTGGCCTGGCCGCAGGCGGGCAATGACTTCGATACCTGGATGGTGTGGGTCTATGCCGGTATTGTGATTGGGATCGTCTTCTACGTGGTACGCCGGATTCAATTTGTGCGTCGTGATCGCCCTGGCGTGGCCTTACCGTATGCGTTGCTCATCGCGTTGGGTATCGCTTTGCTCGGTTTTCTCGTTACCTATCTGACGAATGGTGTCTGGCCAGTGAGCCTTTCCGTACCGGTGTTGCAGCGCTTTAATTTTGAAGGTGGCGTAACAGTCACGAATAGCTTCGCTGCCTTGTTGATTGGGTTAGTTATTTACACCGCAGTCTTTATCGGCGAGATTGTGCGCAGCGGTATTCAGGCTGTCAGCAAAGGTCAGCGTGAGGCAGCGCGTGCCCTTGGTCTGACCCCCGGACAGACGATGCGGCTGGTGATCTTGCCCCAGGCGCTGCGGGTAATTATTCCGCCGCTAACCAGTCAGTATCTCAACCTGACCAAGAATAGCAGTCTGGCAATTGCGATTGCCTATCCCGATCTCTTCTACGTCGCCAACACGATTAACAATCAGACCGGCCAGGCGGTACCGGTGATCTTGATGCTCATGGCCAGTTATCTTTCGGTCAGTTTGCTGACATCGCTGTTTATGAACTGGTATAACCGCCGCATCCAGCTTGTCGAGCGATAAGGAGACGCCTGTGGCAACTGAAGTTAGTCGTCCAACTTCGCGTCGTGCACCGCGTCAGCAGATTGGTCTGATCGAGTGGTTGCGCAAAAATCTCTTTTCAACCTGGTACAACGCGATTATTACTATCGTCTTGCTGTACATTGTGATCCAGGCCGTAACCAGTTTTGTTTCCTGGATGGTGACGGCTCCCGGCTGGCCGGCTGCGTTCACGAATATTAAGCTCTTACTTACCTGGACGTATCCGGTCGACCAGCTCTGGCGACCGCAGGCGGCTATGGCGCTGGTCTTGCTGCTGCTGGGATTGAGTGCCGGCGTGTGGGGTGGAACCGTGCGTATGGTTGCCTTCGGGGCAGCCGCCATCAGTGTTGGGATTGGGTTTGCTGCTTTTACGTTCCCCGATTTGCCGGATCAAACGTCACTACCCGGCTGGCTCTTTATGTTTCTCTGTGCTGGCTTGCTGGTGGGTGGCGATCAACTGGCACGTCGGTTGAGCAACCGTATCCGTTGGCCACTTATCATCGCCTGGTTACTCTCATACCCTGCGGTTATCCTGATTTTGCGCGGTGGCCTTGGTCTGCCAATCGTTGAGACAAAACTTTGGGGCGGTTTGCTATTAACGTTGCTACTGGCGATTAGTGGTATCGTGCTCTCATTTCCGCTAGGGGTTCTGCTGGCATTAGGGCGTCGGAGTTCATTGCCAGTTATTCGCACGTTTTGTGTGCTCTACATTGAGCTGATCCGTGGTGTGCCCCTGGTGACAGTGCTCTTTATGGGTGCACTCTTACTGCCGCTCTTCATCCCCGGCGGCGAGAGTGTTGATGCGCTGGTACGGGCAATTGTCGCGGTGACCCTGTTTAGCGCAGCCTATCTGGCCGAAAATGTGCGTGGTGGCTTGCAGTCAATTCCCAAGGGGCAGGTCGAAGCAGCACGGGCACTCGGTCTGAATGTGTTTCAGGCAACGTTGCTCATTACGTTGCCGCAGGCGCTGCGTGCTGTGGTGCCGGTGCTGGTTGGTCAGTTCATCGCTCTTTTCAAAGACACCTCACTGGTTGTGATTATTGGTCTAGTCGATCTCCTCGGCGCAGCGCAAAATATCGTCGGTCAACCGCAGTGGCTCGGTACGCCGAGCGGGGTCTGGCGCGAGACATTCCTCGTGATCGCTGCCATCTATTGGGTTTTCAGCTTCACGATGTCACGGATCAGTAAGCGCATCGAAGACCAGATTGCTCGCAGCCGGCATTGATTGTGTGTCTCGTAAGTTGGTTAGCTGCCGTTCCGGCGAGCTTTGCTACACCTTTGAGATGTGAACCCGGTGTGAAAGGAATATCGTATGAGTGGCAATGGGAGCAGTGAGTATATCATCATCTGCGAAAACGTTAATAAATGGTACGGTGATTTTCATGCCCTCAAAGATGTCAGCCTGCGCGTGAAACGTGGTGAAGTCGTCGTTATCTGCGGGCCGTCAGGGAGCGGCAAGAGCACCTTTATTCGGACAATTAACCGGCTTGAGGAGCATCAAGAAGGCCGAATTATCGTTGATGGCATTGAAATGACCAGCGATATTCGCAATATCGATGCCATCCGGCGTGAAGTAGGGATGGTATTCCAGCAATTTAACCTCTTTCCGCATCTGACAGTGATGCAAAATATTACACTGGCCCCGATTTGGGTGCGGAAAAAGACCCGCAAGGAGAGCGAAGCAAAGGCCCTTGAATTGCTCGAGCGTGTAGGGATCAAGGAGCAGGCGTACAAATATCCCGGTCAGCTCTCCGGTGGTCAGCAGCAGCGGGTTGCGATTGCCCGTGCACTGGCAATGGAGCCAAGGATCATGCTCTTCGATGAGCCGACCTCGGCCCTCGATCCTGAGATGGTTAAAGAGGTGCTCGATGTGATGAAGACGCTGGCCCGTAGTGGTATGACCATGCTTTGTGTGACGCACGAAATGGGCTTTGCACGTGAAGTGGCCGACCGGATTGTCTTCATGGATCAGGGGCAGATTGTTGAAGAGGGTACTCCTGATCAGTTCTTCACGAATCCACGCAACGAGCGCACGAAGCTGTTCTTGAGCCAGATTTTGTGATGGTGCCCGTCGGCGACGATCAGACGGTGCATGTCCTGCGTAGATGAAGTAGCGAGAGTGCGGAAGTTAGCCTTCCGCACTCGAGTTGCTACCTATGCTGTCAGCAGGCCATTGAGGCTGATAACAGCCCGACGTTGCCTTTAACACCGTGTGGCGTAGCCACATGAATAGAACTTATTTCATAAAAAGCGTACTATCGCGCTCTAATAACTATCTCCGGTGCCATCACGTGCTGAATAGGTTGCCTTGATCGCTTATCATCCGCGTGTGGCGTCGTTTGGCGTGCGGCAGCCATGCTGCCGCGCCAGCCGTGCTCACGATCCGGCGCGTGTCACGTCGTTGACCCGGCTAGTCACGCGGATGCCAGGTGTGCTCGTCACGATACATGGAATTCAGTCGGCAATGAATGAGATACCTTCATAGTAGATGTTTTTTGAAACAGGTTCTAATGTGGATGGCAGCCAGTCCCCATGGACGTGCTACGTCACGCCTCACAGTAGCCACATAGAGTATACCCCTCCTCTGTGTCCTCCGTGTCTCTGTGGTGACAACAAGGTGGCAACCTGGTTATCCTTCCGCACTCGCTATGCATAGGAAGACGTATCGGGTCGTCGGTCTGACGATATACAGGTCAGGTTCGACTACGCCTCCTCTTCATCATCTGCTGCAGCTTCCTGACGCCGGGCAATGACCGCGGCGTAAATAGCTTCAATGGCGATAGCCGCCCGTTCCCATGAAAGTTCAGCCACTGCACGCGCGCGGGCACCGGCTGCCCGTGCGGCTGCCAGCTCCCGGTTGGTGAGTGCCAGCTCCAACTGAGCAGCAAAATCGGCGGCATTACCTAATCGAGCGTAAAAACCGTATGGTCCCAGTATTTCGCGATTAACCGGCGTATCGAAGGCAACCACCGGCAAGCCCATCGCCATGTAATTGCCGATTTTGCCATTCCCTTCGGTCAGACTCATCTTTGGTGCAACTGCCACCTCACCCAGCGCCAGATAGCTATGCAGATCGCGGTAGATAATGCGGCCCGGTAACGTGACATGATCCGCGATCCCCAGGCTGGCAGCCAGGTTGCGGTAGCTCTGCGGATCGGGATGACCCATTATCAGGAAATGAAGATTCGGGTAGACCTGACACATCTGACGGGCGACTTCGAGGAGCAGATTGGTGCCCTGATAGGGTGCGAGCAGACCGATATAGACGACGATACGCCGGTCAGGAGGAATACCAAGCTGGGCACGTAATTCGGTGCGCTGGGCTGTCCATTCTGGTGAGCCATCAAACGGGCGAAACCGCTCGGTGTCTACGCCATCGGCAATGGTGAAGAGACGCTCTTCAGGGACAGAGCCGTCACGACGCAGGAGATGCGCTGCATTGTGGGTGGATGTCATCACGGCATCAGCGGCGCGATTCAGCATGCGCTCCAAACGAGTCAGCGGGATGAACAGGGGGTTACTCCGTCGGATAAAACCATGATCGAGCATCTCACTGGTCATACTCCCCTGATAATCGAGAATGAGTGGTCGGCGGAGCAAACGCTGGAGGGGTAACCCGATGGCTGCCGCTTCGTGGGTGTGAGCGTGAATAATATCCGGGCGCATACGGAGTGCAGTCCGTAAGGCACGCCACCCCAAACCGATGTCGAGATAGAGTTTGTGCCGCGATGAACCAACAACGGCCCGCTTGATCCATGGTACATCCCACGAACGATAGATCGTAATACCCGGAATATCATCACCGTTGTGATAGGTAACCAAAACAATGCGGTGACCACGACGTTGGAGCGCACGAATCTCTTCCAGAATGCGGACGTGGTTGCCGTAATCGGAGAAGAAGCTCGTCGAGGCAATCATCAAAATATTGTATGGCATAGCAGTACATGGCATCAGCCACCCGCAGCAGCAGACGACACGTTGCTGTTGCTACGCTGCACGACGAGGTACAACGGTGGCCCGGCTGACGGTTGGGCGCCGGCAAGAATGGCTTCATAATGGAGATCGGGATCAGGTAAGCCGAGTTGCGCAATCCATTCGTCAGGCATCGTATCAGAATCAAAAGTCAGGTAGACGACACCTCGTTCTCCGTAGAAGGTCGTTTCAACCGCCTCAAAGCACTCTTCGCAAATGGTTGACCCTTCGTACAGGCCACGTGCCCAGCTTACCCCATTTCCCCCCACCTCAATCCAGACGCTCCGTGTTTGCAGATGTCTGACCAGTGCCTGTGCGAGCGTGCGGTCGGCGAAGTAACGTGGATCTTCCCAAATTGCCACCCAACCCTGCGCTGATGGTGCAATGAAGAAGTGGCGCGTGGGTTTATCAGGTATCATAATAATACCGCTCACATCGTGCGGTGCGCACTGTGCGGTGCTAAAACCCTGTTCGATCAGAAGGGTGAGCAGGGTTTCCGCTACTACGGCATGATCTGGATGAGCAACGTAAATGGCTGTGCTATTGTCCATCATCTGCGCTATTGTACGTCAGTCGTTGTTCCTGTGCAAATGGAGTGTCTGCTATGAATCTTGCTGAACTGCGGAAAGAGTATACCCAACGCGGTTTGTCTGAAGCAGAGTCTGATCCCGATCCAGTGGTTCAGTTTACGCGCTGGCTACGTGAGGCTGTTGAGGCGGGATTAATCGAACCGAACGCGATGACGTTGGCGACTATTGATCCTGATGGGCGTCCTTCTGCGCGTATGGTCTTGCTGAAAGGAATTGATGAGCACGGTTTTGTCTTTTTTACCAACTATGAAAGCCGGAAGGGGCAGGCACTGGCAGCTCATCCGGTAGCGGCTCTGGTATTCTACTGGCCGGAACTGGAACGGCAGGTGCGAATTGAAGGCTCTGTCGAGAGGGTGGCCGATGAGGAGGCAGATGCCTACTATGCCAGCCGGCCACGCGATAGCCGGATCGGAGCCTGGGCATCACCCCAGAGCCAACCGATAGCCCATCGCTCTGAATTGGAGCAGCGCGTAGCCGAATTCACTGCTCGCTTTGCCGATCAGGAACCGCCACGACCGCCCTTTTGGGGCGGGTATCGAGTCATCCCCGACCGGATTGAATTCTGGCAGGGGCGGCCATCACGGTTGCACGACCGGCTCTTATATACGCGCACCGAACATGGCTGGCACCGTGAACGGCTCGCGCCATAGAAAAACCTCTCACAGGATACGTGAAAGATAACTACAACGGGTGGTTTTCTGATCTGCCCTACGACCGTTGGTTGTGGGGCTGGTGGGTTGCATGGGTCAGTACTTGCACATGCAAGCTGCAACGTCTACACGTGCCTCTCGCACGATGATGGATGGTAGTATAACCCAGGTTGCTACCTGTATTGTGATCAGGCCACGGAGTCTGACTGCCAGGAACAGCACGACGTTGCATGCAACACCGTGTGGCGTAACTGTGTGAACGATTAGAGGAGCAGCCAGGTCTCATGGACACACTTCGTCACGTCTCATGGTGGCAACCCGGGTTATACACATCCTCTGTATCCTCCGTGTCTCTGTGGTGACAAAGGTAGCAACTTGGGTTATAGATAACTACTGTACGTTGCTCGCACTGCCGGTATCGTTTATAATGACGGCAATGATTTCCCGACTCATCGGGGTGTCTTCCGGCCTCGCCCGCATATAATGATACAGACAGGTGGCCGGTTATGTGGAGGAGGATCGCACGCATGTTTGGTACAAACCGCAAACCCGCCCAGCCGCCGACAGTTGTAAATGGGCGGCCAGAGACGGTGATCGGTGCCAACACACGTTTCGTCGGCACCTTAAATGCCGAGGGAAATGTTCGCATCGATGGCGCTGTAGAAGGCGATATTGAGGTGGTTGGTAATCTGATCATCGGTGAGACGGGTCGGGTGATTGCGACCATAAAAGCGCGTAATGTTCACGTATCAGGTGCAGTGAAGGGGCAGATCACTGCTCTTGAACAGTTGGAAATCTCACCCACTGGTAAAGTATGGGGTGACATTACCACGGCTGCGCTGCACATCGAACCAGGTGGTCTCTTCCGTGGCCAAAGCTCGATGACCACCAACATTGAAGAACCGCTGCTGCTCGAACCACCGCGCTCGACTACCGAGTCGTGATCACTTGTAATAAGTGCTAATAGCTTGCACAGCAGGTCTTGTGCTCTGTCGTGCAAGCCTATACTCTTATGCGCCGTTATCGCTCATCGCCAAAGCAATCGTTCACCTTTACCGCATTGCGCCGAAACTGGGCGATGGTGCGTGGACGCTTCCGTCGTTGGCTGACGACGACATTCCCTGGTGGTGGACGCACGCTTACTTCGCTGACGATCATGGCAATTTTGCTTGTCATGATCGGTAGTATGTCGGTTAATCTGGTAAACCAGCTTCTTATTGCACGTCATCTTGAGCAGGAACTGGCTACAGCTCAGGTTGAGATCGAGGCATTGCAGGCGACGACGCAAGCGTTAGCGGCGCAGCTCGAATACGAGCAATCCGATGCCGCAACTGAAGCATGGGCGCGTGATTTAGGTCTGGCACGTGATGGCGATATTATTGTGGTACCGGAGCGCGTGCCAACATTGGCTCTTCCTCCCACACCCACCATTCCTCCCACGCCAGAACCTACTCCCCAACCGCTTCCGAACTGGCAACGCTGGTGGCATGCTTTTTTTCCGTAAAAGATGGGGCATCCTCACTGGCTCTCAATCTGCACTATCTGTTTCAGGGTCTTCCTCCATTGCGATAACCATTTTTTCAAGCTCATTCAACAATACGACCTCAAGAATACCGATTTGTGAACTATTAGCGATAGCAATTGCTTGCCAGATAAGCCGACGTGCTGTGCGCATGTCGTTGCGCTTTGCGTGCCGGAGAGCCTGGGTGCGCAATCCCAGCACCTGACCATAACGGTCGCCAATCGTACGGGAAACGTAGAGGGCATGCGGTAATTGCTCTTCTACCATTTCATACTGGCTACTGAACAGCGTTACATGACATAATCCAATCAGGGCACGATTCTCAACAATCCAGTCATTAGCAGTACGCGCCAGCTTGATGGCTTGCTGGAATCTACTTGTTGCGCGACGGAATGCACCAAGCTCGAATTGGATCCAGCCCTCCAGTTCGTAACTTTGAGCAATGATGATGTCGGGGAGTAGCAGATCATTGAATGGTTGTATTGTTGTTCCCTGTCGGGGTACCAGTGCACATAATCGATTGACCCGACGGAGTATCTCCAGAGCCTGGTTCGATTGCCCTTTGAGTGCCAGGTATTGGGAATTGATAAGCCAGATGCAGGCTTGCAAGAGCCGACCAAAGACAGGGTGGTGCTGTATTTGACGAACCATAGCCTGCGCATATGTAATCTGTTCATCCATATGGAATTGCCCACTAACGAGAACGTGATGAAGGTACAGTACTGCTGCTAATGCCTGCATCGCCGGTTGTGCCTGTTCGTTTAACAATTGTTGAATCAGGCGAAAATCTTCTTCCTGGTAAAGATGATTACCAATGCGATCATTAAGCAGCATGCGTAACCCGATCAGGTCGATTCGTCGACCAACAGGACCGGCCAGACCTGCACCTTGTTCGATGTAACGAAGTGCACTGTGGAACAGCGAACGCCGGGCACAGATCAACGCTGCCTGCCAGCAGTGTTCGACAGCAATCGACCACAACTCGGCGCGTATACTGTGGTCGATGACAACATCGTACACTGCCAGTGGTGCATCCTGTCCGGCTAATTCCTGTTGATATGTGGACAGGTACCAGTTACTAATCGCCTGATGGAGATGTCTTCGTTGGGCAAAGAGGAGACTTATGTATGCTGCTTCGTGAGCAATACCATAGATAAACCGGTATACTGGCTCTGGTTCAGCCATCTCCATCTCAATCAGTTGATCGCGTAGCAACGCTTCAATATCTTCGCGCAGTTCACGCTCGCTAATGCGAGCCGGGTGAATATGGCGTAACAAGCGCAAGGAAAAGCTGCGCCCAATAACGGCTGCAGCCTTGAAGGTAAGACGGGTGCGCTCCTCCATGCGATCTATGTGCGCCTGCACAATGCCCAATGCCGAACTAGAGAGTTGCATCGGTGGTAATGGTCTCAAGAGTCGAGCAGTGTCATTCTCAATAGCGATTAGTGCTTTTTGCAACAGGAGGCGCACGTATTCTTTAATAAACAACGGCTGACCGGCAGCGTATCGTTCAAGATAGTGGAGCAGGCGATGATCAACATCTTTTACCCCAATTAGTTGCTGGATAAGCATTGCCCGTTCATAAACGGGTAATCGTTCCAAAACGTGGTGTGTAGTGAAGGGGTGCTGCCGTATATGGTTCGTGAACGATCCCAAATGTTCGGGTGCCGGTCGATACGAGATAACAATCAGCAGGGGGAGTTGAGGTAACAGGGTGTCAATCACATCTTGAATCAGCTTCAACGAGGCATGATCAGCCCAGTGGATGTCTTCGAGCACTATCAGGAGCGGCTTGTGCTTTACACGACTCATCAGCAGGTCTACTACCAGAGGACTAATATCGGTTGATTTTGTTGTGTAGTCAAAGCCGTCAATTTTAAACAGATACGCCAGTGCTGCAATATGTTGTGGTCGGGTTGATGAGAACGTGGTGGCGATGTGTTGTAAACGTGCCTGGCGAACCTGCATCGGCGCACTGTCATCAATATCACATAGTTCGCTGAGAATGTTACGCCATAGATGTAGTGGCTGTTCTTGCATACCACTCCGACATTCGCCTCGGAAGCCATGGTAGCCGTACTCAATCCACCTGGCACTCAGATGGTGTATCAGGCTCGATTTACCGATGCCGGCTTCACCCTCGATCAATAACACCTGACCCTCTTGCCTGGCGATATCAAGGATGTGATCGATCATCTGGCGCTCTTGAGTGCGCCCGATCAGTTCGGTATTAGCGGGTAGTGAGGCCCGGAGTGACGAAAATGGACGTTCGTCGGTGAAGGCATGTTTCGCTAAAACAACTGCCGCCGGAATACTTCGACTATAGCCCTTTATATTCAACTGTTGTGGCGGCGATGTACGATACCGGCCAAGGGTGTCTTGTCGTACACGCCCAGAAATGACAACGTCACCGGGTTGCGCCTGTTCCATTAAGAGCGCGGCCAGGTTCATGTCTTCACCCTGTGCGGTATACACCCGTCGCAAACGGCTTCCTACCTCTCCCACAAAGACTGAGCCAACAGTGATACCTGCCTTGCGAATGATGCCACGGTCGCGCAACTCTACTGCACATCCCACAGCCCGACTGGTGTCGTCACCGTGAGCAACTGGTGCCCCGAATAGAAAGACCATTACTGCACCTTTATTACCGACTTCAATTTCGTTGAGCCAGCCACCCCACCGCATGGCGATTGCTTGTGCCTGCATAACCAGTGGTTGTAACGCTGTTGGATCTTCAGGCAGATCAAAAGCGGCAAATACCGGTACGCACCGGCGATACTCGGCAACCAGCGTGTTTAAACGAAGACGACGGGCAAAGCTGGGTGGCAGGAAATGTTCCCACGTCAGGATGGGTGTTTCGGGTGGCGGCTGGTAATCACAGAATCGGGTTGGTCGGAACGCCGGTAATAAGAGCTGTACCTCTCCTGGCCTGGCTTGTTGTTCGGCGAGGCTGGCTGCGTCAATTGGTGCGCCGATCAGCACCGGGTGAATGCCTTGATTGGGAATTCCAACCAGTAACAGGTGGACGATCCCAACGCTTACACCAACTCGAATTTCAAGGGTAAAGGGTCCGTTCGGAGTCACAATTGGATTGAGGACAGCAATTGCATTATGCAGGGCATGACCACAGGGAATCGCCAGTGCAGGATCAGTCATGCCGGGCCACCAGGCTGTTAATGCATCACCGGCTATGTGGATAACGTCACCGCCATTAGCAACGATAGTGGCAATCATCACCTCAAAATAGCTGGTTAAGATGCCATGAAGACGCTCAGCACCATCGGGCAGAGTGGCGAATGTTGCTGTCAGGCGGGTGAATCCGCTCAGATCAGTGTAGAGAATCGTGCCCTGGTAGGTATGTATCTGACCTGCGCGTAGCAGACCGGCGCTAAGCTGGTCACGTAGTGTGGCGGGTACATAAGCGCGAAATAGTTGGCTCGATGTCTGCTGTTCCATTGTTCGGGGAGATAGTAGCTATCGCCTGCCTTTATTGTACCCTAAATCAGGCTATAAAAATCGGTATGGTATACTGTCAAACGATAATAAACAGTATGTCTTACACAAGGTGAAGACGCAAGTCTTCAGGCAGATGGATGTTGTTTACGATACAGAAAGGCTGTCTGTGAGCCCTGAACGTCTACAAAAAGTATTGGCCAGCGCTGGTATCGCATCCCGCCGTGACTGCGAAGCCCTGATTGCTGCCGGGCGCGTAATGGTGAATGGTCGGGTCGTTGTTGTGCCGGGAACACGTGTTGACCTCGATCACGATGAAGTGTTGGTTGATGGTCAACCGTTACAGATGCCGACCAAACGTACATATATTATGCTGCATAAACCGGCAGGAGTCGTTTCAACCGCAGAAGATACGCATGGTCGTCCAACAGTGCTCGATCTGGTGAATGTTCCGGCACGGGTGTTTCCGGTTGGACGCCTTGACATGGATAGTGAGGGTCTGATTCTCCTCACCGATGATGGCGAGCTGGCCTACGCACTGACCCATCCCAGCTTTGAAGTTGAGAAAGAGTACCGGGTGCTACTTGATCGAGCACTGACACCGGAAGCACTGCGGAGCTGGCGTAACGGGGTTTTGCTCGATGGCGAAATGACCGCACCGGCCTGGGTTGAGCTGATTGGCACTGCCCCAGAGGGCGTATGGGTACGGATCGTCCTCCGTGAGGGGCGGAAGCGCCAGATTCGCGCAGTGGCAAAGCTGCTTGGGTATGAGGTGCGTCGATTGATCCGCGTGCGTGAAGGCGATCTGGTACTCGGTGATTTGCCACCACGGGCCTGGCGCTATCTGACTGATGAAGAGGTGGCTGCATTACGTGCTCACATTGCAAAACGTCGCCCTTCGGTAGAGCGATCTCCGGGAGTAGGGTCATCATCAGTACGAGATCGTGATGACGAGCGACCATCCAATCGCACACCTGATGTTCGATCACGTGAGGAACGTGACGAGCGGAGCCGGGGGGTTGCGCGAGAACCACGGGCACGGCGCGATAGCGGCGAGCGGGGGCGGGAGTTTGCGCGAGAACCACGGGCACGTAGTGAAGAACGCTCGCGTTCGACGCCGTCTCGCAGTGGGCCAAAAAGTAAACCACCATCCGCACGATCATCGCAACAGCAGCGCTCTACCGGAAGGGAACATCAGCGGCGTAACGAACGTTTAGGCCGTAACAAAGAGAAAGATCAGGAATAATGTCAATGCGTACAAACTCTGAAAGAGCGGTGCTGATCAGCTTGACAATGGTTAAGATAGTGGTATAAATGTTGACGTGTATACTTGTGATAGATGCCACAAGGAAGGAAGCAACCGATGAAGATTACATTGCGCATGATGGTTCTGGCCGTATTAACGGCGATGGCAATGGTGCTGGCTGCCTGCGGTGGTGGTGGAAGTAGCGGTGGTTCTACCGGTGGTGGTTCCGGTAGCGGGCCGGTAACGATTGAAATCGGCTCAAAGGGTGAAGAGCTTGCATTTGACAAAACAGAGTTGACAGTTTCCGCTGGTCAAACTGTAACCATTCGCTTCAAGAATAACTCGGCTGTTCAGCAGCACAACTGGATTCTGGTTAAGGGTGGTGATGCCGAGGCTGCCGCCATTGCTAACGCCGGTCTGAGCGCCGGCCCGGCGGCCAACTATTTGCCGGCTGATAAGAGCAACATCATTGCCGAGACGCCGCTGGCTAACGGCAATGAGACAGTAGAAGTTACCTTCACTGCCCCTGCTGCGGGCACGTACCTCTACATCTGTACAGTGCCCGGTCACTACCCATTGATGCAGGGTAAGCTGGTCGTCAACTAGAAATACGGTTTCGCTGGAATACAGGAATCC
>NZ_DAOTZQ010000125.1:0-64006 GCF_034434295.1 Chloroflexus sp.
TTGCCAACGCCGACACCGCCACCAGCAGAACCGTTACCGGTGGAACAGCCACCGGTCGAACCGCCAACAGATGCGACGGGGTAAATTGTGTGGGGTAGGCTAGCAGCCTGCCCCAGTTTATTCCTGTACACGTTCACCGATAATTATAATTATTATTCGTGTACTACCACCGCTGAGTCGACCTGCACCCCTACTAGCGGTAGCGGAGCACCCCAGACATTGTACAACGCTGGTGCTACGAGTTGTGGATCGCCAGTTGTCGCACAACGGATGGTACCGCTCCCGGTGGGCAGATTGATCTGGCGGGCAATCCGCTCAGTCTGAGCGGCAACTGCCGGGCCGGTATCGATAACCGTCACGTGCGATCCGGCACATGCCTCTATCAACGGCTTGAGCGGGGGAAAGTGCGTACATCCTAACACGATCACATCAACCTCTGGCACTGTCGCCAGATGCTGCGCGATCAGACGCCGGGTTTGATCACTCTGCAATTCGCCGGCTTCAACCTGTGCTACGAGATCGGGACAGGCCAGAGGATACACTGCAACCCCAGCCGCATAGGCCTGCACGAGTGAACGAAAACGATCACTGGCGAGGGTGCCGCTGGTGGCCAGAACTGCTACTTTTCCATTTCGGGTCGCAGCTACTGCCGGCTTGACCCCCGGCTCCATGCCGACCACCGGCACCGGTAGCTCACGCCGGAGCAATTCAATGGCTGCCGCCGTTGCCGTATTACAGGCCACCACAACAATCCGGGCACCCTGATCGACCAGCCAGCGCCCACACGCCAGTGCCCGGTCGCGAATTTCCGATAATGGACGTGGGCCATACGGACAGTAGGCACTGTCGGCCAGGTAGAGCAGGTCGGTGTCGGGCAATCGTTCGTGAATAGCACGCATAACCGATAGCCCGCCTAATCCAGAATCGAAGATGCCAATCATAGCAAGGGGCGATGCTGCATGTAACGACTCATATCAGGAAGCCTGATGGGCATTCGTCGCTCGTTCACGGCACGTGTTGACGAAATCGGCAAACAGTGCCTGCCAGCGTGGTTCACTGCTATCCCAAAGATGTTCCGGATGGCATTGTACGGCCAGCAAGTAGTGGTCATCGAGCGCTTCAAATGCCTCAATAATGCCATCAGGTGCGCTGGCAACCGCACGCAGACCGGGCGCGAGCTGCTTGATTGCTTGATGGTGCATTGTATTACAGCCGATGTCGGTTGTGTGCAGAATGGTGGCCAGTCGCGAGTCGGCGCGAATGTGTAAGGAATGGGTCAATTCAGTCCAGGCTCTGGTACGGGTATTCGCCCGATGATCGATGGTTGTTGCAAGCTGCGCAGGTATATCCTGGTAGAGTGATCCTCCCAGGGCCACGTTGATCACTTGCAGCCCACGACAAATGCCCAGTAACGGTTTGCGTTCGGCATGTGCCCAACGCGCCAGAGCAATCTCGACCGCATCACGCTGGCGATCTACCGTACCGAGATTTGGATGGGGCGGCTCGTCATAATAAGCTGGATCAACATCATCACCACCGGGGAGCAGAATGCCGTCGCATTGGTCGTACAATCGCCGCACTGCACTCCTATCATCGGTCAAATAGATAATGAGGGGGATGCCGCCAGCCGCCTCGATAGCCCGCAGATAGGTCGGACGCACCGCCTGCAACTCGCGGCCATCGGCACTGGTACCGCTGTGCATGGTTGTAATACCGATAAGCGGACGGTATTGATGATTCATACAGCCTCACGGTGTTCAGGCAGCACGACTCTGCCGGTGGGTATCACTGCAACTTTGGACAAATGCCGTAAAAAGACCTTGCCAGCGTGGATCAACCGTAGCCTGAAGGGCTTCAGGATGGCACTGTACGCCAACAATAAAGTGCTGGCTATCACCCTCTAGCGCCTCAATCACCCCATCCGGTGCCCAGGCAACGGCACGCAAGCCCGGAGCAACCCGCCGCACCGCTTGATGATGCAGCGAATTGATCATCAGATTCGTTGTCCCCAGTGCCTGTGCCAGCCGAGAGTCGGCGGCTATGGTAATAGCGTGGGCCATATATGTCCAGTCTTCACGCGCATACGAGAGGTTATGATCGATGGTCGTATCGAGTTGTGAAGGAATGTCCTGGTAGAGTGAACCACCGAGGGCTACATTAATCAACTGCACACCCCGACAGATACCGAGCAGAGGCTTACCATCAGCAGCCGCCCAGCGTGCCAGCCGTAATTCCATCAGATCACGCGGGGGATCAATCGCGCCGAGGCGCTCGTGCGGTTGATCACCATAATGATTCGGCGAAATATCGCCACCACCGGCGAGGAGCAATCCATCCAGGCGTTCGTAGATTGTTCGTAGTGTTGCACTATCGAGGAGTGGTGGGATCAAGATCGGCGCTCCACCTGCCTGTAACACGGCGTCAACGTAGGTTTGGCGATGTCCGTAAGATGGTGGGCACCAGTCGCGATCACGGAAGGTACCACATGATATTCCAATCAGAGGCGTCATTTGGGCTTCCTCCGTAGTTGCGGTTATGTCGATGTTATAGGTGCGCATTATAGCATACTCTGCCATAATGCCCTCAGTCAGGAGACGGATCAGGCATGTTCGCCAGCAATCGGCATAATGATCGAGAAGGTGCTACCGACACCGACCGTACTCTCGACCCAGATCCGACCACCGAGCAATTCAACGAGGGGTTTAACGATAGACAGGCCAAGGCCGGTACCGCCAGCTTCTACCTTGAGCGAGTTTTCACCGCGGAAGAACCGATCAAAGATACGAGGCAGGTCTTCGGGGCGAATACCGACACCGGTATCGCTAATGCTGAGCAAAAGATAGCGACGATTGTCGCTCAGGGTACTGCGAGTCGGTTCTGGAATATCAATGTTCATCACTTCACGGGCAGCAATCGTGATCGAGCCACCAGCTGGTGTGTATTTCACTGCATTCAGCAACACATGGTACAGAATCTGATGCAACCGCATCGCATCTGCTCTAATCAAGGGCAATCCCGGCGGGATTGAGATCGTGAGTTGATGGCGGTGCTGGGTAATTTGCGGTTGCAACTCAGCAATCACTCCGCTCAACGCCTCAGCGAGATGTAGTGAACGCCATTCGAGATCAATACTGCCTGACTCGATCTTGGTGATCTCCAGTACATCATTGATCAGGTTAATCATACGCTCGGTATTACTGTAGATGGTGTTCACGAACTCGCGTTGCGTGTCGTTGAGCTGGCCGAGGCCACCCATGGCCAGGAGCTGGGTGAATCCCTTGATGGCCGTCATCGGTGTACGTAGTTCGTGCGACATTGTGCCGATAAACTCGTTCTTCATCCGGTCAGCTTCCACTTCACGCGTAATATCGCGCAACACCAGTAGTGCACCGAGCAGCTCATCATTTTCCTTGAGTACCGGACTGAGTGAGAAGTTGACCGTTTTGCCGCCGACGATAGCCGTTGTCGTGAAGGTACGTGCTTCACCATTGACAGACAAAGGCCGCCGCAGTAAATCGTCCAGTGGTAGTTCAGCCGCGTGACTGCCGAGGTAGCGTTGAATCACATCGCGCAGATTCCAGAGCAGTAACTCTTCGAGTGGTCGGTGCAGAATACGGCTGGCTGCCGGATTAATGCTAATTACACCACCGTACAGATCGCACACGATCACGCCATCGAGCAGGCTTTGCAAGATAGCCGCAATCTGGCTGGTCTCTTTTTGCTGACGATCAAGTAGCTCATAACGACGTTCAGCTTCGGTGCTAATCATGCGGAAGAGATTGGCATTGTTGATCCCAATCGCAATCGCACCGGCACAGGCATTGAGCAGGCGTACATGGCCTTCATTGAAAAAATGGGTCTGGGAATGGGAGAGGGTCATCACTCCGATCACCTCACCCTGCACGAAGAGCGGTACGGCGATCATCGATCCCTCACGCTTACGGCTGCTGCCGGGAATCGCGACCCAGCGCTCATCCCTGGAAAGATCAGCGGCGAGCACGGTCTGGCCGTGTTGAGCTGCCCAACCGGCAATGCCCTGCCCAATCGCAAAGCGTACCGTATTGTCGGGTGAGACCTTCGTTCCCAAAATAGCGCGTGTAACCAACAGACTGGGATTATCCTCTTCAGTGAGTAGAATTGATGCATGTTCGGCCTGCACAATACGGGCCAGCATCGTCAACGAGTTATTGAGGATTTGATCCAGATCGAGGGTCTGGTTTACCTGGGCCGCAATCGCGTGCAGGGTGGCCAGCCGATCCTTCTCTTCTTCAAGCTCACGGGTGCGCTCGATGACACGCTGTTCAAGATCGGCATTGAGCGTGCGAATGGTATGATAGAGTTCGGCATTTTGCAGCGCAATCGCTGCCTGGCTGGCGATGCTTTGGGCCAGGTCTTGCATAAAACGTAGATCGAGCGGATTATGAAGTTCCTGCAGGGTTACGGCGCCAATCAAACGTTCGCCGCCAGTCATCGGAATAATCAGCACGCTGCAACCGGCGATCATCCACTCCTGCATATTGTCGGCAGAAATAGCAGGCCAGAAAATACCTTTATGAAATGCAGCCTGAACAGTTGGATTAGCGTCCGGCAAAATGTAACCAACTGGCGGGCCATCATCACTCCCACGACCGGCAACAACCCTGATCTGCTGTTTATCATCGACCAGCCAGAGTGCGACGTGATGCGCTTCAGTGAGGCGATGAAGGCTATCGATGACAATTTCAATCAAGGTGTCGCGGTCGAGTGTCGCGGAGAGACGTTGAGAAATATCGTTGAGTGCCTTCAGTTGCAGTGCTCGTTGATCGGCTGCTGCTGAAGCAGCATCGAGACTGGCGGCGATAAATTCACGTTCGTGAATGAGCTGACTGGTGTGTTCAGTCCAGATTTCAACCAGTATCGCAATCGCCTGATCAAACAGATCGGCCAGCTCATCGATAAGAGTTAGACCGGATGTGTCCTGGATAAGTGAGGCCCGAATAGTACGGTGCAGGTTTTGGAAGTTCCGCACCATAACTGGTAGGCCAACGTCCGCTTCAGCTGCAATCCACTCACTGAACAGGTCACGCAGTGGCAACTCATTCCCCTCAGCCGCAGCAATCAGGGCCGATACCAGGCGTTGCGTTTCCAGACGTGGTTGGATAACCACGTTCCCTGTCATGGCTTCGTTTCGATCTGGCCAGTTGTCGAGGATCGCTGTCTGCCGGGTGTGCAGCCATTGACTGAGTGTGGGATTCATAGGCTGAGTCGGTAATTTCCGTTATTCACTGCGTACCACAACCACAGTTGCGTCATCATTATCCTTCCCAAAACGGTGTAGAATCTCATCGGCAATGTGTTGTGGTGACTGATGTAAATCAGGCGGCATCTCGGTAGCAAAGCGACTCGATATACCGTCACTGTATAAAACGAAGGTGTCGCCAGAATTGTAGGTATAACTCAGGCGCAGGAGTTGTGGCAGGCGATAACCGACAATCCCGTTTTTCGAGATAGGTTTTATCAGCAGATCGCTATACACTTGTGCGCCGATATTCCCAACACCCACAAATTCAGCAGTGTGTTGATCGGCATTGAGGCGAAGTAGCGCCATCACTGCGCCACGGCTACCGACAAGCGCCCGGTCGGCCTGACGCATCAACTCAGTTAATTCAAGCTCTGGATAGCGTTCCAAAATGGCAACAGCGCGCCGGGCTGCTTCCGCAGCCGCCTCACCACCGCCAAGTCCATCAATAACGGCAGCTAACAGTTGATTGTCGGCATAGGGTAAGACCAGATAAGCGTCGCCGCTGATGTGTTGGCCTGCTTTCGGTCGTAGCGCTGCTCCCCATGAAAGTTTCATAGTTCCTCATTACCGGCGTGTTGTCCGCCACTTCACTGCATGTACTGTTGTTCCGAGACCTGGTGTTGATTGGATGTGAAAATCATCCATTAATCGACGCACACCGGGTAGACCGGCACCGAGCGAATGGGTCGTGCTGTAACCATCCTGTAGGGCCAGCTCAATATCAGAAATACCGGGGCCGTTATCGCGTGCTTCGATTGCGATCCCTGTTGTCTGATCGTCGCGTCGCAGCACAGAGATCGTCATCTCGCCGCCTCCGGCGTGTCGTATTAGATTGTGAGCCAGTTCGAGAATACAGATCTCGATGCGGGTGCGGTCGGTTTCGCTAAATTGTAATTCGGTGGCCAGGCGACGACCACTGCTCAGCGCAACGTAGACATCTGCTTCTCGCTGGATGCGAAACGTAGTCGATTCCATACTCTCACATTATACTTGAAGGACATTAATTCGGATGTGACCGGGTTGTATATCAGGCTGTGAGAGTTGAACGACTAGCTATCAGCCCTGCTACCGGCCCGCCGCGGCAGGCGTAGTTCGGTGCTGTCGATGACCAGAGTGACGGGGCCGTCGTTGATCAGAGCGACCTGCATCATAGCGCCGAAGACGCCGGTGGCAACCGGGATGTGACGTGCCCGGAGTGCAGCGACAAAGGCATCAACCAGCGGTGCGGCCATCTCAGGCCGGGCAGCCGCCGTGAAGCTTGGACGACGCCCCTTGCGCGTGTCGGCATAGAGGGTAAACTGCGATACGACTAGCACGGCCCCACCAACATCGAGCAGAGAGAGGTTGAATTTCCCTTCGTGATCGCTGAAAATCCGAAGCTGAGCAATCTTCTCTGCCAGCAACTCCACATCTTCCGCTGTATCGGTATGGCACACGCCGAGCAAGATCAACAGGCCGTTGCCAATTGCTCCTACCGCTTCGCCTGCGACGGTGACGGATGCTTCGCGAACACGTTGAATGACTGCGCGCATCAAGTTTCCTCTGCCGGAATTGCAAAGACTAAACGTCCAGTTTGGGTTTGATGGATACGAGTGACCACAACCTCAATGGTGTGGCCAATGAGATGTCGGGCATTTTCAACGATCACTGGTGTGCCATCGTCAAGATAGCCGACCCCTTGCTGGCGGGTATTGCCTTCGTTACGAATCAACACCTGGAGTCGTTGATCCTGCATGACCGGTGGACGGAGGGCGTCGCTCAACTGATTGATGCTCAAGACCGTTACGCCCTGCAAACCGGCAACCCGATTGAGATTATAGTCGTTGGTAATGATTGGGCAGTGATACTGTCGGGCTAATTCGATTAACTTGTCATCCACACGCAGAGAGTCGGGAACATCGTGACTCACAATTTCAATTGGCAAAGGCGATGATTGTTGCATCTGATTAAGCAACTCAAGGCCGCGACGACCCTTCTGTCGCCGTAAGTCATCGTTTGAGTCGGCCAGCATTTGCAATTCGGTCAACACAAACGAGGGGATCAGGAGCGATCCTTCCATAAATCCGGTGCGCACCACGGCTGCAATCCGGCCATCAATAATCGCGCTGGTATCGATCAGGTAGCGACGCCCCGATGGGAGCGTAGAGGAGGTTTCTGGTGGCGAAGACTGGAGAGGAGTCGGCGGTTGTGAGCGTGGCTGTCGCCAGTGGTTCACCAGATCAACAAACTCACGTTTGCGTAAGTAAAGGATCGCAGCGCCAAAGTAGACGAGGATCGCCGTCACAATGCCCGGCAACAGATTGCCATACGGTGCCGGTAGCATAGCCAGCGGCACCGTGAACAATGCACCGAGAACGCCGCCAATGCCAATCCCTATCGTGATCAGAACAACTTCGTGCAACGGTATAGTACGTGCCTGACGAAAGAGGGAACGAAGTGGGTCGGCGATGATGCGAGGGGCCAGAATCAGGCCAAGGCCACCACCGGCAAGGGTGAGGAGCAGGGTAGCAAGTACTTGATCGGAAGTTGGTGTGGGGCCGGAGAGTGAATGGCCAACCCAAAACCCCAGATAGGCCATCCAACTAAAACCGAATAGGCGCACGATAAAATCGAGACTTAGTCTCATAGCTCACCCTTGTTCGATGGCTGGCGAGGATGAAGAAGCTATTCCTTTGCGGGTGAGGAGTTCGACCGCTTCGGATAGTGAGCGCACCGGTGTGATGGTGAGACCGTCTGCCCAGTCAAGTGTAGAATGTGCGGGTACAATTGCTCGCCGAAATCCTAGCTTCGCTGCTTCACTCAGGCGACGCTCAAGCTGACTGACACTGCGTAATTCGCCAGACAACCCGATTTCACCAAGACAGACAAGATCGGGATCAATCCGCTGGTTGCGGTATGAGGACGCAATCGCCAGAGCAACTGCCAGATCGGCTGCCGGTTCACCGATACGCAGACCACCGACAATGTTAACATAAAGGTCTTGATTGAATAACGGCAGCCCTACTCGTTTTGAGAGCACGGCTGTCAGCATGAGCAGGCGATTGAGATCAAAGCCATTGGTGGTACGACGAGGCTGGGCATTACCGGTATGGGATGTCAGCGCCTGCACTTCCACCAGTAACGGACGGGTTCCCTCTAGCGTCGCGGTCACCGTCGATCCAGGGCTTTGCGTATTCCGTTCGGCGAGAAAGACCTGCGATGGATTACGCACCTCACGCAAACCATCGCCGGTCATTTCAAAGACGCCCACTTCATTCGTGCTACCGAAGCGATTTTTGACCCCGCGTAACAGGCGAAACTGGTGAAACCGGTCGCCTTCGAGGTAGAGCACGACATCAACGATGTGTTCGAGGACACGTGGGCCGGCGATGGCTCCCTCTTTTGTTACGTGACCAACCAGCACAATCGGAATGGCAGTCTCTTTCGCCAGTTGCATCAGGCGAAGGGCACCCTCGCGTACCTGCGAGACACTACCGGCTGCGCTGGTTAATTCGGGGAGATAGACCGTCTGGATCGAGTCGACGATCACCAGTCGTGGCCGTAAATGACGGATATGTTCAATAATTAGATCAAGTGATGTTTCGGCCAGAAGGAAGAGATCGTCTGCGGTTAATCCCAACCGTTCGGCGCGTAACCGAATTTGTTGCGCCGACTCTTCGGCACTCACATAAAGTGCCGGCCCCACGCTGGTCGCAAAATGAGCCGCTACCTGACCGAGCAGTGTTGATTTTCCTACTCCAGGGTCGCCACCGATCAACACCACCGAGCCGGGTACCAGGCCACCACCGAGTACACGGGCAAACTCGTCGGCATAGACAGGCAGCCGCTGAAAGTCGGTCAGGGGAACATCGCGTAGTCGAACCGGTTGATTCTGACCGGCAGTAGCCGCTCGCTGACCGCCTGTTCCACGGGCAGGTGAAACAATCTGTTCAACCAGACTATCCCATGCACCGCATTCAGGACACTTCCCCATCCAGCGACTCTGCTGAGCACCACATTGTTGACAAACGAAGATAGTACGTATTTTCGCCATAGCTGCATTATACCACCGCATACGTAGGCCACGAATCGGTGCGAGGTGTTGCTGTTGAGAAGTCTCATAACGTATGCCAATTTGTATGAGGCACGCTGCACAACCAGATGAGGTTCAACAGGCTGAAGCGAAGCGACATCTGAACTGGCGGGTTTGTATACTGCACCGTGTGGTAGGAAGACACCGCACAGCTTTCCCCTATCGGCAGAATGACCGGCGCAGCACCTACCGGGCAGCGAGCACGGTGGGCGCGGCAGCATGGCTGCCGCACGCCAAACTACGCACTACGTGTGGATTGGCGGACGGGGAAAGGTTCGATCCGGAGCGTGATTTCTACGTAGATTTACGAAACAGGCTTTAGTATATATTGTAAGTTTTCAGTTGCGCATTGTTTATAAAACATTATGAAATATACACGTTTATTTGCAATATTATTGGATTAAACTGAAGAAGGTTGTTTGAGTTGCACGGTACTGAAATGGTAGGTACATTATGTATACAAATGAAACTATCCTGATTATTGGTCTTCTCATCCTTTCCATTGCTTCTGGTATGCTTGGATTGGGAGTAGCATTTGCAGCCGTGCCATTCCTTGGTCTATTTATGACCGATTTGGTGCATGAAGTTCAACCGTTATCACTGTTTCTCAATGGGATCACGGCAATGTTTGCCTTGTTCGGTTTTGCCCGTAGTGGTCTGGTTGAGTGGCGTCCGGCAATACTCTTAGCGATTGTCACGACGGTATTCGCACCAGTCGGTTCGTGGCTTGCGCAGCAGATAGATGCTCGCTGGCTGTGGATTTTCTATTTTGCTGCTGTAGCTTTTCTGGCATGGCGGATGTTTATGCCAGACAAATCAGCCGGTGGAACGAGATCAGTTGAGCCAAATCTGGTTCTTGCGCTGCTACTCGCCGCTCCAATTTCTGTATTGGCTGGCATGCTCGGTGTTGGTCCGGGATTTCTGCTATTGCCAACCCTGATTTTGCTGCACTACGAGCCAAAGCACGCAGCCGCAATTAATGCACTCGCGGTAACACCGCCTTCCTTCTCGGCATTGATCCCTCATATGACAACCGCAACCATTAATTGGACGCTTGGAGCTATTCTGGTGGTTGTCGGGGCAGCGGGTTCATTTTTTGGTGCACGCCTGACCAGTCTGTATGTGCCCGGTCAGCGGCTCAAGCAGGCTTTTGGGGTACTCATCGTTGTGATGACTCTGTATAAACTCTTTCAAATTTTAGGATAAATGTCGTGACCTGGTTATGTCTGGCAACAATCAGATACAGGTTGCCTCCATCGCTCGCACGTGTTATCATGTAAATTAGCATATTGAAAAGGCAGCAATCTGACGAAACGTATAATAGTACCCCTGTCCTGTTACAGGATAGGGGTGTTTGTATCACGAACGAGCGTATCTCATGCGCGAATGGTTGCTTTCAACGACCTACCAGTTTCTGATAAACTTGCGGTTTGTTGCCTGGCGTGTACTTCGTCCGCGTGCAATTGGGGTGCGGGTGATTGTACAACAGGGAGATTCATTTTTGCTGGTGCGGCATCGCGGAGGGGCAACGCCGTGGGGATTGCCCGGCGGCGCCATTGACCGGGGTGAGACGCCTGCCGATGCTGCTCGTCGTGAAGCGCTGGAAGAGAGTGGTTGTCCGGTCACTATCACGGCGCTGCATGGCGTCTTTCACTATCTGACAGACGGTCTTAGCGATTATATTATTGTATTTACGGCAGCAGCCGAGGGGCCACCGGTACCGCCAGCCGGTGATCTAGAGATTTGTGATGCGCGCTTCTTTCATCCTGATCAGTTGCCCGCAGGTGTGGAAGCCGGTAGTGCACGGCGCATCGCCGAGGCGCGGCGTGGCGAGCGCGGAATCTTTGCATCATGGTAGTTGTCATTGTTGAGGTGGTTATGCCCTACACACCAATTCTGGCCACACTTGGTTATGTGCTATCACCCGATCGGCAATCGGTATTGATGGTTCATCGCAATGCCCGTGCCGGTGATCAACATTTAGGTAAGTACAACGGCCTGGGTGGTAAGCTCGAACGCGATGAAGAGATTGTGGCCGGTATTCAGCGCGAATTGTATGAAGAAGCTGGTATTACTGCGCTCGAATTGACGTTGCGGGGTACGGTAAGCTGGCCGGGGTTCGGCAAACATGGTGAGGACTGGTTTGCATTTATCTTCTTAATTACTCGTTTCGCCGGCGAGCCACCGCCTTCCAATGAGGAAGGTACCCTTGAATGGGTACCGCTCCAGCGTGTCATGCACCTTCCCCTGTGGCCGGGTGATCGCTTTTTTCTCCCGCTGGTCTTCGACGACGATCCGCGTCCATTCCATGGCGTGATGCCTTATGCGAACGGTCAACCGGTGGCCTGGAACTTCTCACGGATCGGTACAGGCTGACGCATCGTGGTATAATTGCTCTCATCCTATCGTAGTGCGCTGTTATGCGACAGCGTCGTGGATTGCGGCAGAAGCCTATGCTTGACATTAAACTCATTCGTGAACAACCCGATGAAGTAAAACGCCGGCTCGCTCGTTGTGGGGTTGATGGGGCAGTCGTCGATCAGGTGTTGGCTTTTGATGAACAACGCCGGCGCTTGATTTATGAGGTGGAGACGCGCAAAGCTGAGCGGAACACTGTCTCGAAGCAGATTGGTGCGATGAAAGACCCGGTTGAGCGGCAGGCAAAGATAGATGCTATGCGCCAGTTGGGTGATGAAATCGCCGCACTCGACCGGCAACTGGCCGAGGTGGAAGAGCAACAGCGGGCAGTGATGCTCGAAATTCGCAATCTGCCCCATCCTGATGTTCCCGATGGAGTTGATGATCGCGATAATGTGGTGATTTATCAAGAGGGTGAAGAGCGGCAGTTGCCCTTTCCGGCCCGTCCGCACTGGGAATTGGGTGAGGCGTTAGGCATTATCGATTTTGAGCGTGGGGTGAAGCTGGCCGGTTCCCGTTTCTACGTGATGCGTGGGGCAGGCGCCCGCCTCCAGCGCGCTGTCATTCAGTGGTTGATCGATCTGCACCTGGAACAGGGTTACCAGGAAGTGTATACACCCTTTGTGGTCAAAGAATCGGTGTTGTGGGCATCAGGTCAGTTGCCAAAATTCCGCGATAACCTTTACCGCGACGAAGAGTCGGGTTTATGGCTGGTGCCAACCGCAGAAGTTCCGTTGACCAGTCTCTACGCCGATGAAATCCTCGACGCGAGTCAGTTGCCGATCTATCACGTTGCCTATACGCCCTGTTTCCGCAAAGAGCAGCTTAGTGCCGGGCGTGATGTGCGTGGTATCAAGCGCGGCCATCAGTTCGACAAGGTCGAAATGTATATGTTCGTGACACCTGATCAGAGTTATCAGGCGCTCGAAAAACTACGCCGCGATGCTGAAGAGTGTGCCCGCCGGCTAGGGTTGCCGTTCCGCACTAAACTGCTCTGTACCGGCGATCTCGGTTTTGGTTCAACCAAGACCTACGACATTGAAGTTTGGGCACCGGGTGTGGGCGAATGGCTTGAAGTCAGTTCGTGCTCGAATGTGGAAGCATTTCAGGCCCGACGTGCCAATTTGCGCTACCGACCTGAACCGGGAGCAAAGCCTGAGTTTTTACATACGCTGAACGGTTCGGGGTTAGGCCTCCCACGGACGATCATCGCGATTATGGAGAATTATCAGCAGGAAGATGGGAGTATCCTGATTCCCGAAGTATTGCGGCCATATATGGGTGGTATGGAACGGATCGGGCCATAAGCTGCGATCCGCCGCAAGCAGGAAACGATGCCTATGCCGGTTGTTATTCAACTCACCAGTGCAATGCACGGTGGTACCAGTCCAAGTTGTGGTACCGGTGATCATAGCAGTTGTGGGCCAGATTGTGGGTGTGGTTGTCCGTACACCGGGATGGTCGAACGTGGTCGGGTGGAGCCGGTAGCGCTGATTGAGCAGCGCTATCCCGGCCAATGGCTGGCATTGGTGATTCCACCCGGCGAAGACGAAGAACATCCTGAGCAGGCCATGCTGGTTGCTTACAGCACCGACCCCGATGAAGTCTGGGATGCGGTGAGTCGAATTACCTTCAATCAGGTTGTCCACGTCTATTTTAATGGCTCGCTGGCCGATTATCTGGCCTGGGCTGAAGCTGAATAATCATGCTGACAGTAAGCGATTATCTGGCGCAACCGCTTGTTTCGCCTGACGTTAGTATTCGTTACGGTGATCACCCCGATCAGTTTGGTGATCTGTATTTGCCTGAACAATTACTCCCAGCACCGGTCGTAATGATGATTCATGGCGGCTGCTGGCAGGTCGCTTACCCCCTTACCCCCCTTGGTGAGTGCTGTGCAGCGTTACGCGCACGCGGTTATGCCGTATGGAATCTGGAGTACCGTCGGCTGGGGAATGGTGGTGGGTGGCCGTACACGTTTCTGGACGTTGCTGCCGGCGCCGATCATCTGCGGATATTGGCGGAACACTATCCGCTTGATCTACGTCGTGTCGTGATTGTTGGTCATTCAGCCGGCGGGCACCTGGCGCTCTGGCTGGTTACGCGGCCAAAACTTCCTCCTACCAGCCCGCTGTACACCCCCCATCCGTTACCGGTACACGGTGTGGTGGCACTGGCGGCAGTTGCCGATCTTCACCGGGGTGTCACCGCTACGGCCTGTGGCACTGCCTGCCTGGAACTGATCGACAACGAAGAATCACGCTGCGCTGAAGCATCACCTCACGCACGTCTACCACTCGACGTACCACACTATCACCTCGTGGGTGCTGATGACTCGATTGTACCGGCCTCGTATGTAGCGGCCTTTGTTGACGCCGCCCGTCAGGCCGGCGATCTGACACACCTGACTATCGTGCCCAACTGTGGCCACTTTGAACTCACGACACCCCATAGTCAGGCCTGGCAAGCCGTCGTGCAGACGATTGACAAGGCATGTTCCCTAAATCGGTCTTAAGGCGGATAGACGCCCGTACCTTGATTTGCTATACTTTTCACAGGTCGAGCGATGGAGCAACAGACATCGCCCGACATGTATCCTCCCAATCCTCACTGTTGCTCCCCATAATCCCCTTACGGCCACCAGTAAGTGGCCGTTGCCACATGTGTAATGGGTCGCGGCGGCAATGCCCCGCGACCCGCACCGCTTTTTATGCGGTATAATAAAAAAGTCATGCCGGTTGTTCCAGGGTGCGTTATACTAAATACAATAGGAAGTGTACGGTAGAGGAGTGACGTGTGTTAACCTCGGATGAGTTAACGCCAACCAGCGACAGTTACACCCAACGGGAGATGGAGATACTGCGCCGTGAACTGAGTGAAGCTCAGGCGCTGATCCGAACGTTGCGTCGTCAGTTGGAGAAGGCGATAGCTGCGGCGCAAGAAGCCCAACGTGCTCATGCCAAGATGGTTGAGACGCTCACCGAGACGATGCGCGAAAACACTGTGCTCTGTCACGAGCGAGATATGTGGCGTGCCCGCGCCCAACGTCTCGAATCTTCGTTGCACGAAGAGATTCGACCAGGGGCAGCAATTGACATTAGTTCGCTGGTTGGTCAGATCAGTGAAGATGAAGCAAATGCCATTCGCAAAGCGATGGCACGCCTGCATCATCCAGATGTCGGTGGTGACCCGGAGCGGATGAAGGCGTGGAATGCAGCACTCGACCGGCTGTTTCGACAGTAGAGGCTGTCATATCCGTTGCCCACACCTGATGAACGCACAGTATGCCGTTGAATATTCCTCGTTACTGCAAGGTACCTCCTCATTCGTTGCGGTGTAGTCATTAGCTTTGTAATATCAAGCCTTGTTCATCACTAGCGGGCACCGGATACGCGGTGATCCACAATTAACTGTCCCCTCCGCGACGATCTGTGGGGTTCACCTGCATCATACGGATAGGCGGGTTCCGTAGGGGCGGGTTCTCAACCCGCCCTACGGACGTTGCATCGACCCATTCACAGTACCATACGCGGGATGCGACGAAAGCGAGAGTACGGCTTGGCGCATGCCATGCATTGAGTTGTATCAGGTGTGAGATAGTCTTTGACGTTCGGTGCGTGTGGCCGTAGAGCGGGTTCTGAGCCTGCCCCTGCTGCCCGTTTTCTCCGTGACGAGACGATCCGTGGGGTGCACCTGCATCATACGGATGGGCGGGTTCTAAACCCGTCTCTATGGACGTTGCATCGACCCATTCACAATGCTACACGCGGAATGCGACGAAAGCGAGAGTACGGCTTGGCGCGTGCCATACGATTTACGGTGCAGCGACTACCCTTTAGCTGAATTGATGTTATGATGAATCACAGCACGTGATCCGTTATACCCCTGGAATAACGCACCATGACTCTTGCGCACGAATCGGTCTGGATACTCGGTGATCAACTCAGCCCGCACCATCCCGGACTGGTAGCCGGAAGGCGGGTCGTGATGATCGAGTCGCTGGCCCGTCTCAATCAGCGACCGTATCACCGCCGTAAACTTGTGCTTATCATTAGCGCGATGCGTCATTATGCCGACGAGTTACGCGCCGCCGGTTATGAGGTTGATCTGCGCTCTGCACCGGATTTTCGCAGCGGGTTACGCGATCATATCGCGACCTTCGGGGTGCGCCATCTGATCTGCATGGCTGCCGCCGAGTACGCCACCCGCCAGTTTCAACAACGCCTGGAACACGAACTGGGCATTCCCGTCACCATTCTGCCTAATAGCCTCTTCCTGGTGGAACGCTACCCGCCGGCACGTTCACCGGCACTGATGGAGCCATTCTACCGGGCAATGCGCCGACAGACTGCTCTCCTCATCGAGCAAGATGGTGAACCGACCGGTGGCGTCTGGAATCTCGATCACGAAAACCGGCGGCGTTACGATGGTCGTCCGGTTCCAGTGCCGGTACGCTTTCCGGCGGATGAGATCACGCAGCAGGTGATTGCCGATCTGGTGCGCAGTTGTCCGAATGCAATTGGTTCAGCGGATGATTTCGATCTGCCGGTAACGCGAGCGCAGGCGCTGGTGGCACTTGACGATTTTATCGCGCAGCGGCTCGCCGACTTTGGCCCATTTGAAGACGCGATGAGTGCCGATCACGATCTGCTCTTCCACTCCCAGCTCTCGCCGCTGCTCAACATTGGCCTGCTCGATCCATTGGAGACAGCAACCGCTGCCATAGAGTCTTATCACGCGGGCAAAGCACCACTGGCGTCAGTCGAAGGTTTTGTACGGCAGATTATCGGCTGGCGTGAATACATCTACTATCGTTACTGGGAACTGATGCCTGATTTGTTGTCGGCCAATGCATGGCGGGCAGAACGACCATTGCCAGGCTGGTACTGGAATGGCGAAACACGGATGCGCTGTTTGAGCTGCGTGATCAAGCGGGTATTACGCAGCGACTATTGCCATCATATCGAGCGGCTGATGGTGTTGTGTAACTTTGCGCTGCTGGTCGGAATCCGTCCCCAGGAGGTGAATGCCTGGTTTCTCGAATGCTACATTGATGCGTATGAGTGGGTTGTCACGCCCAATGTGATCGGCATGGGCTTGAATGCCGATGGCGGGCGGATCGCGACTAAGCCTTACATTGCCAGTGCAGCGTACATTGACAAGATGAGTGACTACTGTCGGGGATGTTTTTACGACCGCAAAGCGCGTACCGGGCCACGCGCTTGTCCATTCAATACGCTATACTGGCATTTTCTAATCGTGCACGAAGCCACGCTCCGGGCCAATCCACGGTTGGGGCCGGCAGTGCTCGGCTTGCGCCGGATCGCTGAAGCGGAGCGCCAGGCGATTATGGCTCAGGCCGCGACCATTCTGGCGCGGATCGAGGCGTTGTGAGGGGTCTGGTATCGGCTCGAAGGAGATACCTGTTGATAAATGGCAAACCAATGACGGAAAATGCTTATGCCCAACAACTGCACTATCCTGGCGGGCATTGCTGGTAAGCTGAAGGTGTTGGCTTAACCCACGTTGCTACCTTTATCACCACAGAGGACTCAACGGATGGGCATCATCCGAGTGGCTACATCAAAGCGTGAAGTCGTGCGTCTACGGGAACTGGCTACTACCCACATGGTTCACATGGTTCATACGGTTACGCTTCACGGTGTTGTGCGCAACGTCGTGCTGTTCATTATAGCAGTCAGCTTACGTGGCCTGCTCTCAGCGTAGGTGGTAACTTGGGTTGGCTTAACTGACCGAAGTGTAGACATCGGCTAAGTAAACCCTGAATAATGACAGCACGATTTTTTGATAACACGATACATTATTTGCGAGGACGCAGTTTAACATTCTAACCTTTTAGAAGACAGCTAGTAGAATGGCTGTGAGGATTTAGCAAAATGGCAACAAATACTTGGCAGACACAAGCAGATTTGGTAAAAGCTATTACGGACATCGCTACTACTCTACCGATGGTGCGGGTTATGCAACTGTATCAATTTGCGCTATTCCTGAAGATGCATCCACTACCTGAAGAGATGTTTTCAGAAATACTGGCAGATGAAGCTTTATGGGAGTCTCAGTTCGCGTCGACTGACGATAGCAAGCTGGCTGAATTGATAGCTGCGGTTGAGACCGAAATCAATGAAGGTAAAACTTTGCCAATGTTCGATGAGTATGGAAAATTTCTGGAATATCAATGAAGTCGCAAACAACGACATTGTTTTGACAAAACTAGAACCTGTTTCAAAAAACCTCTACATACCCATAACCAGCCGGGTCAACGACGTGACACGCACCGGATTGTGTGTACGGCTGCTGCGGCAGCCATGCTGCCGCACGCTAAACGTTGCGACACGTGCATAACGAACGGGCACGGCCATCCATCCAGCGTGTGCTGGTACGACCGGAGCTGCGCTCTGCCAATGGGTCAGGAGCAGGGTAGGCTGTCGGCGGTGATTGGCAAGCGTGTCTACGCCTGGGCGACCGGCTAGGAGGACGATAGCACAGCGTTTCTAACATACGTTCGAGAACCTATGCCTGAAAACGTCTGGTGGCAGGTATCTCCTTCATGCCTGACCGACGCTCTGATCGTACTGATCCCATCTAGCAGCCCCATAACCAGCCGGGTCAACGGCGTGCCATGCACCGGATTGTGTGTGCGGCTGCTGCGGCAGCATGGCTGCCGCACGCCAAACGACGCCACACGCGGATGATGAGCGAGCAAGGCAACCAATGCAGCGCGTGCTGGCACCGGAGATAGTTATTAGAGCGCGACAGTACAGCTTTATTATGAAATAAGTTCTACTGTGCTCCGTACCGCAAATGCATAGCGTATGCCGATCCCCCCTGGTCGTGCAACTAAATTCCATGGGACTACTTTTCTATGTATAGGTGAGGTGAAGTCAGAAACCTTCCCGACGGCTTTTTGATGAGGTAGAAGGTGCGTTGGGCCAAACATTCTATCCGTCCCTGAACTGGCGCCAACACGGCTTCCACCCTCTCCATATGGACGGGCAGCGCTGTCTGGGTACGCGCATGCTATAGCGAGTTGTTGTATTGGTGCCTGGATGGGGCCGGCTCCGATCATTATTTGCAAAATCCGTCCGAAGAAGGTTCATGTCTGGTTGCGCGGATGCTATATTGAGATTGTTGCACCACATGATTGGGATGGGTTTGCATGCCAGGTGTGGATCGGCTGCCTCCAGGGGAGGAATGCCGACTGAAGCTCTTGAAGATGCAAACCAAACAGTGCTATAATCCAGGTAACAGTTATATCGTCATATTTAGTCAAAGGAGACAGCTATTAACGAGTTGCGCACCAACGACGGAAAACGCTTATACCCAACGGCTGTACCACGCCGGCGTGCATTGCTGGTAGGAGCTGAAATTGCCAGTATGCGCAGTCCCTGGCCGGTCGAAGACTCGCTCGATGAGCTGGCATTGCTTGCTCAGACGGCGGAGCTAGAGGTGGTCGGTCGGATTTTTCAACGTTTACCCGAACCACAACCCAAGTTTTTCATCGGCCCCGGTAAGGTCAAAGAGGTGGCTGCGTTGCGCGAGCAGACGCAGGCTGACCTGATTGTGTTCGATGATGAACTTAGTCCGGCGCAGACCCGCAACCTTGAAGAAGAGCTTCAGACCCAGGTCATTGATCGTACCGGGTTGATTCTGGACATCTTTGCCCGCCATGCGCGTACCCACGAAGGGCGGCTTCAGGTTGAGCTGGCGCAGTACCAGTATCTGCTGCCCCGTCTGCGTCGTCAGTGGACACACCTTGAACGTCAGGCCGGTACCGGTGGTACGGCAGCAGGTGGGGTGGTTGGTCTCCGTGGCCCTGGTGAGACGCAGCTTGAAATTGACCGTCGGTTGATCGAGCGGCGAATTGCGTGGTTGAAAGATCAGTTGGCCGATGTCCACCGCCACCGGGAATTGTACCGTCAGCGTCGTCGGCAAACCGGCATTCCGGTAATTGCCCTTGTTGGCTATACCAACGCCGGTAAGAGCACGCTGCTCAACGCAATGACTGGGGCTGATGTGCTGGCAGAGGATAAGCTGTTCGCCACGCTAGACCCAACAACCCGCCAGGTGCTGTTGCCCGGCAATATTGTGGCGTTGATGACCGATACGGTCGGTTTCATCCAGAAGCTGCCGCCGCAGCTTGTGGCTGCATTTCGGGCTACGCTGGAGGAGATCGAGGAGGCGGATCTCTTGCTGCACGTGGTTGATGTCACGCATCGCAATGCCCAGGAGCACGCCCAAACGGTTGAGCAGACATTACGGGAGTTGGGGGTAGATCATAAGCCGGTTTTGACCGTGCTCAACAAGATTGACTTGCTCGCAGGAGCGACGGCGGAGGATGTCGGGCAGATTGCGGCTGAGATGGGTTTGCCAACCGATATTGTCGCTGTTTCGGCCCAACGCGGGTGGGGGCTGCAAACGTTGGGTGAGCGTATTGTGATGATGCTGGCCCAGCGTATGGTGCGGGTTGATGCCTATATTCCCTACCAGCGGAACGATCTGGTGGCGCTCTGGCGGCAGCGCGGCGTTATTGAGGTAGAGGAATTTGAGGGTGATGGTGCCCATATCGTCGGGCGCTTGCCTCCGGCTCTCGCTCCCCAGTTTGCCCGCTTTGCCCGTAGCTCGTTGTGAGTAGAAAAACGGTCTGTTTCCGCACTGAGTAATGAAATAGAATGCACGTCAATTGTGGGATGTGGTTCGACGATTGACGTGCGTTCTGTGTTATCGTGAAGGGTACCGATTAGAAAATCTGGCCGGTTATGCTGCGCTATCTCCGCCTGTTTGTCCTCTTCGTACATAACAGTTTACAGATCGCGCTAGAGTATCGGGTCAACTTTTTGACCTCGCTCTTCCAAAGTGTGCTCTGGTTGTTGTGGGGTGTGCTGGGCACGCTGGTCTTTTTTCAATTTACCGGCACCCTCGGTGGCTGGACGCTGCCCCAGGCGCTGCTGGTGGTCGGTATGTTCCGCATTTTTGAGGGTTTGATTGACGGGATCATGCGACCTAACATCACCCGGATCGTTGAACACATTCAAAAAGGAACGCTGGATTTTGTGCTGGTGAAGCCGGTTGACAGCCAGTTTATGGCGTCCCTGCGCCAGATCAATCTGATGGTGTTGCCTGATTTTCTGGTCGGGTTCGGTCTGATTGTCTACGGTCTCTGGCTTGGTCAGATCTGGCCGACGCCATTCCAGCTCCTTGCCTTCCTCTTCTTGCTGGCCTGCGGTATGGTGATCGCGTATGCGATCTGGATGTTGCTGGTCACCACTGCCTTCTGGCTGGTACAGGTCGAGAATGTCACCGAGCTGCTCACTGCGATCTATGAAACCGGTCGTTTTCCGGTGACGGCGTACAGCCAGTGGCTTCGTCTGGTGCTGACCTTCGTGATTCCGATTGCCTTTTTGACCACCTTTCCGGCGGCAGCCCTAATTGGCTTACTCGATCCCTTCTATCTGTTGCTGGCGCCGATTATCGCCGCTATCCTCTTGCTGGCGTCACGCGCTTTCTGGCGGGTTGGTCTGCGCTCGTACACCAGCGCTTCGTCGTAGCGCTGCTCCGTTACCGCTGAACAACCCGCCGCTACCGACCGTTCACCCTCAATCTGCGACCGCCAGACTCAGGGCTTCGCGGGCTGCACCGACGACGAACAGCGAGCCGGTGACACAAATCAAATCGTCCTGTTCGGCCAGCGCCTGTGCGGTCGCCAGGGCTTCAGCCACAACCGGCACAATCTGAATCGGTGCATTGGTGAAGGGGGCAACCTCGGCGGCAATCCGGTCGAGATCCATCGCTTTGGGGTGGTTCGAGCGCGTGATAATCACGTGGGCTGCCTGTGGCACCAGGGCAGCGGCGATAGCCGCAATGTCTTTATTGCGTGAGGTGCCGAGCACGAGAATAAACTGCCGATGCGGTAGCTCATCGCTAATGGCCTGCCACAGTTTCTGCGCCGAGTCTCCGTTGTGGGCACCATCGATAAGGATGCGGGGAGGGCCGGCAATCAACTCGAAACGCCCCGGCCACCAGGCTTCAGCAAGCCCACGCCGGATTGCCTGACCATCAATCGGCACTCCCTGCTCACGCAACAGCAGAGCAGTTCCCATCGCCAGACGAGCGTTTTCGCGCTGGAAGCCACCGCGCAGGCGCACCGGTTGCGGCGGGCCTGGGTAGGTGAGCGGTTGACCAGACGCCAGCCACGGTTCAACCGCGTGTTCGGCGGCCAGCCAGAGTGGGACGCCGACCGCCTGGGCTTCGGCGGCAAAGACCGCGGCTGCTTCCGGGTGTTGTGGTACGGTAATCGCCAGTCTGCCTGGCCGCATAATACCCGCTTTGTTATAGGCAATGTCGTGCAGCGTTGGCCCCAAAATCGCCATGTGGTCGTAGCTGATCGACGAGATCACCGCGACGAGAGGAGTGATGGTCGCCGCCGCATCGAAACGTCCCCCCAGACCGACCTCAACGACTGCCAGATCGACGTGAGCTGCTACAAAATGGTGCATTGCCATTACAAATCCGATATCGAATGTACTGGGACGGCCATAGGTAGTGGTGTCAAAGGCGTCAACAATCGGTTGGACATCCCGCACAAGCTGAACCAGCGTCGCCTGCGAGATCGGTTCGCGATCAATCTGGATGCGTTCGCGGTACGAGCTAAGGTGAGGCGACGTCCACAAGCCTACCCGTAGACCGGCGGCGCGGGCCATAGCTTCAATCAAGGCGCAGGTACTTCCTTTTCCTTTGGTACCGGCAACGACAACCGCCGCCAGTTGTTGATGTGGATTCCCGGCAGCGTCCAGTAAGGCTGTGATCCGGGTCAGCGCTCGTGCCGCAATCGTCGGATCGGGCGATCCCTGACGGGTAGGATCGATGAAACTGTAGATGTAATCGAGTGCTTCCTGATAGGTTGTAATCTGCATATCCTGCTTTTCCTGCCCTGTGCTTGCCCGGAACCAGCCGGTACACTGCAACAATATGTTAATCCATCATACCATTGACCGGAAGGTGGTGGTTGTCTGAGATGGCATTGATCGCGATCCGTCAGTGCCATCAGCCGTAGGGCGCACGGGGGTAAATGTTCGCCCTGGGCCAGGGAGCCAGAGCACGACTGGCGCTGAATGTTACTCCTGCACGTGCAGGCACATCCTGAGCGAGGCGGAACGGGATTGACAGGCTGCGTCATATCGTCTATGCTGAACGATACGAACAGGTGAGCGGAGGAGAGCGATGACACTCAATCTGGCTGCGCTGAGTGAACAATTGCGGGCAATGGGGCAGAATGCCGCCCGTTCGGTTGCACAACGGGAGACGCGGATGGTGCAGATTGCCACACGTTATCTGAACGAGGTGGGGTGTGAGCAGCGTTGGGCGGATGCTGTGCGCCTTAGTGCAAGCTCGGCGCACTGGTTGCTGGCTGAACCGGTTGAACCGCTCGATACCATCGGTCGGATAGCGACCCTCCCTAGCGATTATGCAGTCGTGGCCACTGACGGCTCGCATATTGATGTGGATCGGCACGGCGAGGTCAGTTGCTATCTGATCAACATCGGTCAGGTCTACCTGCGCTACGGTGTGCAACCGGAAGCGTACCTGGAGTCGTCACCACGGCTCTATTTCAGTGAGGACGACCTGTACCTTCACGAGGATACTCATCGTATCCCGGTAGAGGGGGCGGTGTTAAGCGTGCGTCGTGATGTCGAAGAGGGCGTGGCATTAGGCCGGTTTGCGGCAACGCACCTCAACGATACAACCATTCCCCGGCTGGCGCTCCAGGACGGCACATTAATCCGTTGGGCACTGGCAAATGCTGACGAGTTCATCCGTGATCATTTTTTAGGTCAGTACCTTGATTACCTGGAGCAGATGCGGAAGATCGGTATCCCGGTAGCATCGTATATCAGTCGCACCCGCTCGCCAGAGGTGATGGGACTGATGCGTCTGATGTTCTGCCCGGATGTGAATGTGCCCGCGCAGCGCGGGGCAAATTGTGCGCAGTGCAGCGATGCGAAGCAAGGCAGGACGCCATCGTGTATGATCTGCCAGGATGTCATCGATGCCGATCTCTTCGCGACCAGATTGCAAGAAGGTGAGCGCAGCCCGATCTTTCGCTCGTGGAGTCGGATCAGCATCGAAGGGTATGGCGATCATCAAATTCATTTCTTCTTCCTGCGGATTGGGCGCGAGCTGGCGCGGATCGAAATACCGGCATGGGTTGTCGACCAACCAGGCATGGTTGCACAGGTGCATGCGCTGGTGTACGATCAGGCAATGCGTGGTCAAGGCTACCCGGTCGTGTTGCAACGTGCCCACGAACAGGCCGTCATACGCAGTGCCGAGCGGCGGGTCTTCGAGCAGATGGTAGCCGGGGTTTTGCGCCAGGCTGAGGTGCCGACCGGTGTTTCAGCAAAACGTGAGCGTAAGCAGTTTATTCAGGGATAACCTATGCAATCAGAAGCACAGAATGGTCGGATCGGCGAGGTCATCGAGTCGTCAACCATCCACTTCGTGGCTGCGACGTATGAACTCCTCGCCTCGCCACCGTTTGGATCACTGGTACGGGCAACCACGACCGATCAGGGATTACACGTCTACGGTTTGATCTACGACATTCATACCGGCAGTCGCGAGCCGGGTGGGCGGGCAATCGTGCGTGGGAGAACGTACACTGGGCGTTATCTGTACGACGATGAGATTTATCGCGCCCATCCTGATCTGAGGGTCGTGTTGCAAACCGAATTTACGGCGTTGATGGTCGGCTATACTCTGCATGGGCGCTTGATCCAGCGCCTGCCACCACAACCGCCCCCCGTCCACTATTCGGTGTACCCATGCCCGAATGAGGAATTAGCGGCGTTTGGTGATCATCTGGACTTCTTGCGTACCGTGCTGCTGGCACCTGGCTTACCCGCCGACGAGTTGCTGACGGCGGCGGTACGGGCGATTGCTCTGGCCCGGCGTGATGGTCCGGCCTATCTGGTGCGGGTTGGCCGTGAACTTGCCCGGTTGCTGAAAGATGACTATGATCGGTTAACGGCATTATTGCACCGTTTGCGTCCCTGAGGTGATAAGACATTTCCTTAACAGAGTTGTGATCGCTTTGCAAGAGAATGAATGGAAAAAGCCATGCTTCTCCTCGATGCTGCCTTTCAGGTTGATGCCAATCCACTGCCCGGTGCTGCGGACGTCGCAAAAGCTGCGGAAGCGCTCGGTTTTGCCGCACTTTGGTCACCAGAAACAGCGCATAATCCGTTTCTGGCCCTGACCATCGCTGCCGAGCATACGCAACAGTTAACCATTGGCACGGCAGTGGCAATCGCATTCCCGCGTAGCCCGATGGTCACGGCACAGATTGCGTGGGACCTGGCCGGCTTCAGTGGTGGACGCTTTATTCTCGGCCTGGGCACCCAGGTCAAAGCCCATATCGAACGTCGCTTCAGTAGCGTATGGGATTCGCCCGTCGGGCGGCTGCGCGATTATATCGGTGCGCTACGCGCCATCTGGTACTGCTGGCAAACTGGGGGGAAGCTCGATTATCGTGGCCAGTACTACCAGCACACACTCATGACGCCGTTCTTCAGCCCTGGCCCTATCGCCCATCCTGACATCCCGATCTATATCGCCGGTGTGAATACCGGGCTGGCGCATCTGGCCGGTGAGGTTTGCGATGGCTTTCACGCCCATCCCCTCACCAGTGCCCGCTATCTACGCGAGGTGTTGCGTCCGCAAATCGCCGCCGGCGCGACGGCTGCCGGTCGCGATCCCTCAGCCTGTGCGATAGCCGGCAGCGTACTCGTCATCACCGGGAACGACAAGACCGAACGCGAGCGGATGCGGGCGATGGTACGGCAGCAGATTGCCTTCTACGCTTCAACCCCAACTTACCGGGCCGTTTTATCCTGTCATGGATGGGATGCGGTCGGTGAAGAATTATCACGTCTGGCAGCCCAACAGCGTTGGGCCGAGATGACCGGTCTGATCGATGACACCATGGTAGCAACCTTTGCCGTCGAAGCCGATCCTGCCGATCTGCCGGCGGCTCTCAAGGAACGCTACGAAGGGCTGCTTGATCGAGTTGCCCTCTACATACCGTTTATTCCCGGGGAACGAGATGACTTCTGGCGTCATCTGACAATGTCACTGAATGGTCAGTAGGCGATGGCTGGTGTCTTCTCACAACTTGACCTGACCCCGACGCGGCTCGAACTGGCACGGCGAGCGCGAATGGCACGAGGCGATCTGATCGATTTGACCAGCAGCAACCCGACGACGCAGGGATTGATCTTCCCTGCCGACATCCTGGCGAATGCAGCCACACCTTACTGGTCAACCCGCCGCTACCATCCCGATCCACGGGGCGATCTGGTGGCGCGCACGGCCATTGTAACGTACTACGCCCGCCGCACGCCGCCCCTGATCGTGACGCCCGACGATGTCTTTCTCACGGCCAGCACGAGTGAAGCCTACAGCCTGCTCTTCGCATTGCTGGCCGACCCCGGCGACAACCTGCTGGTGCCGAATGTCACCTATCCGCTGTTCGAGTACCTTGCCGCCCTGCGCAACCTTGAATTGCGTTCCTATCAGCTTGACGAAGAACGAAACTGGCGGATCAATGCCCGTTCGCTCCGTCGGCTGGCCGATGAGCGAACACGGGCGATTTTGATTGTGTCGCCCCACAATCCAACCGGTGCCATCATCGATGCGCCGATAGCGACGCTCGATCTCCTGGGTATTCCAGTTATTTGTGACGAGGTCTTTGCGCCGTTTACCTATGCTGCACCGACCACGCCCCCCCTGGCGGCGCTCCATCCAGAGCTACCGGTCTTCACCCTCAACGGCATCTCGAAACTCTTTGCCCTGCCCGACCTGAAATTGGGTTGGATCGCGCTCAACCAGCCGGCTCGCCAGTTTGCCGCCCGGCTGGAACTGTTAAACGATACCCTGCTGGGTGCGAATGCGCTGAGTCAATATCTCTTGCCAACCCTGTTTGCTCAGGGCGAACCGTTTGTACAGGCGATGGTCGAACGGGTACGGACAAACCTGACTCTGGCGCTGCAACGGTTTGCCGATCATCCGCGCATTCGTGCCCGCCCGCCTGCCGGCGGCTACTATCTCTTCCCGGCCATTGACGGGTGGGAAGACGAAGAGGCACTGGTACTTTTCCTGCTCGACCATGGGGTCTTTGTCCATCCCGGCTACTTCTACGGCGACGTGCCGGGTTGCCATCTCATGCTGTCGGCACTCAGTGAACCTGAAAGCTTTGCGTTGGGGGTCGAACGGCTCTGTGCGGCGTTGGCGTAAACACTTTCTTTTACACTTGACGACGATTGATCGTAGAGAATCGCTCATTCTATCGGTCAGACTATTGCAGATGATCCTATCGTCGTGTATAATGCTTTCAATCGACTTGCCGGTACTGGCTTCAGAGACAGTAAAACAATGACCACTTTTTCGCAGCGCCGATCTGCCAGTCAACGGTCGTCAACCTCGTCCTCGCCGGTACAGCGTACCGGTGACAATGATCTGCTGCAACATTTGCTCTTGAACGATCTGCCTGCCCGGCGCGATCCGTTTCGTCCGCTGCGCCTGCGTTCACGGGATGCGTATCGTGAAGAAGCCTTACGCGGCTTCCTGTTGCGCAACTGGGTGGATCGCACATTGCTCATCGCCGAAATCTTGCTCTTTGCCACAATGGTGATCGTCTTTTCCTACTGGTTCATCGACGGCTATGGCCGCGACTGGTGGCGAGCCTGGCGGGGTGAGAACCAGCCGGCAGAGGTAATCACTCCACCTCCTCCAGCCCCGGTTGCACCGCCGGCAGCCGCACCGCACTTACCGGCACTACCCTTCACCGACCCTGGTCTGGCGGTTGAGCCGGCTGATTATCTTGCCCCGCAGACCAATGTGAAGCCGCTTCCAAAGACCGATCCGCGACCGCAGCGACTGCGTATTCCCAGTATTCAGCTCGACACGCCGGTGTACGAGGTCTTTGTCGTTGATGGCGCATGGCAGGTCGCTGAATATGCTGCCGGGTATCATCACGGCACGGCCCTACCAGGCACGACGGGCAATACCGTGCTGGCCGGACATGCCGGCTTGCGAGGTGCCGTATTTCGCGATTTGCCGGCACTGCGTACCGGCGATGAGATATTTCTGGAGACGGGCGGTTGGGTATACCGATATCGAGTGCGCGAGATGCGTAACGTCTGGCCGACCCAGGTTGAAGTGATGGATCCGACACCGACCCCTGTTTTGACCCTGATAACCTGTACCAACTGGGACACGCAGCGCCTGGTCGTCGTTGCCGATCTGGTCGATTCGCGTCCACTCAGTTGAGATTGAGGAGATCGTATGCCACCAAAGCCGTCACCTGCAACCAGACTCCCTCCCGGTCGTGGACGCGCACCGGCACCATGGACAATCTGGGAGATCATGGCAATTACGGTGAGTGTGTTGATGATCGTGGTGCCGCTCACACTGGAAGGGCTGAACTGGATCAGGCCACCGGTTGCGCCTGCCCAGGAACTAATGGCTGCGACCGAAACGTCGGCCAGCCTCGAACAACGACCACCGACATTTACTCCACTGGCGACGAATACACCAACCTTGACGGCTACACCGGGTTCGCCGGTGCCGACCAATACACTAACACCGACCAGTACTCAGACCGATACCACGGTCACACCGACTAATACCCAGACCGAGACCACGGTCACACCGACCAATACATCACTCCCAACATTCACCCCCTCACCGACACCGGGTACGACCCGCGTGAGCAAATTTGCTTCGTTGAGCACTGTCAGTATCGGGCAATCGTTCAGCTACAGTCTGGCAGTCACCACGCAGAGTGATAGCCCGATTACGCTCACCTTGCGCGATGTACTGGATGCGAATCTGGAACCGGTAGAGGCGTCCGCTTTTGGGGGAACATGTTTTACAGGTCAGACCGTACTCTGCACCCTGACGGTAAGTCGATTCAACCCGGCGTCGGTGACGTTGCAGGTGCGGGTACGTTCATCGGCAACTGAAGGGTTGATTATTCCGAATCAGGCTGTTCTGGAACAGGGTAGTTCGCAGGTTGGGGTTTCCAATGTGGTTAATGTCACCGTTGCCGGGGGGGCTGTCCCTACCAGTCCTTCCATCGAAACACCGATAGTAACGGCTACGGCTACTACCACCAACACCCCAACTGCCACACCGGTCACGTTAACACCTGTCCCTACGACATCGAACCCAACGGCAACAAACACGCCGGTCGTTCAGCCAACATCACCACCGCGCCCGACATCACCACCGCCACCGCCACGTCCGCCCGAACCACCACCGGCACCAACATCACCGCCACCACCAACTGCGCCACCGCCGCCGGTAATCTTGCCCACCGAGCCGCCACCATCGGCACCGGTAGCAACAGTTGCGCCACGGCCAACGGCGACACCACGGCCACGTCCGCCGGCACCGCCAACGAATACGCCAACCGCGGCAGCTTCACCAACACCAACCGAGCCGCCGGCACCGGCTGCGTTCGCCGAGAGTGATCTGCTCTTACGGCTCGCCAGTGATTGGGGAAGTGCTTACGCCGGGCAAGACATCGTGTTTACCATTGTGCTCGGCAACACACACCCGGCGCAGACGGTGAGTGCCGTGAGCCTGCGTAGCGTTATGCCCTCGAATCTCCAGGTGCTGGGTGCAAACGCGAGTCGGGGTGCCGACCCGACGATCAACGGTCAGACGGTAACCTACCTTGCGCCAGATTTAGCACCCGGTGAACGGGTCGAGGTGACCATCGCTACCCGCATTCGCTCAGATGTTGCTGCCGGTACCCTCCTGGTCGTGCAGGCGCAGGCCAACCAACGCGACCTCAGCCGACCAGTCTTCTCGAATATCAGTACGGTACTGGTTGTTGGTGATCAACAGGCCACTACAGCAACCGCAACCCGTGCGCCGGCCACCCTCACCGCGACGGTGGTTTCGCCGACGGCTGGTACAACCGCAACCTTTGCACCGGCCACGGCTACGGCAACCGCGACACCTGATATTGTGCTGGGTGGAGGTGCGATGCCAGCCGCAACAACCACGCCGACCACAACACCGCCAGCGGCAGGGGGCGCGAGTAGCGACCAGGCACCTTTGCCCAACACCAGCGCCGGTATTCCGTTCCTGGGAGTGTTGTTACTTGGTGCAACCCTGCTCACCCGCACCATCCGGCTGCACCGTGCTCGCGAGCGGATTTGACGTTAGAGGAAGATAGGAGATTGGTACCAGCTCCTGCACAGCGATGTGCATCTTTCCGGCGTCATCTTCGTACCGAAGGGGCGTCGAGCGTGCTAATGGCAATCTACCTGTTGTTCGTCGCTGTGCAGGAGCGCTGATTCCGTGATCGGGCGCAGTGCTGGTGGTGATGGCTGGCTGGTTGCCACGGGTTTCCTAAGCTGCCAGATGTAATATCAAATCTCGCTCAACAATGTGCATCGTTCAGGTGTACCATCGGCAAGTCGGTTGGTTGTCGTCGGCAGTGTAGGGGCACGGCATGCCGTGCCCCTACTGGTGCCTGGCAGTGCATCGTTCAGGCGTGGTATCAGGATCATACATCTGATGGCGAGCACATCCGGCGCGGCGACATGGCAGCCACACGCCAAACCTTGCGCCACAGGCAATGCTTCCTGACATCGACACAGGCGCACGAACCGGTTCACAGGCTGTCTTGCTCAGGCACGGTGCTGGCACGATGGATGATGAGCGGATGATGATGGTACTGTGTCCGGTGATGTTATGCGACCCACCCTCACCCCCGGCCCCTCTCCCGCAGCGCGGGCGAGGGGAGAACGGCGAGTAGCTCTGGGGCGTGTTGATGCATTCGACGGCGGGTTTGCGCTGAGGTTCTGTTCATTCCTCAGCGTTTCCCAATACCGATCAGTTGGCGATAGTTGATCGTCCGTGTATTCAGCATTGTACCCAGACTCATAGTGATGATCCTTATGTCTGAGCAGTCCGCTCTGCTTCCTGCCGGCTATGATCGGTGCTTTCAAGAGCAGGGTACGGATTCGTTCATCTAACATTTAACACCCTGATCGACGCATGGCTACATTGTACGCTATTCCGCGCAGAGACGTGGTGTACACAGGCAAAAATACGTTTCCGGTCACGCCAGCGCTCATGCGCAGGCAGATTACCGTATGGTAAAGTGACGGACGTACTCTGTACGCAGGTTGTCTCCATAACTCGCGGGGAACCCCCCGCCCCCCGCTCCTGACCGTAAGCACGGCTGGCGCGGCATCCACGCTGCCGCACGCCTCACAACGCGGTAAGGACCATCCGGTCTGGCAATGATATCCGTTCTGAAATGTGAGACCACTACAGTGACAATGATCTGGTGGCCTGGTGTCTAACCCGTGCAATGCTCGCGTGAGTTCAAGCGCAAACTGCTACTCTGGTGGTCGTCGATCCACCACAATTCGCACCTGCACATCACCGGCAAGGTATTGCAGGGTCGTGCTCACGATAGCGATGACCAGACCGCCGAAGAATGCCGGCCAGAACCCATCAACGGTGAAGGCGATGCCGAGCTGATCGGCCAGGGCTGAGGTCAGGCCAAGTAACAGGGCGTTAATCACCAGACCGAACAAGCCGAGGGTGAGAATAACGAGCGGGCAGGTCAGTAGGTAGAGCAGTGGGCGCAGCAAGGCATTGAGTAGCCCAAACAGCAGAGCGACAATGCCAATCTGCCACCCCGGCCCGCTGAACTCGATCCCCGGCACGATCCAGACTGCGGCAAAGATGGCCAGCGAATAGATGAGCCAGCGCAAGAAGAGCCGGCTATAGTCAATGCGTGATGGTCGTGAGGATGGAGGTGATGAATTCACGACTTGCTCCTTCCATCTCTGTACAAATCGGTACGACTCGCTCATCTGCCGTGAGTATGATACTATACGGCGCGGCATTACGTGTGCTGACAACCGCTATGATGATTGACGAACAGACAATGACAAAAGTTGACCAGACAGCATTGTTTGCCCGTGTCGAGCAGAGTGCGCGGGCTGATGGTAAAGAGGCGTATTTTCGCCTGCACCGCTATCGGTTCGCCGCCATGTTGCAGGCGATGGGGCCGGCCAATGGTGCGCGTGTGCTGGAGGTAGGGGTCACGCCTGGCCATTTCACCGAGCTGCTGGTGGGTGCTGGCTTTCAGGTCAGTGGCGCCGATCTCGACCCCTTTACCCGCAAAGCACTCTGGGATCGGTTGGGTGTCGAGGTGCGCCAGGTGAACCTGGAACGGGAGCCGCTCCCCTACCCTGATACCAGCTTCGATTGGGTCGTTTTCTCTGAAGTGATCGAGCACATGGTCTACTCACCACTGCCGATCTTGCGCGAGTTTTATCGCGTGCTGCGGCCCGGTGGTCGGGTGTTGATCACCACCCCGAACGAGCTGTATCTGAAAAGCCGGGCACGGGCAATCCTGCGCATGCTGCTCTGGCAGAGCCTCAGCACTCGTGAGGAGTTTCGCCATCAGATGTTGTTAGAGGGTGAGGCGCGCTATACCACCCACAGTCGCACCTACACGATGGAAGAGTTGAACTGGCTGGTCGAGCAGGCCGGTTTTCGGATTGAGTCGCGCCGGTTCGAGGCGCCGTGGGAGCGAGTTGGTCTTGAAGCAGGCCGACTGCTGCGTGCCCCGCATCGCGTGCTGGCAAAGGCACTCTTCTTTGCCCTCACCGCAGCGATTCCGCCGACACGTTCGATGTTGCTGGTGGTTGGCCAGCGTCCGTTGAATTGACGACAGGGCCGATCTCTGGCTATAATAGGGTTGACGGGCCGCTAGCTCAACGGCAGAGCAATCGGCTCATAACCGACAGGTTCTCGGTTCGAATCCGAGGCGGCCCACCAGGGGCGACCGATAGTGCGGTCGCCTGTTTTTTTGCTCTCTCTACATCAGCAGCGCCTCGCCAGCCGGGTGCCGACTGCTACCGTTCATGCATACCGGGCCGCAACACAATCCCAGTCTATCATCCACTCATAATCCCTCTCCCCTCCCTCCTACTTCCTCTCTCCTCTTCCCTATCTTCTATCTCCTATCTCCTATCTCATAATTTCCTACGCTTGACATCCGCACCAGTTCCTTCTATCATTCCTTCCAAACTGCATAAGCGCATACGCGCTGCCAGGGGAGCCGGGTAAGCCCGGCTGAGAGTGCGGCCCGATTGATGCCGCTGACCCTTTGAACCTGATCTGGGTTATGCCAGCGGAGGGAAGGCGTATTGATGATACCCCGTCATTCCTTAGCGCTGGAATGGCGGTTTTTGTTTGTACGTGGTTTGGTTGGCTGTGAGATGGGGAAAGGAGTGCAGTGATGGCGTCGGTAACGGTAAGTTTTGAAGTGCTGCCTGGCGGATTACCTGATAAGGCAACGACCTATGCCGCTGTAGATGCTGCGATTGCGGTCGTTGCCGCCAGTGGTCTGACCTACCGTGTCTGCCCGATGGAAACCACGATTGAAGGCGATTACGATGCAATTATGGCGGTGATCAAACAGGCGCAAGAAGCGGTACTGGCAGCCGGTGCCAGTCGGGTCTTTACTCTCATCAAGGTGGATTACGACCCCAATGGATCATCAATCGCCGAAAAGCTGGCCAAGTATGAGTGACAATGTCTCGCAATCGATGCCTGCGGCGTCGGTCATGGTAGCAGTGCGTCCTTCGTGGCGGGCCGGTCTGTTCGAGTATGGCCCGCCGACATTGCTCGTTATCAGCCTGCTGCTCCTGTGGGAGGGACTGGTCTGGTATTTCGCGATTCCCGACTGGTTGCTGCCGCCGCCCTCGCGGATTGTCCGCACGTTGTTCGCCAGTCTGCCGGTGCTGACCGGTCACACGCTGGCGACGTTGACGGTGACCATCCCTGGCTTCGCGCTGGCACTGGTTGCCGGTTTTAGCCTGGGAATTGCCCTCGACGCCTCGCCCGTCCTGCGGCGAGCGATCTATCCGCTACTGGTCACCTCGCAGACGGTACCGATTGTTGCGATTGCGCCGCTGCTGGTGGTTGGCTTCGGCTTTGGACTATTGCCGAAAGTGCTGGTCGTGGCGCTGATAACCTTCTTTCCGATTGTGGTCAATACGATTGATGGCCTGCAAAGCGCCGACCGCGATCAGCGTCGCCTGTTAGAGGCGATGGGAGCAAGCTATTGGCAACTGCTCCGTCTCTTGCGATTACGGGCTGCGCTGCCAGCCATTTTCACCGGAATCAAAGTCTCCATTACTTACAGCGTGATCGGGGCAGTCCTCGCCGAATGGATCGGCGCCAGTGCCGGATTGGGGGTCTACATCGCTCGCTCACTGCGGGCGTTTCGTACCGATCAGGTCTTTGTGGCCGCGCTGGTCACTTCCTTGCTCACAATTGCCCTGTTTACGCTGGTCAGTCTCCTCGAACGCTGGATTGTCTTCTGGAAAGGAGAACGTTGATGCGCAGATGGTTACTCTTAGGGCTGATCGTCATCCTGACAGCCTGTGGCGCGGCAACGACACCGGCAGATTCTGAGCCGTCGTTGACTACCGTGCGCGTTGGTCTGGACTGGACGCCAAATACGAACCATACCGGTCTGTACGTGGCGCAAACGCAAGGTTACTACAACGATCAGGGATTGCAGGTTGAGATTCTCGGTGCGCAAGAGGGTGGTACGGTCGAGCAGCTGGTAGCCGCCGGTCGTCTTGATTTTGGCATCTCGTACCAGGAAGGCGTCACCCAGGCGCGGGTGGAAGGAGTGCCGATTGTCTCTATCGCCGCGATCATTCAGCACAACACCAGCGGATTCGCTAGCCGGATCGAAGAGGGCATCACCAGTCCCCGCGATTTTATCGGCAAAAAATACGGCGCCTTCGGTTCACCGATTGAAGAGGCGGTAATTCGCGGTCTACTCGAATGCGCAGGCGTAGGGGATCAGTTCAACCAGGTACAATTCGTAGACATCGGTAGCTCCGACTTTTTTGTCGCGACCGAACGCGATGAAGTCGATTTTGTCTGGATTTTCAAGGGCTGGACTGGCATCGAAGCCGAGGTGCGCGGTGTACCGCTCAACATTGTGATGATGAACGACGTGCAGTGCATTCCCGATTACTACACACCGGTAATCATCACCAGCGAGAAGATGATTGCCGAACAACCCGATCTGGTACGTCGTTTCCTGGCTGCGACGAGTGCCGGCTATCGCTTTGCCATTGATCGATCCGCCGAAGCAGCCGAGATTCTGTTGCAGGCTGCACCTGAGCTTGATGCCGAACTGGTGCGTCGCAGCCAGGAGTATCTGTCCACCCAGTATCAGGCCGATGCTCCCCGCTGGGGTGAACAGAAGCTCGAAGTCTGGCGAGCCTATGCCCAATGGATGGCCGAGCGTAACCTGATTGCCCGCATGATCGAACCGGAAAAAGCATTTACCAATGAGTTTCTGCCTTGATAGGTGACGAGGTGGTATGTGGTGCGGAAGCTCTGCTGCCGCACCACTGCCCTCGATCCAGGTGTGACATTTTTTACAGGAGCTGGACTGTCGTGCTACCCGACCATCGCATAGGCTTATGAATGGCTTGCTAATCACCAACGACAGTATACCCTGCTCCCGGTATGCTGCCATCACGCGCTGGCTGGGCTGCCTTGCCCGTTCGTTATCCGCGTGTCGCGGCGGTTGGCGTGCGGCAGCCGTGCTCACGATCCAGCGCGGGTCACGCCGATTACCCTGCTGGTCGCGGCGACGACATAAGTTCTCGTCACAATCATCTGGCTCATCTTAGAGGATCAAATAGCATATGCCGGACCTACCGGCACCAGGTGTGCATATGGCAACGCTTGAGATACGGGCAATCCGTAAAACCTTTCCAACCCCTACCGGCCCGGTCGTCGTGCTTGATGGCCTGAATATGCAGGTCGCGGCAGGCGAATTCGTGGCGGTAATCGGGCCGAGCGGTAGCGGCAAAACGACCCTTTTCAACATCATCGCAGGACTGGAACCCCCTGATGCTGGGGCAGTGGTAATTGATGGGAACGATGTTACCGGTTGCCGCGGTCAGGTTGCCTACATGCCACAGCGCGATGCTCTGCTACCCTGGTTGTCGGTGGTAGAGAATGCAGTCCTGGCGACCGTCGTGCAGGGCGGCGATGTTGCAGCCGCTCGCCGGGAAGCGCGGGCGCTCCTGGCCGATTTTGGCTTACAAGGGTGGGGTGATGCCCGACCGGCAATGTTATCTGGCGGCATGCGGCAACGGGCTGCATTTCTGCGCACAGTGCTCTGGCACCGGCCCGTCATGCTTCTCGATGAGCCATTTGGTGCCCTCGATGCGCTTACCCGTGCTCAACTACAGCAGTGGTTACTGTCATTGTGGGATCGTCTCGACCGTACCGTGCTGCTGGTGACGCATGACATTGATGAAGCGATCATTCTGGCCGATCGCATCTATGTGCTCACTCCCCGGCCAGCCCGGATTGCCCTTGAGGTACAGGTCGAACTTCCTCGCCCACGCTCGTATGCATTGGTGACAGATCAAGCGTTTGCGCGACTGAAACGCCAGTTGCAGACTGTCTTGATGGCGGGAGAGCGCTATGTGTAGCACTGCGTTCGAGCATCTCCGTCAGGACGCCTTTGCGGTCTGGTAGCAGAATACCGTCGACCGGGCGTGCAGCAGCCATGCTGTCGCTCCTCCTGAACTCACCGCCGCACTTTCACCGGCAGCGTTAGCCAATACATCACCGTCTGTATGGAGTGCGGCAGCCATGTTGCCGCGCCGCCCGTGCTCACCGCCGCACTTTCACCGGCAGCGTTAGCCGATACATCACCGTCTGTATGGAATGCGGCAGCCATGCTGCCGTGCTGCCCGACCTCACAACCTCTATGGCGTGCGGACGCTACCCTCGCCGGTGTCAGGATGTCAGATGCTCGCAGGTAGCGCCGACAATGGCACACCCGATCATCCGGCGTGGCCCATAGCAATAACGGAGGGGCGACCTGTGTGTCACCCCTCCCTGTTCTTCCCGTGTCTGTTTTTTACGTAGGCCCTACTCATCTGGTGGCAGAGAAGTCGTAATATCGTACACCAGCACCTGCACCTCAAGCCCTTCATTCGTCAAGAGCGATAGCGTGAATTCGTTGGTGGCATTCTTAATCGCTTGCTCGTCGGCAGCGGGAGCGTAAGCGCGGATGCTGGCCTCTTCTGCGGAAACCCGAGTGACGCGCGTGACTGCGCTGGGACTAACCTCGGCGATCCGGCGCTTGATCTCGGCAATTGCTTCATCGATTGTCATTGGAAATCACCTCGCTAAATCACATTAAACTCAGATGCCAGATGACCACTACGGAATCGGTTGATCCGCAATTCGTCGATGTTGATCGTATATGCTCGACCGTCAATCACCTCTTCGGCGATGAGTAAGCCAGTAGCCGGTGCGTGCATAATGCCGTGACCGCTAAAGCCACTGGCATCAATGTAACCGGCCAGATCGGGATGACGACCGAGAATCGGGTTATGATCAGGCGTAATCTCGTACAACCCGGCCCAGCACTGCTGCTCGGCCAGTCCGGCTGTTTCGAGAATGGGGAAGCGGTAGATACCGGCTTCGATCACTGCCTCCAACCAGTCCCAGTCCACGTTCGTGTTAGTACTGCTTGGCTCATTGGGGTTTGAACGGCCCATCAGAATGCTCTGTCCTTCACGTCGCATGTAGAAACCGCTGCCCACATCTATCGTCAGCGGAATTGGGGCACTAATCGCGGGGAAGGGTGTCGTCATATACACATTGCGTCGGTATGGCCGTACCGGTAGATCGAGACCTGCCAGTGCCGCGACTTCACCGGCCCACGGCCCGGCGCAGTTGATCACGAACTCACAACCCACCGTACCGGTTGGTGTTTCGACGGCGATCACCCGGCCGCCCTGGATCTGAAAGCCGGTGACCGGTCTCCCCCGGTACAACCGCACGCCATGGCGCTGCGCAGCACGTAGATAACCCAATGCAATACCGTAAGGATCGCAGTATCCGTCATCGGGACCAAACGTGGCGCCGATCAGATCGTCAGTCCGCATCTGCGGGATAAAGCGGGCTGCTTCAGCGGGTGTTAAAACCTCGACCCGCACCCCCAACTCGCGCTGCATAGCCACATTGCGCATATATTGCGCCCAGGTTTGCTCGTCGTTGATCAAAAACAGATAGCCAACTTGACGTAATTCGGCGTGGCCGCCAACTTCTTGCTCGAAATGGCGTAAACGCTCGATGCTATAGCGTGACAACAGCACGTTGGTGCGCGATGAAAATTGATGGCGCACTCCCGCCGCCGAGCGGGCCGTACTACCGCTGATTTCGGTCTCTTCACGCTCCAGGATGATCACATCGCGCAGGCCACGTTCGGCCAGATGAAAAGCAATGCTGGCTCCAATCACACCTGCACCAATAATAACCACTTGTGCCCGCTCAATCATACGTCTCACCTCGCCTGCTGTGCGCCACCATTGGCGCGTCCTTTGTTTTTGTGTTTTTCAATGCATCGTTCACGTGCTATACCTTACCCCGCTTTTCGCGCCGCCGTGATGCGGAAGCAGCGGGTGGTAGTTGCGGCTCTTCACCAGGTGCCAGCTCGTCGGGTGGCAATTGCGATTCTTCGCCGGGTGCTGGCTCTGATAATGGTGACGGGGCCGGTGGCGTTTGCAGGCGTCGCTCCTCACGCCAGGCCAGCCGTTCACGCGCCACAGCTTCAAACCCTCGCCCAGTCGGCTCGTAATAGATGCGTCCGGCCAGATTGGGCGGGAGATGCTCCTGATCCGAACGCCCTTCTGGCAGGTCGTGAGCGTATTCATACCCCTTACCGTAGCCTAACCGTTTCATCAATTGTGTTGGCGCGTTTCGTAAATGGAGCGGTACAGGTTCGTTGCGCGTCTCGGCAACATCGCGTTGTACCGCACCATAAGCCCGGTAGAGCGCATTACTCTTCGGTGCCAGACAAAGATAAACGACGGCCTGCGCCAGTGCCAGTTCACCTTCCGGTTGACCGAGAAAGTGAACCGCTTGTTGGGCTGCGACTGTTTGCGGGAGTGCCTGTGGGTCAGCCAGCCCGATGTCTTCGACGGCGATCCGCACCAGGCGCCGCGCAATATAGAGAGGGTCTTCACCGCCATCGAGCATCCGTCCCAACCAGTAGAGTGCGCCGTCGGGATCGCTATCGCGGACACTCTTGTGTAACGCCGAAATCGCATCGTAATGCAGTTCACCGTGCTTGTCGTAGCGCACAGCCCGGCTTTGCAGCGCATCACGAATATCATCAACTGTGATCAACCGGGTTTCGCCAATCGCCGGCGGTTTCGAGCGCACCGCCGCTTCAAGGGCATTCAGTGCAGTTCGGGCATCACCGTTTGCCATGTTGACCAGGTAGTCACGCGCATCACGGGCGAGCATAATTTTCAAATCACCCAGACCGCGTTCGCGATCGGTGAGTGCCCGGTCAATCAGAACCCCAATCTCTTCATCGGTCAGGGCTTCGAGTTTGAAGACCCTGGCCCGCGAGAGGAGCGCTGAATTGACCTCGAAGGATGGATTTTCAGTCGTTGCCCCAATTAAAATGATGGTACCATCTTCGACGTAGGGCAAGATGGCGTCTTGCTGGCTCTTGTTAAAGCGATGAATCTCGTCGATAAAGACTACCGTGCGCTGCTGGAACATACCGAGCCGGTCTTGCGCCTCTTGCACCACTCGCCGCAAATCGTTTACTCCGGCACTAACTGCACTTATCGGCTCGAAGTGGGCTTTCGTGCTGTGTGCAATAATTTGTGCCAGCGTGGTTTTCCCACTACCGGGTGGCCCCCACAGAATCAGCGAAAAGAGCTGATCATTCGCAATCGCTCGTCGGAGTAGTTTGCCTTCACCGACGAGATGATGCTGTCCAACGAACTCTTCGAGTGTGCGCGGACGTATACGGGCAGCTAGTGGCGCCTGTTGTTGCAGCGCCTGCTGTCGTTGGGCATCGAACAGAGTTGTTCCTCGTGGTTTAGGTGGCATAGCCAACGCTTCGGTAAGTCCCTGGTTGTACTATCCTTGATTGTAGCATATTCGGCGAACTGCCCGGTGCTGGTTTGATTGGATATGTTAATACCAGTATATGCAAACCACATGGGTCATCGAAGGGGGGAGTAAAGAACTATTGTCTGGCGTAACTCTGCGTCGTATGCTATAGGTGTGTAGAGAAGGCAACACCCGTCGTTGGGGGGGCAACTGTAGCGAACCTCAAAAAAACAACTGTGCATTACCTCTGTTGTTCCCCGCTAACCCTCTTCCGCCTTCCTCATAATCCCTCGGCGGCGGGTTGCCGAATACACGACACCGGTAGCCGGATTCGGTTACCGGTGTTGTTATTTCAGTAGCAGTCGATCAGAGTTCTGCCATCGAATAGACTGCCAAACCTACCTGTGCACGCTGATTCATCATCGCCGTATGGGATACGGAAGCCATGCGTCTGTGCAGCCGCGCCGATTCATCCTGGACCGCGATGGGAAGACTCGCCGGTCGTCAGCAGTGTGCATTGTCACTCCTGCGTTAGGGTAAGATGGTGGGCCGAGGGCAACTGATGATACCAATCATTCCAAATCTGGTGTCATAGCGTTCATCATCCGTGATCCGACAAGCGCCCCGGCACCACCCCTGATCACAGACGCGCAGAACCGGCATTGTCACTCCGCAGGTAGTGGGAGCACGTTTCAGAGAGAATACCGTTGCCAGGCAGTGTTGCCCATGGCGCATCGTTTGGAGTGCGGCAGCCACGCTGCCGCTCCAATCGTGCTCACAATCATGCGCGGGTCGTGGCGGTTTCCCTCGCCAGTACGTGACCCTGGTGAAAGGGAAGCATGAACATGGGCTGGAAGTCCGCCCCACGGGGAACTGCACCGATGCATCGCTAACAACGCAACAAAACACGGTGAAAGGGATGACTGATGACGATTGATGTCGCAGCGATGATGTACGGTATTGGTTGAGATTTGATATCATACCCTCCTCACAAGCGAAGAGGGTGTGCTTATGCACAAATGTGGGGCGACAACCGTGTCGCCCCTACACCTCATGCTTCTGGCGCGGCATCGCGGCTGTTCGGTACACGCCGGTTCAGATGGTGTATGCCGGTTTGATGATGTCAACCCCAGGAGCCTCTCTCTACAGTTTTAATCCTCCTCACTGGCAGCAATTACCGCGTTAGCAATCTGATCACCTCGTCCGTTGGGTAAGTAGACATAACGTCCGCCTAACCAGGCCGCCAGTTGTTGTGCTTCACCACGCGACACAAAGCTGCGCTGGGTGTCGATCACAACTGCGCCAACACCGGCGGCACGCAGCCGACCAGCCAGCTGCTGCACTTCTTGCCGGGCCTGTTCGAGCCGCCGTGTTTTGTCCATCGTCGGATCGGCTTTGAGCGGGACGTTTGGCCGTCCATCGGTGATCAAGACGATAGTTGTGCGGAAGATGCCTCGTGAGCGGGCCTGTTCGCTAATCTGGTACGCAGCGAGGAGGGCTGCGGCCAGTGGGGTACCACCACCGGTTGGCAAGACATCGAGGGCGCGTTTGGCTAGCTCGACGCTTTGTGATGGGGGGAGTAGCAGGTCGGCGCGCTCTCCACGAAATGCCAGCAACGCTACCTGGTCACGGTGTACGTAGGCCTGTTGCAAGAGGGCATTAACCGCTCCTTTGGCCTGGCGCATCCGGTGGAGCGCCATCGAACCGCTGGCATCAACCAGAAAGCAGAAGAGCGTTCCTGCCTTCGAGCGATATTTCTTGATATGCAAGTCATCGGCACGCAAATGGATGCGCCCGCGTCGGTGGGGGTGGTATTCCGCTGCCCGAATCCGTTGCCATGGTGCGGCTGCCCGCAGTGTGGCAATGACATCGAGCCGTCCCTGAGCCGGTTTCCCCGGCACCGAACGGATATGTCGCCCGCGCTGACCCGAAATTGTGCCACGTGAGCCGCTTCGTCCTCGTCGCCGCACGGTAAACGGTGTTTCGAGAATATCTGGCGGCACATCAGTCTCCATCGCCGCCAGAATCAGCTCTTCGATGGTCAGCTCGTCTTCAGGCGGCTGCGGTGGTTTTTCCTCTTCATCGTCGCGCTGCTCATCGTCACTATTCTCTGGTGATGGCGGAGGTGGTGCCGGTTCCGGCGGTGGCGGTGGTCCGGCCTCTTCCGGCGTCATTTCGGGGAGTCGGGTGGCGCGTGGCAGCATGACCAATCGTACTGCCAGTTCGAGATCGTCGTTATTCACCTCTTCCCGTCCGGCCAGCGCAGCGGCGGCGCGGGCTGCACGTACTGCAAACAGGTCGGCGCGATGACCTTCAATACCGAGCGCCATCGCTGTCAGGCTCAATTGCTGAATCTGATCATCGCTGATTCTGACCGTCGGCAATAGCTCGCGCGCAGCCAGGATGCCGGCTAATACCAGCGCTTCGTCATCTTCATAATCAGTACTGGGTTGCAAGTTACGGCGCACCACTTCGGCTCTGGTGGTTGCCGGCGCTTTCCCAATCGGTGCCACAATCAAGCCCAGACGGTCGAGCAAGTGACGACGAGGTGGTCCTTCTGCCGGATCGTAAGTTACCAGCAGTACGAAGCGTGCCGGTTCAACGACCGAAATCCCCTCCCGCTCGACCCGCACGACACCGCTATCGAGTGCGCTCAAAATATGGTTGATCGTGCTGTCATCGAGTAGATTCACACTATCTACGTAGAGCATGCCGCCATTGGCACGGGCCAGCAGGCCACTGCGATGGACACGCTCACCCGTCGCCAGGGTTGCTTCAATATCTATCCCCCCTAGCAGTCGATCTTCGCTCACGCCGACCGGCATCTCGACCAACTGCCAGGGGATGGTTGGGTCAAATTCACGACCACCGGCCAGCATACGGGCAAAAGCCCGTACCAGGGCGCTTTTACCGGTGCCGGCGCCGGCCCCAATCGCAACCCCGGCCAGTGATGGATCAACTGCCAGCAACAGCAGCGCCTGCCGGGCCGTATCCAGGCCAACAATTGCTGTGAATGGCAGAGACGCTGCCGGTAATGCAGTGGCTTTTTGCACCATATCAGGTTCCTTCAACAGCGACTGTGATGATAATGTTACCAGGCTCACGTCGCGTTACGGTACCAAAATCTCTTCAACGGCGCGCTCAATCCGTACCGCGTCGTCCTGGGTTTCGAGCGGGTCTTTGCGCAACCGATGGCGCAATGCCAGTACCGCGATTCGGCGCACGTCCTGTATGGTGACCTCATTCCGACCTTCGAGGGCGGCCAGGGCGGTTGCTGCTCTGGCCAGGGTGAGTTCACCGCGGTGACCATCAACCTCAAGTTTGACGCACAGTTCGGCAATCTTGTAGAGCACCGGATCGGGCAAGATCACCTCTGGTAGGCGCCGTTGGGCTTGCTTGATTTTACGTTGTAGTTTCTGGGTCTCTTTCGCCCATTTTTCAACAAACGCAAACGGATCGGCGTCGTATTCACGTCGACGCTTGACGATCTCGACCCGCTCGCTCACATCGGTAATGGTGGTGATGCGGGCATGTAGACCGAACCGGTCGAGGAGCTGGGGACGCAGATCGCCTTCTTCAGGATTGCCCGATCCTACCAGTACGAAGCGGGCCGGGTGGCGTACGCTGACACCCTCTCGTTCTACCACGTTGACGCCTGACGCCGCGACGTCGAGTAACACGTCAACCAGATGGTCTTCGAGTAGATTCACTTCATCAATATAGAGAAAGCCGCGATTGGCGCGGGCCAGCAGGCCAGGGGCGAATGCCTGTACACCCTGAGTCAACGCCCGTTCAATGTCGAGGGTACCGCAGACGCGATCTTCAGTAGCACCGAGGGGTAGGTCTACCACCGGCACCGGAATATTTATCACCGCAGGCTTTTTCGCTTTACCGGACTGCTGTTCTAACGCCCGACACTGATCGCACAGACCAGCCGTGCGGTCGGGTGCGCACGAATACGGACAGCCGGCAACCGCTTTGATCGGTGGCAACATAGCCGCCAGCGCCCGCACAGCGGTTGATTTGGCCGTCCCGCGATGCCCCATCACCATCACGCCGCCGATAGTTGGGTTGACCACACATAGCAATAGCGCCAGCTTTAACTCAGCCTGACCAACAATTGCCACAAACGGGTAGGGAGGTGTTGAGGCGTTTGTCGGTGGGGTGTGTCCATTCTTCGATACGTCGTCGGTTGCGATTGTTTGCTCGTGTTCTTTGCTCATCTGGCGTTACCTTTTTGCACAATAAAATGGCAGGCGTGAAGCAGCCTGCCTGCAACGAACCAGACCAGGCAGGACGGACAGAACTATGCTGTGCTTCCTTCCTGGCGACGGTATTCCGTTATCCTGTGTGAAGCCGGTCTAACGCTGTGATTTAATCACGGAGCCGGCCGTCGGCTTGCGTCCGGTGCGAGTACGACGTGCGTAGGCAGTGATATTCGTCCACAAGAACGTCAGACCAAGACCCAGAACGGTCAAAATCAAACTGGCCCAACACAGGATTGCCGGCGTCAACGGACCAATCATTTGGGTGGCTTCTCCGAGTCCGCTTGGCATAGGTTCACTCCTCTCGCGACTGTTGAGCTTTTGCAGCATACGACGGCATAATGACTTCACGCATTTTCTGCGGATCGATACGGAAGTTCTCTATTAATTCTACCACGTAGCGCAAATGTGATCGCGGGATGGAAACGAACATTTCACTCGGATCGAGCCGATTATGCATTCGTCCGCCGCCGTCACCAATGGCAAACACTGAATTTTTGGTGTGCCAGGGTGCAGCAAAAATTGAGGCACACGCACTGGCACCCAGCTCACCGACCGGAAATGTCCCGATGCGCACACTGGCTGCACCGGCAATCTGCATTGCCCGTTGTGGATCAACCACGCAGACCATCAGATCAACCCGCACTCCATCTGGCACATCGTCGAGTGGTGCCGCCGCCAGTGCCTTGATCATTCCTGCCGGTAACGAGTAGCTTTGCTGTTTATTGCACGCCGCAGCTTCCGGTGTGTAAAAGCCCTGCGCATCGGTCAGATAAATACCCTGAGTAATGTACGGCCCCGGATCGGGATTGAAACCGAGGTGGTACTGCCCTACCCAACAGTCATGGTGGTTTGCATCGACATACACGCGCCGCCCCTGTTCGGCTTCACGGACAATTGCACAGGCGACCACATTGACCGGCTCGTATCCCGGTGGTGGCCCATCGTAACAATAGGTGATTGCGACCGGTCGCCGTTTGACCCGCATCCGTTCCACCAGGAGGCGATTGAGCAGTTTCAGATCGGGGATTTCATCCTGGTCACTCATCAGCGCCTCCACAGCGGATTTTGCAGATCGGGGCTTTCCGCATGCAGTGCTGCCGTAGTCTGGCCCCAGCGCCATATCCATCCCTCGATCCACCAGCGTATCCGTAACCTGAGCGGCGCGACCCGGTACTCAGTGGTTTGTCTGGCAAGGCGTAGCCACATTGCCCACCTCCATCATCCAACCTGCGGTTACAATGCTGCGCCCGCTTACCGGTAGAACGGGCTGGCCGGTCGGCGCAGATCAACGTAGCGGAATGGCTCACCTGAACGCTGCAAGGCCGCCAGGATGGCAATCTTGCTGTCCAGATCGTCGGTGTTGCCCATACACACCGTCGTATGCCCATCGATAGTTAATGTCATGCCCTTCTTCGGATCGTGGTTGGCTTCGGTGACGTACATACCCAGTTCTTTGAGCAACCGGGTGACAACCAGCCGGGTTGGGGCATCCATCTCTGGCTTCTCGCCGACGGCTCGCTCCATCAGGCCAAGCGTGATCACCGGCGCTGGCTGGCGTACCTGGTGGTCACCGAACAATTCTTCAGCGGTTGCTCCGGTCGGCGTAATATCTGGCTCTTCGGCTCCAAAGACGCTGAGAAATTCTTTGTATGGAAGGGGTCGTACCTCTTCCATCTTGACCGTCGGCAACGTGCGGTCGATGATCTGACGCGCCAGTCGGTCAAAGAGAGCATCAAAACGCGGCTCTTGCAAAGCTAACTGACAGGCATCGGCTAGCTCGCGCACTTTACGATCCAGGGGAATACTGGCCAGCACTGGCAGATTGATCTTTTCGGCGAAGCGGGCCGCCACACCGCTACCGTCGTCGCGATTGACCACCAGCCCCAGCAGTTTGGTGCGCCCACCCATACTGGCGAAGTATTTGGCCGCGCTGGCAATGTTGTTGGCAGCGTAGAGGCTTTGCCGGTCGTTCCCGCAGAGAATGATGACCTCTTCGGCCAGTGAACGTGAGAGAGGTGTTGCAAACCCACCACAGACCACATCGCCGAGAAAATCCATCACCACATAGTCGAGCGCCCATTGGCTGAGGCCGAACTTTTCGAGCATATCAAAGCCGAACGTGATTCCACGTCCACCACAGCCGCGCCCCACTTCTGGTCCGCCAATCTCACAGCCATAGACAGTTGCTGCACCATTCATGATGGTGGTCTTAAAGATGACGTGATGGGCGGCCAGCTCCTCTTCGCGTCCGGCCTCTTTGAACTCGCGCCAGACATCACCGAGCGTGGGTAGACTGATACCGCCGAACAACGCATTACAACTGTCGTGTTTGGGATCGCAACCGAGCTGAAGCACGCGATTCCCCAACAGGGCCAGCTTGCTTACCAGATTAGTGGTGAAGAATGACTTCCCCATACCGCCTTTGCCGTAGACGGCGAGCATTCGTGCTGTTGAACCTGGTTGTTTCGTTTTTGGATGGGCGGGCATAGAGCCATCTCTCTTTCCAGGCTGATGCGCACTGCTTCTCTGCAAGTGAGTACTACGCTGCGTCGGCACCGTTTTGCGGCCACGTGACAACAACCTTCAAACAGGCCGGGTCTTCCAGGGCCAGGCGATAAGCAGCCTGAATGCGTTCGAGCGGGACTTGATGGGTTAACAGACCATCAACCTGCAGATCGCCATTAGCCAGTAAATCGCGTACCCGTGGCAGATCACCGTCGGGGCCGAATTCCCACTCGCGTGCGACCAGAATCTGCGCCTCACGCATAAAGACCGGGGCATAGGGAATGTTGATGTGGTCGTAGTAGCCCAATAACACGACTCGTCCATGATTGGCCAGGAGCGGTAATGCTCCCGACAACGCACCCATCGAGCCGGTGGCCTCGATCAGCACATCAACCTTGGCTTCGCCGATAGCTTCGTCAAGCGACTCGCGGGTAACATCAATAACCTGGTCGGCCTGGCTGGCTTGTAAGCGCACTGCTACGCGGTCGGCGACGGCAACATGCTGGGCGCCGGCATATTTGGCCAGCCGGGCTGCCAGTTGCCCGACAATACCTTGCCCCAAAACCAGTACCCGATCGCTGCGGCGAATCTGGCCGATTTTGATACCGTGCAGTGCTGTGGCGGCCAGGGCCAGCAACACCCCGGTTGCCGGATCGAGCGAACCAAGGGGTACAACTCGTTCGTGTTCGGCGGTAATGTACTCACTCTGTCCACCCCAGGCTGCATTGACACCGCGGAAGCAACGGGCACCGCCGATATACACCCACTGACCAAGCAGCTCTTTCGGCGCTTTACTACCAACCTGCACCACCTGTCCAACCGTCTCGTAGCCGGGCACAACCGGGAAGAGCAGTTGGGGCTGGGGCAGCCGGCCATCAAGCAACATCCGTTCGGTACCGGCGCTAATCGACGTAAAGGCGGTCTTGATCAGCACATCGCCAGCCTTTGGTTCGTTGACCTGCACCGTGCGAATCTCGATTGTGTTTCGCTTTGGAATAACTACTGCTCGTGACTTGATCGGCATACAGTCGATCCGCTTTCTAGTACGCCGCAGCGTAATCTTCACCCAGAGAATCGGTTGGTGTTATGATGTTTTAGCCGCACCTGCCGATTGTGCCTGCAATTGCGCCTGTAACAGACGCCGTTCCTTTGCCGAACGGATGCCACGCCAGAGAAATTGACCGGCGTTGAAAAAATATGTGACGTAGGCGAAAACCATCACCCACATAACCGTGCGACTGTCGAGGTGCAGCCATACGGCAACGAAATAGGCATTGTGGGTCAGAATAGCGATCAGGTTACCCAAATCTTCCCAGAAGAACTCGCGGGCCATGAAATACTTACCGTAGATGTCGTGTTCCCACAGCATACCGGTGATGGTCAAGGCCCAGATCAATGCAATCTTGATCCACACGCTCACTGTCGCAATCCAATACCCCTCTCCAGTGGCGAGATAGCGGATAACCAGGGCAAAACTGATGATGAACACGATGAACTGGATAGGGGCCAGGATGAACTGGGCTTTCGTCCAGGGTGATCGGTTGCGGCGTTCCAGTTGTTCGGGAGTATACATCATCTTCCTCCAGGTTGATCGTTAGCCGGTACTGCGTTAACGCGACTCACGGTGAGTAGAAATCGATGTTCGATTTCTTGTGTCTCGTTGAGATCAGGCCATTGCTGCACAGCCCAACGTTGGACACGCTCAATAGCTGCCTGCAATACCTCATCACTCAATGCCCATGTTTCTGCATCGCTGCGCACTGCCATACCGGCAATAACCTCTGCGGGACTCAGCGTACGTTGCCAGCGTGCCGCAACAATGCCTTCTGCAACCACCGGTGCGCCCAGCTTCGCCAGATGCTGGCTTACTGCTGCCCCTGCGCCTGGTGGACGGGCACCGGGGAGCAAATCCATCACCGCCTGCCGTAGTTGCCCGCGTAGCAGACCCACGCATGATGCCGGATCGCGCCAGTCAATGCCCTGGATGATCACACCGCCGGGGCGAGTCACGCGCACCATCTCAGCCAGGCCGGTGCGCCAGTTCGGGAGCAGATGAAGCACGTGTACCGCCAGCACCGCATCGAAGGTTGCCGTGGCAAAGGGAAGGTATTGCGCATCGGCCTGCACTAGATGAAGTGGTGTGCCGGTCTCGGTGACCCGTCGGTGGGCAACGTGCAACATACCTGCCGAGATGTCAATCCCGATGACAGTGGCACCGGCAGCGGCAACCGGCAGGGCAATACGCCCACTCCCGATCCCGATTTCCAGCACTCGTGCCCCACTGCCGACCTGATCGATGATGGCCTGCCCAATCGTGGTCGATACCTCGGCGGGATGCGCACGTTGCGCATCGTACACATCAGCAATTTGATCAAATGTGATCGGTAACGGCATGCCAGGTCTCTTCTCTCCAGGCGCTGCAAGCTATGATGCCGTATCCATTGCCAGCGCAGTCGTAATCTCCTGGCGGGTCAGGCCCTTGAATTCCTGTACCGAAATACCGCGCAAGATACCGATAGCCAGCACCATGAGCAGGGCCTCCAACCCGAACACCAGTCCATAGCCGATTGCTGGCGTGACCAGACCACCTTCGATCATCACTGTATGACCAAGACCACTGATCACATTGGCAAACCCATTGCCAAGACCTTGTGCCATACCCCACATCCCCATATACAGACCGGCCTGCCCTTCAACGGTCATCTCCATCATCATCGCCAGCGCACCAACGTTGAAGAGACCAATACCCAACCCCATAATGAGTAGTGCCGGGCTGATGATTTCGCGGTGCAGGGTGATGGCCGAAATCATCAACATTGCCAGCCCACCGGCTACACCGAGGCCGCCGAGAGTGGCGATAGTCTTCTTCTGGATGGGGAAGATACTGGAGAGAATGCCAATGCCGAGCATACCAAGCAGGGCACCGGCCCCCCAGGCTTGCTGGAATGCAGCCGTGTCTTTCTGCGGCATGCCGAACACCTCAGCCCCAAACGGTTCGAGGATTGCATCTTGCAGGAAGATACCGAGAATTGCCAGCAGCACGAAGGCGAAAAAGCCACGCACCTGGGGATTCCGCTTCATCAGACCGGTAGCAACCCGCCAGGTCTCCAGCGGCCCGGCTTCACCCTTCTCTGGAGCCTGCTCCAGCAGCTTGCGATGCTCTTCCTTCGCGATGGGCTTCTCCATCCCGATCACGCCCAGCAACACAGTGACAGTCACAATAATTGGGGTCAGGTTATAAAGCTGCTGCATCGCCTCCGGTGAATAGACCGGCATAATCACGCGCGAAATACCCGCCGAGACGATACCGCTGATAATTACCGTGGCCCAGATAAAGGCAACGACGGCCCCACGCTCTTTCGGTGTGGTGACCTCGGCAATGAGTGCGTTCGATGAGCTGCCGTTCATCGCCATCAGCACACCGAATAGAAAGATCAGGGCAAAGGCTTCAACCGTTGCGATGAAGGAGCGCTCACCCAGGCCGATAGCAATACCCGGCAAGGCGAGGAAGATAAGGGCAGCGCCTACGTTCGATAAAATAACGTAAGGTGTGCGACGTAACCCGAAGATGGGATAACGGTCGGTGAATCGTCCCCAGTACACCTGAAAGAACGAGATGAAGTGGTGCAGACCAATCAGGGTGGTAACAATCACCGCTACTGCGCCGAGGTCTGAAATTGATACCCGGTTAAAGTTGAACGTGAGCAGGGCAAACATCCATCCGGCGCCTACCCGCATCAGCGAGAGGCGAAAGGCCTTGACGGCGAAACGGAGCAGGCCCATTGCGCACACCTTTCTAGTTCTTTGTCAAAGGCGAACCAACGTGTAGCACAGAGTTTGCACTACATTTTTTCAGGGCGTCTTACCCATTGCTTCCGGCAGACTCGGCGACCCTTCCTGGATATGTTGAGGTGTTCGGGATATTTCGTTCAGCGTGAGTATAGCATATAGAACAGACATATGCAATATTTGCAAAATTTGTGCAATCGCTTGTCAACTTCAAAAATTTGCATATATGTCTTAAATGATGGCGTGGATCGGGCTGGTAGTACTGATTTTCCCTTCAAAATGACCTATTAGATGTCTGAAACCTCAATTGACAATGTATGATTGTCAATTGCATAGTACATGGAAGTATTGCAATAAGTAATTGATGCCCGCCATGGTTATGAATTCTCTACCCGAAATCCCTGATTATTGCACAGGGTGACAAGACCTGTAGAGATACCTTGGGAGCGTGCGCCTCCGGTGTGCATCGACCGAGATACCCTGGGGGTACGCTCCTCTGGTGCGCACCGACCGAGATACCCTGGGGGTACGCTCCTCTGGTGCGCACCGACTGAGTTCCCTTGGGAACGTGCGCCTCCGGCGCACATCAACTCTATGATTGTTATGAGCATGAATGCGCAGAATCAGCGTTTCCGCTCTGCAAACCGTAGTCTCACGGTTCAGAACGGATACCGTTGCCAGATCAGGTTGCCCTTGTCGCGTCGTATGGCGTGCGGCAGCCATGCTGCCGCGCCAGCCGCCCTCACGATCAGGTGTGGATTGTAGTGGTTTTTCCGCTGGTCACGGGGAGACCGTTGCCAGATCGGATTGGCTGTGTCGCATGGTATGGCGTGCGGCAGCCATGCTGCCGCGTCAGCCGCGCTCACGATCCGGAGCGGGTTGTAGGGGTGTCTCCGCTGGTCACGGGGATGCCGGTGCGTAGGGCTTGGCCGTCTGGCTTAGCTGACTGCGAGTGATTCAGTAGCGTAGATCGTGGAGCAGGCTTCCAGCCAGCCCGTTAGTCGCCTTTCCCGCTCGGCCCGTGACGGTTGTCCAGGCGATAGACAAGCGCCAGCGCGAGTCTCCCCCTGGAGCGATGTCCCTCATCACCGGGTTGACGAACACTGGTGAGTGACATCAGCAGTGATGCACGGTAAAGACCGAACACTACCCGATAAGCTGCCTCTATGTCCTCTGTGGTGATCGTAGAGGGTGATGCAGGATCATCATATCCTCTGTGCCCTCTGTGCCTCTTTGGTGATATGCCATCCACGCTACATCGGAGGTGATATAAAACCACTTTCCCTACAAAAGAGAGGTGCAGCTCTTTAGGTCATAGCAAGTGGTAATGCTCTGGTTCGTGCTGTCGATATACTTCATTATGACTTTTCGGTTGCACTTCGGTGTTGCCGGGTTATGCACTTATTCTTATTTGAGGTTGAACCTATGTTGCGCCAGAACATCGTTGCCGTTCGTCGCACGCTGCTTAGCCTGTTGCTGATCCTCTCCGTGGTTTTGGCAGGGCTACGCCCGGATGTCGCTTTTGCTAATGCCACGACTGATGTAGTACTCAGCACCAATTTTCCTGTCGTTAACAGCGGTGACTGGTCGGTCATCAATGTTGACTATAGCTGTTCGAGTGTGCTGAACACGCCCTGTGAGAATGCCACAGTGACGGTAGTGTTGCCATCAACCCTGGCCGGTGGTGCCGGCGACGTGCAGGCACTGGGTGCTGGAACGTCGTCGTCGTATAATCCTGCCACCCGCACCGTCACCTGGACGTTCAATGCGCCATTGGCCGCTGGTGACAGCGGTCGATTGGAATTACGGGTGCGTTTTCCTGCCGGCAGCACGCCCGACGGTACTACGGCTACTCTCCGGGCCGAGATGCGCTCGACAACCGCGCCTCCCGATCTCTCGAACCCGCTGACGATCACCGCCCGCGCTGAGCCGAACGCGGTCGTTACCAAGACCTTTGTCTCCGGTGGTGCTCCTGATGTGCCAACAACCTATCAGCTTCAGGTGTGTATCCCCAATAACGGTTCTGGTGCATTGAACCTGACCAATGTCCAGATTACCGATACCCTGCCAGCCGGTGTTACGTTTGTCAGTGCTTCCGATGGTGGTACTTTCAATGGTGCTACCAACACCGTTACCTGGCCGCCGACCAGCCTGACGGTGCCGGGTAGCCTTTGTGCCACACGCACGGTGACGGTGATCTTTCCATCTGCTACCTTCACTGTCGGTACTGAAGTGCGGAATGTGATGGATGTGACCGCCCAGGCCGGCTCGGTAACGATAACGCTCACCGATGACGATGTGCGCCGGATTCAACCGCCCACGCCCGGTTATGGTTTCACCAAGAATGGCCCCACCACGGCATTGGTTGGCGATACAGTGACCTACACCTTCAACACGGTCAATACCGGCACCACCCCATTAAATGATGTCGTGGTGACCGATCCGGTACCACCAGAGTTGCAGGTGACCCGGATTACCGCTGCCGGCGGCAATATTGCCGGGGTACGGGTTGAGCTGGAGTACACGACTAATCTCAATTCTACCTTCACTGCCGTGCCTGGGAGTCCATTCACGACCACAAGCTGTGTGAATATTGCGCCCAATACCGGTGGTGGCTGTACAACGCTGACTTTGGGGTTAGGTGAGCAGATTACGGCGATCCGCTGGCGCTACCTCGATCCATTGCCGTTTGGTTTTAGTGCGACCGGACATAACTTCAGTGCTGTGGTCACCGCCAGTCCGATCAATGGGGTGGTTGTTAATCAGGCCACCAGTACCTTTACCTACAATGGATTTACGGCAACTCGCACTGACGAGGCACGCACGCGCATCATCGAACCGGGTGCTCGCGCCGAAGTCGCCAAGTCGGTGAGTCCGGCGGTGGCGTATGCGGGTGATACGGTCACCTATACGATTACGCTGGCGAATACCGCAGTTGGTAGTTCGGCTGCCGATCTGGTCAATCCGATGCTGGCCGATCTGCTGGTGCCGGCTCTGATCTATGTGCCGGGAAGTGCAACGGTCGTTTCCCGTCCGGCAGGCGCCCCCGATCCGGTACTCGACGTGATTGAGGATTTTAATGGTACCGGTCGTACTCTACTGCGCTGGCGCTGGATAGCTACAGTCTGCCGCCGAATGCGTCGTTTACGTTACGATTCGAGGCCCAGATCGATCCGGCAACTCAGGCCGGTACCATCAACAATACGGCATCGCTGGCCAGTTTTGCCAATCCTGCCGGTGAAATCTTTATTGATCGGTGCAGTCAGCAAAACCCCGACAGCAACGATGTTGATGGTGATGGCAATATTACCGAGCTACTCTGTTCATCATCAATTACCAGCCTGAGCCTGGCGGCGGCTGCAAATGCCAGTTCGGCGAAGTGGGTGCTCGGTCAGCTCGATACCGAGTGGACGCGCGATCCCGATACCGGTTTGACCACACCCGGTGGCATGGCCGATTATCGACTGATTATCACCAATACCAATTCGGTGCCATTGACCAATCTGGTGCTCATCGATATTCTGCCGTGGGTCGGTGATGTTGGCGTCGTCCGCTTCAACGATCCGCGTGGTAGCGAGTGGCAACCCTACCTGGCCGGCCCGATTGTGGTGCCCGACGGTGCCACTGTCTATTACAGCACGACCAACAACCCCTGCCGTAATCCCGATCTTGGTCTCACCGATGCGAATGGTGATCCGATTGATGCACCGGGGTGTGTCGATCCCCAGTGGTCTACTGTGCTACCGTCTGATATAACGGCAGTACGGTCGGTGCGCATCGATTTCGGCAGTCGCGTGCTTTATCCGCAAGACTCGATTGTCATCACCTGGCCGATGCGCGCACCGCTGGGTGGTACACCGGGTGAGATTGCCTGGAATACGTTCGGCTATCGCGCTTTTGATATCAATGGGAATCCGTTGCTTGCGGCTGAACCGCCACGGGTTGGTATTGCGCGAGGGCCGGTTATTCCGCCATCGTATGGGAACTACGTCTGGCTGGACGCGAATCTGAATGGTGTGCAGGATACCGGCGAGGTTGGGGTCAACGGGGCACGGATTGACTTCTACCAGGACACCGATGGTGTTGCCGGGCCGAGCATCGGTGATCGCTGGGTGGGCTTTACTATCTCTGGCCCGGATAATGATGGAAATCCCGGTTATTATCTCTTCTCCGATCCTGACGACATTCTGCCCGGTGATTACTACATTCGCGTCACGCCTCCGCCTGGATACGGCTTGACCACTCCTGATCAGGGTGGTGATGATAGCCGCGATTCAGATATTAGCCCGACAACGCACTATAGTGCAGTGACTACCCTTAGCTCCGGTGAAAATGATGACACCTGGGATGTGGGATTGATCACCGACACGGCAGTCGGGGATTATGTCTGGATTGATCGCAATGGCAACGGTGTGCAAGACGAGCCGCCGGGCGATGGCGTGAATGGGGTTACGGTACAGCTCTATACAGCGAGTGGCACGTTAGTTACTACAACCGTTACGGCTGACGACCTGCTCGGTAATCCCGGTTACTATCTCTTCAGTGGTTTAAGCGCCGGCAATTATTACATTGAGTTTGTATTGCCTGCCGGTCTGAATTTTACGACTGCCGATAGTGGCAGTAATGATCAACTCGACTCTGATGCGAATCCGATGACTGGGCGCACAGGTGTCTTCACCCTGGCTGTCAATCAGTTCGACCGTAGCCGCGATGCCGGTTTGCTAGTGCTGGCGGGTACGCTCGCGCTGGGTAATCGGGTCTGGCATGACCGCGATAATGATGGTCGCTACGAGCCGCAGAATGGTGAAGCTGGTATCAACGGGGTTCGCCTGAGTCTCTTCCGTGATGTGAACGGCAATGGCCAGCCCGATGCCGGTGAGTATGTCGGTAGCTCAACGACGGCAACAGTTAGCGGTGAAGCCGGGTATTATCAGTTCACGAATCTGGTGGCCGGCGACTATATTGTGGTGATTGACGATGACAACTTTGCACCGGGTGGCGCTCTCTTCGGCATGCGTTCGAGCAGTGGGAATGATCCGGCCCCTGATCCCGATACCAATGTCGATCACGATGATAATGGTGCGCTGTTTGGTGCAACCGTTCGCTCACAGCCGATTACCCTCACGATCAACGGCGAGCCGACCAGTGATGGTGATGGCACGAATGGGAACCAGACCCTCGATTTTGGTTTTGTGAATGGCGCTGCGCTCGGTGATAGGGTCTGGTTTGATACGAATGGCAATGGTATTCAAGATGCCGGTGAACCAGGGGTTGCCGGTGTGACGGTTGAGCTGCTCGATGGCAGTGGTAATCCTATTGATAGCGATCCGATAACATCCGGTGTGCAACCAACCATCACGGTGACCGATGGCGCCGGTCGGTACGGCTTCAGCGGGCTGGTTGCCGGTACCTACCAGGTGCGCTTCAGCAATCTGCCTGCCGGATACAGCTTCACGACTGCCGATCAGGGTGCGAACAACGACCTGGATAGTGACGTTGACAATGCCGGTTTGACGCCGGTCATTACGCTTGCCGCAAACCAGATTGATCTGAGCTGGGATGCCGGTCTGGTCGCAACACCGGCCAGTCTGGGTGATCGAGTCTGGAATGATCTTGATTATGACGGTATTCAGGACATCGGCGAGCCGGGTGTGAGTGGGGTACAGGTACAGCTCTACCGGCCCGGTTACGACGGTGTGGCGGGTACTGACGATGATGAGCTGGTGGATACTACAACAACTGACGGTAATGGCAATTATGGTTTTACCAATCTGCCGCCCGGTCGCTATTTTGTCGCGTTTGGGTCGCCACTAGCCGGTTTTGCCGTATCGCCTACCGATCAGGGCGATGATACGCTCGACAGCGATGCCGATCTTACCACCCGTCGCACCGCGATTACTGAGCTAGTGCCGGGTGAGAACGATCCCAACTGGGATATGGGGCTGTTTGTCTTTGCATCCATCGGTGATCGCGTTTGGAGTGATACCAATAATAACGGTATTCAGGACATTGGCGAGCCAGGTGTGGGTGGTGTGCAGGTACGGCTCTACCGTCCGGGCAGCAGCGTGCCGGTGACCACCACCACCACGAATAGCAGTGGCTTCTACAGCTTTACTAACCTGATCCCTGCCGACTACTACGTGGAGTTCGGCCTGCCCGGCGGTTATCGGGCCAGTCCACAGAACCAGGGGAGCGATGATACGCTTGACAGCGATGCCGATCCCATCACGCGCCAGACGGCAACTACGACCCTCGATCCAGGCGAGAATGATCCAAGCTGGGACTTCGGTATTGTGCCGACGGCCAGTATCGGTGATCGGGTCTGGCTCGATCTGAATGCCAACGGTATTCAAGATGCGGGTGAAACAACCGGTGTGCCAGGGGTGCAGGTTGTGCTCTACGACAGCGCAGGCAACCCTCTCAACACCACGGTGACCGATGTTGACGGCTTCTACCGCTTTGAAAACTTGCTTGCCGGTGACTATTACCTGCGGTTCGTGGTACCGGCCAGCTTTATCATCAGCCCCCAGGATCAGGGCGGGAATGATAATGCCGACTCTGATGTCAATTCGACGACGTTCCAGACCGTATCGACGACGTTGAGCGCCGGTGAGAACGATCTGCGCTGGGATCTCGGCCTCTATCAGTTGGCCAGTATCGGTGATCGAGTCTGGCACGATGTAAATGGCAATGGCCGGCAGGATGGTGGTGAGCCAGGAGTGGCCAACGTGCAAGTAAGGTTGTACCAGCCGGGCAGCGATGGCCAGGCCGGCACAGCCGATGATGTGCCGGTTGCCTCAACCACAACCGACAGCAATGGCGAATACCTCTTTAACAATCTCCAGCCCGGGCGGTATTTCGTCGAATTTGATGCGGCTTCCGGTTACAGTCTGCTCAGCCCACGCGATGCTGTGGTTGCCACCGACGAGACCGATAGCGATGTTGATGCCAACCGGCGCACGCCAATTGTCGAACTACTCTCCAGTACATCCAACCGCACGCTGGATATGGGTGTGCTGAACCCGGCCAGCCTGGGCAATCAGGTCTGGTTTGATGCCGATGTTGACGGTGTGCAAGACTCGGGCGAGAGTGGTGTGAGCGGAGTGACCGTGCAGCTCTTTGCGCTCGACGGAACACTGGTTGCCACGCAGACGACCGATGCCAACGGCGAATATCTCTTCACCAATCTGTCACCCGGCGAATACTATGTCGTCTTCAGCAATCTACCGGCCAATCGATCATTTACCCGCGTCGATCAGGGTGGTGACGATACTGCTGATAGCGATGCCAATCCGCTCGATGGGCACACAGGAATCGTGCGTTTGAATTCGGGCGATGCCAATCTCACCGTTGATGCCGGTATCTTCGAGACCATCATCGTCGGTGATCGCGTCTGGCTTGATCGCGATGCTGATGGGATACAGGATAGTGATGAAACCACCGGTATCCCTGGGGTGCGCGTCGAGTTGCTGCGTGATAGTGATGGCACCGTACTCGATTACACCTTCACCGATAGCAATGGTCTCTACCAGTTCACCAATCTCTTCCCTGAGACGTACCGTATTCGCTTTAGCGAGATTCCAGCCGGTTATCTGCGCAGTCCGCAAGACCTGGGTGGCAATGATCAGCTCGACAGTGATGCCAACAGTAGTTTCGAGACGGCACCGTTCACGCCGGTGTCGGGTAACAATCCGCAATACGATTTAGGTCTGTACCAACCGGCTGAAATCGGCAATTTTGTCTGGGAAGATCGCAATGGGAACGGTCGCCAGGATGCCGGTGAGCCGGTACTGGCGAATGTGACCGTGACACTGAACGGTACCACCGGTGCCGGTGACTCCGTCTCGTTGACGACGCAAACCGATAGCAACGGCACATACCTGTTCGCTAATCTCGTGCCCGGTACCTACACGGTAAGTGTCAGTGCACCGGCCGGGTATGTTTTCACTGCTGCCAATCAGGGTGATGATACAGGTGACTCTGATACTGATGCCTTAGGCGTCATGGCTACAACCACGCTCGAATCGGGTGAGAGCGATCTGAGCTGGGATGCCGGTCTCTACCGTCCCGCCAGCATCGGCAACTTTGTCTGGCGCGATACCAACGGCAACGGCGTACAGGATAGTGGTGAGATTGGGATTGATGGTGTAAATGTGACCCTCACCGGTACGACCGGCAGTGGTAGCCTGGTGAACCTGACGACCACGACAAGTGGCGGTGGTGTCTACAGCTTCACCGATCTGGCACCGGGGAGCTATCAGATTACGGTCACTGCGCCAACCGGCGAAAGGTTCACGTATCGCGATATTACGGCGACCGAGGTGGCCGGAGCAACGGACAATAACGATAGCGACGCGGATAGCAACGGCGCGATGATCGCCACTACCCTCGAATCAGGTGAGGACGATCTGAGTTGGGATGCCGGCCTGGTGATTCCGGCCAGTTTGGGCGATTTCGTCTGGGAAGACCTGGATGGTGATGGCGTCCAGGAGACAGGTGAGCCAGGCTTTGCGAATGTCACTGTTGCGCTGATCGGTGCCGGACGTGACCGTACCTTCGGTACTGCCGACGATACACTGACCACAACGACTACCAGTGGGAGCAGTGGCTACGGCTTTACCGATCTGCAACCCGGTCGCTATCGTGTGCGCTTTACTCGCCCGAACGGATATGGCTTCACGGTTGGGGATGCCACGGCAGCAACCGACGCCACCGACTCGGACGTGCCGACAGGAACTGCGGCAACGGCTACGACAATAACCATTGATCTCGAATCTGGTGAGAATGATCCGACCTGGGACGCCGGTCTCTACCAGCTCCTCTCGTTGGGTAATCGGGTTTGGGAAGATACCGATAACAACGGTCAGATCAACGGCAGCGAAAGCGGGATCGATGGCGTGACCGTCAACCTCTACCGCGATCTCAATGGTGATGGTGACGTCAGTGATAGCGGTGAAACGACGCCAGTTGACACCAAGACAACCGCAAATGGTGGTTACTATCTCTTCAGTGGTCTGGTGCAGGGTAACTACCTGGTAGAAGTCGTTTTGCCGGCAGGCTATGTGTCGAGCACGGGTACGAACGGTAGTGCGACCGGGGCTTATGAACCGGCACCTGACGCCGATACCAACACTACCGATAGCGATGATAACGGTACCCGTAGCGGCGGTGTTGTGCGCAGCACCATCGTGCGGCTGGCCCCCAATAGTGAACCGACCGCCGAGAGCGATCCGTTGCCGGGCAGCATTACCGATCCGGCTCGTAACGAAAACAGCAACCTGACGGTTGACTTCGGCCTCTTCCGTCCGGCAAGCATCGGTAATCTGGTCTGGTTCGACCGCGATGCCGACGGTGTGCAGGATGGTGGCGATGAGACAGGCATCGGTGGCGTGACGGTACGGCTCTACGATGCCGGCAACACGCTCATTGCGACCATAACCACAGCTGCTGATGGCAGCTACGGGTTTGATTATCTCATTCCAGGCAACTACTATCTCGTCTTTGACCTGCCGACCGGCTATGTCCGTAGTCTGCAGGATGAAGGTGGCGATGATACCACCGATAGCGATCCTGATCGCACCAGCGGTCAGACCACTGTGACAAACCTGGTCGCCGGCGAGAGTGATCTAAGCTGGGATGCTGGTTTGTACCAGCTGGTGAATCTGGGCAATCGGGTCTGGAACGACGTCAATAATAACGGTCTGCTCGATAGTGGCGAGAGTGGTATTGATGGAGTGGTTGTCAATCTCTACTACGATGCAGATCGAAACGGTATCGTTGACGGTAGTGAAGAAACCCCAATTGCCACAACGACCACTGCTGGTGGTGGCTTCTACAACTTCTCCGATCTCGATCCAGGAGATTATCTGGTTGAGATTCCGGCCAGTAATTTCGCAGGTGGCACTGCGCTTGGGCCGAGTGGTAATCAGCCGGCCTTCCGTTCCAGCACCGGCACCAACGGCTCCGCGACCGGTCCTAACGAGGCAGCACCTGATCCTGACGACAACGTTGATAATGATGACAACGGTACCACCGATGTAAGCGGTGCTGTTCGCTCGGCCATGATCACCCTGCGCTCGCAAGATGAGCCAACAGGTGATAGCGATGGCAATAATGGCAATCTGACCGTTGACTTCGGCTTCTTCCGCCCGCTGACGCTGGGCAATCTGGTCTGGCATGATGTGAACAACAACGGCCAACGCGATAGCGACGAGGCCGGGATTGATGGTGTAACCGTCCAGCTCTACCGTGATACGAATGGGAATGGTAGCTACGATGCCGGTACCGATACGCTGGTGGCGACTACCACGACCGGTGGTGGTGGAGACTATCGCTTCACCAACCTGATCCCCGGCGATTATCTGGTGGTCATTCCGGCAAGCAATTTTGGCACCGGTGGTGCACTGCGCTTCTTCCGCAGCAGTGATAATGGCAATGCGACCGATAGTGCTTTCGATCCCGATGGCGATATCGATAACGATGATAACGGGATCGGGCCAAATGTGGGTGTAGTGACTGGTGCGGCGACGGATTGGGTACGCAGCACCGCAGTAACCCTCAGCCTTGACGGCGAACCAACCGGTGAAGATGGCGATAGCAATACCAATTTGACCGTCGATTTCGGCTTCTACAGCCTGACCATCGGTAACCGGGTCTGGATCGATCTCAATAACAACGGTGTCTTTGATACCGGAGACATCAATGGTGGCTATGCTAATGGTAGAACGGTAAACTTGCTCTACGATGCTAATAATGACGGTGTAATCAGTGGCAGTGAAACAACTGCGGTCGCCACCATCACAACTAGCAACGGCGGACGTTACCTGTTTGGTGGTCTGCGCGATGGTGGTAATTACGCCGTAGAAGTTGTCTCGGATGCAAGTAACGTCTCAAGTACTGGGGTCAATGGTAGTGCCAGTGGTCCCTATGAACCGGGACTTGATCCTGATAGCAGTACGGTGGATAACGATGACAACGGTACTGCGACCGGTAATAATGAGCGTAGTCCGGTCTTCACCGTGCGTGTCGGCTTAATGCCTACTGGCGAACCGGATGCAGCGATGCCGATTGGAGTAACCAATCCGGCTGTTGATGCCAACAGCAATCTCACGATTGACTTCGGTCTGTTTGATGATGCCCGGATTGGCGATCAGGTCTGGCTCGATGTCAATGGGAATGGAATACGCGAAACGGGCGAAATCACCTATATTGCGGGTGTTACGATCACCATCTACAATGCCACAACCGGTCAGCCGCTTGACGGTGATCCCAACACGTCCGGCATCCAGCCTATTACGCGCACATCAGTAGCAGCCGCGACCAGCTACCTCTTCGACCGTCTGATTGCCGGTACCTACTACCTGGTCTTCAGCGACATACCGGCGCAGTACGCAATCAGTCCGCTGGATCAGGGTGGTGATAATACTGTCGACTCGGATGTTGATCCATCCTCGCTGCGAACTGACGACATCGTGCTCGGTACCACGAACAATAACGATTTGCGCTGGGATTTGGGATTGTACCCCCGCCTGACATTGGGGAATCTGGTCTGGTATGACAGCAACGATAACGGTCTGGTTGATGGAGGTGAGAGTGGGATCAGCGGTGTTCAGGTTGATCTCTACCGCGATAGCAACAATAACGGTCAACCTGATTCAGGTGAGTTTGTGGCATCAACTACAACTGAGGCAACCGGTAACTACTCCTTTACCGGTTTAGAGCAGGGGAACTACATCGTCGTCATCCCGGATAGCAATTTTGCCATTGGAAAGCCGCTCTACCGCCATCGCTCGAGTACGGGCAGCAATGGTGCTGCGACCGGGCCGTATGAACCGGCTGCTGATCCGGACAACAACAGTGACAACGATGATAACGGTACCGATACTAGTAATGGTGTGGTCAGCGGGGTCATCTCGCTCAATCCGTCGGTCGAGCCAACCACTGATGGTGATGGTGCGAACGGCAATCTGACGCTCGATTTCGGTTTCTTCGAGCCACTCACGCTGGGCAATCTGGTCTGGAACGATGTGAACAACAACGGCCAACGCGATAGCGACGAGGTCGGGATTGATGGTGTGCGCATCGAACTCTACCTGGACAGCAACAGCAATAACCAGGTTGATGCAGGTGAATTTGTTGCATTCACTACAACAGCGAGTGGCGGTCTCTACACCTTCAGCGATTTGATTGAGGGGAACTACATTGTGCGCATTCCGGCCAGCCAGTTTGGTGCTGGTCAGCCGCTGGCCGGTTTTGTGTCGAGCACCGGTACCAATGGATCGGCTACCGGCTCCTACGAACCGGCCCCCGATCCCAATAGCGACATCGACAACGATGACAACGGTACCACCAGTGGTAGCGGCAACGTAGACAGTGTACCAGTCACGCTCGTGCGCCGTACTGAACCAACCACTGACGGCGATGGCAATAACGGCAATCTGACGGTTGATTTCGGCTTCTTCCGTCATGCCCGCCTTGGTGATCGGGTCTGGCACGATCAGGATGCCGATGGTATTCAGGAAACCGGCGAATCGGGTATCGGTGGGGTAAGTGTGAAGTTATTCAGTGCCGGCCCTGACAATGCCATTGGCGGTGGCGATGATGCACTGGTGGCGACAACCAGCACTGATGGGAGTGGGATGTATGGCTTCAGCCATCTCGTGCCCGGCAATTACTACCTGATCTTCACCCAACCCACCGGGTACAGCGATGTCAGTCCGCAAGATCAGGGCAGCGATAACGCTACTGACAGCGATGTTGATCAGGTAAACCGCCGGACGCCGCTGATCACGCTCGCTGCGGGTGATAATGACCCGTCCTGGGATATGGGGGTCTTCAACCGTGCCAGCATCGGCGACTTCGTCTGGGAAGACACGGATGGGGATGGCGTGCAGGATATTGGCGAGAATGGGGTTGGGGGCGTGACGGTTAGGCTCTATCGGGCCAGTGGCTTGCTGGTCAATTCGACCACGACGGCGGCAGACGGCTCGTACAGCTTCACCAACCTGCCACCCGGTGACTACTACCTAGTCTTCAGCAATCTACCGTTCGGCTACGTCTTCACTGCTGCCGATCAGGGTGGGGACGACGCGGCGGACTCGGATGCCAATACGATCACTGGCAGCACTGCCACCTTCACGCTGGTCAGTGGGCAGATTGACCTAAGCTGGGACGCTGGTCTCTACCGACCGGCCAGTGTTGGTGATCGGGTCTGGCTCGACACCAACGGCAACGGGTTGCAAGATGCCGGTGAGTCGGGCATTCAGAGTGTTGCCGTCGCAATCTACAGTGTTGGCCCGGATGGTGTTATCGGTGGTGGTGATGATGTCTTCATCTCGGCGACATTCACCGACAGCAGTGGTAATTACAGCTTCAGCGGGTTAAGACCGGGGCGCTATTACCTGCTCTTCAACCTGCCGACCGGTTACAACATCAGCCCCCAGGATCAGGGCAGCAATAACACTATTGACAGCGATGTGAACCCGATCTCACGGCAGACGACGGTTGTTACGCTCGCGTCGGGTGATAATGATCCGACCTGGGATATGGGTCTCTATCAGCCAGCCAGCGTCGGCAACGTCGTCTGGCACGATGTCAACGGCAACGGCGTGCAAGATGTGGGTGAGAGCGGGATTGGCAACGTGA
>NZ_DAOTZQ010000126.1:0-15853 GCF_034434295.1 Chloroflexus sp.
GGCAAACATCGCATAATAATGCGCTAAAACCGACGTAACGGAGTAACAAATGGAAATCGGTATCGTCCGGCCCGTCAACATCACCAATGAGATGCGGACGGCCTATCTCAGCTACGCGATGAGCGTCATCGTCTCACGCGCACTTCCTGATGCGCGTGATGGCTTGAAGCCGGTGCAGCGCCGTATTCTCTACGGCATGTGGGACATGGGCTTTCGCAGTAATCAGCCATACAAAAAGAGTGCTCGCATCGTGGGTGATGTGCTCGGTAAAATGCATCCCCACGGCGACAGTGCCGTCTACGATGCGCTGGCCCGCATGGCCCAGCCCTGGAGTATGCGGTATCCCCTGATCGATGGCCAGGGTAACTTCGGTTCCATCGATGGCGATCCGCCTGCAGCGATGCGCTACACCGAAGCGCGCCTGGCACCAATTGCCGAAGAGTTGCTCAGTGAGATTGAGAAAGATACCGTCGATTTTCGTGATAACTTCGATGGCAGCTACCGCGAGCCAGTCGTGCTCCCGGCTATTCTTCCCAATCTGCTGCTCAACGGTGCTTCCGGGATTGCGGTTGGCATGGCAACCAACATTCCGCCGCACAACCTCGGCGAACTCTGCGATGCGATCAGCTATCTGATCGAACACCCGGAGGCCACGGTTGAGGAGCTGATGAAGATTATCCCCGGCCCTGACTTTCCGACTGCCGGGCTGATTTTGGGCACCGAGGGGATTCTAGCCGCCTACAGCACCGGACGCGGGCAGATTACACTGCGCGCCAAGACGCATATCGAAGAGGCCGGGCGCGGAGCCTTTATGATCGTCGTCACCGAATTGCCGTATCAGGTCAACAAGGCGCGTCTGCAAGAGCGAATTGCCGAGCTGGTCAAAGATCGCAAGATCGAGGGTATTCGCGATGTGCGTGATGAGAGCGACCGCACCGGCATGCGATTGGTGATCCTCTTGAAGCAAGATGCCCAACCCAAGAAGGTGCTCAATGCGCTCTACAAGCACACCCAAATGCAGACCACCTTCGGGATCAATATGCTGGCATTGGTTGAGCACGGTCGCCAGCCGCGCGTCTTGACCCTCAAACGCCTCTTGCAAGAGTACATCACTCACCGGCAGGAGGTCATTCGACGCCGAACCGAATTCGATCTGGCCCGTGCTCGTGAACGTGCCCACATTCTGGAGGGCTTGAAGATTGCGCTCGATAACCTGGATGCTGTCATTCAGACCATTCGCGACTCGCGAACTGCTGAGAGCGCCCGCAATAACCTGATGAGTAATTTTTCGCTTACCGAGCGTCAGGCACAGGCTATCCTCGATCTCCAGTTGCGCCGTCTGGCTGCGCTCGAACGCAAGAAGATCGAAGATGAATACCGTGAGGTGATCAAGCTGATCGCCGAACTGGAAGATATTCTGACCAATCCGCGCAAGGTGTTGCACCTGATCCAGCAAGACCTGACTCGCCTGAAAGAGAAGTATGGCGATCCGCGGCGCACCCGCATTATTCCTGATGTCACTGGTGAAGTGAGCGACGAAGACCTGATCCCCGATGTGCGGGTGATGATTACCTTGACCGACCGTGGCTATATCAAGCGTCAGTTGCCTGATGCCTACCGCACTCAGCGCCGCGGTGGTCGGGGCATCAAGGGTATGCTGACCAGAGAACAGGATATTGTGCGCCACCTGCTGACGTGCAATTCGCTCGATAACCTGCTCTTCTTCACCGACCGCGGCAAGGTCTATCAACTGAAGGCGCACGAAGTTCCCGACAGTTCCCGCACGGCGAAAGGGTTGCCGTTGGTAAACCTGATCTCGCTCGAACCGGGTGAACAGGTAACGTCAATGCTGGCTGTGCGCGAGTTTGACGCCGAGTATCTGGTGATGGCGACGGTGCGCGGGAAGATCAAGCGCACGCAATTGCGTGAGTACAGTCAGGTGCGCTCGAACGGCTTGATTGCGATTGGGTTGGAAGAGGGTGATGTGTTGGGTTGGGTGCAGGTCAGCCACGGCCACGAAGACATCTTGCTAACGACAGCGCGTGGTCAGACGTTGCGTTTCGAGCAGAGCGAAGTGCGACCAATGGGTCGTCCGGCAACCGGCGTGATCGGGATTAACCTGGCCGACGGTGATCGCGTTGTCAGCATGGATCTGGCTGAAGAGGGGGCCGATCTGCTGGTTGTCACTGCACGAGGGATAGGCAAGCGAACGGCACTCTCTGAATATCCGGTCAAAGGTCGGGCTACCGGTGGTGTGATTACTATCAAACTGCGCAACGATCTTGACGAAGTTGCTGCGGCGGCGGTTGTCCATGAGCATTCTCTGCTCACCTTTATCACTACCGGTGGGATGGTATTGCGCACCAGCGCCAGCGAGATCTCACGTCTGGGCCGGGCCACGCAGGGGGTGACTGTTGTCAATGTGGCGACCGGTGATCGGGTGGCTGCGCTATCGGTGGAAGACCCGGAAGAGAACGGGAACAGTTCTACACCGACATTGATCGATCCGTTGTCGTAAGGGGCAGAGGGGATAAGATATTTGAACTAACGTGCGTTCTGCCGTATCATGACACTCCAGCACAAACCAGTGCTTACCCTTCGCTCGCGCAGCGAGCGAAGGGCGGTGGGTGAAAGTGTTCACGCATATCCAAGACCTCTTCCCCGTATAGACGGAGTAACCAGGTTTCACGGACACCGTTGCCAGATAGCGTGGCCTGTGGCGTGTGATGTGGAGTGCGGCAACCACGCTGCCGCGCCAGCCGTGTTGACGATCAGACGCAGAACGCAGCGCTTCCGCTACCGGTCACAGTGACGACGTGCAGATAGCGCACTTCCGTCTGATTTGACCTGCTGTGACGAGCTGCCTGTGTGTGAGCGATGGCGCAGGGCGTTCAATTCACTTCCGCCCCCGTCGCGTGATTGTGGCACAGGTGATGAACGAGCGCAGAAGGGAAGTCACTCCTCGGATCAAGGTAAACCCTATCATCGGACTGATGAACGGCGATTGGTGGTATAAGCAGTGATACACCTATCTTGATATTACGTCCTACCGCTCAAGCAACGCAGCAATCCGTTCGGCGAGGAGCCGTAAACGAATCGGCTTAGCAAGGTATGCATCAGCTCCGGCTTCGAGACACCGTTCACGGTCGCCGGGCATAGCCAGCGCCGTTAAGACCAGAATTGGTAAATCACGAGTGGCTACCTGCCTGCGCACGTGCTGCATCACTTCAAAACCGCTCATCGTGCGCAGGCGGACATCGAGGAGGATTAAACACGGTAATTCACCCTGAATGTAGGCCAGCGCCTCTTCGCCTGACTCGACATGCACTACCCGATACCCACAGCGGCGCAGGTAGTCGGCAATCAAGGTGGCACTGGCAACATCATCTTCAACCATCAGGAGTGGGCGATCACCGGCCCGTGGTGAGGCGGCAGGCAAATTGGTTGGGTGAGTATCTTCCTCCCGCTCTTGCTGATCGAGTTGTTCCAGAAAGCGGTATTGCTCATCCGGTTCCCAGGGCAGCGTGACGTGAAAACGACTCCCAACTCCCACTTCACTTTCGACGCGAACACTGCCACCGTGGAGGCGAACCAGTTTGGCCACCAGTGCCAGCCCCAAACCGCTACCGGTCACCTCTTTTTGCCGTTCACTCTCGATCTGCTGGAATGGTTCAAACAAGCGTGCAGCATCTTCAGCCGAAATTCCAATCCCGGTGTCCCACACCGTAAAACGCACCGCTCCCTGTTCCGGTTCACCACGTACCTCTAACCCCACTTTACCACCGGCAGGAGTGAACTTGATTGCATTCGAGAGCAGGTTAATCAAAATCTGGCGCAATCGTCGTGCATCAGCCAGAATGACCTGCACCGCAGGATCAATGTCGAAGATTAATGACAGGTTGGCGCGTCTGACGAGGTCAGCCACCAGTGGGCGCAACGACATGCAGACATCTTGCACTGAAACCGGCGTCAGGTCTAGCTCCATCTGACCCGCTTCAACTTTGGCAATATCGAGATAGTCATTGATGAGCGAAAGCAGATGCTGACTGCCTTTTTTAATCCCATCAATTGCTCCCATCTGTTCATCACTTAATGGGCCAACCAACTGAGTGCGCAGCAGATCGACCATGCCCAAAATGGCCGTGAGCGGGGTACGTATTTCATGGCTCATACTGGCCAGAAACTCGTCCTTGATCTTCGTGGTTTTAAGCAAACTGGCATTGATGCGGGCCAGCTCGACATTCTGCCGTTGCAGCCGATCTTTCAGCAACTGTAATTCATTACGCTGTTGGGAGCGTAGTTGTTCCATAATGCTGCGTTGGGTCGTATCGGTCACAATCTGGATCAGACCGGTGATCCGCTCATCTTTATCAGTAAGAGGGATCGTCAAGAGATCGATGTAGAGGGTAGAACCATCGGGCATCTGACGGTTGATCAACGGCATGTAAAGGCGATCCCGTTCGCCGTGCAATATCTCGGCCAGTGCCTCTTCATTACCGAGTAATTCCGGTAATACATCGAGCAGATGCACTCCAATCGGTGGTTTACCGCCAAGCAGCGCTAGCACGCCACCGGCACTCTGAATGCGCAGATCAGGATCGACCACGACATACGCACTCCCGGTTTCAATCAATACCCGTTGTTCAACCGATAACGACATCGTCTACCTCGCTTGTGGCTGTTATGCATCAGGTCGCCGGTAGTCAAAGGTTCATCCACCTGTCGAATTGATAGTTCAGATACTTGTTCACGGCGATCGTTCTGCCGTGATGCCCGGTAGAGCAGAGCGAACAGCAGGTACCAGAAGATTTCACCGTCCGTTTATGATTAAGCCCGTCCTCCCCTTCGTCAAATATCTTGATTTCAGGGGCGTGGGAAAGGAGTTACCAGCGATGGCGGAATTGGCCGTACCAATCCTACCCATCGTGACGGAACCCAACCGATGAGCTGAATAGACTCTTGATCGATCCGGACGTCAACCCGCACCTGGTACCAATCACCATATTGTGCCAGTACGATGACAGGCGCATTTCGCGGCGCTACGATTGGGCTACGCTCGCTGGCCTCATCTGGGAAGCTATACAAATATACGTTCCCCGTCATCACACCATCGTATGGGATCGGTGTTGCGGTTGGTGTAGGTGTGATCGTCGGGGTTGGAGTACGGGTTGGGGTAGCCGTCGGGGTTGCGGTCGCGGTTGGGGTAGTCGTCGGGGTTGCGGTTGCAGTTGGCGTTGCCGTTGGCGTCGCCGTTGGCGTCGGCGTCGCCGTTGGGATGGCCGTTGCGGTTGGCGTCGCTGTCGGTGCAAAGAGAGTCGCCATGCGAGCTTCAACACTCATCACCCACCAGCCACAAAGCAAGAGGGGCGAGAGGGCGATCAACAGCAGAAAGACCAGGACAGCCCGCTGAATAAAGGTATTTTGCGGGCGGCTACGATCAACCTCAATAGTAGCCAGTGGTATGCGTTCACGGATCAGGGCTTCGATCTCGCTAACCAATGCTTCATCATCACCGGCAAAATTGCGGATACGTTCATAGCGCCCTTCGTGGATCGCTACCAGTGTCTGTCGTAATTGTTCACGGAAACCGCGCGGTTCAACACCGGTGATCACTGCTGCCAGGTAGGCGGCACTCCCACTTGCAATCACGATCTGACGCGATTCATAGCTGATAGCGCCAAGCTCATCACCTTCACCTAGCGCATCGCGGGCAAAGTCGCGAATAGCGGTGAGCATGCCGCTGACCAGGTCTCGATCAGCAGCCGGGATGCCCGGCGCGGCAAGATGACAGATCAAAATGCCGGAGTCGCTTTGGATGAGAAAGACTTCCTGTACTGAAAACGGTAACTGGCTGCGCAGCGCATACTCACCGGCAGAAATACCCTGGGCGCGTGCCTGCCAGTAGCCAGGGTCGAGCATCAGCAGAGAGCCGGTGCGGATGCGAGTATCAATCTGCGAGGCCAGATCGCGGATCGCTTCGGTTGCTGCTTTGGCGATCATCGCCCCGATCACTGGGTAGAGCGCATCGATAATATCTTCACGCGCCTTGTAGACTTGCTGACGAATAGCCTCACCAATGGCTGGTGCCAGCGCACGAGCGATCTCGTCTTTCGACGTGGTAATCTGCTCGGCCAGAATGTCGGCAATGACCGGACTAATCCGGTCAACCAGTGCCTCTGGCTTCAACAGCACACGCCGCAGCTCTTCAATCTCGCGACTCGTTTGTGGATCGGTAGCCATAATCGCTCGTACTACCAGCCTGCCTATTCATCTTTGGCAGAGGAGAGTCCATCGAGCAAACCGGCGACCGTACTTCCGGTTTCCAGCCGGGTGGCAATTTCAATCAGCATACTGGCCAGCGCTTTGCGGTCAGTCTTCTGATTATCCAGGCGGTCAGCGATCCGTCGCAGCTCAGTCCGTAGCGCATCTTCGGTGCTGCGAATTTCGCGCCGTAATGCCTGCGTGCGCTGTTCGAGGAGATCGCGTGTTTCGGCCAGACCGGCCCGACCGGAGCGAATTTCAAGATCGTGATGGCTCTGTACGCGACGCAGTTCGCTCACGCCATCCCCCAGACCGGTAATTGCCGCTTCGTGCTGTCGAGCCTGGGCCACAACCTGTTGCAACAGCGACTCGCGAGCGCGCTGACGCTCAATTTCACGCCGCAACTCATCATTGAGCCGCCGGGTTTCGACTTCGAGGGCGTCGAAGCGACGTTGCACGCTCTTTTCCACCTCGCCTAACCGGTCCTGCAATTGGCGTACATCTTCGGTGAGATGTTCAAGCTGGCGACGAAGGTCACTGAACATGCGGGCATACTCTTCCATTTGCGGGCCAAAGATGATCTCCCGCAGCCGATCAACCTCAGCCTGGCGCGGCTGGCGAGCATTCGAGCCAAGAATGATCTGGCGCACTCGCTCAAGCTCTTCCGCTTCTTCTTGCGGAGTTCTGATCCCGTTTACTTCGTCAGTCATACCGTCCCCCTTCGTTGACCGATGCGACGCCCTAGCGCGTGGAATATGTCACTAACTCCTTCACCGGTACGTGCACTGGTGAATGTCCAATCAGCTTGTAGCGCCGCTGCTACTGTTGCAATCTCTTCATCGGCAATGCGCCGCTGTGTGGTCAGATCGATCTTGTTCGCTGCAATGACGAATGGGGTATGTGGACTGGCCGAGTGAAAAGCCGTAGCATATTCGTGAAGTGCGGATAACGTTTCAGGACGGGTCACATCACAGACGAGAATGGCACCCGCCGCACCGCGATAATAATTCTGAACGACCTGATCAAACTTTTCGCCACCGGCTGTATCCCAGATGATGAGATTGATTTCAGTTTGATCGACATGCAGGGTATGTCGGTTGATCTTGACGCCAAGCGTACTCAAATAGCGCTCGTCGAAGACACCTTCGACAAAACGACGGATCAGGCTGGTTTTACCAACCGAGAATTCTCCCAGCAAACAGATTTTGGCAGTGAGTCGGTTCACAGTATGTGATCCGTTGAAATAAATCGAAACCATTTGAACAACAACATACAGTATAACACAGCTTATCATCCGCAGGGCAGAGATCGCCAATTGCTCGGTTTGCAATCGAACGTGGCAGATCAATCTAACGGAAGGTATAAGCAATAAATAGTAGTTATATGCTATATACAGATGTTTGTCATCCGCCAATGATATGTGAAAGGTAAACTTGATCACAGTGTTTTATTCGGTACATATTTACATGCTTGATTTTAAATTACTGCATGGCGTGAAATATACCATGTGAATTGTCGCTTCAGTATTATAACAACTTGATTGTTTCTGTCAATTGTCATATAAACCGCAACTTACAAATTAATCATTTCAAAAACTAAAAATAATTCATCTTATTCTCTTACACGAGATCGTAAATGAATTATCGTTTCAATGTGTGGGGTTTGTGGAAAGAGATCAATAGGCTGAACAAACGTGATCTGATAACCCGCAGCCAGTAATGGAGCGATATCGCGCCCGATCAGGCCGGGATGACACGAAATATAGACGATTTGGGGCGGTGCGTGAGCGATAATCGCCTCGATCAGGGCCGGATGACACCCACGACGAGGCGGATCGAGAATGACGGCGTGAAAAGGCCCGCTGAGATGGGCAACGGTGCGTTCGGCAGCGCCGTTGATAAATTGTACATTTGTAATCTGGTTATCAATGGCGCTCTGCCGACCATCCTCTACAGCCGGTTGATAGGATTCAACGGCGATCACTTTATCGTAGCATCTGGCCAGTGGCAGGGCAAAGCTCCCCACCCCACTGTAGGCGTCGAGGAGGCGACCGCCATGCGGGACAAGTGCATCACGAACGACTGCAACCATGCGCTCGGCCTGGACATGATTCACCTGGAAGAAGCTGCCCAGACTCAGCCGAAAGATTACCCCGTCGAGTTCGTCGTACACAAAGGGTGTTCCCACGAATGGTTCATCTTCCAGCGTGACCCCTGCCAGCATGGGGGTTGATGCCTTCCAGGCTGTGGCCAGCCGCCACAGCGCATGTCGTTCGGCATCTGGTATCGGTGAGAGGCGAGCAGCAGCATAGCCATAGGTTGCGCTGGCCCGCAACGTAACCTCTTTGATTAGACCGGCAAAGGGTAACCGGCGCAAGCTCAGCAGCGTAGCCCGTAGTGCCGGTAAAAGTAGTGGATCATCTGCCAGATCAACGACGGTCTTCGTGCCGGCTGCATGATAACCAAGAGTCGCTCCGTCTCCATGCAGATGGGCACTATTGCGATAGCCCCAGGGATGCGGTGCTGCAATCACGGGCTGGATCGGGATGTTGAGGTCGGGGAGAAACTTGCGTAGCTGGTCTGCAACAATGATACCTTTGTAGCGCACTTGCGCCGGATAGGCAATGTGTTGCCACGGTGCGTGATCGCCAGGCTTGATCTGAGGCTCAACCCGCTCTGGAGCGGTGCGCAGAATGTCACACACGGTAGCCCGCAGAAATCGGGTATGGTGCTCGGTGATAGTCGCTCTGACCATCTCACCCGGTAGTGCCCCGGTGACAAAAACGACCAGATCGCCGTACCTGCCTACGCCATCCCCACCCTGGGCAATACCTTCAATCTCAAGTTCGATAGTATCGTGCATATGTGTCTCTACGAGTAATACCGGTAATACCGGTTTTGTATTGGACAGCGTGTGATTAGAACAATCTGCCGTGCTGTCGCTTTACAAATGCTTCTCAATCATAGCAAATTCAGGCTAATCACGCATCTGGTGTAGGTATGGGGTAGGAGATAGGAGATAGAAAATGGGAGATAGGAAATAGTGAGTGGGAAGTGAGAAATGTTGATGCAGCAGGGTGCATCAGGTAAGGATGTATGTGACAGGTCTGGTGCTGGTGTACCTTGGGTTAAGGCATACTGCACCGTTAGTGGCACACGACTTGCGCCACTACGTGATACACTGATAAGTCCTGCCCTCGTGACGATACGCCAACGCTTGCGCAACGATAGGCAGTGTTCCGGTATTACGCCCGTATTGAAGTGCCACCAGGCACGCCACTGCCAGACCTTGTTGGGCTTGTCAGTGGCGCGGGAGCGCTGGTACAACGTCTTGGTGATGATGTGATAACGTGTCATATCAAATCTTGCGCGATACGGTGCTTCACTGCATGACACCGGATATGCGGAGAACCGTGACCATCAGTCTGCGATGCGCTGTGGGTATCACCTGAATGATACGGATGGGCGTGTAGGGGCGGGTTTCGTAGGGACGGGTTCTGAACCCGCCCCTTCGGAATCGCGTGCCCTGCCCGGTATGTTTCAGATTTAATATCACGCTTGATCTGGTACCAGGTGTAATATGGGCGAGCCGGGGATTGCTCCCAGCAGGCCGATCAGCTCTTACGCACAGCGACGCATCACCCAGGTGCAGCTTTTGGATGATGTTGAATGGTGTGTCATAACTTCTATCTGTGGCATACCTCACCCTGTCAACAGGTGTTCGGCGAAGATGAACCGCCGGGTACGAGTTTCACAACGTAGAATCAGTGAATTGGTTTCGGCCCGGTCGCCGGCCAGACGCACGCCGCGCAGCAGAACGCTATCGGTAATGCCAGTGGCAACAAAAAAGATCTGGTTACTACTCACAATATCATCACAGGTCAGGATACGTTTGGTGTCCAGTCCGGCACGGGTAATTGCCGTGCGCTCAGCCTCGCTCTGCGGGGCCAGACGAGCCAGCATCGCGCCACCGAGTGATTTGACGGCACAGGCGGCTAGTACGCCTTCCGGTGCACCACCAATCCCCATCAGGATGTCAACGTTGGTACCGGCAATGGTGGCCAGGAGTGCGCCGTAAATGTCGCCGTCGTCGACCAGCATCACCCGTGCTCCGGCAGCCCGTATCTCTTCGATCAGGTGGGCATGGCGTGGCCGATCAAGTACAAAGACCACCAGATCGCGCACCGAGCGACGGGTGGCCCGTGCCACCAGGGCCAGCGTCCAGCCAGCAGGTGCATCGAGACACTCCGGTACCAGGTATGGCGCTACCTGTGGGCCAACAATGATTTTGTCCATATATGCTGCGGGATATGGTGCCCACAGTGCCCCCCGGTTGGTAACCGCAGCAAATGACACTGCACCCGCTCTGCCCTGCGCGAGTTGCCGTCGCCCGTCAACGGGATCGACGACCAGATCGGCCGGTGGCCCGTTGCCGGTACCAATCCGCATTCCCCCAGACAACGCTGTTGTTGTCATTTCCCGTACCTCTTCACCCATCACCAGCCGGCCATCCAGCTCCAGATTAGCCAGGGCAGCCGCCATCGCCGTTGCGGCTGCCTGATCGGCAGCCTCAATCTCACCCCGCCCCATCAGACGGGCGGCGGCAATGGCGGCAGCTTCGGTGGCGCGTACCAGATCAAGGCCGGTGTTTGGGCCGAGTTTCTGTGACAGTGGCACATCCATAGAGGCTCCCTGCTCTGTTCAAAATTGCTCAACCGCTTCAAGAAGATTCGCTGCTTCCCATGCCAGCATGCCTCCTTCAAGAATATGGGGTGGTGGAGTACGACCAGCCAGTAAGGCGGCTGCGCGTAGGCTGCGCCGACCACTCCGACAGACCAGCACGATGGGGCCAGGTGGCAACTGATCGCGCTCGTGGAACAACCGTGAGAGCGGGAGGTTACGCGCATCGGGAATGTGACCGCGCTGGAATTCACGCGGTTCGCGTACATCGATGACCAGGGGCGGGTGGTCGGTGTGGAGTAATTCCCACAATCGGTGCGCCGTAACATGGACGGGACGCTTCCCATCGAGCACGGGGATCTCGACCGGGCCGGGGAGCAGTTGTTTGGGCAGCTCCTGACACTCGCGAAAAACGCGCTGGTCACACTCATAAATGCAGACCGCCGGGTCGAGCACCCGGTAAAACAGGTATTCAATGGCTTTGTCTTCGTCGAGAAAGCGTTCGGCACCCAATTGCTCGTAGAAGCCACTGATTTGCATGCGATACATCACACTTGCTCGTACCCGCACGAAAAAAAGATCGCCACCGCGAACCCTCAGAATTCGCCGGATCGTTTCCAGAGCGCGAATCCCACTCACATCGCACTGGTTGACGCTGTGCATGCGCAAGAGCATATAGCGCGCCTGCTGTTGTCGTTCGAGCAGGTTGAGTAATTGTTCTTCAACGTGGTTCACCGCACCAAAATAGAGATCGCCCTGTAGATCAACCACCAACAACTGTGGACACATTGGCCGTCCATAGGCCGACTCCCAATGTCGAAATTCGGCATCGGGTACCACTGCTTCCACACGCGGCATAGCCGTGCGCAGCAGGTAGTAGCCAAGTGACATGAGCACACCGATAAGAATGGCGAACTGGAGCGGCAGGGTTAGGGTGAGGGTGAGCGTTGTGATCATGATCACCGATTCACTACGCGATCCACGCCAGATACGGGCCATTGCACGTCGATCAACCATGCTCCATGCGGTAACCGCCAGTGCACCGGCCAGAGCTGCGCGTGGCACTTCCGCCAGGAATGGCCCCAGCACCGTTGTAGCCAGGAATACCGTGATTCCAGAGACAATCGCGGTCAGCGCTGTCTGCCCACCTGATTGATACGCCAACGCCGAACGGTTGAACGAGCCGGAGCAGGGCATACCAGAAAAGATACCGGAGACGATATTGGCCAGACCTTGCCCGACAAATTCCTGGTTGCTGTCGATCCGCTGTCCACTGTAGCCGGCAATTGCCCTTGCAATTGCTATTGCCTCAACCAGACCAATAATCGCTAACGCCAATGCACCATTCGCAAGATGGCTGATCAAGTCCAGATCAAAGATGGGGAGTTGGGCCAATGGCGGTAATCCCGGTGGCACCGGTCCCATGACGCGCACCCCTTGTGCTGTGAGATCGAGGAACCAGACAATCGGTGATACGATGGTAATACTGAGTAATACCGCTGGTACTTTGCGGGTTAAGCGTGGTGCAAGGAGAATGATGATAATCGTTGCGAGGCCAATCGCCAGCGATGGCCAGTGAACCGTATCGAGATGGGTCGCCGTTTCGGTGATGGTTGTCAGGATACCGGCCCCTGGCGGAAGATCAATGCGCAAGAGCGGGCCAATCTGATTCGAGAGAATAAGAATACCAGCGCCAGCAGTGAAGCCAACGGCCACCGCATCGGAGACAAAGTTAACCAGCATGCCAAGTCGCGCAATCCCCATCACAAGCCGGATAATACCGGCCATGATAGCAATCAGACTGGCCGCCGTCACAAATTCAGCACTCCCTACAGTTGCGATGGGTGCCAGCACCGATAAGGTAATGATGGCAGCGGTGTTGGTGGGGCCACTGTTGAGATGGCTCGATGATCCCCATAGCGCACCAACAATTGTAGCAGTCAACGCACTATACAGACCAACAATTGGCGGTAGTCCGCCCAAAATTGCAAAGGCCAGCGATTGCGGTAACAACACCAGCCCAACGGTCAAGCCGGCCAGAAAGTCAGCCCGCAATGTATCAGGCGTGAAAGTACGCACCAACCGGATCGGTTGGGTGAGCAAAATGGTAACTGTACGTAAATAGTCGATCATAGAAGGCAGGGTTTCTACAAATGGTACGTCCGGTAACTATCTCTGCTCTGCAAGGGTACTGTACCAACCGACTATAATGCAGGTATGATACCGCTATTGTAGCGCTGCTTTGTAATGATATAGATAAATAAAGAGGTCTCATTGGGTTCCAGGTTTGCACAATCGGCGCTGATTGACGGTAGCTCATCGCAATCGCGATGGTTAGCTGTTATTGACCGGATTCGCTGGCTCCTGGTAGGAATAATTGGTCTATGTTTATTCGCCATCCTGTATCAGCGCGGTTACGATGACCCGTATATCACCTACCGCTACGCTCATAATCTGGCCCACGGATTTGGCTTTGTCTATAACCCTGACACACCAACCTTAAGCACAACCGCACCGCTGTTTGCCCTGATCCTCACCCCAATAGCCATGCTGGGCTGGTCGTTGCCACTGGCAGCAAATTTGCTTGGCTGTTTAAGCCACGCCGCTGGCGCACTGGCTCTCTGGCAATTGGGGCGGCAGTGGGGTGATACCATCACCGGTGGTAGTGCGGCACTGTTGTATCTGCTCTTTCCACTACCGCTCTCGACCCTGGGGAGTGAAACGTTACCGGCAATGGCCTTGACCCTGTGGGTGTTTGTCTGGGCGGCACGCGGGCAGCAAGTACTGATCGGTCTCTTGCTGGGGGTACTGGTCTGGCTGCGCCCGGACGGTGTTCTGGTTGGGCCATTAGCTCTGCTGCTCCTGATGACAATCAATAACACCTGGCGTAACCCGCGGCGCTGGCCGTGGTCGGCAGCGATGATCTGGATCGGAATCGTGATCGCCGGCATGGGACTGGCGTGGGTTGTGTATGGCAGGCCGTTTCCGATCACCCTTTACGCCAAACAACAACAGGCTCTGATTCCCGGTTTCTACGATTTTGGTGATCGCTTGTGGGTAACGTTGACGGCTCATCTTGCGCAACCACTGTATCGGATGATCTTCTACCTATCTGTATTGGGTCTGATCGTAAGTATTCGTTCCTGGCGCTGGTTGTTTCTGCCCGGCTGGGCAGCGCTCTACGGTCTGGCGTATACGTGGTTGCACGTCGCCGGGTATTTCTGGTACGTTGCTCCTCTCGTGATCGGTCTTGCCCCGCTCTTTGGGCTTGGTGTACGTTTTTGTAGTGATTGGTTGCAGCGAATTGGCGGTATGCGCTTCATGGTGATCGGCGTTATCGTATTGGTAGGTGGTACGACGCTCTGGCTGGGTAGCTCTGTCTACCGATTGGGCCAACAGATCGATCAGCGGCTACCCGTCTATCGTGCTGCCGGTGAGTGGCTGGCAGCCAATACCTCGCCAACTGACAGTGTGGCGACGTTGGAGATCGGTATTATCGGCTATTACGCCCAACGACCGATGGTCGATTTTGCCGGTCTCTTGCAGCCCGATATTGCAGCCCGATTAGGGCCGGGCGGGTTTGGCGAGGCTGCTCTGTACGCCATTGACCAGTACCAGCCCACGTATCTGGTGTTGCAAGAGCAGGCGCTGCCATTGCTGTCCGGTCGGTCTGATCTTGCTGAGCGCTGTCCGGTCGTCGCCGAGATACCCGATCCGCGCTACCCGGCTCCTCTGACCATCCACGCCTGTCGCTGGGGTGAGTAAGGGAGCAGGTGAAAGGCTTTGGGTGGCATGCGAGGTTTGCTATCAGGTTTATGCGAGTGGTGACGTTGGCAACCCGCTTGAGCACTGGGTTTGGGATGGTTTCCACGTGTCAGCGGCTTCTCGGCAAATACCACTGGCGCGACTCTCTGTGTGAGTGAGAGAGGAATACCAGCAATGAAACAATGGTTGATGGTTATTACACTACTGGCGTTACTGGTATCAACCACACCCGCAGTAGCCCAAACGGCTGCGCAGGTCTGCTTTCCCGATATTCCGCTCATCGACGATTGTCTCCATCCCTCGTTCGCCGCGTATTGGCGTGATAACGGTGGTTTGCCAGTCTTCGGCTATCCGATCAGCGCACTGGAACAGTTTCGTGGTGATGACGGGCGGCTGTTGACGGTGCAATGGACAGAGCGAAACCGGTTGGAGCTGCATCCCGCTAATCCACCGGCCTATCGCATCCAGATTGGGCGGATGGGGGCAGAGGCATTGACTCGCAGTGGTCGCGATCCGTTTGCCGATCCACCCGATAACGGGCCACAGCCTGGATGCCTCTGGTTTCCCGAAACCGGTCATAACGTCTGCGATCAGGAGCCTGGGGTCGGGTTTCGTTCGTATTGGCAGAACAATGGTTTGCGCATTCCCGGCCTGAGCCGCTACGCGCAGTCGCTGGCGCTGTTCGGGTATCCGTTGACTGCACCGCAGATGGAGCGCAATGCGAATGGTGATCTGGTGCTGACACAGTGGTTTGAGCGGGCACGGTTTGAATGGCATCCGCAAAATCCAGCCCGCTCACGAGTGTTGCTGGGTCTGCTCGGTCGTGAGCTGTACACATCGCCGCAGCCATTGCCCGATCTGCGGAGTGGCCGGTTGGGGTTTGGCGTCGAGATCAACCGTGGGTCTGTCGCCGCTACTGCTGAGCGCCTGGCCGAGCTGGGAGTAGACTGGGTGCGCTACAACGGTATCCTCTGGTCGGAGGTTGAACCAACGCCGGGTGTGCGGAACTGGGCTGCACTCCGCCAGGTCGAAGCTGAATTGCAGGCAATCAATGCTGCCGGTGCCAGACCAATGGTGATTGTACGCGGAACACCGGATTGGGCACAGGCGCAACCGAACAGCAGTTGTGGCCCGATCCGCACCGAGGC
>NZ_DAOTZQ010000127.1:0-50878 GCF_034434295.1 Chloroflexus sp.
TAACGGTTGGGAACGAGTTCTGGAGTGGTATTGTATCACACCGTCTGTTCGGTGCACCGGGTGAGGCCGGTGTTGGACGTACTGCCTGGCAATGATCGGTGAACAAGAGTAGCAGCGGCGAGCGCTTGGGAGAGAATACTGGAACATACGGCACCCCTGAACGAGATGGCGTCCTGTATATAAACCGGTTCAGGAGCGCAAAAGTTACACGGCAAAAGATGGTGAGGTTGTACGATGACCGTATGAGGGTGTGGTTAGTGTGTAAGATGCACCGGTGGATAGTTCACCTGGCATTCACAAGGGCTGCCCTCCTTCCAGGAGCACGCATGTTGTGGTTGGGCCTGGGCATAGCACCACTGAGAACAGCGAACGCATGCCCCGCTATCCAACGACCACCCTGCGCTGCTCCTGAATGCGGCTGCACGTGAACCAGCCAGTGCGTCTGCAACGACCCACCAGTGACATACCCTGTTTCAGCACGGGCATAGCAACCTGAGCGATACATAGCGTCAGTCAAGATTCGGTATGATAACCCGGCTTGCTACCTTTGTCACCACAGAGACACGGAAGACACAGAGGATGGGGGTAATCCAGGTTGTCACCGTGAGACGTGACGAATCACGCCCATGGGAACTGACTACTAGCCACATGGTTCATACAGTGATGCTCCACGGTGTTGTGCACAACATCGTGCCGTTCATCGTAGCAGTTAGCCTCACGTGGCCTGCTCACAACGTAGGTGGCAACTTGGGTTATATTTAAGAGGTATTCGATACCTGAAATGAGGAACGATCAATCAGCACTGTTTATAGCTGAATTGTTTATGACCTAAACGCAGTATTCTTATGTCTAATGAAGTGTAAAGATCAATCTCGCCACTGCTCCTGGTGTCCACGTTATCGAGAATATCTTACTTTCTGCTAAGAGACGGAGAAAACTATTCAACAACGACAAATAACGCACTGGCAATCCGCGGCCCCAACACCAGCACTCGCTGATCCACTACAATCACATAGCGCTGGAAGGGATCGGGCACACGTACAAAGCTACGTCCCGGCAGAAGTTCATGACTCCACAATCGCTGTAACAGATGCGTTTCATAGCCAACCCACTCGGCAACACGAGTGAGACAACAACGCTGACCCATCGGTGCATTCGTTAAACATACCTCCGTTGTTGCCAGAACACTGCGCCCAGGGATCGGATTACCATGCGGGCACACTGTCGCATGGCGGGTTAATTCAATCACACGCTCAAGAAATAGGGGCGAAACAACCGGCGCTAGCCGGGCAGCCTCGCGATGAACAAATATCCAAGGTACACCAACCACATCCAACAAAAACCGCTCCAACAAGCGATGACGGATGATCAAGTGTCGGGCCAGCAAATAACCATTCGCGGTTAAAACCAATCTCCCTCGCTCTTCAGCCGTAACCAACTGGCGTGTAAACAGATGTTGTAATGTCTGCAACAACTGCTCAGGCTCAATATGTAAACAACGCACCAACTGGTCAGCAAAGACCGGCTTGTCGTGTTCAGACAGATCGGCCAGAGCGAGCAGGCAGGTGGCTTCAGGTGCGGCGAGACGCATGGTTCCTTGTACGAAAAAGAGCGGTAGATGGGAGGTAACCATGAATGACGCTCCTGTTGAATTGCAAGCAGCCTCCCTGTCGGGTTATGACATCAACAAAATTATGTCGATTTGATATAAGTCGGCGTCATGTAGGTACTAGAAGTGACTGCACGACGCCGATCTACATTCAATGAATAGAGTTTCCTCTCGAATGCACGAGGTAGTTATCCGCGCTCAATGCCAGATACCGATCAGTTTGATCATTGCCAAAACCGTAAGCGTCATCTCTCGCGATGCACTTTGAACGGCTTCCCCCGTGGCTCAGGCACCAAGTCGGGCCGGGTTGTATCGAGAATAATCTCGTGCAATTCAAGTTTATTGGGGGCAATGAATGCTTCTTTCGGCAATGTCCCGGAACGAGCGTGCCCCTGACGAAATTCCTCCGAGCGCACCCACGCTTCAAAGTGTGCCCGGCTCTCCCACGTCGTCAGCACGATGTAGGGATCCCCCGGATTGACCGGACGGAGTAACTGGTTACTGATGAAGCCAGGCATTCGATCCACCAGACGGGCACGATTGCGGAACGTCTCTTCAAACAGGTCTGCATAGTCGGGATGCACAAAGATGCGATTTGCAGTTGTGATCATGCTATCTCCTTACGTCTCAACTGAACCCGTAATGTCGGCGTGTACGCAAGATCAGGGCCAAAAAGAATGGCCCACCCGCGAATGAAGTGAAAAGTCCCACCGGAATCTCAGCCGGCGCTGCCAGTGTGCGTGCCAGCAGATCGGCCAGGATCAACAGGGTTGCGCCACCAAAGGCACAGGCCGGGATGAGCCAGCGATGATCGGAGCCGATAGCCAGCCGCACCATATGGGGAACAATCAGACCGATAAACCCGATTGGCCCGGTCAGCGCGACCGCTGCACCGGTCGCCAGCGCCGCCATCAACACCGCTGCTCGCTTAATCCACTCCACATTCACACCAAGATGGCGGGCTTCCGCCTCACCCAATGCAAAGAGATTGAGATAGAATCCCAGTCTCGGTGCTAACACGAGCACGATCAGGATTGGAGGAGCCGCAGCCAGAACCGTCTCCCACAGCGCTCCTCCCAATCCACCCAGTGTCCAAAAGACAATCGAACGCAATTGAGCATCGTCGGCAAGGTAAGTTAGCAGACCAGTTGTTGCCCCGGCCAATGCATTAAGTGCCAGACCAACCAGCAAGAGCATCGCCACATCGGTTCGACCATGCCGGCGCGACAGTCGGTAAACGAGCAGTGTCGTTGCAGCACCGGCCAGGAATGCAGCAACCGGTAAGGTGTAGATGCCAAATACCGCCAGACCACTAATGATGGTGAAGACAGCGCCCAGTGCCGCTCCGCTACTCACTCCGATCAAACCAGGGTCGGCCAGGGGATTACGAAAAATCCCCTGCAAGAGTGCGCCACTCACTGCTAGCGCCGCCCCGACCAACCCGCCGAGCACGACTCGTGGCAGACGAATATTCCACAGTACTGCCATCTGTTGTTGAGAAACCGCTGTTTCAACTGAAACACCGATCTTACTCAACAGAATGGCTACTACCACATCTGGCGGAACAGCCACCGCACCGATACCGACCCCTAACAAGAATGCTACTGACAAAACCACTGCCAGTATCGGCAATAACCAGCCTCGCCCAGCAAAACGTAAGCGATGACCAGGAGCAACAGACGTTGCGCTCATGATCCACCCGCTTGTGCTACAGCATCTTTGAATGCCGCCACCAGTTCTGCTAATGCCTGTCCAGTCCGTGGCCCCATCCCCAACAGATAGAGATCATCGAAATCTATCACCCGACGCTGTTGGCCGGCTGGCGTGTCGGCAAGACCGGGAATTTGCAGGAGGCCATCAACACCACCAACCGACTCCAGGCCTTTGGTGAGCACCAGAATGACATCAGGTTGCGCAGCGATCACAACCTCTGCACTCAACGGCGCGTAGTTTACGATACCGGCCTCAGTTGCCGCGTTAACACCACCGGCGGCGGTAATCATGGCATCAATCGCAGTATTGGCACCTGCCACCTGCTGAACATCAGTCCCTCGCAGATAGAGGAACAATACACGGGGTGGTCGAGGTAGCGTTGCAGCATCGGCGCGAGCACGCGCAATCTCAGCCTCCACCTAGCCGGCAAGCTCGTATCCTTGTTCAGGAATACCGAGGGCGCGGGCCACAAAGAGTATCTTCTGCATCGGCGCATCCATCGTCGGCGGATCAGCCACCAACGCTACCGGAACACCTGCCGAACGAATCTGCGCCAGCGCCTCGGGTGGGCCGGCAGCCTCATCACCAATCACTAGCGTCGGGTTCAAAGCCAGAATACCTTCGGCATTCAAACGCCGTTGATAGCCAATGTTAGGCAGGGCTTTGGTCTTCTCGGCAGGATACGTCGCACTGGAGTCGACACCAACTACATAATCACCCATTCCCAGTGCGAAGATGATCTCGGTAATATCGCCGGTAAGGCTGACGATCCGGTCAACGGACTCAACCACCACCGTCTCACCCTGATAATCGGTCACCGTTGCCGGTAAAACAGGCGTAAGTACAGCCGTGGTCGGTGCGGGTTCAGCGACAGGCGCTGTCGTTGGCGCAGGAGCAGCAGTCGGCGCGGAAACAGCAGTAGGTATCGCTGTTGGTTCAGGTACTGCTGTCGGTACTGTTGCTGTTGATCCGGCTCCACAAGCGCTCAGCAAGACCAGTACAAGAGCAAAGGTTAGCGACTTAACGAGCTTCGGCCACATAGGTATATCTACTCCCCGTCATATCTTCTGGTAAGCTCAAAACAAGAGGTGTCGCCGCTCGCGGATGCGGTTGCACCGTAACCGGCACACCATACACATCGCTTAGCAACTCAGCGCGAAGTACCTCCCATGGCGTTCCAAGTGCACATAGCGCACCTTGATGCATCAGTCCAATACGATTGGCATAGAGTGCAGCCAGATTGACATCGTGCAAAACAATCAGAGCGGCGCCACCCTGATCGGCTGCACGACGGGCGAGGTGTAACACTCGATGCTGATGACGCAAATCAAGAGCCGCAGTCGGTTCATCGAGTAGCAGAATCGGCGTGGTTTGGGCCAGCACCCGCGCCATCTGAACCCGTGCCTGTTCGCCACCGGAAAGCGTCGGCAAGGGACGTGCAGCAAACGACGCTGTTTCTGTTTGCACCAAAGCTTCCTGGGCGATGGCCCGATCATGATCGCTTTCCGCATAACCCCGTAAATGCGGCGCCCGACCCATAAGTGCCACTTCCAGCGCGGTAAAAGGGAACGTCACGACAATTTGCTGGCGTAACACGGTGCGCCGTTGCGCCTGTGCCAGCGCCGACAGTTGGTGAAGTGGCTCGCCTTCGAGCCAGATTTCACCGCTAGTAGGAGGCAAATCGCCGGCCAGCAAACTCAAGAGCGTACTTTTGCCAGCACCATTCGGGCCAACCAGAGCAACAACCTCACCGGCAGACAGGGTCAGCGATACCGACTGCACCAGCCAGCGTCCGTTAACGTGATAGCCAATATCTTGTGCAACCAGGAGTGTCATAAGCGGTGACCATTGTTTGGGTATGTACTAAGCGACGCTATTAGCATAATCTAATTTAACTATTTTGTCAACTAAAAACAGTAAAAATTAAACGTTTGCATTGCCCGGTAACTACCGAAATCGTTCGGAAAAGAAAAAGAGGCAGGCGTTTGCCTGCCCCTCGTCTCACCGCTGAACCGGCGCTCTTTACCAGACACGCCGTCCTGGTATGTCGAAGGTTGCCGTGCTCAGGATGTCAATAATCGTCGGCAGATAGTTAATCAAGATCAACACCGCAGAAACCGTCGTCCACACCAGCAATCGGTCGAGAATTTTTGGTGCATCTTCCGGGCCGGAGAGGGCACGCGCAAAGGTAATATCGGGCACTTCGTCCAGTTTCTTTCCTCGTGTCAGCGTCATAATCATATTGAGGTAGTAGAAGATAGCACTGACAAACATAATCAGGCCGCCGATCATGGCAAAGAAGAGGAAGAAGCGCCATTCGTCTTGCACATACGGTGCACTGCCGATGTCGGTACGGCGTGGCATTCCGCGCAGCCCCAACTCGTGCATGAAGTGCGAGAAGAGTCCCATACCCACAAACCAGAGCCACGCCTGCGCCACACCCAGGCCCTTGCTCCACAGAGCACGACCGGTCAGGTGCGGTACCAGCCAGTACGTAATCCCCATAAAGCTAAGTGCCACCGCTGTGCCGACGGTCAGGTGGAAGTGACCGGAAATCCACGAGGTATTGTGAACGACCAGATTGATGTTGTACGATGCATTGACCAACCCACCAATGCCACCGAAGGCAAAGAGCATCATTGCCACAATCTGGGCTGAAATCTCGGGTTTACCCCACGGCAGGTTGAAAATCCAGGCCAGCCAGCCTTCACCGCCGTTACGCCGCCCCGCATATTCCAGTGAGGCGACAACGTTGAAGAAGGTGAGCAGGCTGGGAAAGAAGACACCGAAGGTAAAGATGGCATGCACCAGCTTCCAAATCTCCGAGATACCCGGATCGGTTACCTGATGATGCATACCGATGGGGATTGACAGAATGAGGAAGAGAATGAATGAAACACGCGCCATCGGATCGCTGAATAGCTTGCCGCCAGCCTGCGCAGGCACCAGCGTGTACCACGAAATGTACGCTGGCAACAGCCAGAAGTAGACAATTGGGTGACCGGTGAACCAGAAGAGGGTGCGTGCCAGCACCGGATCGGTACCGCCAACCAAACCCAGCGACCACGGAATCACCAGGAAGATCATTTCGCTAGCGACGCCGATCGTCGAAATCGTCCACATCAGCATGGTCACAATCGCCATAAATGCCGGTAGTGGTGTGCGTTGACCGGGATTATCGGCCAGCCATGCGTTCCGGGTGAGAATCATGTTCACCAGCAACAACCAGGTACCAGCCACCACCAGCGTCAGCCCAATGTAGAACAGTGAGTCAGCTTTCAGTGGTGGATAGAAGGTAAACATCACGGTTGCGTTATTGGTGAGCAATGGGATTGCTGCCAGCAACAGGCCGGCAACCATGACCCATAGTGTAGCCCACGCCAACCGGCTGTTGGCCAGTGGTCGATTGAGCGCTTTAGCAAAGATGTAGGTCAAAAAGCCGATGATGTAGAAGGTGGTGAAGACGAGAACGTTCAAGACCCCGTGAACGGTCAGACCCTGGTAGTAGCCACCAGGCAGGATAGGTTTGACCGGCGTATAGAGATCAAGCCCGTTGTAGCGCAGGATTTGCAACACACCCATCAAGCCGCCTACTGCCAGCGCAGAAAAGGCGATGAAGATGTTGATCCCGGCGAGCTTACGCTCCACACTCAAGTCGGCGCTGATTGCCAACGGGCGGGCACGTGCTGCGATACTGGCCATGCAATTCTCTCCTTGTATTCCAGCCGAGCGCTCTATCGCTCAGTTCACGATGACTTTACCGAACATGACCTGATGACCGGCCCCACAAAACTCGTGACACACGATCAGGTATTCGCCAGGTTTATCAAACGTCGCCGTCACGCGCGAGATTTGGCCCGGAATAACCATCACATTGATCGGGGCGCCCTCGATTTTGAAGCCATGGATCACATCTTTGCTGGTCAGAATGAAGGTAACCTTTGAACCGGCAGGAATCTCAATCGTATTCGGCGTAAACATGAAGGTCTGCGCCAGCATGATTGCCTCATAGCGCCCAGGAGCAATCTCGCGGAGTCCGGTCTGACTGAAGGTAGCATCAGCACCAGCTGCCACTGCACTGACACTGACCCTTCCCGCAGACGTAGGCACACGCACACCTACCGCAAAAGCGGTTACCAGAATGGCGACCATCATCGAGACTGGTATCGCGACACTGGGAAGAATCCAGGCCACCTCAAAGAGATAGCTGATAAATTTTTTGTCTTTCATGACGCTGGTATCCCTCCATTGTTCAACAGGGTCAGATAGACTTGCATCCATAGGATGCTCAATGCGAGCAAGAATCCGAGCGTGATCATGAGCGCACCACGTGGCGGTTCATGATCGTCATCGTGCTCGTCGTCCGACGGGCGGTGATACTCTGCCATGCTGTCCTCCTCGTTTTTACTCCGGATAACACACAAATAGATGAGACGCTTCGTACACGAGCCGCATGGCTCCCTGGCTGCCCATCTCACGGGTGATGAGATCGATGTCGCGCAGGGCGGTAGCCAGAGGTGGCCCTTCAGCCGGGTACGAGGTGCGGATCATCCCGCTGGGATCAATCAGAAACGTTCGTCGCTCAGCGTACAACTTGCCATGCTCGTCAGGTTCGGTGTAATACACCCCAAGACCACCACCGACGATCATTTTTATTTCTTGTGGATCGCCGGTCACAAACCGCCAGGTTTGCGGATCCACCCCCAACTCGCCCGCCAGTGCTGCAAGGTCGGCCGGTGTATCGTGAGCAGGATCGAGCGTGATCGTAAGAAAGAGAACCTCGCTTCCCAATCGCCCACTATTCTGAAGCAGCTGTCGCAATTCAAGTAACCGCCTTGTCTGTCCGGCACATTCGTCACCACACCGACGATGCATGAGACTGACAAAGACCATCCGCCCTCGCAGATCACTGTCGAGCAAGCGCGTGCCCCGTTGATCGGTGAGTGCAAACGGTGGAAACGGTTCACCGCGTGGTAGCACTTTGACCGGACGGGCAACGACGAACCAGATCAGTGTTGCCAGCAGTCCGGCCAGTAATGTTGACATCAAGGCTATTCCCAGGCGCATGCTGAATCCGTCTAGCTATACGCTCTCGCAAGTCGAGTATACAGGTCTATTGCCTACAGCAGAGTAAAGCGGCTATAACAAGCAGTTGTAGTCTTACAACTGTTTGCTCTTGTATTCACCGTGAATTCAACCACGATATATGAATAATTCGTCTCGTGCATAGCAACGTCGCTACACCAAATTGTTATGCCGGGGTTTTCGATGGGAAGCGCACCAACCTTATGTGCGACAACGACTGTGCACTGGCCCCCTGGTAACCATGTCACTTGTTCACTTTCGCCTCGCGCTACATATTGTTGGGTATGACTCCTCTGAGGGTTTTATGTCACCACAGAGTCAAAGAGGAAGAAGTAGAACTTATTTCATAAAGCTGCGCGGTCGTGCTCCCAGCCTGTCGCATAGGTGTATGAACGTTTGTCAATCACCAACGACAACATTCTGCTCCCGGTCTGGCTCGGTTGCCTTACCCGCCTATCATCCCCGTGTCGTGCGATGTGGGGGGCGGTAGCGTGACTACCGCCCCAGACGCGCTTCGGGTCAGGCGCGTGTTACGCCGTGTACCCTGCCGGTCACGACGATGCTGTGGGTGCTCGTCACGATCATGTCGTCTGTATGTAATCAATGAGATAACCTTTAGTACTTCTGTGTGCTCCGTGCCTCTGTGGTTTACCTACACCTGACAAAGAGCGATCTCTGCCCATTGACGATTGTTCAAGTTATTATGGTTACGTATGGAGCCTGCATACCCCATCCGGTTGTTATCCTTTCACTTCACGGCAATAAATTCTTTCTACACACATGCACACTTCTCTTTACAATCGGCATGGCCGGCTTCCGTCTGGCGTTCCGGCACGCCACAGATCCTTTCCAGAGGTACTTGCGGTATGGGGCAGAAAAAGATTGTCGTGATTGGTAGTGGATTTGGCGGGCTGAGTGCAGCCATTCGCCTGGCAGCGCAGGGACATCTGGTCACTATTCTCGAACAGCGCGACCGTCCCGGTGGCCGGGCCTATGTCTACCAAACCAAAGGTTATACGTTCGATAGTGGCCCAACGGTGATCACCGCCCCCTTCATGTTCGACGATCTATGGCAGCTTGCCGGCAAGCGGCGAGAAGATTACTTCACGCTGGAGCCTTGTCGCCCCTACTATCGCCTTTTCAATCACGAGGGCCGCTATCTGGAGTATGGGGAAGATGAAGAGGCATTGCTCGAACAAATCCGTCAATGGAATCCGGCTGATGTTGAGGGGTACCAGCGCTTCATCGCCAGCACTCGCCCGATCTTTGAGAAAGGTTTCAGTCTCATTGATAAACCGTTTCTCCACATTGGCGACATGCTGCGCGTAGCGCCCGATCTGATTCGCCTCAAATCGTACCAGAGCGTCTATCAATTCGTCTCGCAGTTTTTTCAGGATGATTTTCTCCGCCGTTGCTTTTCGTTCCATCCGTTGTTTATTGGCGGTAATCCCTTCGATGCGACCTCTATCTACGCAATGGTGCATTATCTCGAACGGCGTTGGGGAGTGTACCACGCTCGCGGCGGAACCGGCTCGATTGTAAAGGCGATGGTTCAACTCTTTACCGAACTCGGTGGTCAGCTTGAGCTGAATGCGAAAGCTGTTGAGCTTGTGATCAATGGGCGGCGTGCCCAGGCAGTGCGCACGCAAGATGGCCGGTTGTTCCCTGCCGACGTAGTGGTATCGAATGCCGATGTACCACAGACGTACATGAGCCTCATTCCACCTCGTTACCGCAAAGTGCAAACCGACCGACGGCTCCGTCGGTTACGTTACAGTATGTCGCTGGCTGTGATCTACCTGGGCATTAACCGCCGCTACGACGATGGTCGGCTGGTGCAGCATAATATCATCTTTAGCGAGCGCTACAAGGGTCTCCTCGACGATATCTTTAACCGCAAGCGACTGGCCGATGATTTCTCGCTCTATCTGCACCGACCCTCGCACAATGATCCAACGATGGCACCTCCTGGCCATGAAGCGCTCTACCTCCTCACACCGGTACCCAATCTGGCAGCGCCGATTGACTGGTCTGTCGCCGGGCCACGCCTACGCGAGGCAATTTTGACCTTCCTCGAAGAGCATTACATGCCAGGGCTACGCCAGCATATCGTGGTCGAGCACATGGTCGATCCGCGCTATTATCGCGATGCACTCAATAGCTATCTAGGCGCTGGCTTCTCAATTCAGCCCATTTTGACGCAGTCGGCCTGGTTCCGCCCGCACAACCGCTCAGAAGACATTGATAACCTCTACCTGGTTGGTGCCGGTACCCATCCAGGCGCCGGCTTACCCGGTGTGATCGCATCAGGAGCAATTGTCGCCAATCTCGTCAGCCAGGAACAGGCGTGAGAGAGCAGGAGGGGAGGGACAGTCCTGTTTTCCCTCTTCTCCTCTCTGTGCACTCTCTATGGTGTTCATCCCAAACCCGACCTTACCACCAATCGCGTCAGCCAGGAACAGGTGTGAGAGAGTAGGAGGGGAGGGACATCAGAACTTATTTCATAAAACTGTGCTGTCGTGCTACCCGACCATCATCCAGGCTTATGAACGCTTGCCAATCACCAACGACAGCATACCTTGCTCCCAATCTACCGGTATGGAAGCGAGGCGGTCTGGTGACCATCGCCAGGTCAATCACTCGTTGGATTAGTTGTCTTGCCCGTTCGTCATGTGCGTGTCACAGCGTTTGGAGTGCGGCAGCCGTGCTGCCGCACCAGCCGTGCTTCGTGTCAGGCGCAGGTCACGCCGTTCACTCTGCTGGTCACGGGGATACTATATGTATTCGTCACGGTCAATGAGATAACTTCTAACCCCTCTGCTCCTCTCTGTGCCCTCCGTGTCTCTGTGGTGTTCATTTCTCATAGCACTAGCGGCTTTCAGTTCGCTCACTTACCTGGCGAACCGTCGTCTGATACTCTCGAACAACACATACAGTGCCGCCCCACCCCCACCCAATCCTATCAGCCCGGCGAGCAAACCCGGAAGATCGTCCGGCCAGCGATACGCAGAAAGCGGCGTCGCACCGGGTATCAGCTCTCGCATATACCACCAGCCCAGGCCAATAACCACGCTGGTAATGAGGGAAGCAATCATCCGCTTCCACAAATCTGGCGCATACCAGATACCCGGCAAATGTCGTCTCAGCACCATCGCGAGCAACAGCGCCTCAATCGAATTCGCCATACTGAAGGCAATAGCCAGACTACCAATATCCCCGCCTCGCGCCAGCAATACCATCCCCAGCGTGATATTGATTGCTACCTGTGTCAGTCCAATCAACACGGGCGGCCAGGTACGTTGCATCGCGTAAAAGGTGCGGATCATGATTTCTGAAGCAGCAAACGCCGGCAAAGCAAACGCATAGCCGGTCAACGCGGCTGCGGTATATTGCAGAGACACTGCATCAAACGCCCCACGTTCAAACAGCACACGGGCAAGGGCCGGGCCAAGCGTAATCAGCGCGGCAGTTGCCGGCAGGGTCAACCAGAGAATCCGTCCCAGCGTGGCCCGCACATCGTCCGTCAATTCCGGCAATTGCCCCTCTGCGACCAGCCGGGCCAGACGAGGGAAGGCAACCGTGCTCAGGCTTAATGCAAACACACCATACGGCAGCAACATTAATTGATACGCCCAACGCAAACCGGCCAGTTTGGCATCACCATCAGGCAAACGAGCTGCCAGCGCAAGCGTTGCCACAATACTCAGGTGGGCTGCCGCCTGACCAATAACACGCGGCCCCATTGCACGGGCGACTCTCCCCAGCTCTGGCAAGTGACGACCAAGGTGCGGTCGCAAGTGCATCCCTAGATCGTGTAGTGCCGGTATCTGAATGCACAAATACCCCAACGCGCCAATGACAACCCCCCACGCCATGCCCCAAATGCCCAACCATGGTGCGCATAATGCGCCGGCGGTAATACCGAGGTTGTAAATACTCGGTGCTAACGCAGGCATGGTGAAACGATCCCGTGCGTTCAGCGCAGCCATTGCCAGGCCACCCAAACCTAACAGCAACGGCGAGAGCAGGAAGAGCCGGGTAAGTGCTACAATCAGATCAAGCGTCGCCGACGAAAACCCCTCTCCCCCATACAGCAGTGGCACCAGCCACGGCGCGGCCAGGAACAGGATGGCACTGGCAACGCCGAGAATAATCAAGGCCCAGGTCACAACCGCTCCGGCCAGCTCCCAGGCTCGTGCCGGATGTGCCCGTTCCCACAATTCAATAAACACCGGAATAAAACTACTCCCCAACGCCCCACCGATAATCACCAGATAGAGTAGATCAACCGTACTGATAGCAGCACCGTAGGCAGCCATCTCAGCCGAAGTACCAAAATAGTATGAAGCCACGATGTCCCGCATCAACCCGGTTAGCCGGCTCAAGATAAAACCACCCATGACGATCAGACTGTTACGCTGAGCGCTCAGACGGTGGAGGACGGTACTCAGTTGCACGGTCGGCGTTCCTATGCTATACTTCAGAACTAGCGCGGCGAGCGCTTGCTCGCCGCTTAACGTGTCATATAACGTGCCAATTATATCCGAGGAGTTTGACCTTGGCGAACACGAAATCGGCAAAAAAGCGAATTCGGAGTGATGCGCGCAAGCATCTGCGCAATCAGTCGTACCGCTCGCGGGTGAAGACGATGATCAAGAAGGCTGAGCAGGCACTCGCAAATGGTATCGTTGATGAGACTGCTCTGCGTTTGGCCTACAGCACCATCGACAAGGCAGCAGTAAAAGGTATTATTCACAAAAACAATGCTGCTCGCCGTAAATCGCGGTTAGCCCAGAAGGCCAAGAAGGTCGCGCTGACTGCTCAGGCTGGTTCTGCAGCGTAGGTTTGGGTAAGGGCAACACTTTCTGCAAAGCAGTGTTGCCCTTTTTCTTTCATCATTTACAGGCAGACCCTTTTTTTTCTTAACTGCTACGCCTGTGAGAGCTGCTAACGCCTCCCCACCTCTTGCGGCATCTGACACACTTCCACAACGAATAGTTCAAGTGCTGTTTCTGCCTGTATTCGTCCGGTCTTGATCGCATGATCAAGTTCGAGCAGACGATCATGGGCATGCGTCAGGTCGGCAAGGCTGAAATTACGCGCCTGTTCAGTTGCCTTTCGGGCCACGAATGGCTTCAGGTTCAGCTCGGCAGCAATCTCATCAGCGCGATGCCGTTGACTGAGCAGTTGCCTCACCTGCAAAAGAATCCTGATCTGGCGAGCCAGCATGAAGAGCACATAGGGTGGCGCCTGCCCATCTTCAATCAACGCCCGTGCGCCGCGTAATGCAGGCCGTAACCGTCGCGAACTTAATTCATCGAGAAATGCAAACAAATTTTGCTCTTGTTGGTCGGTAACCAGGCGATCTACAGCATACAGATCGATCTTCCCATTGCGCCCCACATAACTGGCCAGTTTGGCCAGCTCGTTCGCCAGTAACCGGCTATCATTCCCTGCCAGTTCAACCAGACGTTGGGCTGCGGCAGGTTCAATCGTCGCATGCAACATCTTCGCCCGCTGTTCAATCCAGCGGAGTAACTCTGCTCCCTGGAGCAACGGGAATTCACGAACAACACCATGTTTGCTGAGGTATGTAAAAAGCAGGTGTCGGCGATCAATCTCTTCCTGCTCCACAAACACCAGATCACAGGTTGTCGGTACACGCTCGCAATAACCACGTAATTCTTCGCGCCCCTTCCCGGCTTTACTATGCTTCAACGCATCGTAGACGATCACCAGACGCCGCTCGGCAAGAAACGGATGAGCCTCACATGCCGCAACCAGTTGTTCGATGGTCAGCTTTCGTCCATCAAGCACACTGATATTGAGGTCAGCGACCTCTGCGGGCAAACCGGCCCGTAACTCAGCCACCGCCTCACTGCGCACCAGTTCATTAGGTCCGTAAAACAGGTAAATCATGGTTATTCTCTGCATCAAGGGCCTGAGCAATTGCCACTACAAGACGGGCAGCCCGATCGGCTAATGATGGATCGAGAACTGAAGTGCGCTGAGGTATGGCTTGAATGCTCAGGGTGCGAAATCCGCGCTTCCAGAATAGGGATAACAGATCATCATCGCTTGCCAGCGGACGCGGTTCGAGATCAATACCTGGATCGTTACGATCAGCGATCATTGCTAACTGAAAAAGGTGCGGATCGGCACTGATCTGACGAAAGACTCCGCTCCGACTAATCACCGTAAGTTGACCACCGGCAAGTGGCCCCAATCCAATGACCGACGTATCTGCCGGATCAAACGGATATCGTTCAAGCAACATCTTTACACCATTGTGATCGTAGTGTGCTGCACCAACGGCAACGGCCCACGCTTCAACGTGCTGTAGCGCGGGTAGGTGTTGACCGGCCAGTATCAGTGCTGCCAGTGCCGCCAGGCCACCATCAGGCTGGGACAATGGTGGCTGATGCTGGCATGCCCACCAAAAGCAAAATGCTCCACCCAGGCCCCCAATGGTCAATAGCCAACGCCATTCCGGCCATATGGTTGTACCAACGGCCACCAAGATTGGCAAACAAGCCACACTCAAACGGGCAAGCAAACCTTCATACGTTGGTGCCATAAAGATCGTTATACCACGCCAGGCTGGAGGCGTATCAAGCGGAGCCAGGATGATCAATCTGTGCTGTGGCCGGCGAGGGGTCTGGGTATCCGACTCTGTAACCGGACGCGCTGCTACAATGTTCTGACTGGTGTGCCGTCGTTGCCAGACAGGAAGTTGCGCATACAGCGTATCGACCAGTAACAGTACCATCAACCATGGCCCAAAGATCAATCCAACGAGTGGTTGCCAGCCGGTCAGCACTGTGATTATCACCAGCAGAAGTGCTACCGGTACAAACCGGCTTCCCGGACGATCAGTTGCCGGCCAGGATCGCGTATCAACGCTAAAGCCCGCCTGGCGCAGGCGGGCATTCATTTGGGCTGCTGCTATTGCTTCTGCCGCCGACGTTGCTCTCCGCGGGCCAATTTGTTCATTCAATTCAGCCAGTAAGCCGGCGCTGTCGATCATCCGAACCGGCATTGCTCTTCTGCTATGGTGTTGGTGTCGGTGTTGGTGCTGGCGTATTTGTTGGATCGGTTACCACCGGTGCTCTGATCGGCGTTGATGTCGCCGGTGGCACTACAGGATTGTCCGGCTGGCCGGGTAGCGGCGAAGCTGGCCGCTGGCAATCGGTTTGACCGGGCAAACAGAGTAACAAAACAAGATCATACCGGATAAACTGATTGCCAATATCACCAACATTTTTCACTTGCACAAAGTAGAAACCGTCAACGCTAGGGGAAAACTCAATTTGAGAGTCCAGCGTATTCCCTCCCGGCACGTCATCGTTGATATCAAGGATACTAACCCCATCACGATCAGCCAGTACTAGCACCGTATCCGCACCAGCCTGCGTATCATTATTGACTGTATTTGGCCCACGGTAGCGTCGGGTATCTGTGTAGATCACGTAGCGCTTCCCGGCCTTGGCAAAGAATGTCACCCAATCGGCATCACCGGTTGGACACAGGTGCCGATTTTCCTGCACTTCGTTAGACGTAATCAAACGTGCCTGCTCAGGCAAGCCATCTGGTTCAAAGATATCAAGACAGACCGACTCAGCAGTAGCTGGGGTCGGGCCGTAACTCTCGTCCAACAACACAATCACGTATGAATAATCGGTACCACCCCTACCGGCAGTATCACGTACTTTGATGTAATAAGTACCATCAGCCGGAATACGAACCGTGATCCGTGGTCGTGTATCACCGGGGTTGGGATTGGCCGGATCGCGATTGTAGAAGTCATCGTTAAAGGCCACCCGGTTCAACTGGCTATCGAGCAATTCTAATGAAAGGTCAATACCCGGCCGCATCACCGGCACATCAATCGTGTAAACCTTACCACCTACACCGCCAAAGAAGAGCCAGTCCTCATCGCCAGTCGGACAGATCACGTGTTCTTGCGGAATCTGGACATCGATACGTTTTGCCTGCGCCGGATTGTTATCTGGCTCGAAGCCATCGCTACAAATAAACGCCGGTGTTGGTGTGGACGGCACGGGAGTGGTTGTTGCCGTTGGCGTTGCCTGCGCAACCTGCACAATAATACGGAAGAGAGACGTGATACTTGGTGAACTGGTGCGAAATGCAGAGACATCTATGGTGTAGGTTCCAGGGGCAGCAGTTGCTGGGATGTCAAAGAAAAAGGTAAAGCTCTGCGTAGAATTGGCTGGAATGCTAATTGGCTGACCGGGCGAGATGGTCAACGGCGACCAGCCTGACGGCATATTGGCGGAAATGCCAAAATTATCTAAAGCTCCGCGGTTCTGCAGCGATGCATTAACGACCAGCGATATTTGTCCGGGTTGTCCACTGGTTGAAACCGAGGTTGGAATCCAGGAAAAGTCGATTGTTTGTGCAAGCGGTGCGGCAGTAACCGGAATTTTGGGAAGGGCAAGAAGCAATATCAATAAGGTCGTACATGCTGCGACCAGAGCGTTCCACGTGCGTGATGAGATGTTCATGCTACTTGCCGGCTCTTACTGCATACAAGGCAACGAATCCAGCTACATTATACAGGGAAGCCGGCATAGGTGTCAAACCTTTTGTGAGCTTCGCGACTACTTAGCTCTTGTTCATCCTCTATCGAAAAGAATTCACCGGCAGCGACGAGTGCTCTTTCTCTCCTTACACTGTTATCTCTCCATGGTAAATCGCCCCGGCTCTTAGTCCTCGGCGATATGATAAAAAGATCAAATATTAATAGTTAAAATATCTATACCTCAAGTAACCATCTTCTCCCTTGCTAAACCTGCCGGTAGCAGTATGCTGTACGGTAGGGAAGTGTATCTTGTTCAAGGCGCCAGCACGGCGCAGGAGGGGAACCATGGACATTACCACAGAAGTCGTTCATGGCTGGCGCTTGCTTACTCGCGTGCAAGAGCTGCTTGATGAACCAGATGTGCAGCAGTTAATCGTTCGCAATGAAGCGGGCGACTCGGTGATCGCCATCGAGGTGTCCACCATCCGCACCGGTTCCACTACGAGACCGGTTCTGGCTGCCGTGAAAGCCATCGTAGATGAACTGCCGCGTGTTGTTCTGGAAGTAGGACGAATCCCATCAGAACGTGCAGTAGGTGAATTGACTCGGAGCGAGGAATTAGATCGTGCCCTCGATATGGTTGAACCGGTGTTTGAACGCTACTAGGTATGTCTAATCGGCGGTGCCTCGCCTCGCTCATTCGGTGTCTTACCCCCACATACCATCCCGTCAACAGGTTGTTGGTGGGATGGTTCTTTGAATCTATCACCGCAATTAATCCCCAAAACGCATGCTCGTAACTCATATCAAATCCGGCTTACAAGCATTCAGCGCTCGTAATCGCACTATCACATTGGCGGTGACCTGAGCGCAGATATTGAGAACAGCGTCTCCACTGCGCACGCAGTAGGATCACGCACCGACTGTGGATGTAGCTTCCAGACCGGGCTAACCGTGACGCAAGTTTGGTATGGGGAAGCCACGCATCCGCTGTGTGTCCCAGCAAATGCCGTACCATACCCCGTAATCCGAGTCAGACCCTCCTCCACGACCACAAGCCCTTATGTGAACTGATCTCTCGTTTGAGTTGTCATACCAGATGATGCTCAACCTGGTTCATTCCCTTATCGTTCTACGTTTCCACCGATCAGCACAACCTTGTCCAAATATGGTATACTTTATTGTGCGTTTTGCGCTCAGTGAGGAGAACTTGTATGTCAACTCATGCTCCTGCCGAACTCGATCTGGCAGTTGCGTCCCTGATTATGGTGCGACCAGATGAAGATCGCGCCGAATACGAAGAACAATACGAGAGTGTGGCCGCCGTGCAGGATCAACTGCGCGAGCTTGGAATTGATATTGATCTGCTCAGCCAGCCCGGCGTCGAGGTCTGGGAAGGGTCAATTGAGACGATGGGTGCACTCTATCAATTGGCTCGCATGGCTGCCCACCTCGAACGTGGCAATGATCTGGCACCGATTATCGCCGACGGCCCGGTGCTTGAGGAAGATCTCGACCGTGCTGTGACTGATGTCTGGGATGAGCTGGTACCTAGCCGGTATCGTCATTTAATCAACTTGCAAGGCATCAATAGCTATTACCTGCCGGTCGATTTTGCCGATCCTGTCTATCTGCCGTTTGAAGACGACAATGGCGAGGAAGACCAGGCCTTCTTCGGCTCGTCGGTGCAATTGTTGCGTGAATTGTCGGAGCTGGCTCCACAGTTGATCAAGGCTGGTGTATCCCCACGTTCGGACGCTTTCCGCTGCCTTGAGTCGCTCCGCGAGGCAGCTCGTCAGAGCGTCGAGTGTGGCTTACCCGTCATCGTTTGGTAAGGGTTCCATGCAGGATGTGATCTTTTTCGACCAGCGCCCCCGTCCAGATCGTGATCAGACGCCGCGCGAGCGGCGCTATTACGTCTGGACTGTTGGGTGCCAGATGAATATCTCTGACTCTGAACGGCTTGAAGCTGCGCTGCAGGGTGTGGGCTATAGCCCGGCAACCCGTCCTGAAGATGCCAGCTTTATTGTGTTGAATTCGTGCAGTGTTCGCGCTTCAGCCGAAGAGCGTATCCTCGGCAAGCTCGGTGAGTTGGTCCGGGTTAAGCGGCAGCACCCCGATACCCGGATTGTACTCTGGGGTTGTATGGTTGGGCCCAATAATCGCTCCATCTTCGCCGACCAATTACCGATGGTTGATCATTTTGTTTCACCTTCGGCTGTCGATGAGGTGGTAGCCCTGGCGCCTAACCCCATCTACACGCTTGACGAGCCGGCATTGCCCGTGCGTGACTGGAGCCATCCGCCGGTATCGGTGCATGTGCCCATTCAGTACGGCTGCAATATGACCTGCTCCTACTGCGTGATTCCGCTTCGCCGGGGTCGTGAACGCTCGCGACCACTCGCCGAGATTGTCGAAGAGGTGCGCCGTATCGTGGCTCGTGGCGCGAAAGAAATCACGCTCCTTGGTCAGATCGTCGATTCCTGGGGCCACGATCTGCCCGGTCGTCCTGAACTGGCTGACTTGCTTGAGGCTGTTGATCCCACGCCAGGTTTGCTGCGCCTGCGCTTCCTGACGTCACATCCGGCCTGGATGACCGACCGTCTGATCGAGACGGTTGCCCGTTTGCCGCGTTGCCAGCCGGAGATTAATCTGCCGGTACAGGCTGGTTCTGACCGGGTCCTCAAGCTGATGCGTCGTGGCTATACGGTTGCTCGCTACAAGACGTTGATTGCCAAAATTCGCGCCGCGATCCCTGACATTTCACTAACGACCGACATTATCGTTGGTCATCCCGGCGAAACTGAGGATGATTTCCGTCAGACAATGGATCTGTGTGCTGAAATCGGTTTTGATAAAGTCCATATCGCGGCCTTCTCTGCCCGTCCTGGCACACGGGCTGCTGAACAGGAGCAAGACCCGGCCCTCGCTGTACCACCTGCCGTGAAAGAAGAACGACGCCGACGGCTCGAACAGTTGCAAGAGCAAATTGCCACCGAACGTATGGCTCGCTTCCTCGGTCAAACGGTAGAGGTATTGGTTGAGGGTGAAAGCAAGGGGAAATGGCGTGGTCGTACCCCTGGCAACCGCCTGGTCTTCTTCAGTCACCCTGCCGATCTAACCGGTCAGTTGGTGCCGGTGAAGATCACCGCTACCAGTCCATGGTCGTTGCAGGGAGTGCCGCAATTAGATGACTCTGTTACTGCTCAATCCAAGGAGAATGGCCTTGTCAAAGCAAGATGAAAAGATGCGCATTCGCCGCCGCTTGCAAGAAAAAGCCATTGAACTGGCTGCCCTTAACCGCTGGCAAGAGGCGGCTGATTTGAACCAACAATTGTTGCGTGTAGGCGAGGATGTTGAGACCTACAATCGGCTTGGAAAAGCGCTCTTCGAGCTGGGCAAGTACGCCGATAGTCACCGTGCCTATCAGAATGCATTGCGTCTGAATGCAGCCAATCCCATTGCGCGCAAGAATGTGGCACGCCTTGAAGCGTTGCTGGCCCGAGGTATCACCGAAGCGCCTATCACCCGCTCGACTCGCCAGCAAGTGGATATGCGCATGTTTATTACTGAGACTGGCCGCACTGCGCTAACCTCGTTGGTTGATGTGCAACGCGGTCCTGCGGTAGATGCGCTGATCACCGGTGAGAAGGTTGAATTGCGGGTCGAAGGCAAGATGGTGTATGTTGTCGATCTCGATGGCAACCTGATCGGACGTATCGAGCCGAAGCTAAGCCATCGTCTCGTTGAACTGATCAACGGTGGTAATCGTTACCTGGCAGCCGTGGTGCAATCAGACTCGCGCAACGTTCGGATTCTGATTCGCGAGGTGTACCAGGACCCGAGTCAGCGCGGTCGGGTCTCATTTCCCGGTAAGCTGGGTGAAGGTGCCACAATCCTCTCCTCGTTGCGCTTCGATGATTACGAAGATGTGCTCGACGAAGAGGAATTGGTTGAAGAACCAGAAACGTTCGATGATGACTTCGTCGGTAGTGATGATGAGGAAGAGATCGGTCTTGATGAAATCGATCAGGACATGGGCGATGACGACGACAACCTTGAAGAGTAGGATGTTCGTCTGAGACCTGTAATCTGCATAAACACCGGGCGATAGACGTATCACCCGGTGTTTTTTTGTACGAGATGCGCCTCGTGCTGAGGTGTGCCACCGGCGAGTCAGTAGGGGTGACATTTGATATGAGAACGTATCTCATATAGTGGAGAGCTTGTCAGCGTGGCTGCTGCAACAGCCACGCTGACAATCAGGTGCGTGTAATACCGTTTACCCTGCCAGTCACGGGTATGCTGTGTGTTCTCGTCACGATCAGGTAGCCTGTCAGTAATTAATGAGATAGCTTGTACACAAGTGGTACAACGTGTGGTATATTCTGCCTCCACCGTGCCTGACGCCGGTCATGCGTCGCGACAGTTCTTGTCACGAGAACGACATATGCCTGCCTGTCGCGGATCGTGGCACAGGTTTCAAGCCTGATCGCCAATAGACTGATGTTCACTGACACCATTAGCCAGTTACCATCCACAAACATCTCTTGCGCTATGCCTGCCAGATCGCTATACTACCTGTAGCGGGCATCATGCCTCGTTACTGGCAGACAGCCCAACGATACTCGTCATTTGGCAGAAAGGGTAGGCTATGAGCTTCCGTTTACACGAAGTAAATCCAACTCCTACCACTCCTGGTGCAACGCCTAACCGAATGCCTGACATACCACCACAACCAACCAGCATTGCCGAAACCGGGCTGTCGATGGGGTTTTTGACCGACCACATTTTGAAGGTTATCTATTTTTCGGGTGCAATCACCGGTCAGAAACTCGAAGAGACGGTAAAGCTGCCGTTTTTGGGCGTGATTGATAAAGTGCTTGAGTTTCTTAAACTTGAGGAATACGTTGACATTATTGGTGCTGAGGGTGGTTTTAGTGAACGTTCCTTCCAATACGTGATTACCGGCAAAGGCCGGAATAAAGTTCACGAGATCATTGATCGAAACCAATACACTGGCCCGGCACCGGTTCCTCTCCAGCAATACGTCGAGGTTACACTTCGGCAGAGTATTGGCGAGCTGGTGATCGATCAGGCCACTATTCGCAAGGCATTCAGCCACCTGGTGGTCAGCGAGAAGATGCTGGATAAAATTGGCCCGGCGGCCAATTCAGCGCGTTCACTCTTTTTATACGGCCCTCCCGGTAATGGGAAGACAACCATTGCTGAAGGTATTGCGAATCTGCTGGGTGGACTGGTCATCATTCCGTATGCCGTAGAAGTTGATGGTCAGATTATCAAAGTCTTCGATCCACTTAACCATCAGGTCGTACAGGTCAACGAAGTCAGCCACGCGGATGTTCCACCAGGGCCATTCGGTGCCGCAATGACCGCAATGCCTGCCACTGTCTACCCGGATGCCCGTTGGGTTGTGTGTAAACGTCCACGGGTGATGGTCGGTGGTGAACTTGAGCTGGAGCAACTCGAATTGATCTTCGATCCGGTTTCAAAGGTCTACGAGGCTCCATTCCAGATGAAGGCGAATGGTGGTCTCTTCTTGATCGATGACTTTGGCCGTCAAAAATGTCGTCCACAAGACCTGCTCAACCGCTGGATTGTTCCCTTGGAAAAGAAAGTTGATTTTCTTGCTCTTCAAACCGGCAAGAAGATCCAGGTTCCGTTCGATGTGTTGATTGTCTTCTCTACCAACCTGAATCCAAAAGACCTGGTTGATGACGCTTTTCTCCGACGAATTCGCCATAAGATTGAGGTACCGAACCCAACACCAACCGAGTTTCGGGCAATCTTTCAACTTGTGTGCAAGAGCAAACGTATTCCTTATAGCGACGATGGTTTGCGTTATTTGATCCAGGAGCACTACATGAAAGTCGGGCGTGAATTACGTGCCTGTCATCCACGTGATCTGTGCGATCAGATACTCGACGAGGCTAAGTATCGGGGTATCCCACCGGCAATGTCTCGTGAGTTGATTGATCGCGCATGTGAAGCCTATTTCGTCAAGCTTGGGTAAACATCCATCCAGATAAGGTGCGTCGTGTACGAGCCAGTGCTACTGACGTTCGGCGAGAGTTCGGATGGACAACTAAGGAGGTTTTATCGCTATGTCGCTGCTCAAACGTCTCGGTAATCAACCACAGCCAGAGCCTGCTCCGGCGGTTGCTACACCCCCGCCTGTAGCGGCAACCGTGGTGCCGGCTCCAGCGCCGCCCCCACCGGTGACGACCCCTGCTGCTCCAGCACCAGCTCGCCCAACGGTTCAGGACGCAACGCCGGCAAATGATCAGAAACGGATGCTGGAACTGTCGCTCTGGATTGTTGACCGTATTCAGGCCTCGTTGGGGAATCAAACTGAATTAAAGCGATCTCCTGAAACTGAGCGACTACTCCAAGAGCGCTTCGCTCGTATTTATCAACAGGCGAATGTGCAGCTTTCCGACCAGGATGTCAAAAAGCTCTTCGCCATGGTCTGCGACGAGCTGTTTGGCTTCGGTCCGCTTCAACAGTTGCTCGACGATGATAGCATCTCTGAGGTAATGGTTAACGGGCCTTACAAGGTCTACATCGAGCAAAAGGGCAAGCTCAAACTCTCTGATGTGCGCTTTGCATCTGATGAGCATGTGATGAAGATTATCGACCGTATCATCCGTCCGCTCGGTCGCCGCATCGACCGCAAATGGCCGATGGTCGATGCTCGCTTGCCCGATGGCTCGCGTGTTAATGCGATCATCCCGCCCTGCGCTATCGATGGCTCAACGATTACCATTCGTAAGTTTTCCAAAAACAAGCTCAAGGTCGATGACCTGATTCGCTTTGGTTCGATGACGGCCGAGATGGCAGAATTTCTCCGTGCCTGTGTCGTCTCGCGCTTGAACATTGTGGTTGCCGGTGGTACCGGCTCTGGTAAGACGACGTTGCTGAACGTGCTGTCGAACTTTATTCCCGAAGACGAACGTATCGTAACGATTGAAGACAGTGCCGAGCTGCAACTGGCGCAGGATCACGTAGTACGGCTCGAAGCCAAACCACCGGAGATCGACGGTACCGGACGGGTGACGATCCGCGATCTGGTGATCAACTCACTGCGTATGCGACCGGAGCGGATTGTGATTGGCGAATGCCGTGGTGGTGAAACGCTTGACATGTTGCAGGCAATGAATACCGGCCACGATGGCTCGTTGACGACCCTGCACGCAAATACGCCACGCGATGCTATCGCCCGTATGGAGACAATGGCGCTAATGGCAGGTATGGAGATGCCGCTAAAGGTTATTCGTGAGCAGATTGCCTCGGCAATTGATCTGATTGTCCAGCAAACCCGCCTTGAAGATGGTTCGCGTAAGGTAGCCTATATCACCGAAGTCCAAGGCATGGAAGGTGATACCGTCGTTTTGCAAGACATCTTCAAGCTCGAGATTCTGGGTAAGACGGGTGAAGGTAAGATTCTGGCCGAATTACGCCCAACTGGTGTCCGGCCCAAGTTTACTCCTCGGCTGGAGGCTCACGGCTTCAAACTGCCGCCAAGCATCTTTGGCGCACAGATTCCCGGTCAGCGCGGTCGCTTTTAGCTAACCAGTACACCGGGTTTGTGTTGTAGAGATTGACAGTCTCAGGGTAGCCATCTGGCTGCCCTTGTCTTTTGGTGATTACCTCTGTGATGGTGCACAAAGTCTAGAGTATACACTCGACGCGGAGTAATCCTTAGATCGGGCATCGCAGATGGTACTGACAAGAACCATAGTCTCAAAGATGCATCTGACCCTATGAAAACCTCACCACTCCCAATTATCGTTGTTGGCGGTGGCCTGGGTGGACTGGCTGCCGCAATTCGTCTAGCTGCCCAGGGCCGCCGGGTTATTCTATGCGAGAAGAATGAACGACTCGGTGGTAAGCTCAATCTCCATCAGGCTGCCGGATATACGTTCGACACCGGACCATCGTTATTGACAATGCCGTGGGTGATTCGCGATCTCTTCGCAGTCGCCAATCGCTGTATGGACGATTATCTCCAGCTTGAACAGATTGAACCGACCTGTCGCTATCTCTGGCCTGACGGTACGCGCTTCGATGCCTGGCAACGGTTACCCCAGTTGATACAGGAGATTGAACGCCTTAGCCCACCTGATGTTCCTGCGTTCTTTCGCTTCATGGCGCATACCAGTCGCATCTATGATGCGGTTTCCGGGCCATTTTTGTTGCGTCCATTCGATGGTCTGCGCGAACTGTTGACCCCTTCACTGATCCGCCATGCCCTGCGGATCGACGCACTACGCAGCGTTGACACCGCAGTACGCTCCTTCTTTCGCAGCCCTCATCTACGCCAGGTCTTTAATCGGTATGCGACCTACAACGGTTCATCACCCTATCGCTCGCCGGCCACATTTAACCTGATTGCCTATATCGAACTTGCTGAGGGTGGCTGGTATGTCCGCGGTGGCATGTATCAATTGGCTGTTGCGCTGAGCCGGCTAGCTACTGAGTTAGGGGTTGAAATCCGCTTGCAAACACCGGTGACTGAGGTGATCGTCGATCACGGTCGTGCGCGTGGTGTCCGTCTGGCCGATGGGAGCAGCCTGCCCGCCGCGGCGGTGGTCGTAAATGCAGACCCACAGTATGCCTATGCTCACCTGATCCCTAACGGCCGGCAAGAGGCGGATCGTCTTGCTCGTCATGAACCATCGTATAGCGGCATCGTGCTTTTTCTCGGCGTTGAAGGCGAGTTTCCGCAACTGGCGCATCACAATATCTTCTTCAGCGCTGACTATCCTGGTGAATTTCAAGCCATCGTGCACGAGCGCCGACTGGCACTTGATCCAACCGTCTACGTTGCAGTGACCTGCCGCACCGACCCAGAGCACGCACCACCCGGTCATCTCAATCTATTCGTGCTGGTTAATGCACCTGCCGATACCGGTCAGCTTGACTGGGCAGCCGTGATGCCAGCTTATCGCGACCACATTGTTGCCAAACTTGAGACGATGGGTTTGTCAGGGTTGCGACAGGCCATTCGCTACAGCCATTTCTGGACACCGTGCGATCTGGCCCAACGTTATAACGCTGCATTTGGTGCAATCTACGGTCTTAGCTCAAACACACCTTTCGCTGCATTCGCCCGTCCGCCACTGCGGGCACGGCGTGTGCGCCAGCTCTTCTTTGTAGGTGGGGGAACCCATCCGGGCGGAGGGATTCCACTGGTTCTATTGTCCGGGCGGGCAGTTGCCGCTCGCATCACGGCTGATATACCTGCCTGACAAAAAATCTTTACACTCATTTGGTAATAGCAAGAGTAATTTGAACTACATTTTAACTTTACGACGGTAAATCGTAGCAACAATTGCGGTTTATCATCGTTAAGTTGCGATGAACTACTTGATTTATGGCCATTGCAGTGCTATTATGAGGTCGAAGCCTCGAGAGAACATCAGAAAGCAAAGGAGGAACGAACTACTTACGTGTAACCGAAAGGCAAGCGCTTCGTCTCTAGTGTAAAGAGTTATGTATGGATAAGTTGTAGAGGTGAAGCGTAAGTTCGGGGAAACTCCCTCATCAATAAATGTAAAAGTTATGAAGATGAGGGATGGGGAGACGAACAGACAAGCGCCAGGATACTGCGGAGTAACTGGATGCTGTGCGAGCTGTACGGTTACCTCCCACACAAACTCACCGCGTTGGGGAAGAAAGAACTGCTATCCCACGCCAGATGGTGAGACAATCCGATAGCAAAAGCTGGCCCGGCGCATTACCTGCTGAAGGCAGAGCAGCTATAGGAGCTGTGCGGGTACGGTGGTGTAGAACTTCCTGAGTGCGCTGATGAACTCTCGAGGTGGTGGGTCAGTAGGTAAAGTTGTAGGTTTGGCAAAAAGTTACCTCTAGTCGCGATGCGGTAGCGCTGCTACCGCATCTGCGTTTTTTAAGCAAACTTTTAGCTTGAACGCACATTCCTCAAAAGCGACATAGGCTACCCGACAATCACTCAATCCCTGCAAGTACGAGATACCTATAGTAACCCAAGTTGCTACCCTTGTCGCTACAGAGACAAGGAAGACACAGGGGATGAGGGTAATCCGGGTTGCTACCGTGAGACGTGACGCATCACGTCCATGAGAACTGGCTGCTCCCCACATTGTGCAGGCAGGTACGCCATACGGTGTTGCGTGCAACGTCGTGCTGTTCGTCCTGACAGTCCGCCTCAATGGCCTGCTCACAGCATAGGTGGCAACTTGAGTTATAGTAATATGCAACCCTCAAGCCATCGTCCAGCCACCATCAACCATCAACGTTTGTCCGGTAATATATGAAGCAACCGGCGAGGCAAGAAACAATACTGCTGCGGCAACTTCCTCCGGCTTACCCAAACGGCGGAGCGCGATGATACCGGCACTCCACTGCTGGATTTCTGCAGGAATCACTTCTATCAGATCGGTCGCGATCATACCCGGCGCAACAGCATTAACTGTTATCTGCCACGACGCAGCTTCACGGGCCAGTGCGCGTGTCAACCCGATGATCCCACCAGCCGCCGCAGCAAAATCGGCCTGACCGGGAAAGCCCGATGTACCGTAGAGCGCCGCCAGATTAACAATACGTCCATAACGCTGCTGCATCATCGGTCGTAACGCTGCCCGGCAGGTGTGGTAGATGCCGGTCAGATTCGTCTGAATCGTCTGCCGCCACCGTTCACTACTCATCTCACTTAATGGGCCGTAATCGGCAATACCGGCACAGTTGACAAGTATGTCGAGTCTCCCCCAGCGCTCCATTGCTGTGGCTACCAGCACATTGCCACTACCCGGCTCGCGCACATCGATTGCCAGTGCTGCGGCTTCGCGACCAGCGGACTGGACGGCCGCTACCACATCAGTCGCGGCTACTTCATTGTGGTGATAACCCACCAGCACGCGGGCGCCATAACGGGCCAGACCCTCTACCACTGCCTGTCCAATACCGCCCGAACCGCCGGTGACAATTGCTACCTGTCCGTTGAAATCAATCATGATCGCATCCGTCGTTAGGGCATCACCCAACCGCCATCAATCGTCAAAACATGGCCGGTGATGTACGAAGCACGAGGCGAAACGAGAAAGCGGATCGCAGCGGCAACCTCTTCCGGGCGGCCAAACCGACCGAGTGCAATCGCCTGCAACGCCCAGGCGCGTAGCGCTTCGGGTACCGTCTCAACCATATCGGTCTCGATATAACCTGGCGCTACAACATTGACCGTGATGCCATCACGAGCCACTTCACGCGCCAGTGATCGGCTGAGGCCAATGATACCGGCCTTCGCTGCGGCATAGTTCGTTTGACCAACATTACCGGCCAGTGCCGCCAGCGAACTAACCGAGACAATCCGACCATAACCGGCACTTCGCATAACCGGCACTACCGCACGGCAACACAGAAATACCGAGGTCAGGTCAGTCTCAATCACTTGTTGCCACTGCTCAGGGCGTAGCCGTGCCATTGGCGCATCAGCGGTAATACCAGCGTTGTTCACCAGAATGTCGATCCGTCCCCAGCGTGACAGAGCTGCCTGTATCATTCTGCTGACTGCCTGTTCGTCGGCAACATCAGCCTGATACGGTAGGGCTTCACCACCAGCAGTAGTAATTTCTGCGGCCAGGGCTTCAGCCGCACCGGCACTACGCTGGTAGTTGATCAGCACTCGTGCGCCAGCGTTAGCCAGCTCGATTGTCGTGGCACGCCCAATCCCGCGTGCACCACCGGTAACAATAGCAACCTGACCTTGTAATTCCATACTATGCTCTATACAGGTTGCATTGCGGTTAGCGCCCGGACATCCTCAAACGTGGCTACATTAATCAGCCGTGCTGATGGAGCAATTCGTCGGATCAAGCCGGTAAGCACCTTGCCCGGCCCGATTTCGATAAACGTTTCGACGCCGAGGTCAACCATTCGTTGTACCGAGGCAATCCAGCGCACCGGAGCGACGATCTGCGCGACAATCTCACGCCGGACATCATCGGCGTCGTACAATGGTTCGGCTGTGACATTGGCAATTAAAGGGAGGGAGAGGTTACGCACGGTGGCGTGAGCAATAGCCTGAGCCATTCCTTCAGCAGCTTCGATCATGAGAGGGGAATGGAAGGCTGCACTCACCTTGAGCGGAATGACCCGTTTGGCACCACGGCTTTTAGCCAGCATACTGGCATGCTCTACAGCCACGACACTACCACTGATGACCAGTTGGTCTGGAGCATTATAGTTAGCGATCACAACGGTGCCATGAGAATGATTGTTTTGCAGTGCAGCACTGACTTCTTGACAGATCTGTTCGAGAATAGCGGCGTCGAGGCCAATAACTGCGGTCATACTCCCTTCGCGGGCAGCGGCCATTAATTCACCGCGTCGTCGTACAAGTTGCAGGGCAGTCTTAAAGTCAAGTGCACCACCGGCCACCAACGCCGAGTATTCACCCAGGCTATGACCGGCCACGGCAATCGGTTGTTCAAGGCGATCTCCCAACAATTCGGTCATTGCAGCCAGTAAAGCCATACTGGTGGTAAGCAGCGCCGGTTGAGCATTGGCAGTGGCGGTAAGGTCGGCTTCTGGCCCACAAAAACACAATTCACTCAGGTTGAAATCAAGGGTTTCGTCTGCTGTAGCAAAGATCTGACGCGCAGCGGGTGAGACTGCAATCAGATCGCGACCCATGCCTACGACTTGCGATCCCTGACCAGGGAATACCCACGCAATACTCATGGTCTGTTTGCCTCTTCCTGCTCTGCCGACACGACCTGTTTCTCCCCCCCCTTCCGTGCATCGGCGTGACGGTTTCGCGCTATTCCAGATGCTCTGGTTTGCTGATGACGAATATTGTTGCGATCTAGCCTATTACTGATCTCCTCGATCTGAAAATATGATCGCCGTCATATCTTACCAGGATTCTCGTAACAGATGAACAGCTAGCGACTCGGTTTACCCCAGCGTACCAGGCCCGATCCCCACGTCAGTCCACCACCAAAAGCGGTTAACAAAACATAATCACCAGCTTTGATTCGCTCCTGTTGAGCCGCTTCGTAGAGTGCGATTGGAATCGAAGCTGCTGATGTATTTCCGTATCGGTCAAGATTGATCATCACCCGTTCTGGTGGGATTTCGAGGCGACGAGTGACAGCATCAATGATCCGCACATTCGCCTGATGAGGAATGACCAACGCAATGTCATCAACCGTCAAGCCGGCATCTTGAATCACCTGTAATGCCGAATCACTCATCTCACGGACGGCGTGCTTGAAAATCTCCCGCCCGTTCATATACACATACTGACGACCTGCCTCAAGAAGATCGGCAGTAAGCGGCATACGTGTACCACCGGCATCTACCGCCATCAAATCCTCGAGTTCACCATTGGCACTCAGGGTCGAAGCCAGCAAACCGAGCGGTTCATCGGTTGCTTCGAGCACCACAGCGCCTGCACCATCGCCAAACAGAACACAGGTATTACGATCATTCCAGTTGATGTAGTGAGTAAAGATATCAGCTCCGATCAACAACAACCGTCGACTGACACCACTTTTAATCAAACTGGTAGCGACAGTCAGCCCGTAGACAAAACCACTACAGGCTGCTGCTAAATCAAACGCTGTTGCGCGTGGAATTTGCAAATTTGCCTGCACAGTACAGGCAGTAGCCGGAAATGGTCGATCAGGCGTGCAGGTAGCGACAATCACCGTATCGATAGTCGCAGGCGAAACACCGGCCATGGCCAGCGCTTCACGCCCGGCAGCAGTGGCCAGCGTCGAAGTACTTTCACCAGGCCCAGCAACACGTCGTTCACGAATACCGGTGCGTGTGCGTATCCATTCGTCAGATGTATCAATTCGTTGCGCCAATTCATCATTTGTGATCAGTCGCTGTGGAACGGCCATACCCCAGCCGATCACTGCTGCGTAACGTTCCCTGCTCACCCTCACGCCCTTTCTATCTACTTATGATGAAAGGCTGCCAGCCCGATAACCCCGGCAGGCAGCCCTTTCATGCCCGATTCCCTGTAGAAGACAAGCGTATGGTTATTCCGACGCCACTTTGAGCACTTGCCGGCCCTTGTAGTATCCACAAGCCAGACACACGCGATGTGCACGCATCAGTTCACCACAATTCGGACACACGACCATAACTGGCGGGGTAAGGGCAAGATGCTGGCGGCGGTTACCACGCCGATGGCGCGAGACTTTTCGCTTTGGTACTGCTCCCATGATTGTTACTCCTCAATGTTGATTACGTTGCCGCTTGGCCCATTCTCGCAAAGCAGCAAAACGGTCATCGACGAGCGTATCGTCGTCCTCAATTCCCTCAGATGCAACAGTGTAATTGACCGGCTGATCGCGATAAGCCGGTGCTATTGGATTCATCGGCAGATTGATCAGCGCATAGCTACGGATCGCTTCACCAATATCAATATGGTGCAACTCATCGAGCATGAAAGGATCATCTTCGACTGGTTGCGGTAACTTATGCCCATTTACCACATCAACAACAGCGTAAAACTGATCGCTGAAATCGAGGTCAAGTTCATAATCAAACGGTTCGAGTGAACGTACACAAGTAAGTGTTACGGTACCGTGAACCGTTACCTGAGCAAACACTCCAGCCGCAGTCCGGGTCAGGCGCAGACGGCCGGTAATATTACGAAGCGTCAACTCCTCGTCAAGCGGCAAGGCTGGCTCACTAAACGAGATGTCTCGTCGCGCTCCCATTTCTTCGCGCAGTAATTGCGCGAGATTAAATCGTAATGCAGTCATAGCATCCACCCGTGGCGCACCGTTGTTCCGCCACAAGCGCCGAATTATAGGCGAGAGAGCGGAGGATTGTCAAGCGCCCGATTGGCGTTCTTCCAGCGCGTGCAAACCATTGCGCACACTACTCAACAGCTTACTCAATCGTTCATCAAGTTCCTCGAGAACCTGCCGGGCATACGCATCAGCGCCAGCTCGCACCTCTGCTGCTTCCTGTTCAGCCTGTTGGAGCAGGCGCTCGCGTTCTGCTTCAACAGCAGCCAGCAACCCCCGCTCGCTTAACACCTCCTGGACACGGGCTTGCGCTGTCGCGAGTAGTTGCTCTTGCTCAGCAATAATCCGACGAGCACGCCGAATCTCTTCGGGAATAACGGTGCGCATCTGATCGATAATCTCGAGTACCCGCGTCTCATCGATCAACGTTCGCCCACCACTGAGGGGGAGGCGGATTCCGGCAGCGATCACCTCTTCTAACTCGTCAATCAAATCATCCAGTTCGATGGCGATCACCCCCTCTGTGCGAATTTCTCCCGTAAAGCTGCCACAACAACCGGCGGCGTAAATTCGACCGGATCACGTCCAAGGCTGGCCATTTCCCGTACTGCCGTGGAGCTAATATGGGCGAACTGGCGTCCAGCCATCAAGACAACGACTTCGATATTCGGATCAATCGTCTGATTGACCTGAGCCATCTGAAACTCAGCTTCAAAGTCACTGCCGGCTCGCAGTCCCCGGACAATAGCACAGGCTCCAACCTGGCGAGCGAACTCAACGGTTAGCGTCTCATAGCTGGTCGCCTCGACGTTAGCCAGATCGGCGGTAACAGCCTGTAGCAGATGCAAGCGTTCAGTTGTGGAAAAGAGCAATCGCTTCTGAGGTCGATCAAACACCGCCATGATCACGCGGTCAAAGATACGCGCTGCCCGACGGGCAATGTCGAGGTGAGCATACGTAACTGGATCAAAGCTACCTGGGTAAATAGCGATGCGCATAGGTTACCGTTATGTTTCGGGCGTATTCGTGGATATCAATTCATAGATCGAAAAACACGAGTCGCCCAATCGTCGGAATTTGATTCGCTGCAGGCCCGGATAGTCATCAGCCAGTTCAACGCGAGGTGAATGCCCGACGATTAACAAGCTCCCTTCCTTGCCGACGCCACTGCTCGCAACGAGTTGCATTGTCGCCTCGATAGTTGGATCAGCGTATGGAGGATCCATGATGATTATATCATAGCGTCCAATCCCACGCTGCCGATGAAGAAAGCGATCTACCGGCATATGGTAGATATGGCCTTGCTGATCGAAACGAGTATGCCGCAAGTTATCGGCAATAATTGAACAAACATGGGCATTTCGTTCGACAAAATCAGCACTATCAGCGCCGCGTGACAGACATTCGATACCGAGCGATCCTGTGCCAGCGTAAAGATCGAGCACTGCTCCACGGATAGGGCCGTATCCTTCCAGCACTGAAAAGAGGGCTTCCTTCACCCGATCAAGCATCGGGCGTGTACCCAGGCCTTTAGGTGCTTTTAAGCGATGCCCTTTAGCTTTGCCGGTAATGACTCGCATCTTTCCGCCGCGGTATATAACGGATGGCAGACGGTTGTTCTGCAAACCGTCTGCCGTCTACAGCATTCCCTGACACGCACCATTTAACGCTTGGTGTACTGAGGTGCCTTACGCGCACGCTTGAGACCGACCTTCTTCCGCTCTTTCATTCGTGGGTCGCGGGTCAGCAAGCCAGCCTGCTTCAGCGTTGGCCGCAATTCGCTATCATAATCCAGTAACGCACGAGCAATACCATGGCGAACAGCGCCAACCTGGCTCGAAATGCCGCCACCCTTCACTTTTACCAGCACATTGAAGGTGTTGAGGTGATTTGTCAACACCAGTGGTAAGCGAAGTTCGTGCTGGAATAGCTCACGACGGCCGAAGTACTCCTCCGGCTTTTTCCCATTGACGATAAAATCCCCACTACCGGGGAAGAGGCGTACACGTGCCACTGCGGTCTTGCGGCGGCCGGTGCCCTGATAATAGCGCTTGCCTTCCATTCCTTCTCCTCACCACCTGTGCACCACGATGGTGCTACTTCATAATCTGCACACGGAACGCAATTGTTTCCCAGTCAGCGACCCACATCTTACCAGCGTGGGATATAGGGTTTTGGTTGCTGCGCCGCGTGCGGGTGGTTCGGCCCGGCGTAGATGCGCAGCTTACTTAGCAATCGGCGACCCATGCGGTTTTTCGGCAACATGCGCTTCACCGCGAGGCGCAGAATGCGGTCAGGATGCTTTGCCAGCATCATTTTGTACGGCGTCGCCTTGATACCACCCGGATAACCGGTGTGGCGGTAGTAGATTTTTTGATCCGGTTTACGTCCGGTCAACACGATCTTCTCAGCGTTCACCACGATCACGAAATCACCACCGTCAATTGACGGCGTGAAGGTTGGTTTGTGCTTGCCGCGCAGCAGTGTACTGATCTGTGTTGCCAGCCGACCGAGCACCTTACCACTCGCATCGATGACATACCAATCACGCTGCACTTCTGTTGGTTTTTGATGATAGGTCTTCACAGCACCTATTCCTCGTGTACGTAGGACGAAGGCTGTTCGACCTTCGTCGTGCCATTTTGCCGTTTTGAAGGTTCCACCCAGCGAATCAGGCCGGGCGGATAGCGTACTGCCGTTAATGTTAGGCCGTGAGCCGGTGCCGTTGGACCGGCCAGGCGGCGATCCCGACTCGCCAACACCTCACCAAACTGATCGACGGTCATCCGCCCACGCCCGACCAGCAAGAGCGTACCGACGATCATCCGCACCATATGCTGGAGGAATGCATTTGCCGCTACTTCGATGGCCAGTAAACGCCGCTCAAACCATTCATATTCCCCAACCCGCGTCCAATACATGGTGCGAACAGTGGAACGTTGGGCAGGCGTTGCTGTTGTAAATGCAGCAAAATCGTGCGTTCCCTCCAGCAATTTAAGCGCTGCCGTCATTGCCGCCATATCAAGTGTACCTGCGTAGTGCAAGACTTGATGGCGAAGTTGTGGCAATGGCGCTGCTGCATAGTCTATCAGGTAACGGTACTCACGCTGGATCGCACTAAAGCGAGCGTGAAAATCTGGTACTGATTCCCCGACATTCTGAACTACCAGGTCAACCGGCAGGTGAGCGTTCAAACCGCGCCAGATTGTTTGTAAATTATGGCGCGTTGTGGTCTGGACGTGGGCAACCTGACCAGTTGCGTGAACTCCGGCGTCGGTTCGGCCTGCCAGCACAATCCGACGCCGCTCTTGCGTCAAGGCTTCCCATGCCGACTCCAGGGCACCCTGCACAGTTCGGATGTCAGTTTGCCATTGCGACCCGGCAAAATCGGTGCCGTCATAAGCTAACAGCAGCGCAATCGTGCGCATCAGATCAACTCAATCAATGCCATCTCGGCTCCATCACCCCGACGCGGTCCCAGTTTTGTGATCCGGGTGTACCCACCATTCCGGCCACCGTAGGTAGTAGGAGCAAAGGTAAATAGTTTTCGCATCGCATCCTTGCTGGCCAGCTTCGAGAGGGCCATGCGGCGGGCATGCGGCGTATCTTCGCGCGCAATCGAGATAAGAGCCTCAACTTCCGGCTGGACAGCGCGCGCCTTTGCTAGCGTTGTCTTAATCTTCTTATGCTCAATCAGGGCGATCATCAAGTTGCGGTAGAGCGCCTTACGATGCTCATACGACCGCCCCAGTAATTTTCCGGCATGTCGATGTCGCATGGTCGTATCCTTGTATTAGCGCGATGCTCCACTATGCGGAAGCACTCGCGGAATGTAACCCCGTTCGATCAGTTTATCGCGAATTTCTTCCATTGACTTCTGACCAAGATTGCGAACCGAGAGCAACGCCTTCTCGTCCATCTGAAGCACCTGACCAATTTTGGTAATTTCAGCCCGTTTCAAGCAGTTGTAGGTACGGGTTGAGAGGTCAAGCGTCTCAATCGACGTATCGTAGACGTGAGCCGGTATCTCCAGCCCATTGGTCTCCGGTTGGGCTGCCGGTTCAACCCTCAATCGGTTAAAATTCGCGATTGTTGTGTAGTAATGCACCAGGACGCGAGCCGCGTAATCAAGTGCTTCTTGCGCCCGTATCGTACCGTTTGTCCAAACCTCAAGGATCAGCCGGTCGTAGTCGGTAGCCTGTCCAATACGAGTGTTTTCTACGACATAATTAACCCGTGGTACGGGCGTAAAGATAGCATCGATTGGAAACTCGCCAAGCGGCAGAATGCCTCGTTGATCGGCTGACAGGTACCCGCGACCGTGTTCAATCGTTGCCGTTATCTCAATCCGTGCCTGATCGTGCTCAAGCGTACAGATATAGTGCGTAGGATCAACGACCGACAGTCCTTCTGGCAACACCAGATCAGCAGCCGTCACAATCGCTGGACCCTGTTTCTGGATCGTTGCCTGTACCGTTCCCTCGTGGCGACCGCGTAAATGGATGCCTTTCAGGTTTAAGATCAGTTCTACGACATCCTCGGTCATACCGGGGATGACATCCATCTCCTGATAGACACCCGCAATGCGCACGTGGGTGATCGCCGATCCGGGAATAGCCGTGAGCAGCACGCGCCGAAGCGCATTGCCGAGCGTATGCCCATAGCCCGGATCGAGCGGCTCGATTTTAAAGCGCCCAAAGGTTTCAGTTGCTTCAACAACCTCAATCTTTGGTTGTGCAATATCGAGCACTGCTGCCTCCCATTTCTTTGTTCACGTCCCACAAACGGGAGCGTCTACCGGCTATAGAACTCGACGATCAACTGCTCGTTAATGCCGGCCTCTGCATCTTCACGGCGTGGTAAAGCAACGACAGTTCCAGAAAGATCGGCCGCGTTAAGACGGAGCCATTCCGGCGCCCGATGCTTATTCAACACACCACTATCAACCAGATTCTTGAAGTAGGTACGGCTACGACTCTGCGGGCGTACTGCGATGACCTGGCCGACCTTCACCGTATACGACGGGATATTTGTTTTGCGACCATCAACAACGATATGGCCATGATTAACCAATTGCCGTGCCTGAGCGCGTGTGGTGGCAAAGCCGAGGCGATACACAACATTATCGAGTCGGCGTTCAAGCAGACTCAACAGATACTCACCGGTAACACCACTACGCCGCGATGCCTGCTCAAACAGGCAGCGGAACTGGCGCTCAAGGACGCCATACAGAAATTTTGCCTTCTGTTTTTCGCGCAACTGCATACCGTAATCGGACAACTGCCGGCGACGGGCCGCAGCACCGTGCTGTCCCGGCGGATCCGACCGCTTATTCAGAATGCGCTGACCTTTTTCGGTAATTCCGATGCCGAGTCGTCTGCTTACCTTGCCGACTGGTCCTATATATCGCGCCATAGTCTTATGTATCCTTTGTTCACTAATCCTTCACTGGCGTAGTTATAAGCTACGCATCTTTGTTCCAGCCTGTGAGATGGGCGCTAGTGCCGCCGAGGCAGACACTACCGCATTGGGCGTCCGGGAACAAAGCCCTCCGGTTCCAGGTGCGGTCGTCTCACAGTGTAACTTGACAACAGCGAAAACGTCCGATCAGACCCGTCGCCGCTTCGGTGGACGGCAGCCATTATGTGGGATCGGTGTCACATCGGTAATTGCAGTAATCTGCAAACCGGCGGCCTGCAATGAACGGATAGCGGCCTCGCGTCCGGCGCCAGGGCCTTTCACAAAGACCTCAACCGAGCGCATACCATTTTCCATTGCTTTGCGTGCCGCATTTTCTGCAGCTACCTGAGCGGCGTAGGGTGTGCTCTTTCGCGAACCCTTAAATCCACTCTGACCGGCGCTGGCCCAACATACAACCGCACCTTGCGGATCGGTAATTGTCACAATTGTATTATTGAACGTGCTCTGAATATGCGCCTGACCCCGCGGCACATTCTTTCGCTCACGGCGCTTACCGCGCTGGCGTGTCGTGGTGGTCGTTTTTCCCTTAGCGGGCATGCCTCACTCCTTAATTACAACTACTTCTTGGTCGCCTTCTTCTTAATACCGATCGCCTGACCGCGTCGCCCACGGCGTGTGCGCGCATTGGTGCGAGTGCGCTGACCACGTACCGGCATACCACGGCGGTGGCGCAGGCCGCGATAGCAACCAATATCCATCAGGCGTTTGATATTCAACTGAACCTCACGACGCAGATCGCCTTCAACCCGATATTCGCGATCAACAATTTCGCGAATACGCCCAACTTCTTCTTCAGTCAGGTCGCGCACCCGGCGTTCTGGATTCACATTTGCCTTGCGCAGAATCTCCATGCCGTTCGAGCGCCCGATACCGTAGATGTAGGTAATCGCAATCTCGATCTTCTTGTTGCGGGGAATATCAACCCCGGCAATACGTGCCATGCCAGACCTCTTTGCTACTGATACACTCTACCGGCTATCTCATACCGGTGAGTATGCACCATTTTACCCTTATGAAAGGTTGACGGTTAGTCGTTGTTATCCTTGCCGCTGTTTATGCTTCGGTGTGCGTGAGCAGATCACCCGGATCACGCCCTTGCGCTTAATCACCTTGCAATACTCGCAGCGCGGCTTTACCGACGCTCGCACTTTCATTGTTACCTCCTTTGCGGCGGCGGACGCCGCCGTGCTGCGTCGCGCCCCCTACTTATAACGATACGTAATACGTCCCCGGGTCAGATCATATGGCGATAATTCAACCAGCACCCGGTCTCCCTTCAAGATACGAATGTAGTTCATCCGCATCTTGCCCGAGATGTGAGCCAGTACTTCGTGCCCATTATCGAGCTGTACCCGGAACATTGCGTTTGGCAATGGTTCCGTGATGGTACCCTCCATCTCGATGACGTCTTTCTTCTTTGACATATGTCTCCTAACCTACGGCTGCGCTGGAGCCAGATATGGGCCAAGCGCTTTTAGCATTGCCTCTGTCACGAGCGCGATCTCACGTTGACCATCGATTTCGTGCAGGATACCCTGTCGCTGATAATATTCAATCAGCGGCATTGTCTGAGCAAAATAGACATCTAATCGGTGCTGCGCCGTCTCGATCGAGTCATCGCTCCGTTGATAGAGTTTGCCGCCGCAGGCGTCGCAGATACCCGGTCGATGCGACGGGAAGTAATAGATATTGAAGATCGCACCACAGGTGCGGCACGTCTGCCGACCGGCAATGCGGCGCAGCAAGACATCTTGTGGTACGGCCAGAAAGAGAACAGCATCGATACGTGCGTTGTGGTCGGCGAGCGCCACTTCCAGTGCCCGTGCCTGCTCTTGCGTGCGCGGAAAACCGTCAAAGATAACCCCTGAAGCACAATCAGGTTGTTGAATGCGTTCAAGGATCATCCGAATCACGACTTCATCAGGCACCAATTCTCCCCGATCCATGTAGGACTTAGCCAGCATACCCAATTCAGTACCTTCGCGTAGAGCTGCACGGAAGAGATCGCCACTTGCTACATGCGTAAGTCCTGTGCGATCAGCAAGGGTTTTGGCTTGGGTGCCTTTGCCGGCACCGGGTGGTCCTAGTAAGATAACGTTGGTCATGACTCGGCGCTCGCTCAACTTCAAAAAACCGCACATTATCTGTTGCACGGTATGACCATCTGCCTGTCTCACAAAGAAGCTGCCCAACCGGCATGCCGGCGAGCAACGAGCTTTATTGTACTACATTTTCCCGGTTTGTGTGCAACGACTATCTGGTCAGAAAACCTTCATAGTCGCGCATGATTAACTGCGCCTCTAATTGACGCATTGTATCTACCGCAACACCGACCACGATCAAGAGCGCCGTACTACCCAAACCAATCTGGACACCGGTAATCGATTGGGTCAGAAACGGAAGCACAGCGATCAGACCTAGGAAGAGCGCACCGGCCAGAGTAATACGGTTGAGCACCTTCATCAAATACTCTTCCGTCTTCTTGCCCGGCCGAATACCGGGGATGAAACCACCGTTGCGCTGGAGATTTTCGGCCAGGTCCTGCTGGGTGAAGATGACAACCGTGTAGAAATAGGTAAATCCTACTGTCAACAGGAAAAGCAGCGTCATGTAGACAATGCCACCACCCTGACCGGTTGGGTTAAATGTATTGTAGAAAAAGCCGGCAATGGCATTCCCAATCCCTTCAGCACCGGGGCGATAGAACCACGATGCCACAATGCCAGGGAAAATGATAATACTTTGAGCGAAGATCAACGGGATCATGCCAGCCGAATTCACTTTCAGTGGAATGAAGCTGCTCTGACCGCCGTAGACCTTATTGCCGCGCACACGCCGGGCATACTGAACACGAATCCGACGCTGACCTTCCTGTACCAGGACAATACCAACAATGGTCAACAGTGCAATTGCCACAAAGCCTATCAGACCCAAAATGGTACTGAAATCACCTGCCTGACTGATCTGGAAGCCCTGGATGATCAATCCCGGTAGGCGTGAGACAATCCCACCGAATATGATGATCGAGATACCATTACCGATACCACGTTCATTGATCTGCTCACCCAACCAGATCAGCAGCATAGTACCAGCGACCATTGTCGTCAGTACGGTAAATGTGGGCAAAAAGTTGGCACCCAGATCGAACGGAGTACGGAACAACGACAGCGTTGGGTCGTTGTTTGGATTAATCGTACGTTCGAGGGTCAGAGTCTGACCATACGCCTGCAAATAAGCAAGAGGAACAGTCAGCCACAACTGATAGCGATTCAGTCGCAGACGACCCTGTTCGCCTTCTTTCTGCAATTCCTGAAGAGCAGGGATCAACGGTTGCAGCAACTGCATAATGATTTGGGCAGTGATGTAGGGATACACACCCATTGCTGCAACTGAGAAATTCTCCAGTGCCCCACCGGCAAAGAGGTTCAGTAACTGAGCCAGTTGGTTGGTTGCCAGCGCCTGGCGCAACTGCTCAAGTGTTGTCGGATTGATGTTAGGTACCGGAATATGCGCGATCAGACGAAACAGGAATAGCATCCCCAGTGTGAAGAGGATGCGACGCCGTAGATCGGGCAACTGAATAGCACGAAGTACAGCCTGTAGCATGGTACTACTTCCTATGAATGGCGAGAACCTGTGAGGTTCTCGCCACATGACCGATTACGACTGGCGGGCATTGCGCATGCTCGGATTCGGCCCGCGTGAGCGCGAATGGCGTTCAACAACCCATGTCAGATCAATGGCTTTCCCACCAGCAGCTTCGATCTTCTGGCGAGCACTGGCCGAAAACTTATGCGCCTTGATAACCAGTGGTTGCGTGAGTTCACCATCACCAAGAATCTTAACTGGCATTCGCTTCCGACGTACCAGACGGCGAGCCAGGAGCGTTTCGGGTGTAACCTCAAGATCAGTTGGCCAATCGACCAGGCTGCCAACGTTGACCACTTCATATTCAACGCGGAACTTATTAACAAAGCCCCGCTTGAAGGGCATCCGCTTAACCAGACGGTTCTGACCACCTTCAAAGGTGCGATAAGGGCCGGGACCGCTGCGGGCCTTCTGCCCCATCATACCCTTACCGCCGGTTTTTCCTTTACCCGAGCCGTGGCCGCGACCAATTCGCTTACGCTTTCGGTGCGCACCTTCGGCGGGTCGTAAATCGTGAAGTTTCATGCCTGCACCTCGTCCTCAACCTCTTCCACCTTCACGAGGTGCTGCACCTTGAACAGCATCCCGCGCACCGATGGATTATCCGGTTTGAGTACACTCTGATTCAACCGGCGCAAGCCCAGCGCGGCCAGAGTCTCCTTCTGATCGCGCGCATAGCCAATTGCGCTCTTCACATACGTTACGCGCAGCTTCCCCATCAGGCTGCCTCCGTTTCCCGTCGTGTCCGGCGATCCATCAGCTCTTGAGGCGTCATATCGCGCCGGCTCGCCATCTCGTGCAGCGATGTCATCTCGCTGAGCGCCTTAAATGTTGCTTTCACAACATTTACCGGGTTGTTGCTACCGTAGACTTTTGAGAGCAGGTCTTTGATTCCGGCTGCTTCGACAACTGGGCGGACACCACGACCTGCGATAACACCTGTTCCAGGTGCTGCCGGGCGCAACATGACCTTCGTAGCCGCAAATTTTGTCACGACCTCGTGGGGAACGGTTGCATGCACCAGCGGCACACGAATCAAATTACGCTTCGCGGCCTCGGCGCCTTTCCGAATTGCATCCGGTACTTCTGCCGCCTTCCCCATTCCGATACCGACGTGGCCTTTGCCGTCACCGACGACAACAACCGTACTGAAGCTAAAGCGCCGACCGCCCTTCACGACCTTTGACACGCGGTTGATCTGGACGACGCGCTCCTCGAGCTCCAGCGTTTCGGGGTTAATACGTTCTCGTTTCACAGTTCCTCCGCTACGCTGCCCTTGGGCAACTAGAAGTTCAGACCAGCTTCGCGGGCCGCCTCGGCCAGCGCTTTCACCCGTCCGTGATACTTATAGCCGCCGCGATCGAAGACCACCTTCGTTATCCCGGCCTGTAGCGCTCGCTCGGCAATCAGCTTACCGACCAGCGCCGCCTCTTGGGTTTTAGTCAACTCAGGGCTGCCACTCCATCCCTTCTCGTTAGTAGAAGCAGCCGCGAGTGTATGACCAACAGTATCATCAATCACTTGTGCGTAAATATGAACATGGCTCCGAAACACGTTAAGGCGTGGCCGTTCAGGCGTGCCAAAGACACGCTTTCGGATGCGATTATGCCGGCGAAGCCGGAGTTCACGTGGTGTTCGTTTTCCCATACGATCCTCAACACTGCCGCGACAGAGATGCCATCCCCTGTCGCTCGCTGCGGGGTGATAGCTGCGGCACAATAACCGCAGCTATCCCAACTACTTCGCCTTCCCAGCCTTCCCGGCCTTGCGGCGAATCTTCTCTTCCGCGTACTTAATGCCCTTGCCCTTATATGGCTCCGGTGGACGCAGGCTACGGATCCGTGCCGCCTCCTCACCTACCTGTTGCTTATCAATACCAACAACGGTCAGAGCCAGTGGGTCATTGGCCGACTTACGTTCACCAACGATATAGCTAATGTTCGGTGGTGGCTCAATGCGAACAGGGTGCGAGAAACCCAGGTTAAGAACCAAGGTTTTCCCTTCGAGCTGAGCACGATAACCAACGCCATTAATTTCAAGTGCTCGTTGCCAGCCCTGAGTTACACCCACCACCATATTGTAGATCAGGGTACGGGTCAAGCCGTGCAAAGCGCGGTGCAACTTTCCATCAGAGGGGCGTTGTACGGTAATAACGTCCCCTTCCTGGCGAATAATCATCTCGGGATGCAATTGCTGGCTCAGGGTTCCCTTCGGACCCTTCACCGTCACGAGATTCTGCTCGCCGATGGTAACCTGAACACCTTTCGGCACGGTAATCGGTCGTTTTCCAATTCGCGACATGATACTCCTCCGTGCGCGTTACCAAACGTAGCAGAGCACTTCGCCACCGACGCGCTCGCGCCAGGCTTCGTGGTCGGCGAGCACTCCCTTGGGCGTTGACAGGATGCACAGCCCAAGACCGCCGCGCACTCGTGGAATGTCGGTACGCTTGGTATAGATGCGCAGCCCCGGCTTGCTTACCCGCCGTAAGCCAGTGATGGCTGGTCGACGGTCGGGCAGATACTTCAGCGTGATCGTGATGGTCTTATGCGATTTACCATCATCAATCACGGCATAATCTCGAATAAAACCTTCACGCTTGAGGATGCGGGCAATCGCCTCTTTCATGTTCGATGCCGGCATCGATACTGTCGTATGGCGTGCCATACACGCATTGCGAATGCGTGTGAGCATATCGCCGATAGGATCATTTACACTCACGGTATGCCTCCTCACCAATCGGGCGTCAATAGCACTTTTGATTGCCGCACAGCACTCACCAGCTCGATTTGACGACGCCCGGAATGAGGCCCTTCAACGCATGTTCGCGGAAGCAGATACGGCACATCCCGAACTTGCGGATATAGGCCCGTGACCGACCGCAAATCTTGCAGCGATTGTAGGCGCGTACCGAAAACTTTGGTGGCCGCTGGGCCCTAACAATCCACGACTTCTTAGCCAAAGGAATACCTCCTCAAATGCGTTGAACCAGTCAGCGCAATGCGCTCTTAGTTCAAACTAATCACGAAATGGCATGCCGAGTCGTTTGAGCAATGCATACGCCTGCTCATCATTCGGTGCACTGGTGACAATTGCCACCTCTAGCCCACGAATCTTATCGATCTTATCGTAATCAATATCTGGGAACACAATCTGCTCGCGCAGACCCAGACTGTAGTTTCCGCGGCCATCGAACGAGCTTCGGCTGACACCACGAAAATCGCGAATTCGCGGCAGGGCCAGCGAGCAAAGACGATCCAGGAAGTCGTACATCCGATCTCCGCGCAAGGTAACCATTGCCCCAATCGGCATCCCTGCGCGCAGCTTAAACGATGCAACCGACTTCTTAGCCCGCGTAACTACCGGCTTTTGACCAGTAATCGTTGCGAGGTCATTAACGGCGGCTTCAATGGCCTTTGCATTCTGTACCGCCTCGCCGACGCCAACATTCACCACAATCTTGACGAGGCGTGGCACTTGCATGATGGATTTGAACTTGAACTCCTCCATCAATGCAGGAACGACCTCTTTCTGATACTTTTCTCGTAATCGAACGGTCATGGCGCTTTCTCCAGGGGCTTGGCGACAGACTCCGCTGCGCCGGCCCTGAACAGACTACTTATCAATTACAGCATCACAGGCCTTGCAATAGCGTACCTTGCGTGGTCGGCCTTTGTGATCGGTCTCTTCAAGGAAGCGCTTGCCCGTGCGCGAGGCACGGCCACAGCTCGGACAAATCAGCATCACATTCGATGCGTGGAGCGGCGCTTCCATTTCGATAATACCGCCAGGGCGACCAGGGCCACGCGGCTTCTGGTGGCGCTTAACGATATTGATCCCTTCGACAACAACTCGGTTGACAGCCGGCAGGGCGCGCTTAATTTTTCCCCGGCGCCCCTTATCTTTGCCGGCAATCACCAGCACTTCATCACCAGTCTTCACATGCATCACAGCACCTCCGGGGCGAGCGACACGATTCGCATAAACTGCTTCTCGCGCAGCTCACGGGCCACCGGGCCAAAGATACGGGTGCCGCGAGGGTTATTTTCCTTACCAATCAGCACCGCTGCATTATCATCAAAGCGGATATGAGAGCCATCAGGCCGACCGTATTCCTTGGCCGTGCGGATAATTACCGCCTTGACGACATCGCCCTTTTTGACCTGGCCGCCGGGTGTAGCAACCTTTACCGAGGCAACGATAATATCGCCAACTCGACCGTAGCGCACCCGTGAACCTCCGAGGACCCGGATACACATGATCTCTTTTGCCCCGGTATTATCGGCAACCTTAAGCCGTGTTTGAGGCTGGATCATGGCTATTCCTCCTCGCCACGCTTCAGAATTTCTACCACCCGCCAGCGCTTTGTGCGGCTTAGCGGACGGGTTTCTTCAATCCGTACCGTATCACCCACTTTACAGACATTTTCTTCATCGTGGGCGTGAAACTTCTTCGTGCGTCGAATAATCTTGCGGTAGAGTGGGTGTGGTTTGAGATAATCCACGGCCACCACTACCGTCTTGTCCATTTTATCGCTGACGACACGACCAACTTTTGTCGTCTTGCGCTTTTGTTCTACGGTCATCATGCTCTGCTCCATATTCGTTAGCCGAGCTCAGCCTGCGCCAATTCACGTTCGCGCAGAATGGTGAGAATGCGCGCAATCTCTTTTTTCACCAATCGCGGCCGTGCCGTGTTGGTCAACTTGCCAGTAGCCTTTTGGAAGCGCAAATTGAACAACTCGACCTTATACTCGGCCAACTTCTCGCGCAATTGCGCATCGTCAAGGGTGCGCAGTTCATTCGCTTTCACTGCTCACCTCCTCGGGCTTTGCCATCGTTCCCTGCTCTTCGCGATCAATCACCTTACACTTAATCGGCAATTTTTGCGCAGCGCGACGCAGGGCCTCATGAGCTACATCTTCGCGCACACCGGCCAGCTCGAACATAATTCGACCGGGCTTAACGACAGCAACCCAGTGATCGACTGAACCTTTGCCACCACCCATACGGGTTTCAGCTGGCTTGCGGGTAACGGGTTTGTCTGGAAAGATACGGATCCAGACCTTACCACCACGCTTGACATAGTTCGTGATTGCACGACGGGCAGCCTCGATCTGGCGGCTGGAAATCCAGCTCGGTTCGAGTGCCATCAGGCCATACTCGCCGAACACGACATTATTGCCGCGGTACGAGAGGCCGGGGCTACGCCCTTTCTGCATCTTGCGGTACTTCGTGCGCTTAGGCAGAAGCATTGCTATTCCTCCTCGGCTGGCGTTCACGCCGCTCGGGGGCGGGCGTGGGCGCGGCTGCTGGTGGTTCAGCCGGGACTTTAGCGACCTGGTTCGGGAAGACCTCTCCCTTGTAAATCCAGACCTTTACTCCAATCCGGCCATAGGTAGTATGCGCATGTACCTGGGCGTAATCGATATCAGCGCGCAGCGTATGGCGTGGCACGCGACCCTCTGCCTCTTCATGTACACGCGACATCTCGGCACCACCAAGGCGACCCGAGCACCGCACCTTTATTCCCTGCGCTCCAAGACGCATAGCGCGTTGAACTGCCTGCTTCATTGCGCGCTTATAACTCACGCGCCTGGTGATTTGTTCACCAATGCTCTCCGCGACCAACTGAGCGTCAAGTTCGGGTTGATGAATCTCTTTGATATTGAGCTTAATCTTCTTCCCGGTCTTGCGCTCCAATGCACTCTTCAACGTGTCAACATTCGTGCCGCGTTTCCCGATCACAATGCCGGGTTTAGCCGTGTAGACCGAAATCTCGATCTTATTGGCCGAGCGTTCGATCTCGATCCGCGACACGCCAGCGCTTTGCAATTCCTTGCTAATCAGCTTGCGCAGCTCGATATCTTCGTGGAGCTGACGAGTGTACTCTTCGCCTTCGGCGAACCACTTCGATTGCCAGTCCTTGATATAGCCGAGCCGGAAGCCAATCGGATGTACTTTGCGCCCCAAGCGAGCCTCCCTCTACTAGTACTCCGACCTGTCGGCTACCACCACAGTAATGTGAGTGGTCGGTTTGCGGATGCGATTCGCCATACCACGCGCCCGTGGCATAATGCGCTTCAAGACCGGACCCTGATCGGCATAAATGGTCTTGATGTACAACGACTCGCGATCCATGTCAAAGTTGTGTTCGGCATTTGCAGCAGCCGACTTGATAGTGCGTGCAACCTCACGTGCTGCCTTTTGTGGCATATAGCGGAGAGTTGCCAGCGCACGATCGACATTCATACCGCGCACAACATCCATGACAAGGCGAACCTTCAATGGTGAGATTCGCACATAGCGGGTAACAGCTTTTGCTTCCATTGCTCTTCTCGTATTGCTACCCGAAGCATCACCACAAGCGTGCTATTTTACCACGTTTCTGGTAAGATGCAATCGAGCCTATCAGCGGGAGCTACTTCACTTTCCCGCGCTTATCGGCCTTTTTGCCACCATGGCCGCGGAAGAAACGTGTGGGCGCGAATTCGCCCAGCTTATGCCCGACCATGTTCTCTGTAATATAGACGGGCACGTGCCGACGGCCATCATGCACCGCAATTGTATGACCAATCATCTGCGGGAAGATGGTCGAATCACGCGACCATGTGCGAATCACCCGCTTCTCATTGGCCTTATTCATCGCTTCAATTTTATCGAGTAATTTAATATCGACGTATGGCCCCTTCTTCGACGAGCGGGACATAGTTCCTGCTTTACCAGTCCTGCGACAAGTGCAGACCTGGAAGGCTGCCTTTCTCCAGCCACGTTTGACGCTTCAACGAGATTAACCGCAAGCGGTTGTACAATCTCTCCACGCCCGTTTATAGTCTCCGTGAACCTGTTTCGGCGACTATCAAGACTCTCAGCGCATCCGACAACCAATCGTTGTTGCCCAATACAGCTGGGCAACAACGATTGTCACCCGACAAGACAGCATTACTTGCGCCGGCGAACAATGAAGCGGTCGAAGCGCGGGTTGTGACGTGTCTTGACGCCACGTGCCGGCTTGCCCCACTTCGTCTTTGGCGTGCTCATACCGCGAGGTGCGCGACCCTCACCACCACCGTGGGGATGGTCACGGGGGTTCATAGCAGCACCACGCACGCGCGGACGACGGCCCAGCCAGCGCGAACGCCCAGCCTTGCCGAGACGAATGTTCTGGTGATCAACATTACCAACCTGGCCGATAGTAGCCATACAGCGCAGGTGGATCATGCGCATCTCACCGGAGGGCATGCGCACGATGGCATAATCACCTTCTTTAGCCATCAATTGGGCTGCGGTACCAGCCGAACGAACCAGCACACCGCCACGCCCGATTTCAAGCTCGATATTGTGAATCTGGGTACCGAGCGGGATAGCGCTCAGCGGTAATGCGTTGCCGATCCGAATTTCCGCATCAGGACCACTCATCACTGTGTCACCAACTTTCAGACCAAGTGGCGCAATGATGTAGCGTTTCTCACCATCGGCATACGCCAACAGCGCAATGCGAGCGGTACGATTCGGATCGTACTCGATGGCCTGTACCTTTGCGGGAATGCCAAACTTGTTGCGCTTAAAATCGATAATGCGATAGAAGCGCTTATGGCCACCACCGCGATGGCGCACCGTAATCCGGCCCTGGTTGTTACGGCCAGCTTTCTTGCGCAACGGTTCGATTAAGCGTGACTCTGGTTTTTTCTTTGTAATCTCCTCGAAGGTCGAAACCGACATATTGCGGCGACCGGCCGAGGTTGGTTTGTAGATGCGAACTCCCATTGTTGTTCTCCCTTTACGGGCGACGGCTCTTCAGTGCGAACCGTCGCCAATCACTACCTTCATTCCGGCAGTGATTTATGCTCCGAAGATCTCGATCCGATCGCCTTCGGCAAGGGTTACTATCGCCTTCTTCCAATCGCGAGTATAGCCCATTGAGCGACCACGCCGACGAAGTTTGCCACGAACATTCATCGTGTGGACTTTCGTAACCCTCACGTTGAAGATCGTCTCAACCGCATGCTTGATTTGCGGTTTGGTCGCCTCACGGTGCACCTCAAACGTATACTTGTTGAGTTCCATGAGGCTGGTATTCTTCTCAGTGATCAGCGGACGGATCAGAATATCATACGGCGTCAGCATGGTTATTCCTCCTGCGCCGGCGTTGCCACGCGAGTACGCTCGCCGAGATAGCTCTCCACTACTTCAACGGCAGCCTTTGGCATCACGATATGATCGTAGACGAGAAGATCGCGCACATTGAGGTAGTGTGCCAGCAATGTTTTCACTTGCGGCAAATTGTTGGCCGAGCGGCGCAGATTTTCATTCGCCGGACTCTTGCTATCAATCACGACCAGGGTTTTCTTGTCGGCAAGGCCGTGCGCCTTGAGGAAAGCGATAAAATCTTTGGTGCGTGGCCGTTCAAATGTCAGCTCATCAACAAAGCGAATTTGATCGGCGGCAAACTTCGCCGATAGTGCCGAGCGTACACCTAGCCGACGCATCTTTCGCGGCATAGCCAGGCGATACGAGCGTGGATGGGGGCCGTGGGCTACACCACCACCCTTGTGATGGGGAGCACGGATCGAACCCTGACGGGCGCGTCCGGTGCCCTTTTGGCGATAAAGCTTGCGTGTTGATCCCTTTACCTCGCCGCGACCACGTGTGTTGTGAGTACCAAGGCGGGCATTGGCGTTTTGCATCACAACGTATTGATGCATAACAGCCACGTTCGGCTCAATGCCGAAAATATAGTCACTAACCTCAATGGCGCCCACCTGTTCGCCAGCCTGATTATAGAGTGTTGCCTGCATCACTTTTCTCCTCTAGCCCTTCACCGCTTTGCGGATCTGAAGCAGGCCATTGCGGGCGCCAGGAACGGAGCCCTTCACCAGTAGCAAATTCTGTTCGGGCAACACCTCGACGACCTCCAGATTCTGGATAGTAACCCGAGTGCCACCCATACGACCGGCCATGCGTTGACCTTTCCATACACGGCCCGGAGTTGTACCAGCACCGATAGAACCAGGAGCACGATGGCGGTCGCTCTGACCGTGCGTCTTTGGACCACCGCGGAAACCGTGACGCTTGACGACACCGGCAAACCCGCGGCCCTTTGACGTACCAGAGATGTCAACCTTCTGGCCAGGCCGGAACAACTCAACAGTCACCACCTCACCAGGGGTGTGCGCCTGGGGATCATCGGCGCTGAATTCGCGCAGATAACGCAACATTTTGCCACCCGATGCCTTCAGGTGACCCTGTTGCGGTTTGGTCAGCTTGCGCGGCTCAACTTCTTCATAACCGAGCTGCACAGCGCTGTAGCCATCGCGCTCCGGCGTGCGAATCTGGGTGACGATGCAGGGGCCGGCAGCAATGACCGTCACCGGAATGGCCATGCCTTGGGCGGTGAAGTACTGCATCATCCCGATTTTACGACCTAACAATCCGTGAATCATTGATGCACCTCCGCAGCGTGCGTCTTTGCGCAGCGGCTGCATTTCCGACGCTCGTTACTCTGATTAACAAAGAACGAAAGTGTCACCAGAGCACTTACGTCTACATTTCTTCTACAACTTAATCTCAATATCGACGCCAGCCGGCAGATTGAGTTTCATCAAAGCATTAATCGTTTGCTGGCTTGGATCAAGCACATCGATCAGTCGCTTGTGCGTGCGAATCTCAAACTGCTCTTGAGAGTCCTTATCAATAAAACCAGACCGGATCACGCTATAGCGCTCGATCTTGGTAGGAAGCGGAACAGGTCCGGCAACGAGCGCACCTGTTCGCTCGGCTGCCTCGACAATCTGACGTGCAGACTGATCGAGGATCTTATGGTCATACGCCTTCAGGCGAATACGAACTTTCTGTTTAGCCATCTTTTTCTCCAATCAACGGGGACGTGGTGGAGAACCACGCCCCCGTCACCGGTTTACGCTATGCTAATCCAGGATCTTGGTTACAACACCAGCACCGACGGTGCGACCACCTTCGCGAATAGCGAAGCGCAAGCCCTCTTCGATAGCCACCGGTACAATCAGCTCAA
>NZ_DAOTZQ010000128.1:0-14484 GCF_034434295.1 Chloroflexus sp.
AACTTTTTTACAATTTGTACTACCCAGTATACCATTTTGCCTGTTCATCTGCTATGATAAAGAACGTGGCACTTACTGCCTTTTACCAAAACAGGAGTATCAATATGCACCTCTCCCGGCGGCTATGGTGGATCGGCCTACTGGTTGCAATGCTCGGTCTAATTGCCCCGGCTACTGCTGCACCAATCCGTAACAACATCGTAGATGTGGATCAGTTCGGTAATGAAGCAGACCTGCCACCCAACCTGCTCAGTGACGAAGAGATTGAACGCATTGATCGGTTACAGAACGATGCCACTACCCCTCTTGCCATTAGTGACGTCAGCCCTGACGATGGTGTCGTCCTGATCAGCTCGGCAAACCAGTTTGGGTTTCTCGATATCGAAACAGGTGATACGGTACCGGTGGAGGCGGCAGTATTTGACTTTTTTGTTCCCCTGCCCTTTTTGGGATTTGGACAGTTTAGCTGGCAAGACGAACGTCCCCTCGGCGTACTGGCAGTCAACTTCTTCGCGGTCGGTATCGAGGATGCTTTTGTCGCACTCTCTATCGACCGGTATACCGGTGAAGTGTTTGCTACGACGGTTGGTATTCCCGATGAAAACATCGGCATTGTCTCGGTTGCCCCTAACCTCACCAGTTGGCTGATCGTGCGCGATCCGCCGAATGCAGAGAATGTCGCGGCGGAGGGGTTTACCATTCGGCATACCCTTGGGCTGCCTTCCGCCGTTGCGGCACGAGCCAACCGGATCGAATTGCCAGCCCACTTACAACGGCGAGTTGATCTCCTTCGGCAACGACGGCCTGATCTTGTCAACCGGCTGCTCTTCCAGCAACAGCAAGACGGAAATACCGTCGAAGCAACGCGCACACCTTATGACCTCTTCCTGTACGATGCGACGACCGGCGAGGAACGGTATGTTACCAGTATTCCATACGCCTCTGGACTGCTCAATGAAACCTGGACAAGTGATTCGGCGTATCTGGCAGTCTCATTCTTCGGAGTGCCAGACGCTGAGGGGCGTAGCTTCTACAACGGTTCACTCTTTTCCGAAGAGATCTATCGCGACGTGACCGGTAACCTGCCACCGGGCCAGAATCCGGTCATCCAGAACAATAATACCTATGTGATCGATTTCGCCAGTGGGCAGACGCAGGTGATTCGACCCGATCCCGCCTTCGGTGCTCCTATTCTCGAAGCATACGACTGGGCGCCGGGCGGCCAGTCACTGCTCATCAAGGCCCACCATCCGGCCTACCTCCAGGGGCGAACCCACCCTGTCTACTACCCGCGGTTCTCTTCACGTACCAGTTTCCGTTTCTACGACCGGGGCAGTGATGGCCAATTCCGCCAGACGGGATCGTTCGAGCATCCAATGCTCTCTGGTGGTGATGTGGCCTTTGCATTCAGCATCGCCGATTTCGTCAGTCCCGATGAAATCATCGTGCGTGGTGTAGTAGGTAGCAATCGCCATCCCTACTATTACAACCGCGTCTCTAAGGAGTTGCGCAATCTGGCCGACCGTGCCGGTGCCTATTACAACGTTGTGTCAACCAGCAGCAGTACACGCCAGATCGTCTTCACCCACACCTCTTACACCAGTCCACCGGACATCTATCGTCTACGTTGGGATGGAACGGCACTGGCTCGTCTGACCTGGGAGAATGAAGAGTTGCGGGTGGAGGCTAATTTACGACAAGACCCGGTGACCTTCACCCTCCGGAACGGTCAGGTGCGGGTAGGAACACTGATCCAATCGGCAGATGCGCCCTTCCCACCACGCGATGTGCGCCTGATTGTCTGGCAAGAGGGTGGGCCGAATGTGCCGATGATCAATCAGTGGCAGGCCAACGTTGAGAATCCGTATGCGCTCTTGCCCTCGTTTGGTTTTGCGCTGCTGATTACGCCGGTGGCCGGTCGCCACGGCTACACGCCGGCTGTGTTCAATTCGCTGGTGGATCGAAACAATTTTGGCCAGATCGATATTGATGAGCAAGCTGAGATCGTTCGCCAGGCAATTGCACGGGGCTGGACATCAGCCGGCAAGATCGGGATTACAGGATGCTCGTATGGTGGCTATTTCGTCTTGCAGAGCATTGTGCGGTATCCCGATCTCTACGCTGCCGCCAACCCACAATGTGCGTTCATTGACCTGATCAGTGATTGGGCATTAGGCGGTGGCCCGCTGGTGCCGTACATGGAAGGTTTACCCCCGTACAAAACCATCAGCGAGTACGTCAAGGACTCGCCGAGCTACGGTGCTGATCGGGTGAAGGCAGCAGTGCTCACCTTCCACGGTACCGATGACTTCCTGCCGATTGTCCAGAACGAGAACTTCCATTTACAACTGGTCAACCGCGGGATACCGGCCCGAATGGTACGGTTCATCTTTGAAGGTCACGGGTTGTCGATGGCAGAAAATCAGCTCTACGCTGCCCAGGAACAGATCAACTGGTTCCGCACCCATCTCAAGTAGGTGCTCATGCGTAGCCTGTACAGGGACAGGAACGATCTGACCCTGTACAGGCCCAGCCGGTAGTGATGAGAAGTTTGTATTAGCTGTAGTAGAACAATGCGCCGACCATTTTATTACCGCTTAAGTGAAGGCATGCGGATCAGTGTACGCCCGCAATATCTACCGGGGCACTCATTCCCCCCACTGCAACGCTTCGTCTTCGCCTACGATGTGCGGATTGAAAATATTAGCCGACGAACAGCGCAGTTGATGAGTCGGCGCTGGCTCATTTACGACTCGATTGGTGAAGAACTTGAAGTTGTTGGCGATGGTGTGATCGGATTACAGCCGGTGCTCGGTCCCGGCGATGTCCACGAATACCAGAGCTACTGTGTGCTCAAGTCGCCACGCGGTTGGATGGAGGGCGAATATTTCTTTCGCACCCTCAATAACACGACGTTCGCCGCCATCGTTCCGCGTTTCGACCTGATTGCCGATGCGGAGATGATCGATGATGAGGAGAGATTATGAACGAGAGCGTCTCCGCTCACGCCGATAGGTTGTGACGAATACGACGGCAAGGAGAGGCAACAACCATGGCCAATCACGACGTTCCTCACGCAGGAGCCGCCAGGTAGCGCGAAGCTGGAGTAACCAGGGAAAGCGGGCCAGTTGTACCTCAAGAATTGCCAGGAGCCGGCGCTGCCACTCCGGTGTCTGATCGGTTGTCATAGGTGCTGGTTTCCTTCCCAATCCTGGCAGTGACAGTCGCCATCCCCTTGCAGCATTCTTAGCGTTTGTCGAAGGTTTTGGCTTCACCATCGCTACCATATTTTCAGGCTTTATCCCGTCAGTGTCTGTGTTTCCTCTTGCGTGCACAACCCAAACAATCTGACGATAGGTGTGCTGCTGTCTGTCATTATAAACGAGGACGGCACACAGCGTACTTTACAACCTTTCCCCTTTGCGGCAGCACCGGTTAGAGGTGGGGTGTACGGCAAACGCGGAAGCGTGGCTTCCGCACTCCCAACCGGGCGCTACGGGCAACCCTGCCTGAAACCAGAAGCCCCTCGATGTGTGATCGCACGGCGTGCACAGCGAGAACGCTGTTGCCGCGTATCGGTGATCAAGGGCGGTGCCGGTGTGATCGCGTGGATAGAACCTGTTTCAAAAAACATCTACTATGAGGGTATCTCATTCGTTGCCGACCAATTCCATGATCGTAACGAGCACACCCGGCATTCGCGTGACCAGCCGGGTCAACGACCTGACACGTGCCAGATCGTGAGCACGGCTGGCGCGGCAGTATGGCTGCCGCACGCCAAACTGCGCGACACGCGGATGATGAGCGAGCAAGGCAACCAATCCAGTGCGTGATAGCACCGCAGATGGTTACTAGAGCGTGACAGTACAGCGTTTTATGAAATAAGTTCTAGTGTGCTATGAACCCTACGACACCGACTCGTTCTACTGGCGTCCGTTGTCGAAACAGGTTTTTCAGGCGATAAAACACATTGCGGCAGCCCGGCTGCCGCAATGTGCCTGCATCATTCAGTCGGTTATCAGACAAGATAGCGAGTCCGCTTTGATTCTACCCCTCGAAAAACTTGCGATTCTTCTCAATATAGCTCTTCCACTGCTCCGGAACCGAATCATCGGCGAAAATCGCCTCGACCGGGCACTCTGGCTCGCAGGCACCACAGCCGATGCACTCGTCGGGATTGATGTAGTACTGATCATCACCCTCGTAGATGCAATCAACCGGGCAGACGGCAACGCACGATGCTTCCTTGCTTCCGATACACGGCTCAGTAATAATGTACGGCACTGATGTCTCCTTCCTGTATTTGGTACAGCGGTCACACAATGGTTGTTTGGTTTCAGACTACTACAGGAAGGAGGTATCTGTCTACCACTTTTGTACCACTTCGCCACAACGTTGTGGGTGCACGCGCAAGGTACGTTCGGGATGGTAGCTGACCAGACCAATCGGACCACCGGGGATTTTACGAACTGCCCGTCGGCGACAGAGATCGACTTCTACCGCTGTATCATCACGGGCCTGACTGTAATAGGCTGCCAGAGCGGCTGCTTCATAGATAGTTTGCTCAGGCGGATGATCGGCCCGAATAATCACATGGGCACCGTGAATGTTACGAGCGTGCAACCACCAATCGGTTGGGCGAGCAATCCGAAATGTGACCTCTTCATTCTGGCGTGCGGTACGCCCAACGTAGATCGGTAGGCCATCGCTTGAACGGATCAGGAGTGGGCGCGACCGCACAGGTGGGCGACGGATGGCAGAGGAGCGCAGATAGCCAGCCTCTTCGGCCTCAGCGGCAATCAGATCGATCTGGTTTGCGTCATCGGCGACCGATGCCAGAGCAATGAACTGGTCGATACCGGCCAGGCGTTGCTCAATCTCAGCGAGGCGTTTGGGCAAGATAGTGTGTGCGCTCTTGGTTTTTTCATACGTCCTGAATCGCTCTTGGGCCTGTTCAACCGGCGAGCGTTTGGGGTCAAGCGCAATCCGTTCACCTTCCACCACTAGCTCGGCAGCCTGGGGTGGCAACTGGTGAAGAAAGGCAAAGATCATCTCACCCTCCCAACGCAGGCGATCAAGTTCGGCAGTACGTGCCAACTCGGCAGCGATCTGATCCCGTTGCCGTTCGATATGCTCACGGCTGGCATGCAAACGGTTCAGCAAATCGGCACGACGTTGATCACGGCCCAGGGGCTGTTGACGGGCAGTGTAAAAGGCTTCCAGCGCCGCACTCATCCCCGGCATGACAGTGACAGTCGCACCGTCGCCGGCGAGATGCGATGGATAATACGGCGCAAAAGCCACCGGTCCCTGCTCGTTACTAACCAGATGGGGGGCGGGTGGTTCGGCAAATATCTCACGTAACCGGGCAGCAATGGTGTACGCCGGTAATGCCTGCCCGGTTTGGGGGATGGCACCGCAGGCTCGCATCAACACCTCACGGGCGACCTGGGGTGACACGCCTCGATAGGCGTTGACTAGCGCTTTTACCGGTTCACCCTTGCTCAGCAGGTACTCGATCTCGGCTGCGCTTGCCCGTAGAGGGTCACGTTTATCTGGTGGTGGGGGCAATTCGTACACCCGACGGGGCAAAACAACGCGACTGCTCATGCGGGGAGAAACCCGCTTGATCGCATCGAGAATAATGTTATTATCATCAACTAAGATGATGTTGCTGCGCCGATCTTGCGGCTCAACGATGAGATCACAATGCAACAGATGATCGGTATCAACCGTCAAATCGCCATCAGTGTCATCATCGGCGATCAGCTCATCGGGATCCAGGGTCTGTTTGCGCGACTCCGTTGGTTTCGTTATACTGAGCACAACAACTCGCTCGTAGGGGGGTTGTTCGATGTTAACAATCCGCCCACCGAGCACGTATTTACGCAGTAAAAGCAGAAAGGGCGTTTCGCCGTCAACGCCACGGGTTGGGCGCTGACCGATCAGGTGAATACGGGCCATCTGCGCATCGGCGGAGGCGAGCAGGTAGTGGCGCCGCCCCTGTCGATATACTTCCAGCCCAATCGCCAGCGGCCCAACCAGTATAACACGCTGAATGCGACCATCGAGCACCGTTGCACGTAATTCTTCCACGACGGCAGTCAAAGTCAGGGTATCAAAGTACATATAACCACAAGCGATACGAGAACCGACACCTTTGGCAGGATACCACAATCGGGTACAGGCATGGAACCATTTCTCAATCCGATTTTACAGGGAAAACCACCACAACCACTGCTCGTCGTCATTTCAGGGCCATCGGGTGTGGGCAAAGACTCGATCTTGATGCGCATGCGCGAGCTAGGCTTTCCGTTTCACTTTGTCGTTACGGCGAACAGTCGTCCACAGCGACCGGGCGAGATTGACGGCGTTGACTACCACTTTGTCACGACCGAGCGCTTTCGCGAAATGATTGAGAATGATGAACTACTGGAGTGGGCCGAGGTCTACGGCCAATATAAAGGCATTCCCAAATTCGAGATTCGGCAGGCAATGGCCAGCGGTCGCGACGTTATCTTACGGATTAACGTTGATGGTGCAGCAACGATTAAGCGGTTGGCCCCCGAAGCCGTCTTTATTTTTCTGGCGCCAGCTTCGCTCGATGAACTACGCCACCGACTCTTGCTACGCCGAACCGAGTCGCCGGCGGAAGTGGAACGGCGGTTAGCTATGGTTGCCGATGAATTGGCCCAGTTACCCAACTTCGATTATGTCGTTATCAATCACGCCGACCGACTTGATGAGACAGTGGGTCAGATTCGTGCCATCATTAGCGCTGAAAAGGCGCGCGTGTACCCGCGTCGAATTTCCCTCTAGCATTTTGAACCGGAGAGTACTACAATGAGTATTCAAGAGCGCTTAACGAATGATTTGAAAGAGGCAATGCGTGCTGGCGACAAGGTTCGCGTGAATGCGATCCGGGCAGCGCGTGCAGCCCTGCAGGCTGCCCAGCTCGGTGCTGCCAAGCAGCGGTTCGATGCGGCGGTTGCCGAGATTGAAACCCGCCACGCCGGTGACACGGCAGCCATCGAAGCGGCTAAGGCTAATCTCGCCATAGACAGCCATGCTGCCCTCAGTGATGCCGAGCAGGAAGCAGTCATTGCCCGCGAGATCAAGCGTCGGCGTGATGCCGCCGAGATTTATCACAAGGCTGGCCGTAGCGATCTGGCTGCTGCCGAAGAGGCGGAAATTGCCGTTCTGAGTGAATATCTGCCCAAAATGCTTAGCCCTGAGGAATTACGGCCACTGGTAGCAGCAGTAATTGCCGAATTGGGAGTAAGTGGCCCGGCAGCAATGGGCAAAGTGATGCCTGTTCTGCTCGAACGTTTCAAAGGTCAGGCCGAAAACCGTACACTCAGCCAGGTTGCGCGAGAACTCCTGAGTTCGGCGTAACCCACCCATGTACGAGACGCCTATGAAAGCCATTTCGCACCACCGGCTATCACGTTGGTTTGGTCGCCCACAGTGGTTATGGCTGTCCCGCAGCCAGTTACGACAACTGCTGGCGGCACTTTTGTTGTGGACTGGCATCTGGGCCGTGTTGACCTTTCGGTTGCCCGGTGCCGATGGCTTGCAGGTGGGTCAACCCAGTCCGCTGAGCATCACGGCACCGGAAGAGGTAACCTTCACCAGCGATGTACTGATGGCAGAACGCCGTACTCAGGCGGCAAATAATCCTGATAATCTGGTCTACTTTAATGATCCGAAGATACCGATTGAACAGCGCCGCAATCTATTCACGTTACTGGAAACAATCGGACGCCTGCGTAACGATCCGACGCTAGATGAAGTCGCTCGGCTACAAGCATTGAGCAATTTGCCTAGTGCCGACGTGCAACTCAACACCGACCAGGCACGCCTTATCCTGGCCCTCGATGATGAAGAATGGTCATTGCTGCGCACAACCATTCTCAATCTCTATGATCGGGCCATCGAGCGATACGACTATGCAGTCGATGAACGAGCACTTGCCCAATTACGTGATCGTTGGCTGAGTTTCTGGTTGGCAACAACATCGCTCGACAATGCGCAGCGCGAACTCGCACAACAGATCACGTCAGCATTTCTGCGCGTTAATCGCACATTAGACACCGCAGCAACTGAAGAACGGCGGGCCAAGGCTGTTGCTCAGGTCGAACCGGTTGAAGTAAAAGTACTGGCCGGCGAGATGATTATCCGGGCCGGCGAGATCGTGACGCCGACCCACATTGAGAAATTACAGGCGACCGGAGCAATGCCCCGTCCGTTGGGTTGGCCAGAACTACTTGGGTATGGCTTACTGGCGGCAATCCTGACCGCAGGCATCAGTGGCTATCTCTACGTGTTCCAACCCAAACTGATGACCAATCCACGCGCACTCTTTGTCTTGATGATCAGTATCGTGGTGACCCTGATCCTGGCTCGCATTACCCTGCTGGTCTACAATGAGCGCCCCATCTTCTTCCCGCTGGCAGTGCTGGCAGTTGTTGCTACCATTGTGTTTACAGGTCAGATCGGCTTTGCGGTCAGCCTGCTCGCCGCAATGGTGATTAGCGTGATGGAAGGGAATGATCTGATCCTGGCCGCAACCCTTTTTGCTAGTTGCACCAGTGCGATCCTGCTGACAAGGCAGGCTGATCGGCTCCGCTCGTTTTTAATCGCCGGTTTCGGAGTGACCGCGACAATTACAATTTTGGAGACAACCTTTTGGCTAAGCCAGCAGGCCATCTTTACCCTTTCGGGCTTTGGTGGCTGGATCATAACCACAGTGCTATCGGCATTTGCCAATGGCGGATTGACAACCATTCTCACCTTTGGCCTTTTTAATGTGATTGGCCGACTGGCCGGGCAGGTAACGGCATTGCAGTTGATGGAACTGGCCCATCCATCACAACAACTCTTACGCAAGCTGATCCGGGAAGCTCCAGGTACCTATTACCATAGCGTTGCAGTGGGTAATCTGGCCGAGGCTGCTGCCGAAGCTATCGGTGCTGATGCTCTCTTACTGCGGGTTGCAGCGTATTACCACGACATCGGTAAAACGATACGACCAGCATTTTTTACCGATAATCAAATGGGACGCGAGAACGTCCATGATGATCTCGACCCGTACATCAGTGCCCAAATCATTATCGATCACGTGCGTGAGGGGATCAAAATGGCGCGAGCTGCTGGTCTCCCGGAGCAGATCATCGACTTCATTGCCACGCATCACGGCACCGGTCTGGTCCGCCATTTCTATCAACTGGCCTTACAACGTTACGACCACATTGATGAGCGCGATTTTCGTTATCCCGGTCCACGCCCCCAAACCCGTGAACAGGCTATCCTGATGCTGGCTGACTCGGTTGAAGCGACGGTGCGGGCTAAAGCCCAACACGGCAAACTCATCGCAAAGCGCAATGGCGACACGAGTGAACGAGCAACGCCTGGCGCGGTAACGCTCGATGAGCTGGTACAATCCATCATCGATGCGCGCGTTCGTGAAGGCGAACTCAACGATGCTCCGCTAACGATGCGCGAACTGGGGCAGATTAAAACCGTCTTTGTCAATAATCTCCAATCCATCTACCATCCCAGAGTGGATTATGCGCCATCGCTCGTGCGAACCTGAAGGAGTACATTTGTGATGTACACTGCCGATAGCCTCATTCTCGGCCCGCAAACCGCGGCAATGGATCAGATGAGCCGTTATATCCTCAATCGTCCACACGGTGAGTATACCGAAAAGGATATTGCCGATGTGATTATTCCGGCGTATCTCCGGGTCTGTATCCCGGTCGGTGTTGATCCGGTGCTGGCAGTGGCCCAGATGATCCACGAGACCGGCAACCTCACCAGTTTCTGGAGCCAGCGCCCCCAACGGAATCCGGCGGGAATTGGGGTAACCGGACAGTGGCAACTTCATCAGCCGACCGATCTGCGCGGGTGGGCGTATAATACCCAACGTCAACGTTGGGAAGCCGGGTTAAGTTTTGCGACCTGGGCGGATGATGCGATTCCGGCCCATATTGGTCGCTTGCTGGCGTATGCTCTGCCTGAAGGAAGTGAAACCCCACCGCAGCGGGAACTCATTGCCAAAGCGCTCAGCTATCGGCCATTCCCACGGGCGTTTCGCGGGATCGCCCAAACCATCAAACAACTGGGTCGCGCCCACAATCCGCTTGGTGCTCAGGGTGCCGGTTGGGCCAGTCCTGGTCATACCTACGGTGAAGCGATTGCACGACTGGCCAATCAGATACTGGCTGTGCCGCTGGAATGAAACCGAGGGGTATGCTGCGTCTGGTATGGTTCGAGAAAACGCGAACATCCGCAGGTTTAGAAGCATTGCAACCCATTGATGTATACAATCACCTGCGAAGGCATACCACATGCAGCGTCAATCCATCACTCGTTCGAATCGTAGGAGGAAGACTGGTATCACTAGAGCAACTATTTGACTTGTCACTAAAGTCCGGCAATATGTTATACTACGGCTAGCGTCTGCATACAAATTCACTACGGTGACAGGAACTCGTTCCTATGAATAACACATTCGTCGCCATTGCCGATGCACTGCGAGCACATCTTCCGTCACTTCCCCCAGCCGAACGCCCATTGCTTGTCGCATTAGCCGATGCACTGAGTACCGGTGATACCTCGCACCTGCTGACCCTGCTGCGTAACGGCGGATCAATCAGTGCCGGTTTCAACCGCCTTGACGCAGTCCGTCGCCTGGCTATAGGCTTACTGGCCGATAACCCGGCAGCGGCAGGGCCAATTGCCGACATTGTGGCCGAGGCGCAGCGAGTGTTAATCGCGGAAGAAGAAACGTTGCTTCGGCGCGAGCATATGCTCAATCAGCGCCTTGAACAGAGTTTTCTGACCTCACCGTTGGCAACGCTCGAAGCTAATGAATATGGGATTATTACCCGCTGGAATCCGGCTGCCGAGCGCATCTTCGGCTGGAGTGCAGCCGAGGCGGTTGGCAAAAATGCTATTGAATTGCTGGTACCTGACATTGCCCGCGAACACGTTGATGCGATTGTCCAGGCTCTCCTGAGTGGTCAGGCAAAGAATAGCCGCAACGAAACCATCACGAAAGATAGCCGCATTATCATTTGTCAGTGGTACAACGCGGTTTTGTACCATCCTGATGGAAGGGTTGCCGGCTGGCTGTCGCAGACTGAAGATATTACCGAACAGATTCGTGTCGAAGAAGCCCTGCGCGAGAACCAGCGCCGTCTCGATAGGTTAATGCGTAATTTGCCCGGCATTGCGTATCGATCCCTCAAGGATGGGCGCTGGACGGCTGAGTTTATGAGTGAAGGGGCGCTTGAGGTTACCGGTTATCCGGCCAGCGATTTCATGCCGGACGGTGATCAACCGCCACGCCGTTATTTTGGTGATCTTATCCTGCCTGAAGATCGTGAGGCAGTGAAGGAGAGTGTCAAGATAGCACTTGCTCAGCAGCGTCAGTTTGAGATCACGTACCGGATTCGTCACGCTGATGGCAGCATTCGCTGGGTGTGGGAACGTGGCACAGGTGTGTTCGATGAGACGGGTCAGTTGGAAGCTATCGAAGGCTTCGTTACTGATGTCACGGCTGAACGGCAGGCTGCTGAAGAGCGCCAGGCATTGAACGAGCGTATTATTGCCGCTCAGCAGGCTGCTCTCCGTGAATTAAGCACCCCAATCATCCCCATCAGCCAGGGGGTGATTGCGATGCCACTCATCGGCAATATCGATAGCACTCGCGCCCAACAGGTGATCGAAACCTTGTTGGAAGGCGTAAATGCCAGTGGCGCCCACACTGTGATCCTCGATGTCACCGGTGTACCGGTGGTTGACACACAGGTTGCCAACACGCTGTTACGTTCGGCTCAGGCTGTACGTCTGCTCGGTGCCGAAGTGCTCTTGACCGGCATCCGGCCAGAAGTTGCCCAAACCATTGTCGGATTGGGGCTTGATATGAGTCACATCCGCACACTGGCAACCCTGCAAGATGGCATTACATATGCGCTTGGCCGACAATCCCGCGGCCAGACCTCAGTTCATCGTATTGGATAAGGAGTCGATGATGATGCTCGAACGTGCCCAGGCGTTGGCGGATGAAATTATTCGCATTCGCCGAGACATTCATGCCCATCCCGAACTCGGCTTTCAGGAACATCGTACCGCTGCGCTCGTTGCCGATACGCTCCACGAAATTGGTGGGATCAAGGTTACTACCGGCGTCGCCAAAACCGGTGTGATTGGCGAGTTGGGTGATGGTGATGGGCCAGTCATTGCCATTCGCGCCGATATGGACGCGCTCCCGATACAGGAAGAGAACCAGGTCGAATATGCTTCGACGAATCCGGGCGTCATGCATGCCTGTGGCCACGATGCCCATACCGCCATGCTGCTCGGTGTTGCCCACCTGCTGCGTGAGCGCTTTGCGGCTGAACAGTTGCGTGGCCGGGTGCGCTTCCTGTTCCAGCCGTCTGAAGAGGGTTGGGACGATGAGGTAAAGAGTGGTGGTTTGCGGATGGTAGAAGAGGGGGCATTGGAAGGGGTTGATGCCGTTATTGCCCTGCACGTCGACTCAACCCTGCCCGTTGGTCAGGTGACCATCCGCGGCGGTTGGACATCGGCTGCTGTTGATGATTTTAAGGGCTATATCCGCGGTACCGGCGGTCACGGCGCATACCCACATCTCGGCACCGATCCGGTGTTTATGCTTTCACACGTTCTGAATGCGCTGTTCGGCATTCGCGCACGCCTGATCAACCCGATGGAACCGGCCATTCTCAGTGTTGGCACCGTGCGGGGTGGCCATGCTTCCAATGTTATTCCGAGCGAGATCTTCGTGCAGGGAACCCTGCGTAGCTTCAGTAAAGAAGTTCGTGCGAAACTAGCCCGCGAAGTAGAACGCGCCTTCGCCGTCGCCGAGGCATTTGGCGGGAGCGCCGAAGTCAAGATCACCCGTGGCTATCCCGCTGGTTGGAATGACGAGCGTGTAGCTGAGTGGATGAGCAATGTTGCCGGTGATTTTCTTGGAACTGATGCGATTGATCGTTCGCACACCGGGATGGGAGCAGAAGATTTCGCCTACATGACGAAAAAGGCACCTGGTGCTATGTTGATGCTCGGTGCCGCAATCAATGATGGCATTGTGCGCGGGCACCATACACCCATCTTCGACATTGATGAACGCGCACTACCAATTGGCACCGCTATCCTGGCTGAGACCGCTCTCCGCTTCCTGCGTGGAGAAGTAAAACTGTAGCCGGCTGCTAGCAGGGAGAGCAAGTTAGTTTTCTGCTCTCCCTGGTCTTCACCCTGCCAGTCCCCCCAGCTTCTGCCAGTAACGAGCCAGACCGCGCCAGCTCAATGTTAATGGGCCAGTCTGCTGGATAATTGCCAATTGTTCGGCTGGCGAGAGCGTAGCCGCTTCATTCGCCAATGCCGCTTCTAGCACAGCCGTTCCGGTCTGTTCATCGTGGCCGGCGAGCAGACTTTGGCGGACAATCTCGGCCCATTGCTGCAAGCGCAGTCGGGCATCGGCCAGATGAAAGGCGACATCGTCATAGGCACCAAAGTGGGTCAGACACAACCACTGTGGACGCAATCGTTCAATCAAATCGTGAGTACGTGCCCACGCTTCCAGATCAATATCAGGAGGCGGAGTCGCCGGCCTGGTCATCCGTACTCCCGGTAAGCGGACACCGGTATTATCCCCTACAAAGGCAGTACCATTCGCTTCATCAAACCAGATCAGGTGATGCTTCGCGTGCCCAGGAGCATCAAATGCACGCAGCGGATGCCCTCTGAGGTACAGCGTCTCACCACCGGTGCAGGTACGAATCCGTTCGGGGGCCACCGGCCACACATCACCCCACAAAGTTGCCATGCGATCAGCGTAAAGCTGGGCTGCGCTATTGAGCAATCGTGAAGGATCGATTAAATGTGGGGCACCTCGCTCGTGAACATGAATGGTCAGATGCGGATTCTCTGCGGCAAGCAGACCAGTTGCTCCGGCGTGATCGAGATGGATATGCGTTAACACTATCGCTCGCAGGTCGGCGACCGTCAACCCGTGAGCACGCAATCCGGCACGCAGGGCTGCCAGCGTACTGGCCGGCCCCGGATCAACCAGCGCCGGTTCATCGCCTAACAACAAGAATGTACCGATCACATGAGGGCAACCGAGATGATGAACATCAATTAAAGCAACATTATGCGGTGTCGGATAGATTTCCATAGGATTGTAGATAGGCTTTCAGTGACAATTTTGCAATATAAGTATCTGCATTGTAACATACTGTCAGTTCGGGTTGAGTCGACAGGGGGTGACGTTCGGCCATTGACATTCCTTCACGGTAGCGATTGCACGGCTGTGGCGTCACATATAGCCGATTGCAGATCTGTCAATCGACACGATACTAGAACCTATTTCAAAAAACATCTACTATGAAGGTATCTCATTCATTGCCACCCGATTCCTATGGTTGCGACGATCGCGCCCGGCATCCGCGTGAC
>NZ_DAOTZQ010000129.1:0-65363 GCF_034434295.1 Chloroflexus sp.
CTGGAGGAAGAATGATTGTGAGGAAGTATATTCGAGGTGCTGATAGGCAAAGAGGTTTGAATGGCTGTAGATGCCAATAAATCATTGTATCGTACAGTGACAGTGTTCTTGTGAGAGGCAAACGTGATCTGAACATTACCCACAGCGTGATGTTCAACATTTGCCAGTGCAGTCTGTATCTTTTCGCTGAGCGTTTGCTGTTCAGATGTTAGCGAAGTAAAAGGACGGTTAATTGTAATTGAAAAGTCTATCTCATAGGACCGAAAATGACCACAAGGGTCAATTTCGCCAAAGCTCCGAGCCATCACCTGAGCGTCAATTCCTTCCGAATGCAGGATATGTTGAACTTCATGGGCTATTTCTGGCATCACCGGGCCATGTGTCCACATCCATCCGCCGACTGAAGGACATTCATTGTGTAGCGATGATGGATTATTTACCAATGTATTAGCTTCTTCTATTGCCTGTCAAGCAGGAGGAGCAATTCTAGCAGAAAGAAACAAGATCACACCAATAAGCACCGTTAGAGTGTATTGTTTTGCTGGTATGTTCATCCCTTATTCTTCCTGTCAACAATACAAACGTGTGCAAAGGAGAAGCCCTATTCCATCAGCGTTTTCACATTACCCCTCAATTTACCGAACAACAAACAAAGAATCGCGACGCTTGTCAGGCAAACAATGGTCACAAGCCGGAAGAATATCTGTCAGGTACGAACACTGGCACTACGAACGTAATCATATAATTACCACACTCCTGTTACCAATTTGTAACCGCTCAGCAACCTCTTCCTGCTACCTTTGTCATCAAATCCCCGGTTGTAAGCTGCGCGTTTGCGCTATCGCGGCGGTGACGCCGCACACGACACATGGATGTGATGTATCTCGGTGATTGGCTTGGCCGTCGTGCCCGGTTGTCTCCGACCAGGATTGCCCTGTTTGATGCTCAACACGGCATGCAACCGCTCACCTACTGCGAGTGGAATGAGCGGGTCAATCAGACGGCGCATCTGTTGCGCGATATGGGCGTGGCACGTGGTGATCGGGTTGCGGCCCTGGCCCAAAATTGCGTCGATCTGCTCGATCTGTGGTTCGCCTGTGCAAAGCTAGGGGCGATTTTTCAGCCCCTGAACTGGCGACTCACCGCAGCCGAGCTGCGTGACTTGATCGTTGATGGTGAGCCGCACATATTGGCGTATGGCCCTGAATACGCCGCGTTATCCCTGGCGCTGCGTCCACAGGTGCCGTTTGTCTCCCACTGGCTGGCTATAGACGATGCGCCGGCAGCCGATCCATCTGACCTCACCATAGGCCGGCGGAATGCCTTTCCTACCCGCTTCGAGGCAGTACCGCTGAGCTGGGATGATCCGTGGGTGATCTGTTACACCGGTGGCAGTACCGGATTGCCGAAAGGGGCCATTCTCACTCATCGCAGCATCGCCGCGAATGCCGTGAATACAGTGATGAGTTGGGGCCTGCGTCCCGACGATGTCGCCATTCTCAATGCGCCGCTCTTTCATACCGGCGGCCTGAATGTCTTTACCGCACCACTGGTGCAGATCGGTGGTGCCTCGATTGTTTGCCGCACGTTCAACGTTGATCAGGTCTTCGATCTCATCGACCACGGCCCGGCAACGCTCTTTTTCGGCGTGCCCACAATGTTCATCGCTATGCAACAACATCCACGCTGGCCGACGGTTGATTTTAGCCGGATGCGGATTGTTATCAGTGGTGGTGCCCCCTGCCCGGAACCGGTGTTTCATGCCTTTTGGGCGCACGGGATCGATTTCAAGACCGGGTATGGTCTGACCGAAGCCGGCCCGAATACCTTCTGGCTACCACCTGAACTGGTGCGGGAGAAGCCGGGGGCAGTTGGCTACCCGCTGATGTTTATCGATGTGCGGGTGGTTGCGGCTGATGGTCGGGAATGTGGTGTTGATGAGATTGGCGAATTGCAGATCCGTGGCCCTCATGTCTGCGCCGGTTACTGGCGCCGTCCCGCCGAGACGGCTGCGGCTTTTCGTGACGGCTGGCTATGCACGGGTGATCTGGCCAGTTTCGATGCCGATGGTTGTTTTCGGATCGTTGGACGGCTGAAGGATGTCATCATTTCGGGTGGCGAAAACATCTATCCCGCCGAGGTTGAGAGTGTGCTGGCCGGCCATCCGGACGTCGCGGAAGTCGCTCTGGTCGGTATGCCTGACCCACACTGGGGCGAAGTTGGTTGGGCGGCGGTGGTGGTGCGTCCCGGCAGTACCTTCTCGGAACAAGACTTGATCGCTTTTGCCGGGCTGCGCCTGGTGCGCTACAAACTGCCTAAACGGATTGTCACCCTCGCTGAATTACCGAAGACCGGTGCCGGCAAGATTGATAAGCAGGCTATTAAACACATGTTTCAGCAGTTGCAGGTATGAAGCGGAGAACGCTATGAGCAAGATTCCAACCTTACCCGGTATCACTTCGACGATGGTGGCAACCAGTCGTTTGCACATGCATGTTTTGAGCAGTGGCCCGGCTGACGGTGAAGCGGTGCTGTTCATTCACGGTAATGCCTCGTCGGCCACGTTCTGGGAAGAGACGATGCTGGCGCTGCCGGCACAATTTCGTGCGATTGCGCCCGATCTGCGCGGTTACGGTGAGACCGAAGATTTGCTGATCGATGCTACCCGTGGCTGCGGTGACTGGGTTGATGATCTGATCGCCTTGCTCGACACCCTCGGCATTGATCGTTGTCATGCGGTGGGGCATTCACTGGGTGGTGTGGTGCTGTTCAATCTCATCGCGGCTGTGCCGCAACGTATCATCACGGCTACCCTGGTAGCACCCGGTTCGCCTTACGGTTTTGGTGGTTGCAAAGGGCTAAACGGCGAGCTGTGCTGGCCAGATGGTGCTGGATCGGGTGGCGGTACGGTCAATCAAGCCTTCGTAGAGCGTATGGCTGCCGGCGATACCACCGAAGAGGCTGGCAACGCAGCCCCCAGAGTTGTCATGAACACGTTCTACTGGAAACCACCGTTCCGCCCGGCCCGCGAAGAGGCATTGCTGGCCTCGATGCTAAGTGAGAAGGTGGGACCGCAGCGTTACCCCGGCGATTTCAAGCCATCGCCGCACTGGCCGGGTGTCGCACCTGGGGTCTGGGGACCGATCAATGCCATTTCGCCCCTTTACGTTGGCGATGCGGTCGAGCGTTTTGTAGCTGCTGAGCCGAAGCCTCCCATCTTGTGGGTGCGTGGTGCTGATGACCAGATCGTGAGCGATATGTCGCTCTTCGATGTTGGTACGCTCGGTCAACTTGGCATTTTACCCGATTGGCCCGGCACTGATGCCCATCCTCCACAACCGATGATCGGGCAAACGCGCACTGTGCTGGAGCGCTACGCCGCCGCCGGTGGCCGCTTCCACGAGCTGGTCTTCGCCGAATGTGGCCATACGCCGTACATTGAGCATCCTGACCAGTTCAACGCTGCATTCCACGATCACCTGCGTACCAGGTAACAGGCTTGAGCGGGAAAGTGAGAAAGCTATGCCAGTTATCCAGGCCGGAGATCTTGAGGTTCACTACCTTGACGTTGGTAAAGGCGAGCCGATTATCTTCGTGCACGGCAATTGGGCCAGTAGCGGCTGGTGGTTACGAGTGCTCGAACGTCTCCCTGCCGGGTATCGTGGACTGGCTCCCGATCTACGCGGTCGTGGCGCTACGCAGGGACCAGACCACGACTACCGGATGCCCGCACTGGCCGCCGATCTGTGGCATTTCGCCGATGCCCTCGGCATCCAACGCTGTCATCTGGTTGGACATTCGTTAGGGGCGGCGGTGGTCTTGCAGGCCGCACTCGATCAACCAGATCGGGTAGCGACGATTGCTGTGCTGGCACCGCCATGGGTTGATGGCATGCCCGACGAGGTCTATCAACCAGATCGGCAACAACTCCTGAAGGACAACCCTGACTTCTTTGCCCAGGCCATCAAGGCGATGGCACCAACCGCCCCAGACGACGAACTGTGGCGCGAACTGGTGGCAATCGGTCACGCGCAGCGGCTGAGTGCTGCCAACGGCGCAATCAATGCGCTGCGTGAGTGGAAACCCGGTGATCGCCTGCGCACGATTGGTGCCCCAGCACTGGTAATGGGTGGTGAACTCGATCCATTGGTGACCCCGGAGACGGTGAAACGGGCAGCCGAAGCACTGGGGGTCGAGCCGCAGATCATTGCCGGTGTCGGCCACTCGGCCAATCTGGAAGCACCGGATCGTTTCCTGGCGCTGTTGTTGCCCCATTTGGCAAAAGCACGCGCTTCCTGAAGAGGGTGTGAACATGCATGCACTTACGGCAGGTACCCGTTATCAACGACAACATACGATCAGCCAGGAAGACATCAACCGCTTTGCAGTGATGAGCGGCGATACGAACCCGATTCACACCGATCCGGCAGTCGCAGCGACAACACGCTTCGGGCGCACCATCGCTCACGGTATGCTGCTCTACGGTTACATCCGTGCCGCCCTGCGCATCCTGGCGCCATCAGCGGTACAGCAGCAACAGACCCTTAGCTTTACCAATCCGGTCTTTGCCGGTGATACGGTCCATGTCGCCGTGGAAGTGACCGATAGGGACGAGGACACGATCCATTGCACGGTCAGCGTCACCCGTGCCGACGGTAAGGTGGCCTGTAGTGGTGAGACGAGATTGATTGTTGGGCATGGGTAATCTGGTAACCATTCTGACAAACGGCCCGGTTGTAACTCTCACCCTTAACCGGCCGATGCAGCACAACGGCCTGACGCCAGAGCTGTTAACCGAGCTGGAAACGCACATCATTGCAGCACGTCAGCATCATGGACTGCGAGCTATCGTCTTGCAGGCCAATGGGGCGTATTTTTCGTGCGGGACTGACTTGATGGCCCTGACCAGGCAAACCGACCGGCTCGCTTACGCCGATCATGGGTTACGCCTGTTGCATGAGGTGATGTTGACGCTGATCGATCTGCCGGTGCCGCTCATCGTCGCCGTACAGGGACCGGTGAACGGAAGCGCACTGGGGCTGGTTGTGGTGGCTGACATCGTCCTGGTAACACCCAACGCCCATTTCACGGCCTACGCGACAACGCTCGGCCTGTCGCCGGAGGGAGGTTGGACGACACTCCTGCCGCGACTGATCGGCCAACGACGCGCCGGCGAAGTGTTACTTCTCGAACGGCCGATCACGGCTGAGGAGGCAGTAGCCTGGGGTTTAGCCAACCGCCTGGTCGCACCCGGCCATCTTTTTGACGAGGCCCAGGCCCTGGCCTACCAGATTGCAACACAGATGCCGGGCAGTATCGCCTGCACCCGCCGGTTGCTCTGGGCGGAACGAGAACAGATCGCTGCCGCCCTCAATCATGAACGAGAAGTGTATTGCGAGCGTATTCAGTCGATTGAGGCTGATCTTGGTTTGAAAGCCTTTCTCGACCGGCAACGCACAACAATGACCGCGGAGGAAACGGTATGACAGCACTGACTGTTGGGATGCAGGCGACCGTCCAGCGCGTGATCGATCAAACCCTGATCGACGAATATGCACGGCTCTGCAATGACCAACCGCAAAAGACTGTGCCAGAACCGCTGATCGGCGCGCTGTTTTCCTACCTGCTGGGTGTCAAATTACCGGGAGCGGGTGCAGTATATCTCCGCCAGGAATTCACCTTCCACAACATGGCTCGTGTTGGTGAGATGCTTACTGCCACGGTGACCATCACCCATACGCGGACCGATAAACCACTGATTACGCTCCGCACGCAGTGTACTGGTAGCGACCAACGCCTGATTGTTGATGGCGAGGCACTTGTGATGGTGCCACAAACGTAAAGCGCTATGTTGTTCGGGCAACCGCCCGCCGGAATAATGCAGATGCCTGTGACAAAGGAGAGCGACCGATGCACACTGTCCGTTTTGTCCGCCAACTGGCTATCACGTTGCTGATAGTCTTTGCCCTCGCGCTGAGTGCATGTGGCGGCGGGTCGACCGCACAGCCGACCACTGCCCCAGAACCGACTGCGGCACCGACCAGCGCCCCAGAACCAACCGCCGTACCGACCACTGCCCCAGAACCAACCGCGGCACCGACCACCACGACCACGACCGGCGAACCGATTGTGGTTGGGCTAATGACCGACAACTCTGGTTTGCTGGCCATCTACGGCCCAATGCTTGAACGCGGCTTCACGCTTGGACTGGAATATGCGACGAACGGGACCAATCAGGTGGCAGGCCGGCCAATCAACGTAGTGGTGAAAGATACCGCCAGTAATCCAGAGACCGGGGTCTCGCTGGCCCGCGAGGCAATCGAGAGCGATGGTGCCGACGTACTCGTTGGTTCGCCCAGCTCGCCGGTAGCACTGGCGATCTCGGCAGTTGCCGCCGAGAATAAGATCGTCTACATCGCGGCACCGGCAGCCACACCGGCCCTCACCGGCGAGAATTTTAACATCTACACCTTCCGTGCCGGTCGTACCAGCGTGCAAGACGCCCTCACTATGAGTGCCGCTCTGTTGCAGACCGGCAAGAAATTCGTGCAGATTGCGCAAGACAATGCGTTCGGTCGTGGTTCAGCGGGCGCATTCTACCTCACGGTCAAAGCCCTCGGTGGCGAATTCGTGCTCAATGACACCGCAGAGGACGCCGGCACCGTCTTTGCACCGCCGGATACGACCGACTTCACCCCGTACATCAACCAGCTCCTCGACTCTGGGGCAGAAGTCTTGATCGTAACCTGGTCGGGAACCGGTTTCGTGCCCATGTTCCAGCAGATGCAGCAACTAGGTGTGTTCGATGTCATGACGGTAGCGACCGGGTTTGGTGACAATCAGACGATGGTCAACGGCTATGCCGATGCCATCGGTTCGGTCGGTGTGAGTGTTTATCACTACAGCCTGTTCGATAATCCGGTGAATAACTGGCTGGTCGAGCGCCACAAAGCAGTGTATGGCGTTCCACCTGATCTCTTCACAGAGAGTGGCTTCAACGCCGCTATCATGCTGGTCAAGGCGTTGGAAGAGACGGGTGGCGATCCGACTGCTGATGGCTTGATTGCCGCTCTCGAAGGGATGACCTTCGACGGGCCGAAGGGAACCTACACGGTGCGGGCCGAAGATCACGTACTCCTCCAGCCGATGACCTTGGTGCGCCTGCTCAACACCAACGATCCTGACTTCAAGTTCTTCGAGCTGGTTACCCTCTTCACCCCCGAACAGACGGCACCACCATGTGCTGTACCAGCAGCATTAGGACGCTGCAAGTAACCGTTACACTCGCCGCGCATGCCGGTGTGGGCATGCGCGGCACATGCTGGAAGCGAAGGTGCGTTTGTGAGCGAATGGATCATTCAAACCCAGGCCCTGACCCGTGATTTCGGCTCCCTGCGCGCCGTTGATCACGTCGATCTGCGGGTGTGCGCCGGCAGCGTGCATGCGATTATTGGGCCGAATGGTGCTGGAAAGACCACCCTCTTTAACCTGATTAGTGGTTATCTTAAACCAACAGCGGGACGGGTCTTCTTGCGTGATCGTGAAATCACGCACCTCCCCCTGCATCGAATGGCCCATCTCGGTATTGGGCGGTCGTTTCAAATTACCAACATCTTTCCAACCCTAACTGTACTGGAAAACGTCCGCCTGGCTGCACAGGCTCGTGGACGGGACAATCTGCACATCTGGAAGCGTGCAAACCAGCTCCACACGTACAGCGAACGGGCCTACGCAGCGTTACAACAGGTTGGCTTACACGAACGAGCACTCCAGATTGCAGCCACACTTCCCCACGGCGACAAACGTCGGCTTGAGCTGGCGATACTACTTGCCGGTGACGCCGATATTCTCCTGCTCGACGAGCCAACAGCAGGGATGGCAACCGAACAGGTGCCGATGTTGCTGGACTTGCTGCGTAACATTCGGCAAGGAACGAACAAAACGATTTTGATCGTCGAACACAATATGTCGGTAGTGATGAGTCTGGCTGAAACCATTACGGTGATGCACCAGGGACGTGTGCTGGCAGAGGGCAGCCCGGCTGAGATCAGTGCCAATCAGGCGGTACGCGATGCCTACCTGGGAACGACCTTCATTGGAGGTCGGCAATGAGCGAAATATTGCTGGATGTTGATAGCATACATACCTACATCGGTCAATTTCACATTCTTGAAGGAGTATCGCTGCGCGTGCGAAGCGGAAGCATCACCGCGCTGCTAGGGCGTAATGGTGCCGGCAAGACCACAACGTTGCGTTCGATCATGGGCCTGAATCCGCCGCGCCACGGTAGTATACGCCTGGCCGGAGAAGTGATCAACGGGCGTCCGGCGTATGACATTGCCCGCCTGGGAGTCGGCTACGTCCCTGAACACCGGGCCATTTTTCGCGATCTCACCGTCGAGGAGAACTTGCGGCTCGCCGAACGTAAACGCGGTGATCTGGCCCGCCGAAGTGACCTGATTATGGGACTCTTCCCCGACTTAAAGCGCTTTTACCGTCATCCCGGCGGCAAGCTCTCCGGCGGCCAACAGCAAATGTTAGCGATTGCCCGGGCACTGGTAGCCGAGAATCGTTTGCTCTTGATTGACGAACCGAGTGAAGGGCTGGCACCGATCATCGTTGAACAAATTATGGCCGCGTTGCGCCAGATGGCGACGGAAACAACGATTTTGCTCGTTGAGCAGAATTTTGCTATGGCAGCCCAACTGGCTGACGAATACTACATTCTTGACGATGGCCGCAATGTTCAGCACGGGAAGATGGCCGACCTTATTCACGATCAGGCAACGATTAACAGGTACCTGGGAGCCGGGTAAGGGAGATGACGGCGGGAGCTTATCGCGTCATCTGATACAGAAATGACGCCCGTCAGATCGTTGCAAGCGACCGGCACGATACCTTGCTACTATCGTGCCACAGTGAGGAGATCCATGAATGAATTTATTCGACAGCGACGAGGCTTGCTGGCCGGGATCGGTGCGACATTGATCTTTGCATACTGGGCAATCACCCATTACGAACCGCGCGTCCTCGCCAGTATTCTCCTCTCTGGCCTGACGTTGGGAGCACTCTACTTTTTAGTTACATCCGGCCTCTCACTGATCTTCGGCCTGATGGATGTACTCAATTTCGCCCATGGGACACTCTTTATGATCGGCGCCTACGTGGGCTTTACCCTTTATGCCAACCCACGCCTATTGCTGAACACTATGCCATTTGTACTGGCGTTCGTAGCAGGGTGGCTCCTGGTGCGCTGGTTCCCCATCAATCGTATGAAGGCACCACGCTGGTGGTTCTGGCTTGGAGCGTTGATCGTGGGCGGACTGGCAGTTTGGGGCTTCGAGTTGACACCACTGGCAACCATTGCGCTCAGTTCGGGTGGGCGAGTGCCTACTGAGGAAGCGCAGGCACCAACTGCGATCTTTATTGGACGAACGTTAGGGCTGACCGTAGCAGGACTCATTGCGGGAATCGCCTTTCTGATCGGTAAGGAACACACTCGTCCACCAACGAGGGGCGATCTCGTCCTGGGGTTAAGCATGCTCGCCCTGGCATTGGTCATCGCACCATTCCGCCTCGCTGCCGAAGGCTGGCTGTTGAGCATCAACGCAAACATCCGCTTTCTCCTGGCCCTGGTGATCGGTGCCGCCAGCGGCGCTGCGCTGGGTGGCCTGATGGAATGGAGCCTGATTCGTCCGCTGTACAGCCGGCCTATTTATCAGGTACTGGTCACACTGGGACTGGTCTTTGTCGGCACCGAGCTGGTGAAAGGCATCTGGGGGCCGGGTGGCTACTTTATGGAATTACCCGAATGGTTTAGCCGGCGTGGAGCTGATTGTCCATCACCCAACCTGATTGCCTGGCTCCGCGACAACTGTGCCAGTATTGACGTATTGGGGCGACCATTCCCCAGTTATCGCATCTTTATTATTGCTCTGGGCATTGCCATGTTTATCGGCATTGCCCTCCTCTTGCGCCGCACCCGCCTGGGGATGATCATTCGGGCCGGTGTCCAGGACGGCGAAATGGTACAGGCATTAGGGATCAACGTCCGCCGCGTCTTCACCCTGGTCTTTGCGCTTGGAGCCGGTCTTGCCGCGTTGGGCGGGGTGGCAGCGGCACCATTCCTCGGCATTAGCCCTGGTTTGGGGCAGGAGTTTCAGTTACAGGCCTTTATCGCCGTGGTGATCGGAGGGATGGGCAGCTTCACCGGCGCAGCACTGGGTGCGCTGCTGGTGGGGCTGGCGCGCGCCTTTGGCGACCAGATTGTCCTGACCGGTATCCAACTACCGTGGATGAGCGAAGCGATCACCTTTTCGCCTTCAATTGCGCGCACTTCAACGGTCTTGATCATGGCGCTGGTGCTCTTGCTGCGCCCGGCAGGTCTCTTCGGGAAGAAGGAGTAGGCGATGCTGACACGTTTGAAAGCACCACAGTGGGCCGGTCTGGCCTTGATCGGCGGTCTGATCGCCTTCCCCTATCTGATAGCACTGCTCACCGGCCAGCCAATTGACAGTGGGGTACCGAAATTCTGGCAGGGTATGCTCATCCAGGTCTTCATTCTGGCCGTTTTTGCGATGAGCTACGACATTCTGATGGGCTATACCGGCATTCTCTCCTTCGGTCACGCCCTCTTCTTCGGCACGGGTGCCTACACGATTGGGATTTTGCTCAAACATGCCGGTTGGGACCTCGGTTCAGCATTCGTGGCCGTCATCATCATTGCGGTACTGCAAAGCCTGATCGTTGGCCTGCTCTCGTTGCGGGTCAGCGGTGTCTACTTCGCGATGGTGACACTGGCCTTTGCCCAGATGTTCTTCCTCCTGGCCGAAGCAACCGACTTTCGCCAGTGGACAGGGGCAGAGGATGGGTTGCAAAGTATTCCGGTACCGGCGTGGATCAGCCCGACCAACGAACGCCTGCGCTTCTACTACCTCGCGTTAGGATTTGCGGTAGTGATGTACCTCCTGGCCCGCCAGGTCGTCAATTCGCCAACCGGGCGGGTGATGATGGCGATCCGTGACAACGAGGTCCGGGCCAGAGTCCTGGGCTACCATACACTCACCTACAAGCTGATCGCGATCACGGTCAGTGGGGTCATGGCAGCGCTGGCCGGCGCATTCAACGCGCTGTGGAATCTCAACGCAAACCCAGCGGTGCTTGGCGTAGGCACAACGATCAATGCGCTCCTGATGACCATTATTGGCGGCGTCGGCTCGTTGATCGGACCAATGCTCGGCGCCGCCGTAATCCAACTGCTGGGGTACTGGCTGAACTTCTTCTTCGGGCCGGCGTGGCCGCTGCTGTTTGGGATTGTGTACATTCTCATCGTGCTCTTCCTGCCATACGGCATCGTCGGTACCTGGCGGTTGCGCGGTACGAGTTGGGTAGCGATGTGGCGCAACCGCTGGCAGGAATTAGCCAGGCGACACGGTGACGGCGTGGCGCGGTAGGGTGGTGATACTTCATAAGAGCGGGGTGGGTATCCACCTCGCTTTTGCGTGTATTGCACGGGTAGGTGATGTTTTGCTGCGGAGGGGGGAGTGGCGAATTCAAGACTGGCGATTAGGATGGATGCGCGTGATCCCACCCAGTCCAGTACCGGTAGATCGGAAGTCCGCGCTCGCAGGAATGGGGGAAGACAGAACGAGTGGCATTATTCCCGGTGCAATGGAGTCCTCTACACAACAGCTTTCGTTCCAGGCGATTCAGGCACCATCGCAGCATTTTGCAAAGATGGATATAATGATGTTATGGCAATTGGTCACTACGATGATGCGTTAGACTGGTACCTTTTTTGCCGGATAGTGGCCTGAGCGGATATCCTTCCGTGCAAGATCACATCTAAACGGTGAACAGGTACAACCGCCTTTAAGGCTGGAAAAAGTCAAACCTTGCCAGACAGATTTTCTTGACAAAACATTTGTTCTATTGTACGATATTTAAAAGATTATCGGCACCCAATACTTTAGAAAACGTAGATGTTTGATTAATCTTCCGTGAAATCGTCTCGGTATACCAGGTTGTCGAAAATGTTCAGGTGATCATAATGTCAATCAACTATCTCGAACAGACTTACACCCTTAACCATGAATTTCACTCTTTTACCAAATCTTTAGTCATACATGCTGATTGTTTTGAATGGCTAAGCGAAGTCCCAGGCGATAGCATTCATGCCATTGTTACCGATCCCCCCTACGGCGTGAAGGAATACGATCCTGAGCAATTGGAAAAGCGCTCAAATGGCAATGGAGGAATCTGGCGCATTCCGCCATCTTTTGATGGTCATACCAGATCACCCTTACCAAGATTTACTGCACTAAATTCAAAGGAAAGAGAACGAATACAACATTACTTTTACGAGTGGGCCAGGCTGGCTTTACGAGTGTTACGTCCTGGTGGCCACGTATTTCTTGCATCAAATGTTTTTCTTTCCCAAATAGTCTTTACTGCCATTGTTGAGGCTGGTTTCGAGTTTCGTGGACAGATTGTTCGGTTAGTCCGAACGCTTCGCGGTGGTGATAGACCAAAGAATGCTGAGGATGAATTCCCCGATGTTTGCTCAATGCCACGCGGTTGCTACGAACCCTGGGGTATTTTCCGAAAACCTATTCCAGACGGCCTGACCGTAAGTGAATGTTTACGGCTTTTCCAAACAGGGGGATTGCGCCGCAAACAAGACGGTAATCCTTTTGAAGATGTTATCGAAAGCGAACGCACACCGCAAAAGGAGCGGGCGATAGCGAATCACCCAAGCCTGAAACCACAATCGTTTCTGCGCCAAATTGTGTACGCCTCTTTGCCTCTTGGCGAAGGAATAGTCCTTGATCCTTTTATGGGTTCTGGATCGACCATTGCTGCGGCAGAAGCAATCGGCTATGCTGCGATTGGTATTGAAAAATATCGAGAATATTACCTTATGAGCTTACAATCGATTCCAGCCTTGTCTTCACTGTATACCACAGGCAATCAATTATCTTTTCAGTTCAGTTGAGTCCTTGTATATCCAGTTAGCTTTCATTTTCTTTGTACCGCTTTGGGTGACGCTGGCTGTAATCGTTCGACGACTCGCATCTGAACGTCCAGAAAAGGCCCAATCATCTTGCTCTAATCGAGCAGCGTAGACACCCTTGAAACAGAATGGTTTAGGTGTTGATCCTCTCATGCTGTCACCAGCGGTATTACTATCAAAATGGAACACCATCAACCAGACAGACTCTGGGTTATGACCCTGCCAGCCCTGTGCATACCTTGAAGCTTTCACCTCAATGCCATCGTGTGCATACTGTACTGCATCGCCTGGAAACATACCCTTGGGAATCAGGTCTGGATGGCCGTTGTGGTATCGGTTTTTTACCAGGTAGGGGCAATATTCAGGAATTCGGTTGTTAATAAACTCCCCAACGATGCTACTAAAGTTGGCAGGCATCAGAAAACTCTCAATTCTTGGCATACCTTTTGCGTAAAGTTGTTGATTGATGAAGCCCAGAAAATCTATGAAATCTTTCATTGCTCGACGTATATGTTCGACTGTTAAACCATAAGGAAGATTACATGTTGGGTTGAAGAAGTCTGGGTTTACAGGTATAGGTGTACACGCCTTATATTCTTCTGCGTTGCTCATGTCACGTCCATATCATTGCTTGATCAAATGCAGATTCTTCAGTTTACGTAGGGGCAATTGCTGTATGATGCGGAACTTCATTTGTGTGCCAGTCTGCTGATAAGGAACTTTTAGGCAGTACCGGCTTGATATGAGATGGTTTATGCAGCGACTCTCTTCTCAATAAATCAAGTGGTATGCCAACTGATTGTATACATACGCCCTGTTGACACCCTTATCTCACCCATTGTCTGTTCAGGGGTTATCATCCACTCCCCACTGCCGACCAGCGCATAGCTTCAAGCGCTATCGGTTGCCGGCGGTCTGGGGGTAGCCATTCCAGGCAAGCGGCCAGTTCGCGGTCAGGGATAAACTCCAGACCGACAAAACCGGTGTAGCCACTCTCGACAATTGCCCGGAAGATGTACGGAAAATGCAACTCTCCGGTACCGGGCTGGCGGCGATGGGGAGCATCGGCGACCTGAATATGACTAATCCGAGCAACGTGTTCGCGAATCGTGCGAGTGATATTTCCTTCCATCAACTGCATGTGGTAACAGTCGTACTGATAGCGCAGATTCGGTGCACCAACACTCGCCAGAAATGCCAGCGTCTCGGCGGTGTTGGTCAGTAGATAGCCACTGTTTTCCCAGGCATTGAGCGACTCGACGACCACCTCAATCCCGGCTGCGGCTGCCTGCTCGCAAGCCCAGGCCAGATTCTCGCGTACCCGTGACATCTGTGAAGCGCGATCTTCTCCGGGGAGGAGCTTACCAACCAGGGCATTCAGTCGCCGACACCCAATCTGTTGGGCAAACTCCAGCGCCACCGGAACATTGGCGCGAAACTCATGTTGCCGTTCCGGATGGTTCAACAACCCTCGTTCACCCTGGGCCAGCACACCAGCGGCAAAATTGACCAGCGCTACTTGCAGATCGAGATCACGCAACTGGCGGCTGATTGCCTTGAGATCAACCCCATCCGGCCACCAGAACTCGACTGTACCGAAACCAAGCCGTGCCGCCGTGTCGAAGCGTTCAGACCACGCCAGTTCGCGCATGGTAAGTGATACATTAAGCGCAATGTGGAGCATATTACCGCCTCAACGCCTGTATAATGCCATCACTGTAACAACACCACCTCTTGCGTAATATCACCAACCAGCACATTCTCATCGCCTTCAATCTGCTGACGCACACGCTGCCAGGTTGCCTCAAGGAGTGAAAGATTGTTTACCTGACCACGCCCCCAGACGAGCGTTAGTAATTCAGTTGCTGTAAACCAGCGGGTCGGCGCTTCGGCCAATACGGTGAGGAGGGCGAATGCAGGCAGATCGAGATCAAGTGGTTGATTGCGAAAAGAAATGGTATGCGCAGCCAGATCAAACGTGAACGGACCGGCAGTGAACGGCGGCGGTAAATAACGCTGTCGCCGCCGCAATTGCGCACGTATCCGCGCCATGAGTTCGTCGGTACGGAAGGGTCGGGCAATGTAGTCGTCAACACCATGGGAGAAGGCACCAACCACCAGTTGATCATTACGGGGGCCAATGAGCATCAAAACGCCCTGCCACTGTTTGAGTAGTTCAGGAATCTGACCGAGATACGACTGATCTGGAATACTGACCAGCGCCAGATCAATCTGGCGACTTAATGTATCGCAGAGAGTGGCAGCCCCCCGTGTAATCCATACCTGATAACCAGACGCAATGAGGATAGGCAGCAGGTATTCATCAGCGTATTCCCCCAATCCCCCTATCACTACTCCATACGGAACACTCATGTGAAGCGCCTTTACCGTTTCCATTATGGTGAGACCGTACATGATGTTGGAGGTGAGGTCACAACCTCGACAACGGCACCATCGATCAGGCCCAGAAACTGGCGTAGCGCCAGCTCTGCGTTGCGCGTACCCTCCTCCATAATCCCATCCTCGCAGGCTGCCTGCAAAATTTGCTGCTCAGCCGCCTGACGGGCTATCGTCTCCAGATTCGGATTGTCTGGTGCCAGCAAGCCGCGTTCACGGCTATAGACGCGAGTTTTGCTGTTGTCAAGGGTTGCACTAAAGACCTGCACCGGTGGTAGACGCACGGTAATCTGTCTGCCATCGGGAGAGACAGTAACCGCATCAGGGGTAAGCTGACTTAGATCGACCCCGACCACCACCGTACCATGAGCGATGAGTAATATCGCATCGCTGGCCAACCAATCACCGATAATCGGAATATTGCTGCCCTGGCGGATATCAATAACCCGCTCAATGGTGTATTTGCTGGTTTCGAGCCGGCTTAGTTGCTGTATCCGCTGCACGACTGCCGCACCACTGATGATCTGAGGTGTTGGCGTCTGGACGATCACCTGCACATTCGGGATGGCACTGCCAAGGGCACTGATGCGCTGCGTTATCCAGAAACCGCCAATCCCGATCAACAGGACGACTATGAGGAGAACGATGACCGAACCCGAAATACCACTTCGGATTGGCTGTGACCGATAACCGATTCTGGGTTGCACATCCAAATAATCGTCGTCATCGAACCATTCGCGTTCACGGCGCAAACGCATCAACCGTCTGGCTCGCTGGCGAATTTCATCGTCATCATCATCGTCGTGGTACATCGCGCAACCTCACATACGTGTTTGAAGTGATGGTCATTGCTGCTACATCTTTTTGGCACCGACATGAATTGCAACCGCACCCAGACCATAGAGGCGGTAGAAGACGTGACTCCAGCCTGCTTCACACATCATTGCCGCCAGTTCATCGGGGGGCGGAAAGGCACGCGCCGATTGCGGGAGATAGGTGTAGGCGCGGCGATCACCACCCAGCAATGCCCCAATCCACGGTACAACATGCTCAAAATAGATGCGGTGCCCCCAGCGCAGCAATGGATGCCGTGGTCGAGCTACTTCCAGACACGCCATGGTAGCACCGGGCCGGGCCACCCGGTACATCTCCCGTAGTGCTGCCGGAATGTCGGTGACATTTCGCAAGACGAAACCGGTGGTAATCGTATCGAAGGTGTTGTCGGGAAACGGTAACTGCAACGCATCACCGGCCACAAAGGCAGCGCGTCCGCTCTGGGCCAGGTCAGCAATTTTCGGTTGGCCGGCCTGCATCATGGGTACGGTAAAATCGACCCCGACCACCAACCCCTCACGTGCCCAGGCTGCCAGTTCGATCAAAAAATCGCCAGTACCGGTACCAACATCAAGCGCACGACCGTGTACCGGTGGCGCAACATATTCCACCACTTTGCGCCGCCAGCCCTGATCAAGCCCAAACGTCATCACCCGATTAACCCGGTCGTAACCGCGGGCAATGCGAGCAAACATTTGCTCGACATACGCCGCTTTTGCTTCCGGCGGTGGTAGTACATTCATCGCAGTTCACCTCTCTACCATCGCGCATGCAACAACATATATTCACGCGATTTGATGCGCTCATTTTACTCGTCAAACCAAATCGGCACGCTAGCGGAAGAGCGCCCGTAGTTCAGCGGGAGAACGAGCAACCGCAAGTGCAGCCATCAGTTTTAGGCGAGCTTTGATCCCGTTCAGATCGGGGGCAAAAATGACTCCCAGCTTACGCAGATCATGGTAGGCACCAACGTACCCGAATTCATCACCCAGCCCGCCGGCACCGGCCCGGCTGACCACGACGACCGGAATCCGGCGCTGTACCGCTTCGCCAATCGCCGGCAACCACCAGGGTGGAACTCGTCCGCTGCCCAGTGTTTCAATTACAATTCCGGCAACATTATCGGCAATGCTATGCCGTAACTGACGATCATCAGCACCAACCCCAATCCGTATCAGATCAACCGGCTCGACCAGGCGCGGCGCGGCGATCTGCTGTCGTCCTACCGGCTGCAAGCGCAGGCTGACCTGATCGCCTTCAACCCGTCCCAGTGCACCCAGTGGCGCCGTCACCATACCAGGCCCCTGACTGAACTGCGCCTGAATCGTGGCAGCGGCATAGATAGTGTTATCAACCACGACCAGCGCCCCCGTCCCGGCGACGGCAGAGGTTACCGCAACGGTCATCGCAGCCTGAAGACCGTTCGTCTCACTCACCCCACCGGTGCTGAGGCGCGGCAAACTGGTAACAACAACCGGCGACCCGGCAGGGAGTAAGAGATCGATAAGGAAGGCGGCCTCTTCCAGCGTATCACTGCCGGTCGTGACCAGAATACCATCATACCCATCACGTACTTGTTGGATGCGCTGCGCCAGCGCAAAGATTTGCTGTGGCGTAAGATGGCTACCGGGTAGATTGGCAAACTCTTCAATCACGACTGTGAGATCAGGGCGCACGGTCAGTTGATCATCACGGGCACCAAGCGCCCGTCGAATTGCTAACGCGCCACCGGTTGATAGAATCAGTAGTTTTGGCATAGTGGTTTACGGACAACCCAGCAGATACGCTGAGTGGTATTAGTTGGCGGTTGAAAGGTAAAGCCGTCGTAGCATCCTTCGATCTTCAGGCCGGCTGCCTCGATCAGCGCAACAACCAGGTCATTGGGATATGCCCGTTCGATATGCAGCTCGTCAAATCGTTCGTAGCCATCGTGGTCGTTGCCAATAAAACCGGTCAGCCACATGGTAGAGAGGTTAGCTGCCGGATCAAAATGTGTGCGTTCGACCTGGACATAGCCCGGCTGTTCATGAAAAGCGTACTCCCCCCAATCAACAGCTAAAAAGTGGCGAGTATTCATATCGGCGACAAACAATCCACCCGGCACCAGCACCCGTGCCACACCGCGCAAACACGCAGCCAGGTCGTGACTCCCGATCAGGTAATTGAGACTGTCGTAGGTACACGTCACCAGCTCAAACGTATGCGCTGGCAGCAAGCTCGCCAGCTCGCGCATATCACCCTGTCGCAACTCAACCGGCACTGGTACATCGGCCAGCTTCGCTGCCGCCTGTGCCAGCATTGCTGGCGAAGCGTCGACCCCCGTTACCTGCCAGCCACGCTCGGCCAAAATCGCCAGCAGCGTGCCGGTACCACAGGCAACATCCAGCATCCGTCGCCCGGACACTGGATGGCGTTGCAACAACTCTTCCAGATAGAGGGCGGTCAGCAGCGCAAAGCGTATCTGACCGCTACCATCATATACGGTCGCGTAACGATGATATGTCATGGTGTAATTGTACCACTTCGCCCAAGGGGAAACCATAAAGAAACGATAAAGCCCACAATGATATGTTCAACATTGATGAGCAAAAAGAGCGCCGAGAGGGTCAACGCCTGCTCTTGCGAATAGCCGTAGGCGGCGAGGATTGCAAACAGCACCACGTCACGCACACCGAGACCGCCAATCGAGATGGGTAAGGCCTGCAACACGGCAATCAATGCCGACGCACCGACAAAGATCAGAAACGGTACCGCACTTAGATCAAGGGCCAGGAAGAGTAACCAGAGTCGAAAGAAGGTGAAAAAGGCCGAGACCAGCGTTGCCCCACCGAGCGTTGCGATCAGAGCCGGCGTCAGCATCAAACTGTGCATCTGCTCATTCCAGCGATCCAGGCGGGAGCGCAGCCGTGGCGCAAATCGTGGCAAGAGCACGGTCAGCACCCACGAACGTGGCCGTCTTGCGGTCAAGATCACCGTGATCGTGAGCAGACCAATGCCCATCGCGATCACGATCATCTGTTGTAGCTCGCGGCTGGGGAGGAGCCGACCCAGCGCAAAGACGCCTATCATTCCCAATAGGGCCATAATGATCAGATCACACAATCGATCCAGCACAACCGAGAGCAGTGCCGGCGCTGTCGGTTGACCCCGTTCGCGCAGATACATTGCCTTCAGCAGATCGCCAGCCTGACCCGGCGTTGTCGTTCCGTAAAAGATACCGACCATGTAGAGAGCACAAGCCGTTGGCAGATCGAGGGAGAGATTCATCGCCCGCATGATCTGAATCCACCGCCACGACTTGATGATAATGAACGGTGGCAGCAGGGCCAGCGACCAGAGAACTGGCACCAGATCAGCTGAGCGCATAGTCTGCCACAACAGGTTGAGATCGCTGGTCACGATAAACCATAGCAAAAGCGCCGGCCCGATCAGACGGAGCAGCCACGAAAGCAGAACACGCATCACGAACTACTCCTCTTCGTTGCTGCGCAGGGGGCGCTGAAAGCGGAGTGCGGCAACCTGTTCGGCGTTCAATCCAAACATAAAGACAATAATGCTGCCTACGAATAACCCCATCGCCGAGTTAGGAATATGAAAACGGAAGGGATCTGTGATAAAGAAGCTGATCAGAAACGAGAGCAGAGCCAACCCCTGCATCGAGATCGCTACCGGAAAGTAGACACGTAACGGTGCGAAGAGTGAGACGATCCGCAAAATGATTAGTCCGAACCGAATGCCGTTGCGCAGAAGCTTTTGCCCACTTCGACCACCTTGCCGGCGTTGTCCAGTGACCGGGACATAGCCGACATGGTAGCCCGCTTTGAGCAACGCCAGCGTACTGGTGGTTGGGTAGGAATAGCGATTGGGCAAGAGATTGATGAACTCCATGATGACGTCGCGGCGCATCGCCCGATAACCACTGGTCAAATCGCGCACCTCGGTCTCTACCAGATAACTGCCGAGCGCATCGAGGGCACGGTTGCCCCAGCGTCGAAAGATCGAGTCGCCCTGCGTCTCACGGGTGCGGGCACCCACCACCATATCATAACCGGCAGCAATCCCTCCCAGCAGATCGGGGATGTAGCGCGGATCCATCTGTCCATCGGCATCCATCAACAAAACGACATCACCACGAGCGCGGCGAATACCGGTTTTGACGGCGGCACCGTTGCCGCGATTCACAGGATGGCGGATAACCCGCGCACCCGCTGCATGCGCGACACTGGCCGTATCGTCTTGCGAGCAGTCATCCACGACAACAATTTCGGCATCGGGCAATACCGCACGCACACGCTCAATAACCTGAGCGATCCCATGCGCCTCGTTATAAGCCGGGATGATCACACTCACCGTGAAGGGATATGCCTGAACCACGACCGGTTCTGGTTGGGCTGTTGTGCCTATCTGTTGCATGATACTTCACCGAACTGCTATTTGCTGCACCATCACACTCAACGGGCGGGCATCGGTACTACCGGGAAAACGCTCATACGGTAAGAACGTTGGCGCTTTTAGCATGATGGTCACTTCACGTACCCCCTGCATCTGTGCAGGTACAGGCAGATGATACACCCGCCAGCCGCCCGGCGCAACGTTTACCTCATATCGCCGATCACCAATCGTCACCGTCAGGTTCGTCGGTTGCGGCACTGCCAGCCGTAGTGTCACAATCTCGTTGCCGGTCAGTGGGGTTGGTACAGGCAAACGCACGGCACCTTCACCCTGCAACCAGCGGAACGTTGTATTACCCGTGCGCTCACCGAATGAGAAGCCATACAGATACCCCAGATCAAGTTCATCGCCCATGGTTAGCGCCGTCGTCGGCGCCGGTGACAACCAGCGCATTGCCAGCCGTTGCACGTCCTCGCCGGCGCGTTCTTCCACATCGCGCAATAACACCTTCGCTGCTGCAAGATCGCCCTGCGCCCTCGCCAATGCACCACGCACGAGATCACCACGGTGAGTGGGATAGGTACCAACCACCTGCCAGGCTTCGTCATACCGACCTTCAGTCAGTAGCCAGCGGGCAAATTCGGCCTGACCATCGGCAAAATCAGGATCGGCGGCCAGCATGCGGCGAAATGCCTGTTCTACGGCTTCATCATCACCACGTTGCAGCGCAGCCATCGCCGCAGCGTATGCCTGCTCGCGGGCAATACCATTCTGGATAATCTGCGGGTAATTGCGGTAGCTGACGATCAGGAAGAGCATCCCTAGACTGACGATCAGCGCGGGCAATTGCCAGCGATCCAGACGCCAGTGGTGTTGTCCCGACCGGGCTAGCGTCGCTGCACCGTACAACGCCAGCCAGAACCAGATTGGCAACAGATAGCGCGGTTCAACATGGATGAGGATCACCATCAGGCAGGTATAGCCAATCCAACCGAGCGCTAACAGCCGTACTGCCCAATCCTGGCCGCGTCCAAGCAGCGTAAATGGTGCTGCCAGGATCAAGATCAACCAGGCGAGATCGCTAATCAGGCCATGAAGCCAGACTTCCCGCAATGGCCGGGTAAAGAAACTGGCTTTCACGAAGAAATCCTCGATAAACTGGGCTTTCCAGATATGCTGAAAATGCGGCCAGAGATTGCGGGTGAAGCGCCACGGTTCTGTTTGCAGAATGCGGCGCAATTCGGCACTCACAAACCGTTGCCGATCTTCTTGTGGAATAGCTTGTAGAATCCCCTTGGCCTCCCCCTCACCACGACCTTCGTGTACCGCATCACTCATCGCGATCCAAAGGTTAACCGGCCCTAGAGTATCAATCACAATAAAATCGCGGTAGAGCAGGTAATTTCGCAGCGTCCAGGGAGCAATGGTGAGCACGAAAGGCAGCAGAAACGCCAGCAGTGCCACGACAATGGGCTGCCAGCGTCGACAGTGGTGAACTGTCCAGGCACTGACACCGATGAAGAGGATCGCAAAGATTACCCCGTACAATCCCGGTGAGCGAGCCAGCGCAGCGATGGCCAGCGCCACCCCGGCACCGGCTAACCATCCGGGTTGGCGCGAGTCGCGCCAGCGCACCAACAGCCACCCATGAACCACCAGCATGAAAAAGAAGAGAGGTTCGCTGAGAATCAGCACCGGCAATTCAACCATCGGCATCCAGAGGGCCAGAACTGCCGCGAAGATCAGGCCGGTACGCTGATCAAAGAGCCGTCGCGCCAGATCATACCCAATTGGAATCAGGGCCAGCGATAGGGAAATCTGCACGGCCCGGATCAGCGCAATCCCAATCGCCGGATCGCCCAGCCATAGCCCGATACGAATCATTGCGGCGAAGAAGAAGATATGACCGGGCGGTCGGATGAGCCACGAGTTATCGCGATATTCACCGGTCACTGCCAACTGAAGCGCCCGCAGATAATAGTCGCCATCATCGGCTGCCGAGAAACGGGGATCGATCACATAGATGGATAGAAACCAGAGACGCAGGATCAGACCGATTATCATCAGGAGACCAACCCAAACGACCGGACGTCTGGTCAGTAGGGCGATCCGCCATCGGTGTGGTTGTACTGTGGCGATAGAACGTGGAGCAGGAGATACCATCGTGATCCGTTTGCTACCTTTCATGCATGCTGTGATGTCTGACGCAGACGCAAGGTATGTTCTAATGTACGACGCTATTGTACATGATTAGGAGGTAGGAGAGAGACGACAGGAAATAGGCGAGTAGGAGTGAGACTGGTTAGCATCATGTTGTGGTCGACGCTGCCGTATTGGGATTTGAGAAGGTAGGAGAGAGACGATAGGAAATAGGGGGGTGGATCAGTATGGTGGGTCGGCATCACTGATGAGCAGGTAGGCGAGCGCAGATAGGAAATGGGGAGGTGGAATAGTGGGTCTGGTTGTTATCGCTAATCAGAACTTATTTCATAAACGCTGTTCCGTTGTGCTCCCAGACCGTCGCACAGGCGCATGCACGCTTGCCTATAGCCAACGCCAGCATATCCTACTCCCAGGCTGCTGGCATGACAGTGAGGAGAGCTGACGACTATCTTCGGTGCCATCACGCGCTGGATTGGTTACCTTGCCCGCTCATCATGCGCGTGTCGCAGCGTGTGGAGCGTAGCAGCCATGCTGCCTCAGCAGCCGTACTCACGATCCGGCGTGTGTCACCCTGTTGACCATGCTGGTCACAAGGAGGCGGTGTGTGATCGTCACGATCAGAGTCTGTCAGGAGTGAATGAGCTAACTTTTGGTAGATGCTTTTTGAAATAGGTTCTGGTAAGGTAAACGAGAGAAGATGGGGGAAATAGGCAGGTGGGAGTGGGGCTGTGGTCATTGCTGATGAGCAGGTAGGCGAGAGCAGATAGGAAATAGGCGGGTGCAAGGGTGGGCTGGGGTCATTGCTGACGAGAAGGTAGGCAAGAGCAGATAGGAAACAGACAGTTATCACTTTGTGCCCGGTGCTGTCATGCCGTAGAGGGTAAAACGGCCATCGCCGATTCGCCTACGCTCAGGTTCGGGGATTGGAGGTGGCCCTTGCGCATTATCCCAAAGGAGATAGTCGGCGTCCAGCGCCTGTAATTCGGTCGCGGTAACGGTTGGTGATACGCGCACGTGAACGAGGTGCGCTATCGCGGAATATTTTGCCAATGGCAAGCGATCAGGAATAGCAGCTACCAGTCGCGAGCCGTCCGTCGGTAACGAGCGCTGAACCAGAGCCACTGCCGCCACTTCGTCTGCCGGTTGCGCTGTCAGTACCGCCTGCGTTGCCGTCATTGGCCCCGGACTGAGTAAAACGACCATGATCAAGGCAGCCGCCACCAGGTGACGCTGAACTGTCCACAGTTGTGCTATGGCCCACGCTGCGGCCACTGCGTACAGCGGTGTGAGCGGGAGAAAGAAGCGGGGCAAGATGAACGCAGTCGCAATAGCAGCTACGTACAGGGCAATCAGCGCAAACAACGCCAGCCAGCGCCGGTCGGCCCGATGCTGCCAGGCCAGCCAGCCTGCTGCAACCAATCCCCCAATTGCCAGCCAGTTCGCCGGCCAGCCGAGTAAGCGTAATTGATCGGCGCGCCCAAATTCACTCACATCCTCGGCACCAGCCCCGATGAAACCAACCACATTCCGGCTCCAGTTGGTCAAAAAACGCAGCGGATCACGGCCAATCACCTCAAACAGACCGATGCTGTTGGGAACCTCCTCCCAACGCCGCCAATCGGTATTGGCGTACACTGCCAGCCAGATATTTTTCGCCTGCTGATTGAACAGTGGCTGACCGGTTTGCAAGGTATTTACCACCAATTGGGGGGCGGCGGCCAGCACAAATCCCAACCCAAAGAGCATTGCCGGACGGCGACCGGCAACGTACCAGAGGGTCACAGCGCCCCAGGGCAGCAACAGCAAGCCGGGATGACGCACCAGAAACGCTGTACCGGCAAAGACACCACCAATCAGCGCCAGCAGCGTGTGAGAAGGTCTACGAACATGTAATGTCACGGCTACGGCCAGTGTCATGAGAGCCGCAAACGGCATATCGCTCCCGATCAGCAACCCATACTGCACGACTATGCCACTCAATGCCAGACATCCGGCTGCCAGGATTGCTAATCCAGATGAGAGCAGGCTGCGCGCCAACAGATAGCCCCCGACAATCAGAACAGCACCTGCCAGCAGCGAAATCAGGCGCGCAGCCAGAAAGGGATTGTCATGCGTCAGCGGTCGCACCAGCCAGAGCAGCAACGGATAGCCGAGGTTGTAGAAGCCATCGGCCTGAAAGATAGTTTCCAGTGTGTCACGGGTGGCAAAGACGCGAAAATCGTTCTCAACGCCGGGACGGGCCAGGGTTACATGGGCAGTCATCGCCGGAAGTAATGCACCCATCCAGAGGATAATCATCACACCAACCAGCCCCGACGTCGCCCATCGCGGCCAGCGTACAACGAGACTCGGCCAGCGCCAGATTAACCAGATTGCCAGCAGTCCCGCTACCACGATTGGCGGCAGGTAGAGCAGCGGATAGGGGCTACTCCGGTAGAACAACCACCAGACCAGCCCATACGCACCAACAGCAAGTGCCGGTTGCCAGCGTGGACGACCATTCAACAGCAGCCCACACAGTGCGCCAACCATCAGTGCGTAGCACACCTGGGCCGGATATGGCCATACCGGTGGGGTCACGGTGACAACGACCCGGTCGAGAAGAATCTGTTCCGGTGATTCTGGAGCTGTTATCTGTATCACCAGATCGATGGCTTTACGCCAGCCACTACTCACCGTAACATTGTGCTCTTCCCACTGACCCTGGGCAATCAGTTGGATGGGTGGCTGATCATTGATCGCGATAACAACCGGCATTCCTGCTGGCGCTAGCCAGCGCATCGTCACCGCTACCGGTGTGCCAGCCTGGGGAATGCGCAAAGCGGCTGTCGGCAATACCCGTCGGCCAACACCAGCGTCAGCTTGCACCGTAGCCGGAATCGGTTCGGGATCGGAAAATCCCTGCATGATTCCGGCATCGTTCCGGCCAATATCAAACTCGCGCCGCAGTGGAACCTGTGTGAAGAGTGTGATCACACACGCGGCGAAAACAGCCCAGCCGAGCGCAGGCAGATATTTCGAGATCACAGATTGCACGTGTGCAGCCACAATCGCCTGAACCACCTTACGGCGTCGCTGTTGGTACAGGAAGCGGTAACGGTTCCTGGATGGGCACTTCAGTCGGCGGTGGTGAAACCAGTGCACGATTGACCCAGCCGGTACCACTGCCATCGGGGTTGGCAATAAACGAGTCTGGACTCCGTTGCTCGCCAAGACGAATCAGATACCATTGATCGTTGGCCGTGCGAGCCAGAAAGATGATCTCATCGCCGGCATTAATCCGACCAATCGGCTGATTATTCGTACCGGGTAAGGGACGTACATTCGCTACCTGTAGCGCCGTGCCGGTAATCACCTGGGTTACCGGTAGCGAGGTCGGTTGGCTTGCCGGTGTTGGCCGTCGCGGGGTAGCCGTTGGGCGAGGCGTGGGTAACACCAGCGTCGGCAATTCGGTCTGACCGGGAATATAACGGCCAAACTGATCAAGCTCATTCCGCAGTGCCCCGATTACGCCAAACGCCAGCGCCATTGACAGCAGGAAGATTACACTGACCACGGCCAGTTTCACCAGTTCAAGGCTCTGTGCCCAGATACTGCGCCGGCTTAGCAGTTCAAGCGCACTCTGAGCAGCACTGGCCACCGACTCGCCCCAGGTCGTTCGTCCCTGATCCGAACGCGCCACGTCGCGGAGTGCGAAGAGGGCGCGTACATCACCAACCTGAGTCAGTGCCCGTACCGCACCCCAACGCACATTCGCATTTGGATGCTTGAGTACCTTGATGAGTGGGCCGGTTGCCCGTCCATCACCGATCTGTGCCAGCGCTTCCGTTGCCCGATAGACCGTCAACCATGGCCGATCAGGGTCAAGAACGGCACATAGGGCCGGCACGACGGATGCGCCCAGTGCAACCAGGGCATCCACCGCTTCGGCGTGACGAGGGTGATTGGCATCACCCAGAGCGGTAATTAATTCGTTTACTTCAGTCCGTGATACCTGACCGCTTGTGGCAGCCACCGCCCGTGGCAATGTCGGCACCGTCAGACGACGGGTTGGGCGAGGCGCTGATGGTGGTTCAGGCGGCGACTGATTTGATTGTGGTTCTGTCGTCATCGATCCTCGAACTCTTCACCAGATGGCCGGCGAATGCTCAGCCAATGTTCAAAACGCTCTACAATAACATCCAACAAAGCTGCCGCCGCGACGGCCTTGGGCTGCCGTGGCAACTCGACGGCATGCTCACCGTCCAGCACGGTAAGCGTAATCTCAGGTTGACCAATGCTGGCTACGGCATCATTAGCGACAATCAGGTTCAAGCCTTTACGTCGCAGTTTGTGCCGGGCGTTGACCAGCAGATCATTGGTTTCGGCCGCGAAGCCAACCTTAAATATATCATGCCGCCCGGCCAGCTCACCCACAACATCGGGGTTTTGTACCAGATGCAGCACCATACCCTCATCATTGTGCTTCTTGATCTTCTCGGTAGCCGTAGAAGCAGGGCGAAAATCGGCCACTGCTGCATTCATGATAAGGATGTCGGCCTGTGCACAGGCCGATTGCACCGCAGCCTGCATCTCTAATGCCGTCTCGACCGCAACAAAGGATACCGCCCGTGGTGGGGGCAAGGCAGTCGGGCCACTGATCAAGGTGACCTGGGCACCCAGATCACGGGCACGGGTAGCCAGCGCATACCCCATCTGCCCCGACGAACGATTACCGATATAGCGTACCGGATCAATTGGTTCCCGGGTACCACCGGCAGTAACAACGACCCGACGACCACGGAGTGGGCCGGAGCAACGTCCCCACAGAGCGTGCACCTCGGCCAGTAAATCAGCCGGTTCAGGTAGCCGACCACGCCCGACAACCGGCTCTGCCATCCGTCCCACCTCTGGTTCAAGCACATATGCTCCCCGCTCACGCAACACTGCCAGATTCGCCTGCGTCGCCGGATGTTCATACATCACCGGATTCATCGCCGGAGCAATCAGCAGCGGTGCTCGCGTCGCCAGTACTGTGGTCGTCAACAAATCATCGGCTAAGCCGGCAGCCAGACGGGCAATCGTATTCGCGGTTGCCGGAGCAATGACCACCATATCGGCGTGCATCCCCAGACTCACATGGCCCACAACCCCATCTTCAGGCAGATTCCACATATCGGTCAGCACCGGGCGTCCGGTCAGAGCCTGGAAGGTTGCCGACCCAACAAAACGCTCGGCAGCCTCGGTCAGAATCACATCAACCAGCGCTCCGGCCAGCGTCAGATCACGAGCCAGTTGGGCCACCTTGTACGCAGCGATACTTCCGCACACACCGAGGACAATTCGCTTACCAGCTAGCGTATCCATATATCACCCGGTAACCGACCTGTCATAGCGAACAGATACTCCCGCGGGCGCATTGTAGCACATGTAGCAGGATGACGGAGTGAGACCCTGTGCACCGTTCAGGTGTGATCCTCGTGCTGAAGCCTTACCAGGTGTGTCACTGTGGGTCACGGATGGATTGTGGGCGGCGTGACGGGAAGGATTGCCGTTTTTACGCCACAGCGCAGTTGTCGTCGGTGTCGTAGGGGCGGCGCATGCGTCGTCCCTACGTCTGTCATTCCACCAGCTTTGATATGAGTGGACTACCAACACCTGTGCACAGAGCGATACCTGCAAAATACACATCAGAAAAATGCTTGCAGAACTGTCATGCTTGTGCTACACTTCACATACTTCACCCGATCCACCCGATCCAATGGAGGAGTTGCGTGGAGCGTTCTGATCTACCACCAGATGTTGTTATTCGGCGGCTTCCCCTCTATGCACGGAGTCTGCGTTACCTGCTTGAAGAGGGTGTCCACTCCGTATCGTCACAAGAATTAGGAGAACGGATCAACGTCACTGCGGCCCAAATCCGCAAAGACCTCTCATATTTCGGGGAGTTTGGCAAACAGGGTATCGGCTACGATGTCGAGAAGCTACTTCAGCACATCGAACGCATTCTCGGTTTGCATCACCACTGGCCGGTAGCCCTCGTCGGCATCGGCTTGCTGGGCCAGGCGATTGCCCGCTACGAGGGCTTCCGCACTGAAGGCATCGAGATCGTTGCTCTCTTTGACTCCGATCCGGCCAAAATCGGCCAGAAGATCGGCGATCTCACAATTCAGGATTTCGCCCACGTGCGACGCATCATCGCCGAGAAGCAGATCAAGATGGCGATCATCGCTGTACCTGCCCAACAGGCACAGCGCGTTGCCGATGTCTTGATCGAGGCCGGTATCCGGGCGATTCTGAGCTACGCGCCCATGATCTTGCAAGTCCCCGAAGATGTCTGGGTGCGCTACATCGATCCGGTCGCGGTCCTACAAAGTATGACCTATTACCTGGCTCGCGAGCAAGAGCATTGATAGACCACCGCTAACCTGGGTGTAGTGGACAGGGCGAAGGGGCTTCGCCCTGTTTTTTGCTACCAGAACTTACTTCATGCATCGGTACAATCTCACCTCACAATCCACTCTCCCGGTATGAATCAGGATCACTTAGCTCGCTGAGCACGATACGTTCGTCATAGGTCGTTATCTCGCATCAGAACCATTGTAACGTGATACAATGCATAATATAAGGAAGTAACCATCCCAGGCTATCAAGGGAGCGTGTATCACATCACAATCGTATGACCAATCCTCTCATCGGAGTACGGGTAACTACTGCCACTCTGCGCGAAGTGCCGCGCATGGAGGCTGCTGCCGACGTGGCCCGGCAACGCGCCCGCGAGCTTGGGCGACCGGTGTTGGTTAGTGTCACCACTCGTGTCGGGCTGCGTGATCCTCTGGCGCTGTTTGCCCGTGGTGCTGGTGTTACCCATAATCGCTTTTTCTGGAGTACGCCGGCCGCTGATTTTGAATTGACCGGCCTCGGTGCAGCATGGAGTTTTACGCCAACATCTGGCGCTGATCGCTTTGCTGTCAGTGCTGCGGCATGGAAGCAGTTGGTGAGTGAGGCAGTGATTGATGCCGATCCCGAACTGCCGGTACAGGGACCTGTTGCCGTAGCCGGGTTTCGTTTTGATCCCGATCAACCACCAAGCGATTTGTGGCGGGATTATCCGATGGCATTGCTGATGGTGCCACGCTTGTTGATTGTGCGCCACGGTGATGTGACAACGTTGACGGTGAACGGGATGGTGGATGCGCACAGTTCGACGCTGGCGTTAGGGGCGGCTGCTGCCCGTCGCTTGCAAGCCCTGATCGGTCTCCCACTTCGACCACAACGTCCACCGCTTGATTTGCAGGTTGATGTCTCGCTTGATCCCGAAACCTGGAAAGCGATTGTTGCTGATGCTGTGAGCGAACTCCGCGCCGGTACGTTGGAGAAGGTGGTGCTGGCGCGGGCTGTGCGTTTGCGAAGCACAGAACCGTTTGATACGGCTGCTACCCTACACGGCTTGCGCCGGGATTATCCGCATACATTTGTCTTTGCCGTTGCACGCGGTGGACGAACATTTCTTGGTGCTTCACCCGAACGCCTGGTAGCGCTTCGGGATGGCGTAGTGGCCGCTTCGGCACTCGCCGGTACGGCACCACGTGGGAAGACCCCCGCTGAGGATGCTGCGCTAGCTGAGGCGTTGTTGCAAAGCGCTAAAGATCGCGCCGAGCACGCTTTTGTAGTGCAGATGATTCGTGCTGCGCTGGCAGAGTATTGCGATGCGGTGCAGGCTCCGTCTACCCCTGAGATTATGCGAGTGCGTAATGTCCAGCATCTATTGACACCGATCACAGCCTGCATCCGAGCAGGATACGATATCTTTGATCTGGTTGGGCGTCTTCACCCAACCCCGGCAGTTGGTGGTAAACCTGGCCCCGCGGCACTGGCCTGGATTCGTGATCACGAACGCCTTGATCGGGGATGGTACGCGGCTCCCGTGGGATGGGTTGATGCGCGTGGTGATGGCGAGTTCGCTGTTGCCCTCCGCTCGGCATTGATCGGGCGACGCGAAGCAACGCTTTTTGCCGGTTGCGGGATTGTTGCAGCCTCTGATCCAGAGCGTGAGCTGACCGAAACCAGAATTAAGCTGCGGGCAATGCTAGAAGCACTTGGGGCAAGTGAAGAGATGATTGGCTAAGCGAGGGTTGCATGAACGTTACAGCGCATGTCGAAGCGCTGACTCATTGGGTGGTAACGATTGCACAGAGCCTGGCGGTCAATGGGGTCAAAGATGTGATAGTTTGCCCCGGTTCGCGCAGTACACCTCTGGCGCTGGCCGTAGCTCGCCACCCGTCGCTGCGGGTCTGGATGCATCTGGATGAGCGTTCAGCCGGTTTTTTTGCACTGGGCCTGGCTCGTGCGCGTGGGATGCCGGCTGCTGTGCTGTGTACCTCCGGGACGGCGGTGGCTAATCTGTTGCCGGCAGCCGTCGAAGCGAACCTTGCCCGGGTGCCGCTCGTGATCCTGACTGCCGACCGCCCACCTGAGTTGCGCGATAATGGTGCGCCGCAAACAATTGATCAGATCGGTATTTTTGGGCGCAATGTGCGCTGGTTTGTTGATCTGCCCACACCGGATATGGCACTCTTGCCCTTTTTACGGGCTACGCTGGGTCGTGCTGTCGGACTGGCGCGCAGTGCCCCTGCCGGCCCGGTACACCTGAATCTGCCCTTTCGAGAGCCACTCGTTCCTGATCGGGCGCGGATGGCAGCCCTGTTTAGCGAAACGCCACCAGCGGTTCAGGTAACGCCGGCACGTCGTATGATCGGTGGAGCAGATCTGGCAATGCTGGCAACCAGCCTGGTCGAATACCGCCGGGGACTGATCATCGCCGGTCCCGATTGCCCACCCGATCTTGGCCCACTGCTCACCACTCTGGTCCATCGTCTGCGCTACCCCATTCTGGCCGATCCATTGTCGGGAGTGCGCTACGGGCCGCACGTCGATGACTATACCCTGGGCACGTATGATGCCTTTTTGCGCGATGAGCGCTTCGTGGCTAAATATGCGCCAGAAGTCATTTTGCGCTTCGGGGCAATGCCAACCAGCAAACCGCTCTTGCTTTACCTGCAACACCATCCTCACACTCGCCAGATTGTGATTGATGGCGGTGCCGGCTGGCGTGAGCCAACCAGCCTGGCCCGTGAACACCTGCACGTCGATGAACACTGGTTCTGTATCGCGCTGGCCGACGCGCTGGCATCCTCACAACGTGAAGGGCCAACCCTCTGGCTACGCGCATGGGTAAGCGCCGAACAGACGGCACGGACGATCATTCAGTCACATCTCCTGACCCAAGAGCATATCAGTGAACCGGGACTGTTTGCCCGTCTCGGTTCGTGGTTGCCTGCCGGTGCAACGCTGTTTGTTGGCAATTCGATGCCGGTACGCGATTGCGACACGTTTCTCGGCCCACGCACCGGCCCACTGTACGTGGTTGGCAATCGGGGAGCTAATGGCATTGACGGCCTGGTCTCAACCGCACTCGGCCTGGCTGCCGGTCAGGCGAGACCGCTCGTGATGGCGTTGGGTGACCTTTCGCTCCTGCACGACTCTAATGGTCTGCTTGCCGCTCGGCTTCACCGGCTCGATGCAACGATCCTGCTGATCAACAACGATGGCGGCGGTATCTTCTCGTTTCTACCCCAGGCCAGCGAAACTGACCAGTTCGAGCTATTATTCGGCACGCCACACGGTGTTGATTTCGCACCACTGGCGGCAATGCACAACGCGCACTACACCCTGGCCTCAGATTGGTCAGCAGTATATGCAGCACTCCAGGCCAGTTTTGCCGGTGGCTTGCATCTGATCGAGGTACGCAGCCGGCGCGATCAAAATGTCATTGACCATCGCACGATCTGGCCACTGGTAAGCAATGCGCTGGCCCAGGCCGGCATTACGGTCGCAGAATAGCACGCCTCACAGCTTCAATGAGTCACAAAAGGGTAAGGATATCGTGATGATCAATACGCTGAGTACAAATGCCGAAATTATTGCGCAAGAAGCGCTCTACACCAGTGGCTTGTATCCAAAGCGGCCACTGGCAATCGTGCGCGGGGAAGGGGCGCGCCTGTACGATGCGGATGGCCGGGTCTACATCGATTGTGTCGGCGGTCAGGGCGCGGCCAATCTCGGCCATTGCCATCCGGCTATCGTTGCAGCAATCCGTGAACAAGCAGAGCGGCTCATCAGTTGTCCTGAAATTTTTCCCAACGATGTCCGCGCAGCATATCTGGCCGAATTAGCGGCGGTTGTACCATTCCCCTCGCGCATCTTCCTCTGCAACAGCGGGGCAGAAGCAGTTGAAGCAGCTCTGAAATTTGCACGGCTTTTGACAGGTCGGCCCGGCGTCGTTGCAACTATGCGCGGCTTCCATGGCCGTACCATGGGGGCGCTCAGTGCCACCTGGGAGAGCAAGTACCGCGAACCATTTTTGCCCCTGGTGCCGGAATTCAGCCATGTGCCTTACGGAAACGTGGAAGCGTTACGAGCCGCTATCGGCCCACAGACGGCTGCGGTGCTGATCGAACCGGTGCAGGGAGAGGGTGGCGTGCGTCCGGCACCACCCGGCTATCTGGCAGAAGTCGCCACCATCTGTGCTGCGAATGGTACGTTGTTGTTGGTTGATGAAGTACAAACCGGCTTTGGGCGGACCGGCAAGCTGTTTGCGATTGAGCATAGCGGCGTCACGCCTGATATGCTCATCCTTGCCAAGAGCATTGCTGCCGGGGTACCGATGGGTGCCGTGGTCATCCACGAACGTCACGGCACGTTACCATCGGGAACCCATGGCTCAACCTTTGGGGGCAACCCTCTGGCCTGTGCGGCGGCCCGGGCCGCCCTGCACGTGTATCAGAGCGAACGGATACCTGAGCAAGCAGCAACCAAAGGGGCATGGCTGATGCAAACACTGCGCGATCTGCGCCTCCCGTCGGTGCGCGAAGTCCGGGGGCTGGGTCTATTAGTCGGTCTTGAACTGAAAAGCCGCTCCCAGCCCGCCATCGCAGCACTGATCGACCACGGAGTTCTGGCCCTACCGGCGGGTCCCAACGTCTTACGGCTACTGCCACCGCTGGTTATCGAACAGGCTGATCTGGAACGGGTGGTAACAGCCATTGAAGCAGTACTGAGTACCGAAGAGCGATAGAGTAAGTGGCAGGCTGCACATTTACGCATCTGGTAGTGTGCAGCTTGCCGGGAACAACTCTGCGCTGAGCGTTGACACCGCTCCCTCAGAGTGGGCAGCTCACGCTACTACGGCATTGCCTCCTGCAAGCCTGGTTTCCCGCATCGGATGGGGATGGAACACTAAGACGGCTAAGCATAGTTTTTGGCGACAATGACGGAGTGCCTCTAGCGACGGGGCATCTGGCATAAGCAACCCTCACGCGGGCCGCATTGCCGCGGGCAACAACGAAACGACAAAGGTGAACACACCTTCAGCTGCTGCGATTGCCCGGCCAACCTGCTCACAACTTGGCTCCGTAGCATATCCCGGATACCGGTAGAGGCGTGCATACGGTGTCAACTCGATGCCTGCGTCAATCCATTGGACAAACTCTGGTTGGTACCCTGCGGCAGTGCGGATCAATACCTCAACGTCATGGATACGCTTGAACGCATGATCGCAGAATACCAAATACCCCTTCACGGCTTTCTCCGCTGCTTGTTGTCAGTGATAAATTGCGGTGTCAAGCAACGGCGGATCACTGGCAGCCAGGACACGCGCCGATGCCAGATCACGCTGTACTTTGATCATCCAGCTCCGTACAAGGTGCGCTTTGGCGTCGGTCATATAGCACCTTTCCTTGACGCGCAATTTGGTACTCCAGCGAGGTGCGCACATCACGTAAGAAATCAAACTCGGCACGTGTTTTGACAATAACATCCCTGGCAATATTAAGGCCACTCAAGCAGCGGTGCCCAAGCACGGCACGCTGGTATTCCGACAGGGTGCTCTCGGTGACGATGACCATGACATCGACGTCACTCCCTGCCGTTGGCGTTCCCCAGGCGTGTGACCCAAAGAGGATAACCTGCTCTGGCTGAAACACCGCAACCAACCGTTGCGTGATTTCGCGAAGCAATTCCTCATTGACTGGTTTCATCGTATATCATTGGACGCAACGACCATAGGCGTTCACCGACACATCATTATTGGCATTGCCACAGCACAGCGCCGTGACGGTAATCACGTACTCTGGCTGGATGAGACAGCCGTTGCTTCCCTCACGTAGGAGCGCAAACCGTACCTTCAGATTATATGTGCATCTCTTCGGGGATACAAGATGACCGGTTGCATGATCAGGAACTTCACGGATAAAGCGGGAGAGGACCTGGCTCGACGTGTGACTGCCGTGCTGAAACGCCTCTTTGTGTTGGTCTGAGCAAGCCGTTGCGCTGCATTGACCTGATATGAGCGCTGCTAACGCGCCGAGAGCATGCCAGCATTACCCCGACCCCTATCTTGTCCCAGCCAAACCGGAAGCGATTCTGGAGACGTTACCGCAACCTTGTCCACTGCTACCAATCCGCATCGAGGTTCAGACCGCACTGCCGCCGGGTTGAGGGGAACAAGGGATTGCACACAGGCAACCAACAGGTCTCGTCCGCGAAGACATCGACAACAACCACGGTAAGGATTATCGAGTATCGACGCTTATTTGGCGCCGGTATCAAGCATTGTCGCTATTGCCTGACGGATGGTACACTAGCTTGCACGAGCCATCGCCACCAACCCGCCGCTCACCGTCTGGCCGAGCGATGCGACAGCGCAGGGGATGTGACATAGCGCCAGCAACGGCCCGGTTACCCCGCAGGACCTGAACCGCTACGCCGATGCGCTGAACAATCCGTTGACATACACCGACCCGACAGGGCATTGTCTGACGTGCGTGGTATCAGGGCGATCCTCCCGAAGGGTACTACCGCGGCTGGACAGCGTGGGGCATCCACCAGTAGGTCTTCAGTGACCTCAACATTAACACCCTGGATCGGTTACCTGGCAAAGCTAAACATCATCCTGGCGCTGAGCCTGGAAGTCGACGGGTACAACAGCAATGTCTTGAAGTCCAGGCTCGTTTTCGGCGTCTGCTTTTCTGTCAGATAACATACGGCGCAACCGTGGCATTCCATGCCCTTTTCACCACTTCCCTCGCACCTGCTGCTACGCAGTTCTGCTATAATAGCCGGCAATGCGAGCAAAGGAGCGGGCAATGACGGTCAAATATACGCGCTGGCTGCGTAGTTACGTCGGTCATCAGCGAATTTTACAGGTACGGGCAAGTGGTTTTGTGCGCAATGAAGCCGGCCAGATTCTGCTCTGTCGGCGGGCGGACGTGATGCTCTGGGATGTGCCGGGTGGTACAATTAACCTCGATGAATCGCCGGCCCAGGGACTGGTACGTGAGGTACGCGAGGAGACCGATCTGCTGTTGCGGCCTGAAAAGCTGATTGGCATCTACAGTGGCCCCGATTTTGCCTGGAGTTACCCCAACGGTGACCAGTCGCAAATTCTGGCAATCTTTTTTGCCGCCCGTATTGTTGGCGGTGAACTGCAACAGGTCGGTCACGAAAATGTGAATGTAGGTTTCTTTGATCCCGATCATCTACCACCACTACTCACGCGCACTCGTCGAATGCTGGCCGATGCGTTCGCAAATCGGCCAGAGGCGGTGTTTGACTTTTAGAACGTATTGTCAGACAGGTTACCTTCCCCGTGCGTAGTAGAGCGGGGCTACCTGCCGCACCAACCCTTTCAACTCTAACAAGGCCAGTGCTGCTGCGGTCGATGCTGCGGATTGACCGGCAGCACGACCGATAACATCAATATGCTGCGGTTCTGCCTCAACCACTGCATAGATAGCTTCTTCTTCTGCGGTCAGCGCAAGTTCTAACGACGGTTCAAACGCCTCACCACATTGATCAAGATTGAGTGCTGCCAGCACATCATCGGCGCTGGTAACAATGAACGCCCCATCGCGGATCAGGCGATGCGGGCCAACACTCAACGGACTAAAGATTGATCCGGGGACGGCCATCACCTCACGCCCTTGATCGAGAGCAAACTGGACGGTGATAAGGGCACCGCTGTTCGCACTCGCCTCAACCACTATCGTTGCCAGGCTTAGACCGGAGATAATACGGTTGCGCGGTGGAAAATTGAGCGGTGCCGGCGGAGTGCCCGGTGAATAATCGCTCAACAATGCACCTGATGCGATGATCTGCCTGGCCAGGGCACTGTTGCGTTCGGGATAGATCCGATCAACCCCGCTGGCCAGCACAGCAATCGTGCGGCCACCAGCCTCAAGCGCAGCAGTGTGGGCAATTGTGTCAATGCCTAAAGCCAGACCACTAACAATCGTCACTCCCGCATTCGCCAGATCGCGGGCCAGGCGTCGTGCGACTTCACGTCCATAATGACTGGGGTGGCGCGTACCAACAATCGCAACCGCTCGCTGATCGGCAGGCGTAAGCGTACCGCGTAGATAGAGCAGAGGCGGAGGTGCCGGAATCATGCGCAGCAAAGGTGGATAGAGTGGATCAACGACTGCCACCGGCGTAATGCCGGCAGTCCGAATCCGTGACAGCTCAGCATCGAGATCGATGCGCTCGCGAACTGCACGCAAACCGGCCATACTACGCGCATCAAGGCCGGCAGCAACCATTGCCGCTTCATCGGCGTACCACGCCTCGGCAATCGAGCCACAACGTTCGATCAGGCGGGCTAATCGCAACGGGCCAATACCGGGTACCAGATTGAAACCGAGGTAGTAGCGTACAATATCATCCATACATCGATCCCCTCGACAGATTTCCTATTAATAGAACCGGTTTTGACCTGCAAAAGGTGCGCAACTTGTGGCATCATGAAAAAAAAGCGATACCTGATGGAGGAAACGTATGCCCCGTGCAGTCTGGAATGGTGCCGTGATCGCCGAAAGCCCGACAACTATCGTCGTTGAGGGTAATCACTATTTCCCACCGGAGTCAGTGCGTCGCGAATATTTGCGTGACAGCCAGACTCATACGGTGTGTCCGTGGAAGGGGACGGCCAGTTACTATGACGTGGTGGTGGACGGTCAGGTAAACCGTGATGCAGCCTGGTACTACCCAACGCCGAAAGAGGCAGCCCAACAAATAGCCGGCTACATTGCTTTCTGGCGTGGAGTGCGGATCGAGGTGTAACAAACAAGGGACCAGGCCAGGAAATTGCGTGTACCACTGAGAACGCAAGCTCAGGACACCGAACTGGCATGCGTTGGTGTTCGTATACCAAAAATTACCACTTACCGGATCAATTTGCCGGGAATGATCGCATCCCGTACCCGCCAGTCAGCACTCTGATGCCAGAACCATACACTGCTACAGAAGCAGGCATACAATCGAGGTGTGATATCCAGCGCGGATGTCAATACCTCAGCCACGATTCTTAAACCATGCCTCCAGGGCCAGACTTTGGGGACGGTCGCGCAGGCGAACGCGGCTCAACTGGCGTTGTACATTCAGAGTGGGAATATTGAGCACCCGCAGCTTACCGGCAATCAGCTCAGATTGGATCGCAAAGCGCGAAACCATGCTCAACCCTAATCCGGCACTTACTGCCTGCTTCACAGCTTCGGTACTCCCCAGTTCCATCACCGGACGTACCATCACATTGTGTTCCGCCAGCACCTGTTCTACAACTTTACGCGTGCCTGAGCCAGGTTCACGCATAATGAAAGGGGTGTCCTGGAGATCAGAACGATCCAGAGTAACCCGACGGGTAAGCGGATGGTCGGGAGATGCAATCACCACCAGTTCATCACTCCGCCACGGCACTACCTGCAAGTCTTCGTTCGCCGCTACCGGTCCTTCCACGTAAGCGACATCAATCTGATAGGATAACAGGCGTTCGATAATCTGCTGGGTATTGCCAATATCCAGAAACAGCTCGATGCCCGGATACCGACGGTGATAGTTGCCAAGGAGTGAAGGTAGCAGGTAAATACCAATCGTACTACTCGCCCCAATTGCCAGCCGACCTCGTTGTAGACCGCGTAGTTCGTTCAACGCCTCAATAGCCAGCCGCTCGTGGGTAAAGATACGGCGAGCGTGATCACCCAGAATTGTTCCGGCAATCGTCGGGGCAACCCCACGTGCACGCCGTTCGAGCAGAGTCGTGCCAAGCTGACGTTCAAGCTCTTGCACGGCCCGTGACACCGCCGATTGACTCATCGTGAGTACTTCGGCTGCTCTCGTGAAACTGCCCTGTTCAAGCACGGCAACGTAAATACGTAATAGATGCAGGTTAAGCGTCACTTTGCCACCCAACAATTTTATTTCTGATGCAATATATACCATAGCTGACCCTTTCTGCGAATACGTTACTTCACACTGGAGACAAAACACTACGCGCCGTCATACTCTATGCAATGGGGCAACTCGCAAGAAACGGTAATCATTATTGCGACTGCTCCCGATTCACAGATATTGACTGTTATGTTAAGCACTTCTACAGCTTCGCGCCAGATGTGTCTCTTCTGAGCATCGCCACTGTACCCTTTACCTTCTTCAATCAGGTATCAGCGATAGGTCAGCGTAACGCACCGTTGGGTGTTCGAGAGCGTGCCAGTTGGTACAGGCGTTACGCAAAAGGACAGAATTCGGTTAACCCTTTGAACACGTGTTATGTCGCTTCGCGAGCATGCGCTATGTAAGGATACCCTATTTTATGCAAAATAAGCTTAGATCGTATGCACCAAACGTATCAATCTTGCAGACAAGAAGGTCAATTGGCTACGATCAGCACGGATGTTGTTGACCTGGAATGATAGAAGCTGATGAGAATCCAGGCGATGACTTGTTTATGTCAAGTCCAGCAGAATAATGACACACCAGCCAGCGATTACCCTGATGCTGCCCCTGAACGATACACGGCTGGATACCGGCGCTGGAATGATAGTAGGGGCGACGCATGCGTCGCCCCTACGACGCCGACACAAACCCACCGGCGACTCGCTTCTGGCATAGCCGGTAATGCTTGAACTCGAGAATTACATCTAAACGGTGACCGCTGCGACATCCGCCCGGCGTCAAACTCAGCGGATGCGGAAGAGAGGACTCCGCACACCACGCGACACGCGCATTACCGGGCGTGAACAATATCCAATCCGGCCCAGGTAGGGCGACGCATGCGTCGCCCTTACGACACCGACACCAACCCAATCTCGACATGGACAAGCCTGACGATAACCAGATTGTGCGTTGTACCTGTGACCGCACCCCCTCTCCGCACACCATCTGTCAACCAGATAACCCAACATTCCTGCACAGCCGGCGGGTGCACGAGTATAACTTCAGGGATCGTGACATGGTGGCAGCAGGCATTCGTCACAAATCTGTCACGACGCCAGCCAGGTTGCTATTAGCACTGCTATCGGCACTACACCGCGATCCGTTTGAGAGATGGCAGGCATATTCAAGAGCTATACTTTGACAAGGTATGCATATTTTCGATATTAATTATTAAAAATATCTGCTTGTTCGATAGATACATTTCTGCTATCATTCGCTTAGTCAAGGTTTTACTATAGCCAGGAAGAGCTGGCCATGACAAATTACGGCTTCCTCATCGATCAGCGGAAGTGCATCGGTTGCCACGCATGCAGTACTGCCTGCAAGTCGGAGAATGAAGTTCCACTTGGGGTTTATCGCACGTGGGTGAAGTATGTAGAAACCGGCACCTTCCCCTCTACCCGGCGCCATTTTCAGGTGACACGTTGTAACCACTGCGCCAATCCACCGTGTGTTCGCATTTGTCCGGTCACAGCGATGTATCAGCGCACCGACGGCATCGTAGAGTTTGATCCGAAGGTGTGCATCGGCTGCAAAGCCTGTTTGCAGGCCTGTCCTTACGACGCCATTTACATTGATCCAGAGAGCCACAATGCGGCAAAGTGCCACTTCTGTGCGCACCGTATCGATCAGGGATTGAAACCGGCTTGTGAAATTGTCTGTCCCGAACAGGCAATCATCTCCGGCGATCTCGATGATCCCAATAGTCTGATCAGCCAATTGATTGCCCGTGAGCCGGTTTCGGTGCGTAAGCCTGAACAGGGAACTGCACCCAAGCTGTTTTACATCGACGCCGACCAAACTACATTGACGCCAACCGCCTCGACGACCAGTTCTACCTTTATGTGGGCTGATGTGGTGAGCGAGCAACTGGTTGGTCATCAGCATACGAACGGACGAAGACAACATGCCCGCGAGGTTATTCCGCTTACTGCGGCTTCGGGAGCAAAGATTCGTCCGCCGCGTGAACAAGGGCTGGGCAGCGGTCAGAGTGCGCTGATGCTGGGTGGCCGGGTGGCCGGTCACATGGTGCAAACTGGCTACAACGCTCAACACAAGATTCCGTGGCACTGGCCGGTACCGGCATATCTGGTGACAAAAGGGATTGGGAGTGGTGTCTTTCTCGCAGTGGCCACCGCTGTTGGTCTTGGACTGGCGCCACTGGCTGCGCCACTGCTGGCAATTACGCTCTTTGTAAGTCTGCTCTTCATTGGTATTACAACCGCTCTGCTGGTGTTTGATCTGGAAAAGCCGCATCTGTTCTTTACCATTCTCACCCGTCCGCAATGGCGGAGCTGGTTGACGCGCGGGGCGTTTATCCTGATTGCCTTTACGCTGGTTGGCGGGTTGTGGTTCCTGGCTGAGGCCGGCGCTGCCTTGAATATCTGGCCAGAAGCCGCTGTCTCAGGCTTGCGACCAATTCTGGCCTGGATCGGGATGCCGCTGGCCGTACTGGCAGCCATCTACACCGCGTTTCTCTTCGCGCAGGCCGAGGGGCGTGACCTGTGGCAAAGCCCGCTCTTGCCGGCCCATCTCCTGGTGCAGGCAGTGATGGTTGGTGCCGGTACGCTCTTGCTGCTCGCACCGTTTGTGGCTATGCCGGCAGCATTTCTCACCGTGCTCGGCTGGCTCTTTGCCGGTAGTTTGTTGATCGATCTCTTTATGCTCCTGCTTGGTGAATTCGGTATCCCCCATGCCAGTGAAGTTGCTGCCCGCGCCGCGCACAATATTAGCCACGGCCGTTACCGCAACCATTTCTGGCAAGGAGCGATTGCTCTCGGTCACGTCCTCCCGGTGCTGTGCATTGTCCTGGCGTTTATTGCCCCAACCCTGGCGATGCCACTCCTGGCAGTAGCCGGACTGGCCGCAATTGCCGGGTTGTACGCCTTTGAATATGCTTTCGTCATGGCACCGCAACACGTGCCGAACAGTTAGAGAGGTATCATCATGGCGACATCACTCCTTCATCGCCTGCTTGGAACACTTGGTCAACGCTCACCTTCGCGGGTGGAGCCGCTCACACCGCCGGTACAGGCGTATGTCACGAGCACTGCGCCCACAGCAACGCTGACCGGTAGCCAGGAACTGCGCGATTACCCACCGGTCGAACGCTGGCAAGACTGGACAGAGTATGGTCCCAAAGCCTGGCCCCAAAAGGTTGCCCGCCGCTATACGCTGGTACCGACGGTCTGCTTCAATTGCGAGAGTGCCTGTGGACTGCTGGCTTACGTTGATGGCGAAACCCTCAAGATCAAAAAGTTCGAGGGGAACCCGCTCCATCCCGGCAGTCGTGGACGAAACTGTGCAAAAGGGCCGGCAACGCTCAATCAGGTCTACGACCCCGACCGGATTCTCTATCCTCTGAAACGTGCCGGTAAGCGTGGTGAAGGCAAGTGGGTGCGCGTCTCGTGGGACGAAGCGCTCGACGATATTGCCGGTCGTGTGCGCAAAGCAATTATCGAGAAGCGCCAGACCGAGATCATCTACCACGTTGGTCGTCCCGGTCACGATGGCTTTATGGAGTGGGTATTGCCGGCATGGGGCGTCGATGGTCACAACTCGCACACCAACGTCTGCTCGTCAGGTGCCCGCTGTGGGCAGGCGATGTGGATGGGACTCGACCGACCTTCACCCGATCACGCGAATGCACGTGTCATTCTCCTCATCAGCTCGCACCTTGAGACCGGCCACTATTTCAACCCGCACGCCCAGCGGATTATGGAAGGTAAGATGGCCGGCGCAAAGCTCATCGTGCTCGATACCCGCCTCTCGAACACCGCCTCGCTGGCCGATGAGTGGCTCTCGCCGTGGCCGGGTAGCGAGACGGCAATTCTGCTTGCGATTGCTAACTATCTCATTCGTACCGGGCAGTACAATCGCGATTTTGTGCGCCGCTGGGTCAATTGGGCAGATTATCTGCGGGCCGAACATCCCGACCTACCGGTCAGCTTTGAGCATTTCGAGATGAAGTTGCAAGAGCTGTACGCTCAGTATACCTTTGAGTTTGCGGCCCAGGAGAGTGGGATCAGCGCTGAGCAGATCGAGCGTGTAGCCAAAATCATCGCCCGTTGCGAAGGCAAACTCGCCACTCATAGCTGGCGCAGCGCAACCAGTGCCAACCTTGGCGGTTGGATGATTGCGCGTTGTCTCTGGTTCCTTAATGTCCTGACCGGATCGATTGGAGTCGAAGGGGGGACATCGGCCAATGTGTGGGACAAGTGGATTCCGCGTCATCCCAACATGGCACCCCACGTGAAGGTCTGGAATGAGCTGACCTGGCCACAGGAGTATCCACTCAACTTCTACGAAATGAGTATCTTACTCCCGCACTTTCTGAAAGAAGGGCGGGGCAAGGTTGACACCTATTTCACCCGTGTCTACAATCCACTCTGGACAAATCCCGATGGCATGAGCTGGCTGGAGGTGTTGACCGATGAGAGCAAGATCGGTCTCCATGTCCATCTTTCGCCAACGTGGAGTGAGACCGGCTGGTTCGCCGACTACATTTTACCGATGGGTGTCGGCGCCGAGCGCCACGATGTGATGAGCCAGGAGACACACGCCGGCTGCTGGATTGCCTTCCGTCAGCCGGTTCTGCGCGAAGCAATGCGTCGACTGGGCAAGCCGGTGAACGATACCCGCGAAGCTAATCCCGGCGAAGTCTGGGAGGAAGTTGAGTTCTGGATCGAGTTGTCGTGGCGGATTGATCCTGATGGCAAGCTGGGCATTCGCAAGACCTTTGAAAGCCCGTACCGACCCGGTCAGAAGATCACTGTTGATGAGTTCTACGGCTGGATGTTCGAGAACCATGTGCCGGGTCTACCCGAAGCCGCTGCAAAAGAGGGATTAACCCCGCTGGAATACATGCGGCGCTACGGTGCGTTTGAGCTGCGGAAGGGGGTACAACCCACCTTCGATAAGCCACTCAGTACTTCCGAACTGGCCGACGCGACGATTGATCCGAATACCGGGATCGTCTACACAAAGACACCGGCACCGCCATCATCGAACATTACGCCACTGCCCTACTTCGAGCCTGATCCCGAACGTGGCCGACCAATTGGCATCCAACTGGAAGATGGTTCGATTGTGGCTGGCTTCCCCACCCCATCGCGCCGGCTTGAGTTCTATTCAACCACCTTACGCGATTGGGGTTGGCCGGAATACGCCATTCCCACCTACATTCATAGCCACGTGCATCCCAGCAAGATTGACCGGAGCAAGAATGAGGCGGTACTGCTCTCTACCTTCCGACTACCTACGCTGATTCACACCCGCAGCGGGAATGCCAAGTGGCTATACGAGATCAGCCACAAAAACCCGGTCTGGATTCACACCAGCGATGCCGAACGGCTCGGCTTACGTACCGGTGACCTGATCAAAGTCGTGACCGAGATCGGCTACTTCGTTGATCGGGTTTGGGTGACTGAAGGCATTCGCCCTGGTGTCATCGCATGTTCGCACCATCTGGGGCGATGGCGGCTTCAGGAAGATGGCGGTGGTCGACTCTCGACTGCCCTGGTCGAACTCAAACAAGAGGGTCAGGGTGAATGGCGTATGCGTCAACTGCACGGCATTCGCCCTTACCAGAGCGATGATCCCGACACCTCGCGCATCTGGTGGGAAGATGCCGGTGTGCATCAGAACCTGACTTTTGCCGTACACCCTGATCCAATCAGCGGTATGCACTGCTGGCATCAGAAAGTACGCCTCGAACCAGCCGGCCCGAACGACCGCTATGGCGACATTTATGTCGATACCAAACGGGCACACGAAGTCTACCGTGAATGGCTGGCAATGACGCGACCGGCAAGCAAGGTATCACCAAACGGCATGCGTCGGCCACACTGGCTGTTGCGACCGTTCCGCCCGGCCCGTGAGGCGTATGTCCTGCCGGAGAAAAAGTCGTGAATGATACCACCGACCTTGTAGCCCGCCAGACCCTGGCCGATGTCATTGGCCGTCTCCTTATCGCACCGCCTTCCGCTCAGCTTTGGGCGGAGGCGGTGGCACTGCCCGAACTGGCAACGGTGATGACAGATCAACCAGCGAGCCTGGCGGTTGCGTATGAGCAAACTTTCGGGCGCAATGTCTACCCTTACGAGTCGCTTTACCGCGACGAAGAACTCATGCTCAACACCGCAGCCGCCGAGCAGGTAGCAGCTTTCTACGCTAGCTGTGGATTTACGCCGCTGCAGACTGTTGGTGCTCCCGACCATTTGGGAGTCGAATTCATCTTTCTCGCCCGTCTGATCGCCACGGAAGCAGCAGCTATAGCCGATGGCGACAGTGGATTGCAGCACTGGGCACATCAACACGCAGCGTCCTTTCTCGGCAACCATCTCGTCATCTGGGTGCCGGTTTGGGCGCAGGCTGTACAGCGCATTCCCGGTCATGCACTCTATCAGACGCTGGCCACCCTCGCAGTAGAATTTATCGAGAGCGAACTGGAACGTCTTCAACCATCACCACCCTCATCTCGCGCATACATCCCTCTCCAAACAGACGATGCCTCGCCTGAAACAGATGACCTCAACACGCTGGTACGTCATCTCATCACACCGGTACGCGCCGGCATCTTCTTCAGTCGCGCCGATTGCTCACAGTTGGCCCGCCGGCTCGGATTTTCAATCCTAATTGGGGATCGCTTCACAATGATGCGCACCCTCTTCGAGACTGCCGGCGAGTTTGATCAGGCAGCCGGCTTAATCGTTGCCTTGCAAGAAATAATATCAGCCGAAACACACAAGTTATCTCTGCTGATCGATGGGCAAGCAGCCTGGCAACCATTTCTCGCGCCGTGGATCGAGCGGTTGGAATGCAGTCAACGCTTGATCAGCACCTAGCTTTACACGAGATTCGGTCTTCTGCGCTCTTCAGCCGCGAATGCACAGGCTTGTGCCTGTGCAATTTGCTTGTCATTATGTCACGCTGCGTTAGGCCGGCCTGCAAGCGCTCCCCGTGGCGCGGGCTTCCAGCCCGTGTGGAGGCATCATTGCCACCGCCGACAGGTGCTGGCCGTGGCAGTTGGTGCGCAGGCTAGAAGCCTGCGCCACGGTCTGATACACCGTCTACCTCTGCCACCACTGCTACTATCTGCTTACCGTTCGTGACGTGGGATCCACGCAACAGCGGTGCAACGCGATAGTTCCCAGGATCGTGCACGATGAGATAGATGCTGCTGGTGAGCGAAGACGTTGACCGCCTGGTTATGGGTAATGTATAGCCGCTGCACGAGAGAGGTGACCGTAGAGGCTGAGATCACATCTGAACAACAATCCATGGCACGCGATGCAAGACATTCCCATCCACCGCCTCCCTTGAATGGTCAGGTGAACGGCACATGCACCGTCCGTAGGGGCGGGTTCTAAACCCACCTCCGCCCTACGCACCACCGGCACCAGCACGCTGTGGGGCAGGTTGCCGGCTTACATTCAGCCTTCTCCATCATCAGGGGAACGTACTGACACGGGAGTCCGCTGCAATCCGCTTCTGATCAGGGCCGGCTGGTGCGGCAGCCAGGCTGCCGCACTCCAAACGCTGCGACACGTGCGTGACAAACGACATGACACCCCATCCAACGAGTGATGGTACTGAAGATAATCATCAGCACTCCTCGCTGCCATACCGGCAGACTGGGAGCAGGGTATACTGTCGTTTGTGATTGGCAGGCGTTCATCCGCCTGTGCGACCGTCTGGGGTCATGAGAGCACAGCTTTTATGAAATAAGTTCTAGCCCAGCCCTTCCGCTTTCAGCCCTCGTGCGCTGCCATGCTATACTTGGGTGTGTTTGCACATCTCACAAATACATGAGAAACGTTACGCTCACCGGTTTTGCAGGTTATGTTTACGAACAATTGCCTGTAATGCACCAACATTCATACGCTTTTCGATAGCTTTGGACAAGGAGCTTCGTCATGATCACCTACACGATTGCGATGCCAACGCCGCATTCCCACCTCTTTCACGTGCAGATCGAGATCGAGCGTAACGAAACCGGTGAGATTCACCTGTCGCTACCGGCATGGACTCCTGGTTCATATATGATCCGTGAGTTTGCGCGTCATGTGCAGGAATTTCAAGCAGTTGACGCACAGGGTGTGCAGTTGCTGTGGCGAAAAATTCGCAAAGATTGCTGGCTGGTTGAGGCCGGTGCTGCGTCGCGGGTGATAGTGACCTACAAAGTATACGCATTTGATCTTACCGTGCGTACCAGTCATCTTGATGGATCGCATGGCTATTTCAACGGGGCAAATGTGTTTATGTATATTCACGGTCACACTCAGGAACCATTGACCCTGCACGTCGATCCTCCCACCGGCTGGCAGGTGACGACCGGCCTGACCGCGTTACCGCCCGATCCGGCGCGTCCGCAGCGCGCTTCATTCCAGGCCACCGATTACGATGAACTGATCGATTGCCCGGTTGAATGCGGAACGCATCGCTTGCTCACCTTTACGGTTGATGATGTCCCACATACTATTGCCATTTGGGGCCACGGCAACGAAAACGAAGAGCGATTGCTGGCCGATACCAAACGAATTGTTGAGGTACAGCGAGCAATGTTCGGTAGTCTACCCTACCGCGACTATACCTTCATCGTGCATCTGACCGATGGTAAAGGCGGTGGACTTGAGCATCGCAACAGTGCTACCAACATGGTTGACCGTTGGACATTCGGTGAGCACTACGAGCGCTATCTGGGTCTGACCTCGCACGAACTGTTTCACGCCTGGAATGTCAAGCGATTACGCCCGGCACCCCTGGGGCCGTTCGATTATCAAAATGAGAACTACACCCGCCTCCTATGGTTGATGGAGGGCGCCACCAGTTACTACGATGATTTGCTGCTGGTACGGGCCGGTCTGATAAGTGAAGAGCGTTATTTGCAAAAACTGGCAGAGAAGATCGTCCAATTGCAGAGTCAACCCGGTCGCCGTCTCCAGAGCCTCGAACAGAGTAGTTTTGACGCCTGGATTAAGCTTTACCGTCCCGATGAAAACAGTATTAATTCAAGCATCTCGTACTATTTGAAAGGTGCGTTGGTGTGCTGGATGTTTGACATGGCGATCCGAGCACAAACCAATAACGCACGCAGCTTCGATGATGTGATGCGCTATTTGTACCAGCGTTACCCAATTACCGGGCCAGGAATCCCGGAGGATGGTGCAGTATTGGCGGCAATTGAAGCGATTGGCGGTACAGACAATGGTTTACGTTCGCTCTACGAACGCTATGTTGTCGGTGTCGAAGAACTGGATTATGCGGCAGCGCTGGCCGTTGTCGGGTTAGAACCGCGCTGGCAATACCGCCGACCACGACCCGACGGTCAACCACCGGCCTGGCTGGGTGTGAATTGGAAGAAACAGGGCGAGCGCACCATCGTGGCAACCGTGTGCAGTGATGGCCCGGCCTACGAGGCGGGGGTATATGCCGATGATGAGCTGGTTGCCCTCGATGGCTGGCGCGTCAATGAAGAGCGTTTGCAGCAACGACTGCTTGAACGTCGCCCCGGTGATGTCGTGCGTTTGACCCTCTTCAGGGGAGATGCGTTGATTGAAGTCCCGGTAACACTGGCCGTCGCGCCATATGATATGCTATCACTGGTCAATGTAGCAGCGCCGACGGCAGCCCAATTGCACGCCCGTTCAGCGTGGCTGCAAAGAATTGTTTAGACACTGCGCAGAACAAGAATGACAGCGACGATGAATACAACGTCAACTGAAACACGCAAAGCAATGGCGGCAGCAGCAGCGGTGGCACTGGTACAACCAGGGATGGTGATCGGGTTAGGCTTTGGTAGTACTGCCGCTTACGCAACACGCATGATTGCCGAACGCCTGCACCAGGGTGATCTGAACGACATCGTTGGTGTCCCATGTGCTGAAGGCACCGCTCGACTGGCTCGCGAATTGGGTATTCCGCTCACAACACTTGATGAAGTCACTACGGTGGATTTGACCATTGACGGCGCCGACGAGGTTGATCCGCAACTGTCGTTAATAAAAGGTGGCGGCGGAGCGCTATTGCGTGAAAAGATGGTTGCGCAGGCCAGTCGGCGGGTTGCGATTATTGTTGATGATAGCAAACTGTCACCAGCCCTCGGTACACGATTTGCCTTACCTCTTGAAGTCGTCGATTTTGGCTGGCGCGCTACCGCACGCTGGATAGCGGCACAGGGCGGAACGGTACAGCTTCGCCTGCGGGCCGATGGTCAACCCTTCCGCACCGATCAGGGAAACCTCATTCTCGATTGGGCGTGCGGCCCACTCAATGACCCGGCAGCACTGGCAGATCAGCTATCAGCACGCGCCGGCATTGTGGAACACGGCCTGTTCATTGGTCTGGCAACCGATCTCTTTGTAGCCGGCCCGGACGGTGTGCGGCACATGACCACCAGCGATTGCGGTACAATAGCCTGGTAGTCTTTCATTCACAACAACAGGGATGCTATGCGGCTTGCGCCTTCAATTCTCACGGCTGATTTTGCGCGTTTGGGCGAACAGGTTGCCATCACCTGTGCTGCCGGTGTTGACTGGATTCATCTCGATGTGATGGATGGTCGGTTTGTACCGAATATCAGCTTTGGGCCGCTGGTTGTTCGGGCATTGCGGCCATTAGCCGATCGGTACGGAGCATTACTTGATGCTCACCTGATGATTGTAGAACCAGAACGCTACCTGGCCGACTTTGCCGCTGCTGGGGCCGATCTGATAACCGTGCACGCTGAGGCGACGCCTCATGTGCATCGGGCTGTGCAGATGATCCACGATCTGGGCAAAAAAGCCGGGGTTGCCATCAACCCGGCAACCCCACTCAGCATGGTTGAAGAGCTGATCGATCAGGTAGAACTCATCTTGTTAATGACGGTCAATCCCGGTTTTGGAGGCCAGACACTCATTCCGTCGGTACTCGCAAAAGTACAGCGGCTGCGCACCCTGCTGGGTGATCGTCCGGTAGAAATTATGGTTGATGGTGGAGTTAACCCAAACACCATCGCCGCCTGTGCAACTGCCGGTGCGACAGTGGCAGTCGTTGGATCGGCGGTATTTGGCTCGCAACCAATCCCGGATGCCATTAACGAGCTGCGCGTAGCGTTGGGTGAGGCCGTTCCGGGTAAGTGATGGGTTAAGCGATGCCAGCGAGCTAAAACAGAACCTTACACTTGTGGACAGGACATGTGTTGAAATGATGCAGGTGATCTATGTATCTGGCCGGTGACATCGGCGGCACAAAGACAATTCTGGCCCTTTTCGATCTGGCGACCGGGCCACATCATCCAGTTTTTGAACAGACGTTTGCCAGTGCGCGTTATCCAGATTTAGAGACGGTGATCGCCGAGTTCTGCGCACACCACCCGGCCCCCATTGCGGGTGCGGCGTTTGGCGTCGCCGGGCCGGTGGTTAGCGGACGAGCCAGTATCACCAATTTGAGCTGGACAATTGACGCTGCCAGATTGAGTACGGTGCTAAACGGCGCACCGGTACGCCTGTTAAACGATCTGGAGGCGATTGCCCAATCGGTTCCGATTCTCGAACCTGCTGATCTGGAGACACTTACTGCGGGGCGAGCCATTACTGGTGGCGCAATTGGGGTCATCGCCCCCGGTACCGGTCTGGGTGAAGCTTTTCTCACCTGGGACGGGGTACGCTATCGCCCGCATCCCTCTGAAGGCGGTCACACGACGTTCGCGCCACGCAATCAGGTTGAAAAAGATCTGCTCGATTACCTGCATCAACGGTACAATCACGTCAGCTACGAGCGTGTCTGCTCAGGGATTGGTATACCGAATTTGTACGCTTTTGTGCGTGATCGACTGCTCCAACGCGAAACGCCAGCGGTGGCCGAGCAACTGGCCGCAGCCGGCGATCCCACACCGGTAATCGTCCAGGCGGGAATGGCAACCGAACAGATGTGTCTGGTATGTCGCACCACTCTTGAACTGTTCGTTGATATTCTGGCCGCCGAAGCCGGCAATCTGGCGTTAAAGGTACTGGCAACCGGCGGTGTGTACATTGGCGGTGGTTTACCACCACGGATGCTGCCATTGATCAAGCGTGAACGGTTCTTGCAGGTCTTCCGTGATAAAGGACGTTTCAGTGAATTGCTGAGCCAGGTGCCGATTCACGTCATCCTCGAACCGAAAGCCGGTCTCCTCGGCGCAGCAGCAGCAGCAATGAGTTGACACCGTTAGCATTTTAGTGTATAAATAACACTAAATCACAACGGAGGGAGATAGTCGATCATGCAGGATGAACGTCCGGTACCTTACGATATTAGCAAATATCAACTGCCGGCAGTGACTGTCGATGTGGTCATCTTCAGCCTGATCAATCGCACGCTGCACGTCTTACTGGTACAGCGCAAGCGCTGGCCATTTGAAGGGCGTTGGGCGATACCGGGCGGCTTCATCCGGCTTGACGAGTCGCTTGAAGAGGCTGCACGTCGTGAACTCGAAGAGGAGACCGGGGTACGAGATGTGTACCTTGAGCAGCTCTATACCTTCGGCGATGTTCAGCGCGATCCGCGCCATCGTGTGATCAGTGTGGCCTACATTGCGCTGGTGCGCGCCGATGCTCAGACAATCCGGGTGAGTGCTGAAAACAGTGATGTGCGCTGGTTTCCGGTTGACAACCTGCCCACGCCATTGGCCTTCGATCACGATCAGATTCTGGCATATGCCATCTCACGACTGCGCTCGAAGCTAGAGTACACGACGCTGGCGTTTCAGTTGCTACCCGAACTCTTCTCAATCCTCGAGTTAAAACACATTTACGAGCAGATTTTGGGGGAAAAGCTCGACAAGGGCAATTTCTACCGCAAGATCAAAGAGGCCGGTATTCTGGAAGAGACACCCTACATGCGTGAAGGTCGTGGGCGTCCAACCCGCCTCTGGCGCTTTCGTCGTGATCGATCCGGCGATAAGCAATTTGTCTTCCGCTGGCGCGAGGATCGCCGTGAAGGGGTGAGTTGACCGACACCAGGCCCGGCTTCTTTAATACTTCTGCAAGCGTTTGTAACCAAAGTCGATAGGGCAGACCCCCGCTCTCGCGTCGTGTCAGTCCCTACGAGGCTGACCTGTCGGCGGAGAGGAGGGCCAGCACGGTGTTGAGCCGGCGGGGTGAAGAGTCGGCGGGTTAAAACCCTGCCTCACGACATTGAAGCCCCGCGGGGCTGACCTGTCGGCGGAGAGGAGGAATCGCCCTTAGCCTCACCGGGCCTTCCACGGTATGAGGGCGTGCTTCTGCCCGCACAACAGCGGGGACTGGCCGGACGTGCTGACGGTTAACCCCAGAGGAGCTTCCACGTTGTGAGACAGGGCTTCCGTCCACAGAGATAGCGACACGGGCTAGCTCTTCCCTGGTTGCCCCTTTTTGGCAGACTACCTTTTGGTAACCGCCAGTCGCACCACCCACCCGGCATTACCTCGTTATGACGATGCCTGCACTGTTACTTCGCCCACTCCTCCTCAAAAATGCCGCGCAACGTTTGCGCTCCTGAACCGGTTTCTATAGAGAACGCCGTTTGTGATCAGGAGCGCATTATGATCCAGCACGCTCTCCCATCCGCTCGCCACTGCTGCCCGCGCGCACCGACCATCAGCAGACAGTATCGCGACCATACGTATCACCCGGCACGCCGCCAATCCGGTGTGGTACAATATTGTCCCAACGTTGCTCCCACACCAACACCCACATCATCAGGGAGGTATCACGATGACCCACCTCAAGCCCAACCTTACCCGTGCGCACGTACCACGCCCAACCCCTGCCGACGACCCGTTTCGCTACGGCTGGCGGTTTGTGCCCCGACCCACTCCCGACGACCCGCATCATCTCGAACAGGTGCCGCTCACCCTCGAGGATGTCCTCCATCCGGAGGTGGGAGACGTCATCGTGCAGAGCGACCGTCACGAAACCGACCGGATGTATCTCACCAGTGTGTTGCGGGAGCGCCTGGAGTCACAAGGGATAGCCATCGTGCTCACCGATGTGCGTATCGCCTGGGACGTGCCCGGCCTCCGCCCGCACAGCCCGAACGTGACGGTCATTCCCGATCTCCCTGCACGGCGGAACTGGATCACCTTCGATGTGCAGGAGGAAGGACGGCGTCCGGCGCTCATCATTGAGATTACCTCGCCAGAGACCCGCTAGAATGATCTGGAGGCCAAGGTTGAGCACTATGCATGGGCAGGGGTGGCGCAGTAGGTGATCGTCGACACCACCCGCTCCGAGCCACGCCGGCTGCGCTTACTGGACTATCGATTGGTCGGGGATCGCTACGTGCGCCAGCGGCTCGACGCGAATGGGCGGGTGTATCTGGCGCTAGCCCGGCTCTGGGTGGGAATTGTGGACGATCACGTGGTATGCTACGACGAGCACGGGGCGGAGATTGGCGATTACACTGAGGTGGTACGGCGTGCCCGCCAGGAAGCGACAGCCCGGGCGTTAGCGGAAGAGCGGGCACGCCTGGCTGAAGAACAAGCCCGCCGTGAAACCGAAGCGCGTGCTGCAGAAGCGGCAGCGCGAGCGGCCGCCGAAGCACAGGCCCGCCGTGAAGCCGAAGCGCGTGCCGCTGCCGAAGCACAGGCCCGCCGTGAAGCTGAAGCACGGGCGGCAGAAGCAGCGGCGCGGGCTGAAGTCGAAGCCCGTCTTCGCGAGCTTGAGGCAGAATTGCGTCGATTACGCGGCGAAGGATAGTGCCATCGGAAGTGCAGCATGGTGTTCGGCGAATAGGATTGTCACACGCGCAGCCAGTTCGGGAGTTTCCCTATTTCAGGTGGTGTCGCGAACTGGCTGCCTTATGCTATGGGCATGCCATGGAGTCTGACCGTCAGGATAAACAGCACGACGTTGTGCGCAACACCGTGTGGTGTACCTGCATGAACGATGTGGGCAGCACCAGTTCCCATCGATGCGCTACGTCACGCCTCACGGTAGCAACTCAGGTTATACCTATCCTCTGTGTCCTCTGTGTCTCTGTGGTGACAAAGGCAGCAACCTGGATTGCTGACAACCCGGACACGACATCAACGACGCCGGCAGGCATCATCATCGCACGTCGTGCTACCGCCGAAGAGATAGCGGTTGCGGGCAATCAATTCGTACACCGGTTGGGCCAGTGTCAGGGCACCGGGCAGGCGTAAGAGTTCGCCTAAACCGCGCAGTGTCGGTAACTGTAAGAGAATTTCGCGTACTGCCTCAGCACCGCGGTAGATGGCACCGTCTGGACCGACGACATGTAACTGCCCCATCGCTTCTTCGTGGCTGATGTGGGGAAAACGTTCCCGCGCACTGATGCTGTTAGCGTCGAGTAGCTCGATCTGGTTGTGATCATCGTAGCCGGCAATCAATGCGGCCTGGCTGCGACATATCCGGCAGTTGCCATCGTATAGCATTGTGTAGCGCATAGATGTTTTCTATCGATCAGTACGGCACAATTGCCGTCACAACTAGTGCCAGAACCAGAATGCCGATGATAACCGCACTCAGGATGCGAAACCATTGCTGATAGCGTTTGCGACTCATGTCACTCTCCTGGAAGAGGTTGAATCAAACGGTTTTATCGCTCTCTATTTATTATACCCGTACTTATGGCAATTATCCGGCTAGAGCGCTAGTGATCTATCGCCTGGAGGGTTGCGTCTACAACCATAGCAGCAACCGCATGGTGACGGTACGGCGGCGGTGTTCGTTTCGGGTAGGTGCGGTTGCACAGCAGGACGATTGCCAGTCTCCGCTGGGGAATACCGATCAGGAGAGGGCCGGTAAAGCCACTATGGCCGAAGCCGTGGTGGATGGCGCTCCCCATGTATGGTCGGTGCAGCATCCAGCCCAGACCACTCACCAATCGGCTGGTGTCGGCGACCGGCTGTGGCGTTAGTGCAGCCAGTGCTGTCCCGGCACGCAGGAGCTGCCGGTCTTGCCAGGTACCTTCCTGGAGAAAGAGCTGTACCAGTCGCAACGCTTCAACCGCCAGGCCGAAGAGGCCGGCATGACCGGCAACTCCGCCTAACGCATACGTGCTTTCGTCGTGCACCACGCCGTGCACGAGGCCACCACGCCACTCCCAGTCCCATTCGGTGGGGGCAATGGTTGCACGCCACGCCGTCGGCGGGTTGAAGCGCGTTTTGTGCAGGCCGAGCGGTACGCAGACCAGTTCGGTCAGTGCGTCGGCCAGTGAACCGCCGTAGATCGCGGTCACAACATCACCCAACAACAAGGTGTTGAGGTTGGCATACTCGACGACGCAACCAGGTGGATGGCGGGGAGTGGCTGTGTAGACCGTCGTTCTGATCGTCGCTGCGCCAGCACGGGCTAAGGGGGCCAGTTGGACGGCCAGGCCACTGGAATGGCTCAAGAGATGGCGAACGGTGATGTCGGGTGCACGCAGTGCCGGTAGCCAGTGCTGGATTGGTTGGTCGAGTGGTAGCATGCCGGCGTCGTGCAGGCGGAGTGCAGCGGTGGCGGTGAAGACTTTGGTTAACGACGCCAGGTCGTAAATGGTATCGAGTGTCACCGGCGTCGTGCCGGGATCATCGTACATCGTTGTGCCGTAAGCAGCCGCATGCAGGATGTGGCTCTCCTGCGCGACCATGACGATGGCGCCTGGAAAGATACGCTCGTGAATCGCTGTGGTGATGATGTGATCAATCTCAGATATCATAGTATCGTTGTAGGATACAAAGGTTGTTCCCTCTCATCGGCTGACGCTTTCCTGACAGTATACGCCTGTTGTGAGGGGTAAGGGATCGGTGTGGCTCAAGCCGACACCAGTAGCCTTGAGGTTGGGCTACCGTGCTGTGTACCAGCCGCCCTACACCAGCAGGCGATTTCTGCGCAGAGCAATCTCGACCAGCCAGAGCAGGAGTGACAGTCCGGCGAGGTATGGCCAGAGCGCTACCACGTCGCCAGTTGCGCGAGCCGCCGGTGCGGTCGCAGGCAGATCAACTTCTATACTTCCACCGGTCAGGGTGGCGATCTGTTCCAGCAAACGCTCACCCTGTAATGCCTGTGGTGGCGGGAATGTATACTCTGCCGGGGGTGGTTGAACGTACCCGATGCTGCGTTGTAACGTCTGCCCGTTGGCGAAGAGGGCCACCGTGATCGCATAGGGGCCAGCGCTTGTAAACGAGAGATCGCGAGCGTATTGCCCCGGCGCGACCTGGATCAGATTGATGCTCTGCTCGTTTCCGTTAGGAAAGGTCATGCGGGCGGTGACCTGGGCCAGGTCTATCGGTTTCCCTCCGGCTGAGCGAGCATCGACGACCAGGCGGGTACGACCGTTCATTGTTTCAACCCGCACCTGCAGCGGGCCGCTATCGGGGGTTGGTAGCGTATACTGCACGATCTGCGCCCAGAATTGCTCGTAGCCTGACCAACCCGGCCAGGAACCTGCCCACGGTGAAGTTACACTCGCCGCCCAGGCGACGCTACGCCCCAGCCCATACTGCCAGACCGCCAGCAGCGGGTCTTCCGCAGGACTTTTCAGCACCAGTGAGGCTTCAGCACGTGGCTGGAGGGCAATGTATCCGTCAAGCGGCGGGAGGTCACGCGGATTGAGGTTTCGTACCAGGGGGTGAGGCTGATGCAAGATCACCGGTACCGGTTGCTCGACGGTGAGTTCAGCGGTTGCAATCTCGCTCTCTTGAAACGTGATCCGCGGGAGATCGGTCGCGTCGGCAACATAGTAATAACGGCCGTTCCCCCAACTGGCCAACTGATTGAGCAGTTCAGTGTCAGAGTCACTGCCAATGGCAATCGTCGAGAGCGTTATCTGGGCAGCGCGCGCAGTCTCTACCAGTTGCTGGTAGCGCACGTAGTTGTTGCTGTAACTACGACCATCAGTCAGTAATACTGCATGGCGTGTACTGTGCGGTTCGTTTGCCAGTGCCGGTAAGCCAACCGAAAGGGCACGTTCGATATTCGTTCCACCACCAAGCGACATTGTCGCGATCTGGTCTTGCAACTCAGCAAGCGAAACACCCTCGCCAACCGTGCGGAACGGTACCGTCCAGATGGTTTCGGTATCGAAGGCCAGGACACCAATCCGATCACCTGGTTGCATAGTCGTCAGCGCAAGAATGGCTGCCTCTTTGGCCATATCAAATTTGCTAATCCCGAAGGTAGCACTCATACTGGCCGAACGGTCAATAATGAACAGGAGCGAGACCGGTGCTCGCTGTGGTCGTGGCGGTGGTGTCATCAACAGTGGCAGTGCATCGGCGAGAGGGGTTTCGGCATACCCGCCAAGGGTAAAAGACTGATTACCACCGATCACGGTCAAGCCTTTACCCTCGCTGCGTACCACCTCGCGCAGGGCAACCATCTGCTCGAATGAGAGCCGGGAGGTTGGGACATTGACCAGCACGAAGCCATCAAAGCGAGTAAGCAGATCGAGATTGGCCGGCAGTTCAGCGGCGCTGCTGCGTTCGATCACCATGCCGGCCTGACGTAACGCATCGGCGAGGACAGCACCTTCATTACTGTTACCTTCAATCAGCAAGATGGTTGGCGGCGGCATGACCAGCGTGGTTGCACCGGCGACATTGTTGGCCGAAAACGTGTCATTCCCATCGGGCACAAGCTCGGTGCGCAGACGGATAACACCCGGTTCGGTAGCGGTGTGAGTGGCGACAAATTCGTAGGAACCGGAAGGAATAAAGATCGGTTCTTCACCGAGCAGTTGATCGTTCGCCCATACCCGTAACCGGGCGGCCAGCGCGTCACTACTGACCGGTGACTGGTAAAACGTAGCAATGCGCAGTTCAAAGGTTTCCCCACTGCGCACAAACGCAGGCGCAGCGAAGCGCGTCACTGCCACTTCGGAAACCGCTGGTGGCGAGACAAAGCGCACATCGATCCGAATACCAGCCTGAGCAGCCTGTTGCGCAGCAATTAGAACATCACCACCCGTTGTCTGACCATCACTGATCAAAATGACCCTCCCGCCACCGGGGAGCAGATGGCGAACGGCGGCGATGGCTGCGGCCAGATCACTACCCTCACCATCGGGGAGCCGATCACCACCTGCCACCACATTAGCCCCGAACGCGAGCAGCCGGGTTTCCGGGCCAGCAGCAGCGGCAATCGCTTCGGCTTCGGCGCGAATAGCCGCCTGCCCGGCAGGTGTCAGGCTATCGGATTGATCGTAGAGCACGATCAGCGGGCCGGCGAGTGGTGCACCGGATAACGGGCGGATAGGATCGGCCAGGGCACCAACCAGCAACGCGACAATTGCCAGGCGCATCCCAACCACGCTCCAGGGCAGACGGTTGCCGGCACGACGCCAGATGAGCAGCAGCGCCGGCAGCACCAGGAGAAGCCAGAACATATGCGGTGCTTGCCAGATCATCGTCCCTCCTGGATTGGTCTACGCTGAATATAGAGCCATTCTGCGACCAGGATGCCGATAGCCGCGATCACCAGCCACGACCACACAGGCTGGGAGACAGGAGTGCGTGTAGCCGGCATCGGCGCGAATGTCGGGCCAACGGCGATATTGTCAATCCGTGGCGTCACATCAGACTCGATCAGCGAACCGGCGTTCACCGGAATCTGCGCCTCGCGCAGCACCTGCCTGCCAGACAGCTCACGCACCTGGTAAAGCCCGGCTTGTGACGGTTCCAACGCGACGGGCAACACCGGTTGGATGGCCATCACATCACGATCACCGGCTGGATGGCGCACTTCCAGGTCAGTCGTCCGTAGATCGGTCGCGTAGATGAGCGGTGTGCCAAGCGTCATTGCCGTTGGCAACGCGGGCGGTGCCAGATCACGGATGGTACGGGCCACCAGCAACGGAAACGCCAGGCGTCTGGTGATGGGATGATCGGTCAGATCAAAGTTCCAGACCGCGACATCACTGCGCTCAAAACGGCCCCGCAGGATAAGCGGATGATTGCCACTGAAGGCCAACGGCGTTAACCAGTCGGGCGGATTACCAAGCACGACTGACCCCCAGTTCACACCGCTCAGATTAATATCGTGTAGCAGCGTTTCACCGGCAGGGGTCAGCGTCACGGTTGCTTCAGCCAGTGCCCGGCCCTGAACCGCCAGCAGCGATCCGGCAGGCGGATTGATAACCAGCACCCCACCCTCCGGCCAGCGCGACGGCAGCGTGTTCACCAAAACGGTAACATCGGCCAGTGGAGCCTGATCGGGATTATATGTTGCTGATGAGATTGTCGTCAAAGTTACATCCGGCATCGCTTGCAGTGCGCGCGTAAGCGCCTCAACGTCACTGCCAACCAAGAGGACTCGAACCGGTTGTTGATTATTCATCACCACCGTGGCAGTATCGTCAAGTGGTAAGCCATCGTTACCGGCAATCTCTAACCGTACCTGACGGGCCGGGCCGGGAAGTGTCCAGGTCAATTCGAGCGTGGCACCTGCCTGCATGGTCACTGTTTCGGTCAGGCTGTTCTGATCGTCGAGCCAGAGCCGAACCGGGCCACGGAAGAAGCGATCACCGGCGTTCAGCAACCGGGCGTAGATATGAACTTCGTTCGCTGAACCCGGTTGCACAGCCAGGGTCACGACCGCACGATTTGCCTGCACGGTACCCAACACCTCGACCCGGATGGGCAGTCGTGCTCCTGTGAAGTCGGGTGGTGGCAATGCCCCATCGGTCAACAGCACAACCTCGCCCCCCGCTTGATCGATCAGAAACGTCTCGGCAATAGTCAGTGCGCCGGTGACGTCACTCCCGGCACCTTCAATACGCAATGCAGCAAGGGCAGCGAGTAATCGCTCTCTATCAGCAACCTGCCCCCGGTCGATCAGACGCGCCTGCGGGCCGGCACTGATCAATATCACCTGATCAGAACCTCGCATTTGCCCAATCAACGTTGTTGCCTTTTGACGAGCTTGATCCAGCCGACTCCCACCATCTTCAACCAGCGCCATGCTGGTCGACGTATCAATGATGATGGCGAGATTGCGTGGCGAACTGAGCCACGGCCAGGTTATGTGTGGTTGGGCAAGAGCCATGCCGATCAGAAATGCGGCCAACAGATGTAAGAAGAGCAAGAGTGTCAGGCGTAGCCGGCGCCGGCGACGAGCTATGGGCTGTAATGGCAGTTGTTGCCAGAGGAGCAGGGAAGGCACTTCTACCCGCCGCCGCCGTGATTGGATCAGATGCAAGATCACAATCACCGGCAGTGCAAGCAGGGCGAGTAACCCCAATGGAGCAAGTAGCGTCATGGATCTCCTGCATTGCCAGGCTCAAAGCCTGGTACATGTGACACATCGTTATCACGGGCGTCCGCGCAGAGTGCAACCGCCCTGCACAGAATCACGACTGGCGATGCTCAATATCGGATTTGCATAACCCATACCAACCGTTACCGTTACTCTGTGCACCGGCAAACCCGCCTGGCCAACATCAGGTCAGAAAGCGACGGATGCGCAAAAACGGGATTATTTGCCGTTCCAGCACCCAATCGGTCAATACCGGTGCATAATGCAAACCACGGGCAGAGCAGTGCTGAGCAATCGATGTACGCCAATGCTGTACTGCGGCACGATAGGCTGCCACTGTTGCCTCATCAAGATCAACAACCAACTGATCACCGGTTTCACTATCAACCAGCTCCAGCGGCCCGTAAAGATTCGGGTTCAGATCGGTGTTACTCAACAGGTGTACTACCATAACCTGCCAGCGCGGTGCAGGTAACATCTGGTTCAGTCGCTCAATCGGCAGCGGGGTGAGCAGATCGGACAGCAACAACACCAGACCGCCCCTGGGATGATGTTGCGCTATCTGGCGAGCTGCCTGCTCTATATCGATGCGACGGGTCGGTGCCAGATCACGCAGCACCTTGAAGAGTTCAACCACCCGCATTTTGCCACGTGCCGGGCCAAAGAGTGGCTGCAGTTGATCGCCGGTCAAGACCGTCACTCGATCACCATGGGCCAATGCCAGATAACCCATGGCACCGGTCAACTGAATTGCCCGCCGCAACCGTTCCGGATCGCCGGTCACCATACTACGGGAGGTATCAAGGATCAGCCCAACCGCCACATCCTGTTCAGTTTCACCCAAACGCACCAGCAGATGTTCCTGGCGAGCGTAGACATGCCAGTCAAGATACCTGAGATCATCACCGGGCGTGTAGGGGCGATGATCACTAAAAATAGTTGCCGGCATCGGTTGCCGACCGGGATAACGACCAATAATTGGCGTGCCGCGCAGCGTGCGCTGCACTTGCAGACTCAGCCGTTCCAGCCGACGCAGAAAGGCTTCGTCGAACAAAGGTGGTGGCGGATTGTCTGATTTACGGCGAAAAATAGTTGCGAACCACATCGCGCACATCCGTAGGAATCTGGAGCGGATCAGCGGCTGCCTGTACCGGACTGCCGGCATTGGCACCACCCGGACGGATCACCAGTTCACCCGTTGCAGCACCGGTTGATTGTTCAGCAGACGTGCCGGTTGTCGGCACCTGACCACTACCATCAGTGGTCAGCTCTAACGGCGTACCATCAACCCCAGACGGGTTAAACGACTGCTCGCGGCGCTGGCTCCCCGGCGTATTCCCAACCCCACCACCACCGCCAGCAACTGGCGCCGTTGGCTGACGCTCAAGTGCATCGGCAAGCGCATCCATACCGGTCGCACCGGCAACACTATCGCCGTACTGAAGTGCATCGGCAGTAGCCCGCAATTGATCGGCCAGATCGGGACGAGTCCGGTCAATTGCACGGGCTGCTTCGCGCAGCGCCTCGGCCAATGCTTCACGAGCTGCCGGTGAAATCTCTCCCATCTGATCGGCCAGTTCGCGCAGGACATCAGCCGCCCCGGCAAGATCACCCTGATCGAGAGCCTCTGCTGCCGGGCGAGTCAATGCCTGATCGCGCAAGGCATCGGCCAGTGCTGAAATTACGTCCAGATCACTACTTGATCCCGGCGAGAGAGTTGATTCAGTAGGAACAGGATCAGGTCGCGTGGCAATGGGATCAGGCTGAAGAAGATCGGGCAACGGTTCCGCTTCACCAACGGCTGGAATTGGCGGGGTAACGATCATCAGTAAGCCTGTGAGCATCAACAGTAATGCGACCGGCGTGAGGGCCTCTGACCAGATCGGCTGACGTGATCGGCTGAGATACCTTTGCACGCGCTGTACACTCTCTTGCGCCTGTTCCTGCAACCGACTAGCAACCCCTACTTGAGCGCCTTGCAGTTCCAGAGCCGTGCTCAATTGCTCTTGCAAACCAAACCGCCGATCAAGGCGACGGGCGGCTGTTGTCGGCGTCAGCCGGAACTTCAGCGCCCGCAGACAGCCAACCATCGTACTACCGACAATGATCCAGCCAAACAGAGACTTTGGTAACAGGGCAAAGCCAAACACCGGCATCGCGGCACCAATGCACGCGACAAGCAGCCCGATACTGAGCGAACGTATCAGTTGTTCAATTGTATACTGCCGCCAGCGCTGCGCACTCAGGCGACGAAGTTGTCTGGTTAATTGTTCCTGCATACTGGCAGTGTACCACAATCTATCGAGTAAAATATGACGTACCGATGAATGTCTGGCAAAAATACCGGCTACGTAGCAGATGATGAGGAGAATATGAACGATCTACACTCGCTCCTGGCCCGTCGTGTTGCGGAAGGGCGACCGTTACGGGTAGGTCTGATTGGTGCCGGCAAATTTGGCACCATGTTTCTGGCCCAGGCTCGACGGGTGAAGGGACTACACGTCGTCGGCGTCGCAGACCTGGCGCCAGAACGGGCGCGGCTGGCATTAGAGCGCGCCGGTTGGCCAGAGGAGCAGTATGCCGCTCCATCGCTAGCCGCCGCTCTGCAACACGGCACGACCTTTATTGGCGATGACGCGCCTGCTCTGATTGCGGCAGAGGGGATTGAGGTCATTGTTGAAGCAACCGGCGCACCGGCAGCCGGTGTGGCCCATTGTTTGCTCGCGATTGAGCACCACCGCCACATCGTTATGGTCAATGTTGAAGCCGATGCCCTCCTGGGGCCATTCCTTGCCCGCCGTGCCGCCGAGGCAGGCGTGGTCTACTCACTGGCCTACGGCGATCAGCCGGCTTTAATTGCCGAACAGGTCGAATGGGCACGGGCATGTGGATTCGAGGTGATCTGCGCCGGCAAGGGAACCCGTTATCTGCCACACTATCATCAGAGCACACCGGAAACGGTCTGGCAGTACTACGGCCTCAGTGCCGGGCAGGCTGCCGCAGGTGGGATGAACCCCCAGATGTTCAACTCATTCCTCGACGGTACCAAATCGGCGATTGAGATGGCGGCTGTCGCGAATGCCTGCCTGCTGCGTCCACAACCGCACGGCCTGGCATTTCCACCATGTGGCGTGGACGATCTCCCACACGTCTTACGTCCCCGTGAAGCTGGTGGGCAACTCTCGCATGCAGGAACAGTCGAGGTTGTCTCATCATTAGAGCGTGATGGACGTCCGGTGTTTCGTGATCTGCGCTGGGGCGTTTACGTCGTCTTCGCCGCCCCTGACGACTACGTGCGCCGCTGTTTTGCTGAATACGGTCTGGTGACCGACGCCAGCGGTACGTACTGTGCCCTGTATCGGCCATCCCACCTCATTGGGCTGGAATTACCAATTTCTGTGTTGCGGGTCGGCTTACGGCAAGAACCAACCGGCTACCCACAGGCATTTCTCGGCGACGTGGTCGCAGTTGCCAAGCGCGATCTGGCCGAAGGTGAGACACTTGATGGCGAAGGTGGCTATACCGTCTACGGCAAACTGATGCCGGCAGCCGACTCGGTTGCGCTGGGGGCACTCCCGATTGGCCTGGCCCACAACATTCGCACCCTGCGCCCCATCCCTGCCGGTGCGGTCGTGCGCTGGGACGATGTTGCCTACGAGACCAATCATCCCACAGTACGCCTGCGGCGTCTGATGGAGCGTACTATGCTGACGGAGACAAGCCAATGAAGATTGCACTGCTCGGCCTGGGTTTGATGGGACGGCCAATGGTGCGCACACTGCTCAACGCCGGCTTCAGCGTTACCGGCTGGAATCGTTCACCACTCGACCCCGCGCTCACTGAAGGGATACCACTGGCAGCAACACTGGCTGAAGCGGCTCAGGCTGACACCCTCATCCTGATGCTCAGCGACTCAGCGGCAGTTGCTGAACTCTTAAGCCGGCTTGACCCGCTCTTGCGCGAGGGGCAATTAATCATCGACATGGGCAGCTCCGACCCACGCCATTCCCAGACCCACGCCACAACCCTGGCAGATCGCGGCATCGGATGGGTTGATGCTCCTGTTTCAGGCGGGCCAGAGGGTGCGGCTACCGGAACGCTGGCCATCATGGTTGGCGGCACGGCCAGTGATGTTGCACGGGCAGAGCCGATCTTACGTGCATTGGGGTGCCCAACGCACGTCGGCCCGCCGGGGGCCGGACATACGGTGAAAGTCATTAACCAGCTTATCGTCGGATTGACTATCCAGGCTGTTGCCGAGGCGACGGTCCTGGCCGAAGCCTATGGGATCGACCCAGCCCTGTTGCGGACAGCATTGGCCGGTGGTTTTGCCGACTCAAAAGTACTCCAGATCCACGGCCAGCGCATGGCAGCCCGGCGCTACACCCCTGGCGGCAAGGTAACCACCCAGCTCAAAGACCTGCGCATGGCCGCCGCAATGGCGTCGGCAGCAGGCATTGCTTTACCACACCTGAATGACACCATCACACGCTACGAAACACTCGTCGAGCGCGGCCTGGGTGAACTGGATCATTCAGCCCTGCACATCCTGTTAGATCAGAGGCACGTAGAAGGAAGTAGGAAGTAGGAGATAGGAAATAGGCGGTAGGAGATTAAAGGATGGCAGGCGAGGTGAAACGGATGCGGGCAGTGTTGTCGGCAAGTGTCCAGCTCACCCTGGACGTTGGGAGCGCGGGACGCCGGCCCGCGACAGAACACCCATCCGCTGAGTCTTCACCCACATCCCAATCCTCCAGGCACAATTGGCTGTAGGATCGCATAGCCATATGCTCTTATTGGTGATCTGCATTCATCTGACTATTTCATTGTCGCCCTCACTACCGGCCCCTCTCCCGCGCTGCGGGAGAGGGGTGCATTAAGAGCTACGTCGACGTTTCCTGATGCGATAGGCGATGTACTCGATTGTACTGTCGTCCACACCTCCCCCACTGGGAGAGGGGCGAGAGCCAGGGGAATGGTGAGGGGTTCAGGCAACCCCTTCCCCACTCTCCCCTCCCCCATCATCTCTCTCCTCGCTCCTACCTTCTACCTCCTATCTC
>NZ_DAOTZQ010000130.1:0-46228 GCF_034434295.1 Chloroflexus sp.
ATGCAAAAGTGCGGCAGCTTTTGCTGCCGCACTTGCAAGGAGCAGGTGACAGGAGCGCTTAGTTCACGGTATACTCACCCTCTACCACGCCATCGTCTTTACGACCACTGCTACCGGCACCCGGTGCAGCGCCATCACCGTAGGCCGCCTGCGAGACCTTGAACATCGCCTGCTGCAAGTCGTTCGAGAGTTGCTGGATGCGGCTGCGATCCTCTTGCGCAATCGCTTCGCGCAGATCCTTGATCAGGCCCTCGATGCGACTACGCTCGATGCTGTCAACCTTATCGCCCAACTCCTTGAGCGACTTCTCGGCCTGATAAGCCAGGCTATCGGCCTGATTCTTCAGCTCAACCAGTTCACGGCGAGCCTTGTCTTCAGCAGCATGAGCCTGGGCGTCGCGGATCATGCGCTCGACCTCCTCCTTCGAGAGGTTTGTGCTGGCCGTAATCGTGATCCGCTGTTCCTTACCGGTCGCTTTGTCGCGTGCGCTCACGTTCAAGATACCGTTCGCGTCAATATCGAAGGTCACCTCAATTTGTGGCACACCACGCGGCGCCGGTGGAATCCCTTCGAGGCGGAACCGACCCAACGTGATGTTGTCGGCTGCCATCTCGCGCTCACCCTGCAGAATGTGAATGTCAACCGCCGTCTGCCCATCAGCCGCCGTCGAGAAGATCTCGGTCTTGCGGGTGGGGATGGTCGTGTTGCGCTCGATCAGCTTCGTCATTACCCCACCGAGCGTCTCGACACCGAGCGAGAGCGGCGTTACGTCAAGCAAGAGCACGTCCTTGACTTCACCACCCAACACACCGGCCTGGATTGCCGCACCGACCGCGACCACCTCGTCCGGGTTCACGCTCTTGTTCGGCTCCTTACCGAGCATCTTGCGCACCAGTTCCTGTACAACTGGCATCCGGGTCGAACCACCGACCAGCACCACCTCATCGATCTGGCTGGGTTGCAGGCCGGCATCCTTCAACGCCCGCAACACCGGCTCGCGCAGCCGTTCGGTCAGGTGTGCCGTCAACTGCTCGAACTTCGCCCGCGTCAGCTTCATCGCCAGGTGCTTTGGCCCGCTCGCGTCGGCGGTGATGAAGGGCAGGTTGATCTCAGTCTCCATCATCGAGCTGAGTTCCATCTTGGCCTTCTCTGCCGCCTCTTTCAAGCGTTGCAGCGCCTGCCGGTCTTTGCTCAGATCAATACCCTGATCCTTGCGGAACTCTTCAATAATCCAGTTGACGATGGCTGCGTCGTAGTCATCACCACCGAGGTGGGTATCACCACTGGTCGCCTTAACCTCGATCACACCATCACCAACTTCGAGGATGCTCACATCAAAGGTACCACCACCGAGGTCAAAGACCAGGATGGTCTCATCTTTCTTCTTATCGAGGCCATACGCCAACGCAGCCGCCGTTGGCTCGTTGATAATACGCAGTACTTCCAGACCGGCAATCTTACCGGCATCCTTCGTTGCCTGGCGCTGACTGTCGTTGAAGTAGGCCGGCACCGTGATCACGGCCTGCGTTACCGGCTCGCCCAGAAATGCCTCGGCATCGGCTTTCAGCTTCTGCAAGACCATTGCCGAGATCTCTTGCGGCGCATACTCTTTGTTCGTTTGCGGTACGTAGATTCGTACATCGTTGCGTGGCCCCTTCACCACTTTGAACGGCACACGCTCACGTTCTTCGGTCACTTCATCGAACGAACGCCCGATAAAGCGCTTCACGGAATACAGTGTATTTTCGGAATTGATGGTCGCCTGCCGCTTAGCGGTCAAGCCCACCAGCCGCTCACCATTCTTGGCGAAAGCTACTACCGATGGCGTCGTGCGGTTACCTTCCGCGTTTGGAATGACGACCACATCGCCACCTTCCATGACTGCAATGCACGAGTTCGTCGTGCCAAGGTCAATTCCTACAATCTTGCCCATATGACTGGCCTCCCATTGCAACGTTGTTGTGTCCCCTGCGGGCTTTTGTATCTGTGTGTAGTGTACCTGTTTTCTACCAACGATACACTAGCAGTATGTTAGAGGTGTGTTTGAATCTGCTACCCCTGGGCCAGCAGGATCGCCCGCGCTGCCCGGCGCCCACTCTCAAAGGCGCCATGCACCGTCGCAATCTCGGCACCGGTCACCGTTGCTTCACCGGCAAAATGAATGGGGCCGAGTGGTGCTGCTAACGCGACACGCGCAGCCGGCGTATTGGCCGCACTGAAACTGTACGCCCCCCGACTCCACGGGTCGCACGACCAGTCAACCAGACGCCCATCCCGATAGTACGGCCTGACATCCACCCCAAACAGATGCTGTAACTCACCCAACGCCACGCTGATCGCTTCATCTTGCCCCAAATCGGCCACCGTCAATGCCTGCCGCCCACCCATATAGCCCATCAGCGTAGGCGTGTGAGCACTCAACACCGGCCACCAGGTAGCAATCACGCCATCGGTACTGAGCACCGTAAAATCCGGCCAAAACTGGCGGTCGAACCAGATCACAAGTTTGGTCACGTGCCCCATCGGAATCGCGGCTATCGCCGCCTGCTTCTCGACCGGTAGCGGCGGATCAAATGCCGGAATACCGGCTTGCAGCAATGAAACGGGCACCGTCACCACCAGATAGTGCGCCTGAAGCCATCGTCCATCGGCCAGCCCGACCTCAACCCAATCAGAATCCCAACGCACCTGCGTTACCGCTGCCCCCAGTTCAATCCTCAAACCGGCGCTGAGCGGTGTCAGCAGACGCTCGTACCCGCAATCGATATGAAAATTATCTTCGCCGATGGTACTCAATCGCCGTTCGCGGGCCAGTGCGGTCGCACTCAACCGGTTGAGATCAGCACCTTCGATATTGGCCAGCCAGCGCCCAACCAGCAGCTTCACCTCTGGCGACGCGACTGACTGCTCAATCAATTCGGCAACGCTCAACTCAGGACCACGATAATTGCAGATATGCTGGTAGAGCGCGATCACCGACTGCCCAAACGAATGATCGGCTGACAGAATCTGACCACCAACGGCGAAAAGACGATCACGACCCCACCGCGAAGTCGGCAAGCCAGCCCGCCGCACCAACTCCCAGGTTGCCGCCCGCTGCCCGTGAATAAACTCAGCCCCACATTCAACTGGCCCGTAGCGCGTATCCGTCCAAATACGACCGCCAATACGCTGCCGTGCCTCAACCACAAGCACCTGCAAACCGCCAGCCTGCAACGCATGAGCAGCGGCTAAGCCGGCAATACCCGCTCCAATCACCAGTACATCGTACATAACAGCTCCACTGGATACGTGTTTGATGAGATTCACTGCGTGGTTGCACACCAGGCGCTGTAACCAGCGCCGCTTCTTCCTGCCCTGCCTTCATGGGTGAGAGTGTCTCCTCGCGCCGATCATGTACCTGACCGGCGACACCCGCTCCAATCACCGGTGCATCGTACACAACAGCGCCACTGGATATGTGTTTGATGAGATTCACTGCGTGGTTGCACCCCAGGCGCTACAGCCTGCGCCGCTGCTACCCGCCCCGCCTTCATGGGTGAGAGTGTCTCCTCGCACCGATCAGACGCTCATCATCATGCCGACAATCCCAGGCGCAGGAGCGTTGAGCGCGCCTCTTCACCCAACAGGCACTCGACCAACAAATCAACAATCCGGGCCGTTGTTCGCTCACGCAACCGAATCAGGTACCACTCCTGCACCAGTGGCTGACCGGCTAACGCCACCACTCCCAACCGATCCAGACGTGTAGGTAGCACACTGACCGGCAAAAAGGCCAGCGCCTGGCCGGCCTCTACTGCTGCCCGTAGCAGTAACGGACTATCAGTTTCACAGACAACACGCAATTCGCCAGCCGAAAGACCGCGCCGCCGTAAACCATCTTCGATAGAACGGCGCAACGGATGGCCGACACGTGGCAGTGCCAGCGGATAGTCACGCAGCACACCGGCAGGTACCTGCTCCTGCTGCAACAGGTCGTGTCCAATCGCTGCCATCAATGCCAGCCGTTCACCGGCCAGTAAGCGAGTTTCGAAACCGCGTCGCCGCGGTGCATCGCTCAGAATTGCCAGATCAAAGCGCCGCTCGGCCAGTCCCTCAAACAAGCGCTCAGCCTGCTGCAACTCGATATCTACCGTCAACGCCGGATACTGACGCTGCACAATCGCCAGCAGATGCGGCAGAAATGCCTCAACCCCCCCGGCAAGACAACCAATCGCCACCCGCCCACCAACCTGACCGCGTAACGCACTGACCGCCTGCACTGTGCGTTCAGCCAGGGCTACCATTTCACGGGCGCTGGTCAGCAACTGCTCACCAGCCAACGTCAGCACCATCTGTTGCCCACTCCGCCGAAACAACCGCACACCGCCAACCTGCTCTTCTAAAGCCCGAATCTGCTGACTCACTGCCGGTTGTGAGAGATGCAGTCGCTTGGCGGCGGCTGAAAACGATCCCGTCTCTACAACGGCAAGAAAGGTTTGCAAATAGACGGTATTCAGCATACGATCAATGGCTCAGTTTGGTCGTGTCGTAGCGTTGATGCAACTGTACCGGCTGGCGCGCCCTGGCCGCTACCCGCAGATTCAGCAACTCGACCATCACCGAAAAGCCCATCGCGAAGTAAATATACCCCTTTGGAATGTGCAATTCAAAGCCTTCGGCAACCAGCGAGAAACCGATGAGTAACAGGAAGCTGAGCGCCAGCATCTTGATCGTGGGATGATCGCTGACAAACTTTGCAATCCCTTCAGCCAGAAAGAGCATCACCCCCACCGCAATGATCACTGCGGCCATCATTACCCACAACTCATTCGCCATGCCAACCGCTGTAATGACCGAGTCGAGTGAGAAGACGATGTCCAGCAAGATGATCTGAACAACCACCGCCTGCATTGTTGTCACTGCCGCTGATTTTTCTGAATGCTCGACACCCTCCAGCTTCTCGTGGATTTCGGTCGTCGCCTTGTAGATGAGGAACAGGCCACCACCGAGCATGATCAGGCTCCGACCGGTAACGTGCCACGGCCCAATCTCAAAGAGCGGCTGGGTGAGACCAGCAATCCAGCTAATCGAGAGTAACAACAGGAGTCGGGTAATCAGCGCCAGGGTCAGGCCGATCTGCCGCGCCGGACGTTGCTGCGCAGTGGGCAATTTGCCGGCCAAAATGCTGATGAAGATGATATTATCAACACCGAGCACAATTTCCATCACTGTCAACGTTACCAGCGCCAACAGGTTTTCGACCGAAAAGATAGCTTCCATAACCTTCCTCATTCTCCCCGTGCTGCAAGGATTGCACATTGCGCTAATAGTAGCACTCGCCAATAGGCCGGTCAATAAGCGATCACTAGCGCTTATTGCATAAAAAGCCGTGCTGTCGTGCCACCCAACCATTACACAGGCGCATGCACGTTTGCCAATCACCAAAGATAGTCTACCGCTCCTGGCCCGTTAGCAGAGCGCAGCTTCGGGCGTGTTATCAACTCGCTGAATTGGTTGCCTTGCCCGTTCGCCATGCGCGTGTCGCGGCGTTTGGAGTGCGGCAGCATGGCTGCCGCAGCAGCCGTGCTCACGATCCGGCGTGTGGCACGCCGTTGACCATACTGGTCACGGGAATGCTGTGTGATGGTCACGATCATGGAGACGGTCAGTAATGCATGAGATAACTTCTAACCTGATATAATGGCAATAGCGACAGTACACATAGGTGAACAGTATGACCTGGCAGTTAGCGCAGCGTAATCCCGAACGTCTGACCATTCACTTTATTCCCTGGCTAACCTGGAGTTTTGTTGGCCTGGTAGCTTACGGAGTAGGCACCATCGTGCAGTCAATCGTTAGCGGTAACCAACCATTGACCGGCGGTACCGCCATCGCCCTTGCTCTGCTCGTTGGCATGGCATTCTTTGCCCTGATCACCGGTGGTCAGTTGGGAATTTGCCAGATTGACCATCGTCGCAAACTGGTGACCGTCACCTCATACGGGCTGCTTGGACGCAGGCACCAGGAACGTCAGCTCGTCGATGTCAAGGGGTTAGAAGTTCGCGTCTTGCGTCGGTCCCAATACCGGCTGCTCCTGGCCCTTCGTTCGGGAGAACGCTTACCGCTGGCGCCATTTTATCTGATTAGCTTCAGCGATCAGGTCATTCGCCGCATCGCCGAAGCACTGAACGTCGAACCAGAACTGATCCCAGAGAAGCCTGTTGGGCGCAGATAGCGCTCGCCATGACAATACTGAAATCACCCTATGATCCCTCTCCAACTGGCCCTGCGCAACTTTATGTGCTACCGCGCCACCGAAGATGGTGATCCGCTCCGCCTCGACCTCGACGGCCTGCACGTCCTTTGCTTATCGGGCGAAAACGGGGCCGGAAAATCCACCCTGCTCGACGCGATTACCTGGGCATTGTGGGGCGAAGCACGCCGACCCGACGATGATCTGATTACCCAGGGCGAGACAGAGATGATGGTGGAGCTGGTCTTTGCCCTTGACGGACGCAAATACCGGGTTATTCGCCAGCGTCAACGCGGGCGGAGTAGTGGGCGCGGCACGGGCGCTGGCAAAACCTGGCTTGATCTACAACAGTTTGACGGTACCACCTGGCGCCCCATCGGGGAAAACACCATCCGCGAGACCCAGCGCAAAATTACCGAACTGTTGCGCATGTCGTATAACACATTTGTCAACGCTTCCTTCCTGCTACAGGGCAGAGCCGACGAGTTCACCAGCAAAACCCCAGCCGAACGCAAAGAGGTACTGGCCGAAATCCTCGATCTGGCCGAATACGCCGAACTCGAACGCCGTGCCCGCGAACGGGTGCGAAACCTCGAAGCCGATCTGATTCGGGTACGTGGCCAGCTCGAAGCACTCCAACCGCTTGCCAGTCAGGTACCATTCTGGCAGCAAGCCGTCGCTGAAGCCGAACAACGACAGCACGCACTCCAACAGCAACGCACAGCGCTAGAAGCAGAGTTCACCCAGGCATCCGAACAGTTACGTCACCTGGAGCAAGCAGCGCATCGGCAACGCGAAGTCCAGAACCGCATTGCCATCCTGACCGATGAGATTCAACGCTACAGCCATGAGCTACGTGAGCTGAATGAACGCATTGCCCAGGCTGAGCAGACCATCGCCCAACGTCCGCTTATCGAGGCCGGTCTGGCCGACTTGCACGCAGCTCGTGCCGATTTGGAACGACTTGAGCAGCTTCGTAACCGCTACGACGAATTAATCGCCCGCAAACGCGAGTTACAACAGGAATTAAAGGCTGCACTCAACCTGCTCAACGAGCGGTTGTCACACGCCATTCAGCAACGTGATCGGCTGTACGCCGAAGCCCAACGCCTTGTCGGGTTGCAGCAACGGGTAGCAGCGATTCACCAGCGCCTCCGCGAACTGGTACCAGTTCACGAACGGCTGGTACAGTGTCAGCACCAGCGCACTGCACTTGAACAACACCTTAACCACATTCGTGACCTGGTGATGCGACAGCGCCTTCTCCAGAATCAACTCGAACAACAGCGGAATATGCTGCAAAGTGAGCTAAACCGTTCGCATGAGGAACTTGCCCGCCTCGACCGCCAGCTCAGCGACATTGAAACCTGGCGAAATGCGTTGCGTGCGGCACAGGATGCCCAGGCCCGTGTCCAGACCCTTGAAGCTGAACAGCTTGAACGTCGCCAGCAAGAGCAAGTCGTGCTGGATCGGTTGAGCGCCGCTCGTGCAGAGGCTGCCCAGGCCCGCCGTGACATCCAGACATTGCAGACCAATCAGGCATTACTCGCCACCGGCCAGGGGGAGTGTCCGGTCTGTCGGCGTCACCTGGCCGCTAACGAAGCCGACCACGTGTACGCCCATTACCGGCAAGAACTGGAACGGCTGCAAGCCCAGGAGACCCAGGCGCAAGCAGCGATCCGGGCCGCCGAACAAGAACTGAAACAGATTCGCCACATTCTGACCAGCACAGAACAGGAGCTAGCCAGACTCCGTCAACAGGCTGCAACGATTGAATCCCTGCACCACCAGCTCAATCAGGCTGCCACCTGGCAAGCCGAACGTGACCAACTGGCGCAGCGCATTGCCGCACTGACCGAACAACTGGCCACCGGCTCCATCAATCCGGCGGTACAGGCCGAGCTGGACACCCTGATCGCCAATCTGCAGGCGGCGGGAGACATTGAGAGTGTGCAGCGCGATCTCCGCATGCTCAACGACGAGATGATGATACTTGAGCAGCAGTTGCGCGAACACAGCCGGCTCGAAGGCGAATTGAGTACCTGCCAGAACGATATTGAACGCATCGAGCATGCACTGCGTGATCTGCCCGCTGCCGAAGCGACAGTAGCTGAATTGCAACGCCAGATCGCCGAAAATGACTTTGGTCACGAGATTCGGGTTGCCGGACGCCAGGTGGTTGCCGAACTTGAATCTCTCAACTACCGACCGGAAGACCTCGAAGTGGCACGTGCGCTGGTACGCAGCCTCACCCGCTGGGAACAGGCAGAACGCGATCTGCTTCTGGCCGAGCAACGCTACACCACCGACCGCAAACTACGCGAGCAGGCCCAACAGCTCTGCGATCACGCCGAACGCGAACGGCAAGCCCTACACACCGAAGCTGAAGCATTGGCCCATCAGTTGCGAATCTTACCGACCGTACAGGCAACGGTCAATCAGGTAAAACAGCAACTCAGCGCGAACGAACAGGCACTTCAGGCAGCCGGACGCGATCTGGCTGAAAAGCAAGCCTACTGTAAACAGGCTGAATCTGCGGCAGCCGAGGTTGAGTCGCTTCAGTCACAGGAACGTCAGCTTAGCGAACGCACCGCTCTCTTTTCCGAGCTGGCGGAAGCCTTCGGCAAAAAGGGCGTTCAGGCCATGCTGATCGAAACTGCCATTCCTCAACTCGAAGACGAGGCTAACCGGCTGCTGGCACGCCTGACCGATGGGCAGATGCATCTGCGCTTCGAGATGCAGCGTGACACCAAAAAAGGGGATACGGTTGAGACATTAGAGGTACGGATCGCTGATGCCCTCGGCACCCGCGATTACGCTGCGTTTAGCGGTGGTGAAGCGATGCGGGTCAATTTTGCTATTCGGATCGCTCTTTCGCGGTTGCTCGCCCACCGCGCCGGTGCCCGGCTCGAAACCCTCGTGATTGATGAAGGTTTTGGCGTGCTCGATACCGATGGTCGTGAACGCATGGTCGAAGCAATCACCGCTGTGCAACGCGATTTTGCTCGTATCATCGTAATCACGCATATTGATGATTTGAAGGATCGCTTCCCGGCGACGGTCGAAATTCGCAAAACGCCGCTCGGTAGCCGCTGGGAACTCCGTGGATAGACGAGACATTCCTGAAGTTGAACGAACCTGCTCTACCCAAGAAGAAAGGAACCGCCGTGGAGATCATACCAACGCTACTCAAGTATGGCTTCGTACTGGCAGTCGCGGTCGAACTCCTGCTCATCGTGCGCGCCATTGTCCGTCTCGCCCGCGAGAAGGCTTGTGCTACCGATACCACATCCCCAACCAGCGGAGAGTAAGCTATGCCATTTCGCATTCTCCACATCTCCGACATCCATACCGGCCCACCGTTCAACCCCGCTGCCGCTGAACGGTTGATCGTCGATGCGCACGCACTCAACCCCGATCTCATCGTTATCTCAGGGGATTTTGTGCAACGCGCCGATTTCTCTCGCCAATGGCAGGCCGCCTGTGAGCTACGCCGTCGTCTACCGCAGCCACAACTGGTCGTGGCCGGCAATCACGATGTTCCCCTCTTCCTGCTCCACGAGCGGCTGTTCAGACCACTCGACCGCTATCGCCGTTATATCACTCCTGATCTAAACCCGGTCTTCACCGCACCTGGCCTTGCCGTAATCGGGGCGTGCACCGCGCATGGCTGGACGATTGACGGCGGCAGGCTCAATCGCGACCAGATGCAGGCACTGCGCAATCAGCTTGCCGGTCTCGCTGCCGACACCTACAAAGTTGTGGTCTGGCATCATCCGGTTGGCTTTCCGCCTGCGTACCGGCGCAAGCGCCCCCTGGTTGCCAATGCCGGCGAAGCGATGCAGCTTCTCGCCGAATTTGCCGTCGATCTGCTGCTGTGTGGGCATCTCCACCTGAGCTTTGTCGGCAACACCCGTGATTTTCTACCCGAACTCCGGCACGGCACCTACATCGTGCAGAGCGGTACAACAACATCGCGCCGTGGCTACGGTGACGAGCACGGCGCAAATACCTGCAATCTGATCACTATCGAGGCTGATGGTGCCCGTGTCCAGCATCTCCGTTTTGATCAACGCAGCACCGGCTTCCAACCGGTCGCCGAACACTGGCTACCGCGCCCCAACACCACCGGCGGCGATCATCACCACGTAACGCCGGCAAACAGATCATCTTCGCGCACATCGGGCGTCGCCGGCGGATAGGCGCGCATAAACGTATCTGTCCGCCCCAATAAACTCAACACCTTACTCAATGGGCCACGGGTCAGTGGCCCACCGGCGCCCTGGCTGACGTGAGCCAGCGCCGCAGCTCGCACCTGGGACTGCACCGCGGTCGTATCAATCCGGGCATGGGTCGGAAACTCAACATTGGCGAGCTGGGTCAAATCAACGTCCCGATTACGGCCAAAGGCCCGTGGATCACGCCCAAAGAGTGGCATCAGCCTGACCAGCAAACGCAACAGGCGCCGCGAGAAGGTCGTGTAATAGAGCTTTTGTGGCGCATACGGCACACCGGCTGCCGGAAAGGCAGCCGGATCACCTGCGGCGTGAAATGCGGCAACCGTTGCCTCGTGAATGGCAATGTGATCGGGATGCCGGTAACCACCGATTGGATCAAATGTGATCACCGCCTGTGGCCGAAAGTGCCGGATCAGGCGCACCAACTGCGTAACCACCTGCTCGCGTGGCTGATTAATGAGAGCCGCCGGGTGCTGATTGGCTGCGCTACCAGCCATACCCGAATCGCGATACCCAAGCAGCGTCACACTACTCAAACCCAACGCCTCGGCAGCACGCAGCAACTCTGCCCGGCGCAACGCTGCTACCGACTCGTACCCTTGCAACAGTTCGGCGTCAACCGTTCCCTCTTCGCCACCGGTGGCACAAATCAAATGCACGGCGGCACCCGACCAGGCGTAACGGGCGAGAGTCCCACCCGGCCCAAAACTCTCATCATCAGGATGCGCAAACACCGCCAGTAGCGTCGGTCGTGTACCTGCCGCCACTGCCGGGCGTAAGACGATAGTCTCTTCGTGTGTGAGGGTCATATGCTTTACACCTGCATTCAAAACGATCTCGCACTACATCGTATAACACAATACAACTATCCGAATCATTTTGCTGACCGTGGCACCACTACTGCGCCTGCTTGTAGCATCATCGTACCACGCATAGCCATGATACACAGAAATAAATGCTAATCCTGAAGCTATAACCGTCAATGAATACAACCGAAAGACAACCGTAACATTGCGTATAGACTCACAGATATCAATCCCATTAAATCAACAACTGCATAGATTCAGGTGTTTTTGCAGATTGGCAAAACATATTGAACTGAGAATTGATACATTGGTCAGTTGTTGGTAAGCCTGGAAAGATTATTATGAGCAGTTACCAACCCTTCACACCAAATAGAGGATTCGTACATTGTTAAAGAAAAAAACAGCGTTATTGTTATGATAACGCTGTAACAATTTCTGCTCAACGTTTAGCCCCCGGTTCACTCAACACCAACAAAACCACTTACAGAAACGAAGGACCACCTATGAACACCATTGCATCCCACCTGACAAGATGGCTTCTGACGGGGCTATTACTCTGTGCGCTCGTAACACCGACAACCGACACATCCCTTGCCCAACCTGAATCATACGGTGATCAGGCTATTCCTACTACAAGCACTACCGATACGTTATTTACAATGAACCCGGCCATCTTTACCTCACCAGGCACCATTAACACGCTGGTTCCGCTAAGCGATGGACGAACATTAATCGGGGGACGTTTCGTCAGTATTGGTGGACAGCCGACTCCACGCAGTCTGGCTATCCTCAACAGTGATGGAACTGTTGACACCACCTTTCAGGTTGATAGCCGCCTCATGGTAACAGAAATCTATGAAGCTGCCGTCCAGTCTGATGGTAAGATCATCATTGCCGGTACATTTAGGGTATTACCGTCACCATTTACCTATTTCCTCTTGCGTCTTTACCCAAATGGATTGGTGGACGAAACATTCAATGTCATAAGCATCGGTGGACCGGTTTTTGCCGTACTGGTTGATGAAGCCAAGATAGTGATTGGTGGAGCTTTTTATCAACCAACTCCGTATGTTGCCCGTCTGAATCCTGATGGAACGGCTGACACAACCTTTAACGGCACAGGCAGTGGCCCCAACGGTACTGTACGAGATATTGCCAGACAACAAGACGGCAAATATATCATCGTTGGTGACTTTACTCAGGTGAACAACACCCCTCAAACTGGCATCGCTCGCCTGGGAAATAATGGCGTGCTCGATACCGGATTTGTGCACGGCGGTTCGATGGAGAGTAAACGAGTAGCCGTGTTACGCGATAATTCGGTCGTCGTTGGCCGCGAGGACATTTGCGGTGATAGTTCATTTGCGTGGTACACACCGGATGGTGTTCTCAAACGCATGCCTCTCGATCTCGATCCCGATCCAAACTGGCTTGAATCGATTACCACCTTAGTCGCACTGCCCGATGGGGGGTTCTTGATCGGAGGCTGGTATTCAGCAGTATGTATCAACGGTTCCCCAACGCAACATCAGGGCCAGGTATGGCGGTATGCTGCTGATGGCAGATATAGAACAATGGTCAGTTTTGGCGACAACTCAGATGTTCTGGCCCTCGCAGTCCGCAGTGATGGTCACGTTGTCGCTGGCGGGAAAGGCTTACCTGCACGTTCAAGCGAGATTGGTATCTTCGATGGATTGGCACTGCTCAATTCTGACTACAATGGTTTAGAGAGAGTACCTGCATTCCACCCGCTGGTTGGAGACGAAGCAACTATCTACAGCATCAGCCGGTATGCAGACGGCAAACTACTGATCGCCGGTAATTTCAGTCATGCCAACGGTTCTCCCCACTTTGGCCTGGCCCGTCTTCTCGCCAATGGCACCCTCGATCCGGACTTCTATCCATTTGCGAACGATCCTGACGGATACAGTCGCACCACGCTCACGTTACCCAATGGCAGTGCGCTTACAGGGTTTTGGCCTAATCGACTTTTTCTGGTTGGAACGAACGGCAACCTCACCGATATCTCCGCCTTGAATGATTATAGTTATGTGACTGCATTAGCGATTCAAAGTGACAATAAAGTGTTAGTCGGATCGTGGGGATGGCTAAGACGACTGAACGCTGATGTTTCAGGTACGGATCCAACCTTCACGATTGGTAATGTCAATGGGACAGTCTATGCACTTGCTATACAGGGGAACAAGATCGTTGTGGCCGGCGATTTCAGCAGCTACAACGGAGTCAGCGTACCCGGCCTGCTTCGCCTCAATAGCGATGGCAATATTGATAACACGTTTACGCCTCCGGCATTTCGGACTTCATCTACCCAGCTCGGCTCCCTGTACAGCATTACACCACTACCTGCTGGTGATTTGATGGTGGGCGGATTCTTTACAATGGTTGATAGTGAAGAACGCCCCAACCTGGTTCGTTTGAATAATGACGGAACAGTAGACACTGGCTTCTCTTCCCCAACCAGTTTTCATACCGTCCAATCCACGTGCCTGGCAGGAGATGGGTCACTATGGGTCGGTGGGATAGCGAACACATATGAGCGTCACCCGTTTCTCACTCATCTTGATCGCAACGGACAGATCATACCCACTACCTTTCCAAATACTTATCAAACTGCTCACTACTATGACGACGCAATCCACAAGCTGCTGTGCGACGCCAACGGCCTGACCTGGGTAAGTGGGACGTTTAGCCTGATTGATGGGAAGGCATTTTACGGGCTGGTCAGATATGTCCCTCTGCGCAGTCAGGTCTTTCTCCCCCAGATCATCAGATAATCAGCACCAGAGATGCAGGTTTTGGGTACTGAAGTCTGGCCTCAGTACCCAAAACACTCAGTGATAGCGATCCGACAGCACCTGACCCACCAGCCTCAATCTGCGCTTCCTCTTCCCCACCCATCCCGTGGTATCATATTCCCCAGAACAGACATGATTTGCCGTCCAACGGCGAACAGACAAAGCACTAGCTACAGGTACAACAACTATGCTCTCAGATTTACCAATTGCCGTTATCGGGGCCGGCGCGATGGGCGAAGCAATTATCGGTGGCCTTTTACGCAACGAGCTGGTTGCCGCCGATCAGATTTTAGCCAGCCATCCCCGCGAAGACCGCCGGCGCGAATTGAGCCATCACTACGGCATTCAGACCACGCACGATAATCTGGCCGCTGCCCAATGGGGACGGGTTGTCATCTTCGCCGTCAAGCCGCAGCAGTTACGCCGGGTGCTGCCACCACTGCGCGGCGCTTTGCGTGACGACGATCTGGCGATTTCGGTCATCGCCGGCGCTACCATCGCGTCGTTTGCTGAAGCTCTTGACCATCAGGCGGTTGTGCGCAGCATGCCCAACACTCCCGCCCAAATCGGTTGCGGGATGACGGTGTGGACTGCGGCACCGGCGGTGAATGAGCGTCAGCGCGGCTGGGCAGCTACTGTGTTGGGTGCGCTCGGTCGTGAGTTGTTTGTCGATAACGAGACCTATCTCGATATGGCAACCGCGATCAATGGCACCGGGCCGGCGTATGTCTTCCTGATGATGGAAGCGATGATCGATGCCGGTGTTCACCTTGGCCTGTCGCGGCGGATTGCCGAAGAGCTGGTACAGCAGACAATGCTCGGCTCGGTGCAATACGCCATTCAGAGTGGTTTGCATCCGGCACAATTGCGCAATGCAGTCACCTCTCCCGGTGGTACCAGCGCCGCCGCGTTGAGTGAGCTTGAGCGCGGTGGTCTGCGCACTGTCCTGGCCGATGCCATTTGGGCGGCTTATCGGCGGTCGGTTGAATTGGGAAGGAATGGTTAGATGGCGGTGAGCTATGCGCGGGTGCGCTTAACAACCGAAGACGACCGTCGCTACCGGGCCTTTGTCGAGCAGTTCAGGCTGCAACGCAAAAATCAGAAAGCGATTCGTCCACCACGCCAGCGCGATATTTTTGGTGGACAGGCTGAAGCTGCGTTGCGCGACTGGCTGGCTACTCACCTGACCCTCGACGAACGCCGGATTCTTGAGTACGAAGAGCGTCGCAACCGGACGGCCCAGATTAAGTATCGCGAGCTGGATGCCCTGGCAATTGTTGATGGCACAGCCTGGGTGTTCGAGATCAAAGCCAGTCGCACCGCCAGTGCCCTGCGCCGGGCAGTTGCCCAGCTTAACGAGACCCGCCAGATTCTGCGTTTGCTCTTTCATCGGGTAGGCATCACGATTTTGCTGGTTGATACCGGTATACCGGCTGATAGTGCTGCCGCCGATGCGCTGATGGCAAGTGATCATCCGCCACCCCGCCGACCAGAACCGCTCGCTGAAGTGCTCGCCGCCCTGCCACAACTACACCTGATTGACGACCTGTCCCTCCGCTCCGCAGCGGATGATCAGGTCAACCTGATGTTGTTCAGTGTCGATGATATTATTGCGCTGGTCGGCGCCGAAAACCTGGCATTGGATTGGGAAGAAGACGATCTCTTCGATGAAGTTGAAGTACCCCCATCAGCATCGCTCTTTGCCAGCAGTGGCGATGACGATGACGACGATGATAATCCGCTGGCTGCTGCTCTGCGCCAAGCAGGCTTGAGTTAAAAGCTATGTACCGTCTCCGCACAACCGCAGCACTCGCACTCGCTCGCACTGCCGGTACTCTCTCGCGACGGTTGGGCTTAGGTGGTGGTACCAGCCTTCCCGGCCAGGTCGCTCGCATCCTTGATCCGACCATTCTGACCAACTTCTGCACCGCTTTGCCCGAAGGTGTTGCGTTGATCGCCGGTACTAATGGCAAGACGACCACCAGTCGGATGATAGCCGCTATTCTCGAACATGCCGGGCAACCGCTCCTACACAATCGCGCTGGCGCGAACCTGTTGCCCGGTCTGACCACAGTTGCCATTGCCGATGCCGACTGGCGCGGACGGCCACGTGCACACAGAGCACTTTTCGAGACGGATGAAGCGGCACTGCCCCAGGCAATCGCCGAGACTCAACCACGCCTGGTTGTGCTGTTGAACCTGTTCCGCGATCAACTTGATCGCTACGGTGAGATCGACACCATCGCCAGGCATTGGCGAACCGCACTGCAAACACTTCCCCCAACCAGCACCGTCGTCTTCAATGCCGATGATCCGGCATTGGCCAGTATCGTACAGAGGTTATCGGCACAGGTTATTGCCTTTGGCCTGGCAGATGTTCGCCATGCTACCGGTGCGGCACTGCACATCGCCGACTCACAGTTCTGCCACACCTGTGGTCATCGCTATCACTACCAGCACGTGTTCTATGCTCACATCGGTCACTATACCTGCCCGCAGTGCGGTCAGCACCGTCCAGAACCTGAAATTGCCCTGACCGTGCTTGAACCACGCGGACTTGATGGGAGTGACCTTCAGATTACCCATCCCGATGGCACGTTCCAGTTCCGTCTACCACTGCCCGGCCTCTACAATGCCCAAAACGCCCTGGCAGCCGCAGCAGCGACGCTGGCATTAGGAATCCACCCTACCACCATTAGCAGTGCCCTCCAGAACTTTCAGGCCGCTTTTGGTCGGATTGAACGAATTACTGCCGGCCCTCATGGGCCACCGCTCTTGATTGCGTTGATCAAAAACCCGGTCGGTGCTTCCGAGACGGTACGGATGTTTACAACAGCCACCAGCCAACCCCTGCATCTTTTGATTGCTATCAACGACCGTTTCGCCGACGGCACCGATGTCTCGTGGTTGTGGGATGCCGATTTTGAACCGTTGGCAAACCGGGTTGCCCACGTCACCGTCAGTGGCACCCGCGCCGCCGACATGGCCCTGCGTCTCGACTACGCCGGTGTGGCCGGTGAGGTTATTACCGTTATCGATGATCTTCCCACTGCCCTGGACACCGCCCTGTCCAGACTACCACCCGGTGAAACGCTCGCCGTTCTACCCACCTACACCGCCATGCTCGATTTACGGAGCGAAATCAGTCGTCGCGGTTGGGCCAAACCCTTTTGGGAAGCGTAACCGCGACGACCTGTTGTGCCGGTAGCTGATGCAGTCACATCGGGTAGGAGAGAAGGCGTGGGTACAGTTTCCAGACCGGATTACCCGAAGACGAAGCCACGCTTCCGAGTCTGCCGGTGCGCAACGGTAGACGCGGCGTGTAGCGCGACCCCATGCCGGTACGTCACCCTGGTAACGGGGATGGATGAGGAGGGGCGGGAAACTCGCCCTACGAGGAGCGGCATCGCAGCAGAACGCCGTGAAGCGCCTGACCGCAAAGTATCCTCAACCAGGATACACCGTACCCATCAAGATGTAATCTTACTCACCGGCAACCCGCCACTCCTGAATATTCCACGTAAACGGTGCCGTTGGATTAAGCCGCCAGCCGCTCAAACCAGGCCGGGCAATCAGCGCATCAATCCGCTGAAAGAGTGGCAACACCGGCACCTCCTGCGTGAAGAGCTGTTGCTGGCGGAGGTAGGCAGCAATCTGCTCATTGGGATCAAGCGCCGTCGTCGCCGTATTAATGGCCTCATTTGCCTCGAAGAAGCACCAACCGGCAAAATTATTGCCCGTCCAGTTGTTTGCTTCACCCGGCACCCCGCTACAACTCCACAACTCCCAACCCCGCGGATGCGCGCCGGCAATCCAGCCAAACAGCGCTAACTGGAACGTTCGCTGATATAACGGCCCTTCAGTGCTGTACAACTCGCCCGGCGGTAATGGTACGACCTCAATATTCAAGCCAACTTGAGCCAGATCATTCGCAATCTGAGCTGCTACCGCTTCGCGTAATGGCGAATTGGCCGTAGTCACCAACGACAGTACAATTGGCAAATCTTCATATTCACGCCAGCCATCACCATCGGTGTCGAATAAACCCGCCTCATCGAGTAGGCGCCGGGACTCTTCGGGATTGTAAGCATAGCGCGTAATCTGGTCGAGAGGCGGTTCGCCGAGCTGTCCCGGCAGAATCCAGCTTTCCAACACATTACTCCGGCCACCGAGGAGCTGTTCAACGAGTGCAGGGCGATTGATGGCATAGGCAATGGCCCGGCGAACCCGAATATCTTGCAGTAATGGAACATCGAGATTGAAATCGAGGTGTTCCCAGATGGTGTTCGGTGAGGTACTGAGCTGAAGTTCTTGTTGATCGGCACCAGCCAGCAATTGATCGAGCAGGGCCGGTGTTGGCTGTTCAATGAATGCCAGATCTAATCCGCCACCACGCACCAGATCTACCAACTGACCGGGTTCACTGCGAAAAACAACAACAATGGTATCGAACGACGCTGCTTCACCCCAATAGTACGGATTACGAACTAATTCGAGTGTTCCCCCCTCGAAACTTTTAATTGCGTATGGCCCATACCCCAGCGGACGGCGGGCAAATTCACTCTGACCTATCTGCTGTGCATCCAGATCGGCCAATAGATGGCGCGGCAATGGCGTCCAAAAACTGGTAATATACGCCGGATCGGTAACATCAGGGGGCAACACCGCTCGCGTGGTGTATTCGTCGATTTGCTCGTAGCGTTCCGTCATCGCCAGCCGACTATTTGCCGCTTGACCGAGGTCGATCTGTTGCGCCAGTTCGTAGGCAAATACCGAATCGGCTGCGGTCACCGGTGTTCCATCAGCCCAGCGCAGATTGGGGTTCCAATGAAACGTCACGCTCACCTGAGTGACATTATCAGTCGTGTCGGTGGGTGTTTCTGAGATTTGCCCCAACGCATCACGAAAGACCGTCACTGTTGCTGTCATCACATCACCGTTTGTGAAATCGGGAAGATGTGTTAACACGTCGGTTGGTTGCAGTTGAAAATCAACTGCCAGCATTGGTGATGGGAAGATCAACTCAGTCAGTGGCGCTGTTAAACGCTCATCGGTGGGATTGCTGTGATACGGCAGCAGATCAGGTGGTTCGGTCACCATTCCGATGCGCAACACCTGTTCTCTGACTACCGTTGGCGTTGATTCTGGAACCGCAGTGCTCACAAACGGACTGGCTGTCGGCACATCGGTAACGATCGTGCAGCTCACCAGCACCATCAACGCGAACATGGCGATTAATGATGTTGTCCAACGCTTCATGGCGTGATCTCTTCTATTGTATTGAGTAACTACCTGCCTTACCGCACGTGGGTACGTTCTTGTTGCACGAGTGTGACCTTGCCGGCTCGACACGGGCTCACATTAACCGGGGAAAGAGTGCAAGACCTGACGGGCAGATAGCTACTGCTAACGTTGTAACCCGTATTCCGATGATACCACTATCTGTGCATCAGGGTAACAGGAAAATGAAGCCAGATGGCTCGCCACGCAAAACCAGAGAATTACCGATCGCACGCTGCCGGTATGCCAGCCGCTGCTGTGGCAGCCTGGACGGCTCGCATAATTGCAGTTGCCAGCACATCAGCCGCAACCGCGCCCAACGTCACCAGCGGCGGTGCTTCGTAGACACCTGTTGCCAGGGCAAACACGGTATCACCATCGAAAGGTGAATGCGCCGGTCGAATCGCCCGTGCCAGACCATCCTGGGCCATTATTGCCAGTCTGGTTGCAGCCGCTTTGTCGAGCCGTGCATCGGTTGCCACAACCGCAATCGTTGTATTCTGTCCAGTAGTATCAGCAAATGACCGGCGACTCAATCCACTGCGCAATAACGCACCGGTACCAACCAGCGATTGATCAGGAGCGCGCGCACCGGCAATGATCCGTCCATTGTCGTCTACGACATCACCAAACGCATTCACCACTGCCAGCGCACCTACCGTTACGCCATCAGCCAGTGTTTCACTCCAGCTACCAACGCCGCCTCGCATTGCGGTTGCCATACCGCCCACCTTACCGACGGTCGCGCCAATACCGGCGCCCACACTCCCCTCCGCAACAGCGGCTTCCGCTGCCATACAGGCCGCATAACCCATCGTAGCATCTGGCCAGACGTCAGACCGACCAATGCCTAAGTCAAAGATAACCGCCGCCGGCACAATCGGCACCTTCGTCAGGCCAACATCAAAACCATAGCCACGCTCGTGGAGCCACGATACAACACCTGTCGCCGCTGTGAGACCAAATGCACTTCCACCTGTCAGCACCACGGCATGCACCTGTTGCACCAGATTTACCGGACTAAGCAAATCGGTCTCGCGTGTTCCCGGTGCGCCACCGCGTACATCAACGCCAGCGGTCGCTCCATCAGGCGTGAGCACAACCGTCACCCCGGTAAGTGCATCCTGGTCGGCAACCTGACCAACCAGGACACCCTGAACAGCCGTGATCGAAGGAATAGTCATCGTTGAGTCACCTCTACTGGCGGTGCAACTGCATAAGCCTCGGCTCGTACTGTCGGCGCACTGCCCGTCTGTGAGTGACCACAGTACGGACAAATTCGCCACGTCAGGTCAACAACTTTCTGACATGCATCACAGCGTCGGCGCAACTGCGTATGGCAGTGCGGGCAGAACAGATAATCTGGTTCAATAGGCCGTTGGCATTCGGGACAAACAAACTGTTCTTCGAGATCGCGGCGCAGAAATTCTTCTTCCAACGTCCGCTCATACTTCTCGGCCAGCGTCTGAGGAGGGCGCAAAATCAAATGCAACGGGATACCTAAAAAAGGCAGTAACAACACAATTCCAACCGCCAGCACTTGCACCGAGACATCTTCGGTACGCCGAAGAATATCGCGATAGGCCCACAAGACTGATGCTGCCCACAGCAAAACCGCATATGCGCCTAGAAAAATTGCTCCCAGGCGAATAAGTGGTAGAACATTGGCTAAAAACTCTTGTATTGCTTCCATAATATCGCCACTATAACTTGCGTGTCTCGGCGCGTAACACAAAGACTGTCGCCCCACCGACCTGCACTTCAAGCGGTGCCGGTGGATAAAATTCACCCGACTCCGCAATCGGCGGCATGGGTGAAACGTAGCGGGTACGGGTCGAACAGTGCTCCCGAATAATACTGATCACCGGGTTTACCTGCTGATCTTCGACACTCAGTAACAAAGTAACATTGCCCTCGCGCAAAAACCCACCCTGGCTGCTCAGGCGTGTTACCCGATAGCCGTGCTCGGTTAGCGCTTCTACCAGATTTGTTGCGTCTTGAGACTGAACAACAGCAAGAATGAGGCGCATGATCTTCACCCTTATACACTATGCAATACACGCATCATTGCGCAGCAAGTGGCATTACCTGCGCTAACCGGGCCATCACAACCTGCCAGATCTGTTCGGCCAACTCGTCTACCGGTTGATCGGCATTCAACGCATACCAGCGCTCAGGCTCTTGCGCCATCAACTCGTTGAAGCCCTGGGCTACCCGTTGATGGTACGCCAGATCACGGGCGTCGAGTCGATTCCATTCCGGCGGTTGCGCACTGCCAAGTTCAATTCGTTCCCGACCGGCTCGTTTACGCTGCAAACCGACTTCGACATCAATTTGCAAATACAGCGTCAGATCGGGTTTCAAGCCACCGGTAGCAATATCGGTAATCGTCCGTAACTCTTCAAGATCGCGCCCCAGACCGTACCCCTGATAGGCAAACGTCGAGTCAGCGTAGCGATCACATACCACGATTCCACCAGTTGCCAGGTATGGCCGGATCAACTCGCTCACCAATTGGGCCCGGGCTGCCGAAAACAGCAATATCTCAGTTGTTGGTGCCATCTCGGTATGGCGGAGATCCACCAGAATTCGCCGAATCAATTCACTAATGCGAGTACCACCCGGCTCACGAGTTAAAATTGTTGGATAGCCGATAGACTGCAATCGCTCATACAATCGACGAGCCTGTGTGCTTTTCCCGGCTCCTTCTGGCCCCTCAAACGTGATAAAGAACCCTTGTTTCATGAAATCGCTACCAGCAATGACGGTTTAACCTTCGTTAAGGATAGCCGATCTTCAGCGATCTGTCGATCTACTACCGGAAGATCTTCACCCGTCGGTTAGGATCATCACCTCGACTCTCCGAGCGCAAATTATACCGATCAGCCATCTGATGTTGCAAGCGGCGAATATAGCTGCTACGCGGCGTCAACTCTACTGCATTCCGCTCACCATTAATCACTTGCGTAATCGCCTGCTCCGTTTCCAGCAACGCCTCTTCAACCACCGAATCGTTGCCAAAAGACGTCGGTTCATCGTCAACCAGCTCGCGTAACTGAAAGACCTGGGCGAGCTGTCGTTCCATCTGAGTAATCGTATTGTTGCGCAACACGTAGACCGGCACACCCTGCTCTTCGGCCTGCCGCAACTGTTGCGAGCTTTGCCGGTAGTAGTTTTTCAACGTCATGACCAGGGTAGCCTCTTTCAAATCACGCACAATCACCGCCGGCACTCGCAGGCGTTCAATTGCGCTTTGCAACCGGTTACGACTGACGCCGAATGGAAAGATGCGCTGTGGCGGCATTGTTAGTGTGGAGGAAGTGGAGCCATTGCGATCACGTAAGCGAGGACCACTACCACCCATCTGGCCTTGTTCACGGCCACCACGACCACGCCGCAGACCAAACGCCGGGGCATCAATCGGTACCCGTCGCACCGGTTCCCGGTGAACCACACCGTTTGCATCGCGGAAGCGCTGTTCGCAGGGCGGGTCTTCGCCGCGCAAAATCGCATCGACGGCTGCCGCAACATCGGGATAGACCATCACTCTATCCCAGGACTGAATCTCAACCAGAATGCTGAAGGTCGGTGGAGCCTTCCGCTCTAACACCGTCTTCTGCGTGCCACGGCGCCGGGCCTCTTCATCACCCAGGGTCACTGCCTGAATGCCACCGACCAGATCGGACAACGTTGGATTGACCATAAGATTGTCGAGCGTATTTCCGTGCGCTGTCCCGACCAACTGAACGCCACGTTCAGCGATAGTACGGGCTGCGGCTGCCTCCAGCTCAGTACCGATCTCATCAATGACGATCACTTCCGGCATGTGGTTTTCGACTGCCTCGATCATCACGTTATGCTGCTCGGCAGGTCGTGGCACCTGCATCCGGCGTGCCCGCCCAATACCGGGATGGGGAATATCACCATCACCGGCAATCTCATTTGAGGTATCCACAATCACTACCCGCTTCCGCAGCTCATCACCCAGGACACGCGCCGTCTCACGTAACAGGGTTGTCTTACCGGTACCAGGTTTCCCTAACAGCAGAATACTCTGACCGGTCTCGACCAGATCACGAATAATATCAACCGTCCCATACACCGCCCGCCCAACGCGGCAAGTCAGACCAATCACAACCCCACGGCGGTTGCGAATCCCTGAAATGCGGTGCAGCGTACGCGGAATACCTGCTCGATTATCTTCACCAAATTCGCCAATACGCTCGATCACATATTGGATGTCTTCGGCTGTCACTTCACGATCACTTAAGAACAGCTCGTGACCGCGATAACGAGCTTCTGGCAAGCGTCCCAAATCCATCACGATTTCGAGCAAATTATCCTGATCATTTGCCTTACGAATCGCCTCGCTAATCGCTGGTGGCAGCGTTGCTAACAAGAGCTGAATATCATTGCTCGTATCCGTTACAGCCATACCTGCTTAGCACTCCTCCCGTGCAGTTGGTGGCAACACATACCGACGCACTGACACTCTCGGCTCCAACCCAACCTCTAGTGATGGTGCCAGTACCGCTCGACGGATCGGCATCACCATGTGTTTCACCAGTAAGGTCTGCTCACCAACCGGTTGAAAGCCGAGGCGCATTGCTGGTTCAAACAATTCTTGTTGATACTCACGCAGCAAGAGATAGACCGGACGGCTATCGCTGAGCTGCGCCAGCCCAAACCGCAAGACATTGACTGCCTGCTCACGCTCATCAGGCCGGATGATCAATGAAAAGACATGACCATTCGGCCCACTAAGCAGACGCAAATAAGCCACCAGATCATCATCAGGGCCAAGAACCCATGCCTGGCGACGTACCAGGGAATAGGTCTGATGCAGCGTCCAGTGACGGGCGTTGTGCACTTCCGCCTGCTGGACGAGGTGCGGTGTTGCCATACCGTAGAGTTTATGTATCGCCCAGTGGTCACGACGCGCTTGCATACGCATCGGAGCCAGGCGTGTACCCTGATCCCAATCCGGGCCAGAGAGATGAAAGAGGTGACGATGGGTGTAGGCCTGGAATCCAACCTGGCGGAAGATTTCGCGCAATTCATTGTGCTGACAGGGTAGCGCTGCATAGAGGCGCTGCACCGAGTGGTGCGCAGCATTCGCGCACAACTGGTGCAAAAGATGGAACCAAAGTTCGTAATCACTGGGAGTATGTTCGCTTCGCGTCCCGTTGGTCGCCAGATAGATCACGTCTTGCTCTGGCCGGCCACGACGGCCCATCGCCTGTGCCAGGGCAAACCCACCACCCTCAGCCAGCACCAGGGTTGTCCGTTCTCGATGATTGCCGGCCAGCATGCTTTGCAGAGCAAACCAGAGCGGCCGATGGCTATACGCCAGCAGTCGTTCGGTGTAGAGCACCTGTTGATAGCGAGGTTTACGCCGCAGTAACCAGAGATCACCCGGCGTTACAGTTCGAATCATAGTTCCAGAAAGAGCCGGTGAACCCGATCATCATCGGTCAGCTCAGGATGGAACGTAGTCGCCAGCAAGCGACCCTGCCGGGCAGCCACCACACTGCCGTCCTCCAGCCAGCCAACCGCCTCACACCCTGCCCCCACGCTGATAATACGCGGTGCCCGGATGAAGACCCCTTGCAATGGCTTCTCACCGATAATCGGCATTGCAATCGGTGCCTCGAAGCTGTCGAGCTGGCTACCGTAAGCATTTCGCTGAATGGTCAGATTCATCAGGCTCAACGTGGGCTGACCGCCCTGTTTCTGATCGGTAACAACACTGGCAAGCAAAATAGCGCCAGCGCATGTGCCCCAAATTGCCAGATCACGACCGGCACGTGCCCGAATTGGTTCCAGCATCTGATAGATCGTTAGCAGCCGCCCTATCGTCGTGCTTTCGCCACCGGGAATAATCAACCGTTCAACCTGTTCAAGCTGACGTGGCAAACGCACCTCAATCGGTTCAACCCCGATTCGGCGTAGCACTGCACAATGTTCACGAAAATCGCCCTGCAGGGCTAATACACCAACTGTCATACCTCATTCTATGCGGACGGGTTTACCCCGTCCGCCCCCTCTTACCAGCCACGGCGAGCCATCAACTGCTCGGCTGGAATCTGATCGATGTTGATACCAACCATTGCTTCACCGAGGCCCTTGCTCACCTCGGCGATGATCTCCGGGTCATTGTAATGGGTTGTAGCCTCAACAATGGCCCGTGCCCGCTTGACCGGATCGCCACTCTTGAAGATACCCGAACCGACGAAGATTCCATCAACCCCAAGCTGCATCAGTAACGCCGCATCAGCCGGTGTCGCAATACCACCTGCGGCAAAGTTAACGACTGGTAATTTACCTTCAGTCGCCACCTGCTTCACCAGCTCATAGGGAGCCTGGATTTGCTTGGCGTAAGTGAACAATTCATCTTCATTCATCGACTGCAAGCGCCGAATTTCGCTGTACACCGCACGGGCGTGCCGCACAGCCTCGACCACATTGCCGGTACCGGCTTCGCCTTTCGTGCGCAGCATTGCCGCGCCCTCAGCGACACGGCGCAGCGCCTCACCAAGATTACGACAACCGCAGACAAACGGCACACGGAACTTATGTTTATTAATGTGATGCTCTTCGTCGGCAGGAGTCAATACTTCGCTTTCGTCAATATAATCAACGCCAATCGCTTCCAATACCTGCGCTTCAACGAAGTGACCAATCCGTGCTTTTGCCATCACCGGAATGGTTACCGCCTGCTTGATTGCCAGGATCAGCTCTGGATCGCTCATACGGGCCACGCCACCCTGAGCGCGAATGTCTGCCGGTACCCGTTCCAGCGCCATCACTGCCACTGCCCCGGCCTCTTCAGCAATTCGCGCCTGCTCTGGGGTGACAACATCCATGATGACGCCACCTTTCAGCATCTGCGCCAGCCCAACTTTCGTCGTCCATGTCGATTTTTCCATATTGCCTCGCTCTAACATATCAGGTGACGCTGGTAAATCTCGTCATAATATTGTACCACGCTGTACCGGTGAGGGCAATGCATCGCAAGGCGGAACGCAGGATAGCGCATCAGCAGGCCAATCATCCGCGACCACAAGCAACGTCAACCAGATCACGAGACGGCCACAGATCACCGTATCCTCCGAGGAGCACAGTCATTGTGCAGCGTTCGGGCAGCTCTGCCGGGGAGGAGAGCACCTCGTTGTGCGCTCCTGACATGCGTGGTAATTACCAGGTCTTGCCAACCACTTTCGCGATGGTGCGCATTTGGGGCACCAGGCCCATGAAGTTCTCTGGGTTCAGTGACTGTCCGCCGTCTGACTTTGCCCGATCAGGATCGGGGTGAACTTCAATGATCACGCCATCAGCACCGGCAGCAATTGCAGCCAGGGTTAATGGCGGAACCAGATACCACTTCCCGGTACCGTGACTCGGATCAACAATTACCGGCAGATGCGAGCGCTTCCTGGCCACAGCTACTGCATTCAGATCGAGCGTATTGCGGGTCGCCGTCTCGAAGGTACGGATACCACGCTCACACAGAATCACATTTGGATTACCCTGGGCAATAATATACTCAGCCGACAACAACCACTCTTCAATCGTAGCCGATAAACCACGCTTGAGCAGCACCGGCATGCCGGTACGCCCCACCTCTTCCAGCAACTGGTAATTCTGCATATTGCGGGCACCGATCTGCAAGACATCGGCATAGCGGGCAACCAGATCAACATCAGCCGGAGTCATAACTTCGGTCACAATCGGCAACCCCGTCTCGGCACGTGCCTGCGCCAGCAACTGTAAACCAACCTCACCCAGACCCCGGAAACTGTAAGGCGATGAGCGTGGCTTGAACGCACCACCGCGCAACATGTTCGCCCCAGCCTCGCGTACCGCACGGGCGGTTGCCATGATCTGCTCTTCGCTCTCAACTGAGCACGGACCGGCAATAATCGCCAGATGCCCACCGCCAACCTTCACATCACCAACCGTTACCACCGTATCGCTGGGCTTCACCTCACGGGATACCAGCTTGTAGGGTTGCGTGATGCGCAGGGTCTCCTTCACACCGGCAAAGTGTTCTAGCTCTTCCCGCAAGGTTGGCGGGATCGCTGCCCCCACCACCGCAATCACCGTGCGCTCCTCGCCAACGGTCAGGTGGCCGCGCAAATTGTGTTCGCGCAGCCGGTTTAACACCGCTTCAATCTGTCCGGGGGTTGAGTTGGTTTGCATAACGACAATCATGGAACGATCCTCCTCAGGCATACAAGAACAGGCATCGGTAGACAAAACGGGCACAACACGCAACGCTGCGTGTCCGGCAGGGTCTTGACGACGACTCATGGCAACTCCTCCGGTGAAAGTGGTGTCACCACGCGAAAGGCGTTCATCGCGGCAGCCCGTTCGGGTCGCAGACCACGGGCACCGCGAATGTACACATGGACGACTTCATCGGCGCGTTTGGTGGTATTCCAGTGGATCAAAACACGAATACAACGGGGTAAACTACCTGGCACAGCCATTTCGTGACCACACAGGAGGGCAGTATCTACCCAGCCAATTGCGCGGGCTGCCACAGCGGGAAATTCGGCATTCAGGTCGGGAGTCGTCGTAAAAATGGCACTGGCGATGTCTTCCGGCTTAATGTCGTTGGCTTCGATCAACAATGTGAGCAATTCGTGCGTTGCAGACAGAATAGCTTCGCGTGTGTTTTCGCTGCAGGTCGTCGCCCCTCGTACTCCACGACAACGAACGTCCATCGGCTCTCCTCCCTGGGCAACAACAGAAGGGGCGCGAGGTTTTTCGCCTCGCGCCCCTTTGTGATTGCTCTATACTATCGTCTATCTCCAGGAAATGCGAAGCGACCAGTCCGGTTTTCGGCTGGTAAAGTAGAAAAAGTAGGTATAAAAGCGCGAACCGACCATGAGATCGCTTCCTTGACTATCTACTCGCTTCGACGAGGCAACTATACCACAGCCGCAATGTTCCGTCAAGCACGTTCATGAACCGAGCAGCTCTTCCGCTTCGATAATCGCCTGAGCAATGTCCTTCATCTTCGTGCGTTTATCACGGGCACGCTGACGCAAACGTTCATACGCATCGCGTTCGCTCAGACCGAGGCGTTGCATTAAGATACCTTTTGCCCGCTCGATCAGTTTACGTGCTTCAAGCGCCTCTTGCAGTTCGAGATTTTCGTTCCGCAGATTCTGGATTTCGCGATGACGGGCCAGTGCAATTGTAATAGCCGGTGGCAATTCCTGCTCGTTCACCGGCTTCACCAGGTATGCCAGCGCCCCCGCCGCTTCTGCCCGCCGGATTGTCTCTTTATCGGCGAACGCCGTTAACATCACCACCGGAATACCGGTTTGATCCCGGATCCGCGCAGTTGCCTCGGTGCCGTCCATCTCCGGCATCCGAATGTCCATAATCACCAGGTCTGGTTTCAGGCGTGATGCTAGCATCACTGCCTCGGTGCCAGTCCGGGCAATCCCAACCACCTCGTACCCCAACCCCTTCAGTTGGTCCTCCAACGTGAGCGACACGAGATCATTATCCTCGGCAATCAGGATGCGAATCGCGGCCACGGCTGCCTCCCGCTGCAAGCTATCCAAAAGTGATGACTAAGATCATACCACAAGATGCCCGATGGTGTGATACAATTTAAGTGAACGACGAAGTGTTTGCGTATGCAACTGACGCTACAGGAGCGGCAGCCGCACACACCGCCAACGTGAGCAGGGTGAGGAGAGCGTGATGCGCTACGATATCACGAATATTGCAATCGAAGACTATCTGCACGACCTGATGCCGCCGCGCGATGAGGTGTTGGCTAATCTTGAAGCACGTGCCAGACAGCAAGGTTTATCGCTGGTTGGGCCGGTACAGGGGCAATTTCTTTACCTGCAAGCGCTGATGATGAACGCCCGTCATGCGCTGGAGGTTGGTATTACCACCGGGTACGCCGCCATTTACATTATGAAGGCACTTCGTCAGACCGGTGGCAAGATGACCGCTATCGAACGGAATCCTGAGCGGGTGAAACTGGCCAGTGAGGTGATCGAAGCCGCCGGTATGCGCGATTTGATTACTATTCATCTTGGCGAATGGCGCGAGTTGTTGCCGTCACTCCGTCAAGAGTTCGATCTCATTTTCCTCGATATTCTGCGTAATTCGTCGAACGATGAACAGGCTCTTCAGGCGCTTGAGTTGTGTGTATCGTTGCTCAGTCCGGGTGGTATCCTGATCGCAGATAATGTCTTGTGCAGTGCTCAGGTACTCGAAGAAGATGCCTCTCCGCTGGTACGCGGCATTCAACGTTTCAACCGTGCCATTATGGAACACCCATTGCTGGAGTCGGTGATTATTCCATTGCGCGACGGCGTGTCGATCAGTCGCAAGCGGAAGTAATGATTGGCCCATGCGCTGCTTGATGTATTTCACGAATTGATTACCAGTCGTTGTTGTTGGTTTGAGAGAGTGTGTTCGATCTGACCTGGTGCGCAGCCAGGTATACCAACAACGATTGGTAATCGCTTTCTTCTTTCTTCACCGTCAGCAGTCGTTATTTTCCGGATAGCTTTCAATCGCTGTTACATTCACGCCTCTGCAATGACATGTGTTTGCTGATCTGTGCGGATACATACTTTCCGGTGGGTTTTTATGCCATCTTCGGAACGACAACACCGTATCGCCGAATGGTCTGCGTTGCGATTACTGGCCCAAACGCTGAACCAAACGCTGAACCTGCGCTCGGCGCTTGACGCAGCACTTATCCATATTCTTGAGTTGACCGGCCAGGAAGCCGGCTGGATTTATCTCCGTGATGAGGGCGATCAGTTTATTCTGGCAGCGCGTCAGCGATTGCCACCGGCCTTGACCTATCCCGGAACGATCTGGCAGGGTGAATGTGTATGCCAGGAAGCCTGTCGTACCGGTCAGATCCGCCAGGAACCGATGCTCATGCCGTGCTCACGATTGCGCGGTGCTGTTGGCGACAAGCGGGGTCTGACACACCATATTTCGGTTGAGTTACGTGATGGCTCTCGCTCGGTGGGTATTCTTAATCTGGCGACGACGCAATGGGCAAAACTGGAAGTTGTAGATCAGCAGCTCATCGCAGCCATCGGTGATCTGTTAGGTACAGCTATCGCCCGTGCCCACCTCTACGAAGAGTTCAGTGTGCGCCGTGTGCAGGAACGACGTGCGCTGCTTTCTCTTTCACAAGAGCTGCTGCTCACGGATGATCTCGAACCGACGATTCAACGGCTGGTGCGGATCGGCGCACGCCTGCTCGATGCTGATGCATGTGCGTTTATCGAAGCCGATGAAGCAGGCGGACGGGCACTTCTACGCGCATGCCACGGCTGGGAATTGCCCACTGTTAGCGTTTGGCCGCTGATTCTTGATGAAAACCACCCCCATCTGTGGTATCTCCCGGAACGAAGCTCACAGCTAGCCGCAGATGCGCTGATGCGCCTGCCCGTTTTGCTGCGACGCCAGAGTTTCCAGGGTCACCTGCTGGCACCGGTCGAACTTGGTGGCGTGCAAATTGGCTTGCTCATGGTGAATACCATCAATCCGCGCAGTTTTCTCGACAGCGAAGCCGAGCTGCTTGGGCTGCTCGCCAGCCAACTGGCTCAGATGATTGATCGTGAACGCCTGTATCAAGAAGCATTGGCCCGTCAGCGCCTCGAACGGGAACTTGATCTGGCAAGTGAAATCCAGGCCAGTTTCTTACCCGATTGTTGTCCATTCGTGCCCGGCCTCCAGATTGAGGCGTTTTATCAGGCGGCCCGTCAGGTTGGTGGCGACTTCTACGATTTCATTGAAATACCGGCTGCCACACCTGATGGTCAGTCTCGTTTCGGGGTTGTCATCGCTGATGTCACCGACAAAGGCGTGCCGGCTGCCCTCTTCATGGCCCTCTCACGCACACTCTTGCGCGCCAGTGCCATTGATGGACGTTCGCCGGTTGCTGTCCTGGAGCGCGCCAATCGCCTGATCCTGGCCGACTCGCGCGCCGGATTGTTCGTCACCTGCTTTTATGCGCTTATCGATCCGGCTACCGGTCGCGTTACTTACGCCAACGGCGGCCACAACTATCCACTCCTCTACCGTCAGGCAACCGGTCAGGTCATCCCCCTCGCCGCCCAGGGCATCGTTCTGGGTGTTATCCCGGATCCACACTTCGTACCGGGCGAGACTGTGCTTGACCCCGGCGATATTTTGCTGTTCTACACCGACGGCATCACTGAGGCAATGAACCCACAACGCGATCTCTTCGGCGATGAGCGGCTAGCAGCAGTCTTGCGCACCTCTCATCAGCATGCACCGGGCGACATTGTGGATGCTGTACTCGCCGCAGTGCGCGAATTTACCGGCGATACGCCCCAAACCGATGATATGACCATGGTTGTGATCAAGCGCGTGTGATCACCGGTCAGTCCGGCATGACTTGCACAGATCCGAACAGCCCATTATAATAAGCGACGACATGACGTGGCGCGGGGAGATGACGGAGTGGTTGAACGTGCCCGTCTCGAAAACGGGTAGGGCCTAATAAGCCCTCGTGAGTTCGAATCTCACTCTCCCCGCCAACATATCGGCGCCCGACCTGCTATCAGGTTGGGCGCACCGATTCTTGAGGTGATGTATGACACCGGTCGAGCAACGGCTGCGCGAACAGTTAGAGGAACAGATTCGTTTGAACGAGTGGCTCTACGAGCAGCTTGAGCGACAACGGGCGCTCAATGCCGAATTGCGCCGGGCAGTTGCCGATCTGGCTCGGGCATTTCAAGAGTCGCTCGCCTCAGCAGTTGAAGCCGGCGAGGCAGGCGATCTGGCCGCAGTACGACGCCTGACAAGAGCCAATCAACAACACTGGCAGCATTACCTCCAGCAAATTGTGGCTGCCGCCAATCGGCTCACGACCAATGATGCGGACAAGGGATGATGTGGTGAGGGAGGAGGGAGGAGATAATAGAAGATAGGAGATAGAAGGTAGGAAGTAGAAATGCTGGAGAGCTGTACAGAGTGGTGGGAGGGTAGGAGCGGTTGGTGTGATTTGGGAGAGTATCGGTTCGGTAATTGCAAATTGGCCCCTTCACCTCACCCCCTGCTCTCGCTCGTCTCCCACCTATGCATTACCCATAACTGGTATCAACCACGTGCATATCAGCGGGTATGATCGCCATGGGTGCTGTTTGGACGACTGGTCCGGTATCAGTGCGCCGCTCCAGCCGTGACAGCACGTGCTGGATGGATTACCGTACCCGCTCGTTATGCGCGTGTCGCACGGTTTGGAGTGCGGCAGCCATGCTGCCGCGCCAGCCGCGCTCACGATCCGGCGCGTGGCACGCCGTTGACCCTGCGGTGTACGAGGATGCTGTGGGGTGCTCGTCACGATCATAGCGTCGGTCAGGAGTGTGCGTAGACGTTTTGTTGCAATAGATTCTCGCCTGCGTACCAGCGGCCACGGTCAGCACCTGACGGTGATGGAGAGGATGCCTCCACGCAAGCTGGAAGCCTGCGCCACGGGAAGCCTGCGCACCAGCGGCCACGGCCAGCACCTGACGGCGGTAGAGAGGAATGCCTCCACGCAGGCTGGAAGCCTGCGCCACGGGGAGCACTTGCAGTCCAGCTTAACGCAGCGCGATATGTGGGTGATGCATAGCCTCTCCCACTAGGGCAGAGAAGACGCTAGCCATGCCTCGAGCCGGGCGTGTGTCACGCCGTTCATCCAGATGGTCATTGGGACGCTGTATGCTCTCGGCATGATCACGAACTAGTGAGACAAGTGCTATTTCAACCCGCTGATCCACTACGTCAGGATAGAGACCTTGTGCCGTTCAAGGCAGGTAAGATGAGGGTGAGCAACTCACACGAGAGCGCGTGGGAGTCGAACCCACCGGCGCAGTTCGTCACTCCGCCCAACGGTTTTGAAGACCGCGACAGCCACCGGGCCACATGCGCTCTCACCAGCGATTGTAGAGTGAGCCAGGGGGGTTGTCAACTCTTCGACGCAGCGCAGGTCGGAGGTGGCGCACTTTCACTATCGAAGCTTTGAACGTAGTGATGACCACGCGGCTAGCCGGGGATTGACAAAACGCCACCCGGTCTTATCCTGGGTGACGTTTACGCACAACGGTTCCTGTCGTGCGAGATGCCTGACAGCTATCACCAACCATCTCCCGACCCGTGATCAGTACACGTGGTACAGGCTAACGCAACCGCCCCTGCTCCATATCGTACTTCCCGGCCAGATCATCCTGCACCGTCTGCGGTGCCCGCTTCACGCCGGTCAGGTAGGCTGCCCGGTCGAGCATATGAGCAGCGACCGGTGCCGTCAGGAAGAAAAAGGCGATTAGGGCAATCATCTTGGCCGCTGCCACCAGATCGCCGTGATGCACCGCCACCGACAGCAGAACACCGGTAATCCCCAACGTCCCCGCTTTACCGGTCGCATGAACGCGCGTATAGAGGTCGGGCAATTTCAGCATCCCGATTGCTGCCAGCAGCATGAACAGCACCCCAATGGTTGCCAGGATCAGGGTCACAATCTCATTCAGACTCATCAACTGTGCCCCTCCTCGATATACCGCGAAATCGCCACGGTACCCAGAAATCCCAGTACGGCGACAACCAGAATTGCATCGACCAGACTCAGTTGGTCGGTGATCACCACGTAGAGCGCAACCAGCGCTACTACGTGAACCATCAGCGTATCAAAGGCCATTGCCCGGTCAGGAATACTCGGCCCCATCAGGAGACGAGCGGTACAAAGGATCATAGAGATGGCAACGACCCCCATTAAGCCGGCAACGATCATGGTAAACAGCGTCATGGTGTGTAACCTCTATGGAAATAGCTCCATCACCCGCCGCTCGAAGTTTTGCTTAATATCGGCACGCACGGCGTCGGCATCTTGAACATCGATACAGTGAATGTAGATTGTACGGCGATCAGTCGCCACATCGAGCGAGACGGTACCCGGCGTTAAAGTGATCAGGTTGGCGAGCATCGTAATCCCGGCATCACTTTTTACGTCAAGTGGAATCGCGATAATACCGGGCCGAATATCGGCCACCCGCCGAAAGAGTACAATCCGGGCCATATCCAGGTTCGCCTTGAGAATACTCCACAAGGCAAAACCGATAAAGGCGATCCATTTGAAGGTCAGACGAGCATAGTTCCGGTTGTCAATCCGGGATCGCCCCAACCCACCATCGGTAAACGGCATGCTCAGAAAGCGGCTGGCCAGCGACACAATCGCAAAACTGACCAGGAAACCGACTATCAAATCGGGCAGGGTAAAACTGCTGTGCAATGCCATCCAGGTGATTGTCAGCACAAGGATCAACACAATCATAATCACCTCTACCGCATAGCCGCCTGGTAAACCGCTTCACAGCCATCGCTGCCACAGACAGCCGTAATGTAGACAGTCCGATCAAAGAACTGTTGCGCGGCGATAGTATTGTAATCGACCAGCGGCCCGGCCAGTAGCCCAAGCACGATGCTCAGAATCACCAGAGCAGCTCCTGGCGCCAGCAAGCCGAAACCAACCCGTGGCAGGCGATTCACGTCCTCGTAGGATTTCTTCCAGAAGACCTCGTTCCAAATCTTCAACATTGAGAAGAAGGTGAGGATACTGGTACCGGCAGCCACTGCTGTAATCAGATACGCCTGCTGACTCACGCCAACCTGGAGCAAGATCAGCTTCCCGATAAACCCACTCAGCGGTGGAATACCGGCCAGCGATAGAATACCCACGAACCAGAATATAGCCAGCCACGGTTCACGCCGGGCCAACCCACCCATCTTTTTCAGATCACCGGTACCGTAAATCTGTTCAGCAGCGCCACCGATAAAGAAGAGCGCCATCTTCACGATCATCACGTGGGCGGTAAAGACCAGACCGGCAGCCAGCCCGGCCACACTGGCTAATCCCAGGCCCATCACGCTATACCCGATCTGACTGATGATGTGGAAACTGAGAATACGCCGCACATTCATCTGGGCAACCGCACCCAGCACCCCAATCACCATCGTCAACCCGGCCAGCAACGTAATCCAGGGTGCGTAGATCGCCAGCTCGTTTTGCAGCATCAGCCCAAAGACCCGGTACAGCGAATAGACACCCACCTTCGTCATCAAACCGCTGAAGATTGCGGTTACCGCTACCGGTGGCGTGTGGTAGCTCGATGGCAACCAGAAGAAGAGGGGCACAATCGCCGCTTTACTACCGAATGCAAAGAGGAAAACGCCGGCCAGCACCGTCTGAAAACCGGGATTTGTCAATGTAGCCATGCGCTCGGCGATGTGCGCCATATTTAACGTACCGGCAAAGCCATACATCAGGCCACAACCAAACAAGAAGGCAGTACTGCCGAGCAGATTGAGCACAACGTATTTCAAGCCACCTTCGAGCTGATCGCGACTGCCACCGAGGGTGATCAAACCGAATGAGGAAACCAGTAAGACCTCAAACCAGACGTACAGGTTAAAGAGATCACCGGTAAGAAACGCACCACTCACCCCTAGCAGCAATAACAGCAACAATGGGTAATAGAAATAGCGTTCACGCTCGCGATCAATTGAGTAAAAGCTATAGACAACCGTCGTCAGCATCAGGAGCGCGGCCAGCATGACCATCAACGCGCTCATGCCATCGGCAACCAGCGAAATACCAAACGGTGCCAGCCAGCCCGACGCTTGGGCAACCAGTGGGCCACTCTGAGGTACCACGTTCATCAGCCAGAGACCATAGCCCAGATTAATGAGCACACTCACCAGCGTAATCGCACGTGCAACCATACGCTGATGACCAAACAGAACGGCCAGGGCAGCACCGATCAATGGTGAGACTATTGGCACGAAGAGATGAAATACCATGCTTCTTTCCTACGCCAGATCGCAACACTATAACTTATCAGTTGTTGAAAGATCATCGAGATCATCGCTCCCAACCGCCTGATTCGAGCGATAGGCCAGGGCCATCACGAAGGCAGTGAAACCGAAACTAATCACAATCGCGGTCAGGATCAATGCCTGCACCAATGGATCAGCCGATCCGGGAAGCGGTTGTCCGCTAGCATCAACCAGTGGTGGTGCGCCACGTCGCACACCATCACCCATCGTGAAAATGAGCAGGTTGACGCCATGGCTCAACATAATCAGACCCAGAATCAGCTTCACTACCGAACGGCGCAAGATCAGATAGGTAGCCCCACCAAACAGAGAGCCGATTGCTATCGCCAGCAGAATGATCATGCAACCTCCTCTTGCTCAACAGATGCCGATTTCATTTCCGGCAAAGGGAAAAGGATCGGCTCTTCTACCAGCAGGAGTGCAATCTTCGTGGTTACACCAATAACCGTAAAGTAGACTCCAACATCAAACAAGACCGGCGTACCAATCTTACCTACCCCAGGAATGGGTTCTGGTATCCAGAACGCTTGCATATAGGGGAGACCGGCAAACAGCGCCGGCAACCCCCAGATCGCCCCGAAGAAGACACCGAAAGCTGCCAGCAGCAGGTAATTGACCGGCAAAATGCGTTGGGCAGTTTTCGGGCCAAAGGCCACTATCTGCAAAATGATCGCACTTGAAGCCAGCAGACCACCAATAAAGCCACCACCCGGCAAATTATGGCCGCGAAGGAGCATAAAGATTGAAAGCAACAACAGCACCGGCATCATCAACCGGCTAATCGTGCGCAGAATTAACGAGTCGTATAAGGCACTATCTCTGGGCATCGACCGGTTCGCTGACCGGTTCGGTTGTGGTGACCCGCTCTGGTGTCGCATTGTCTTTCCCCTGTCGTAACCGTAACAAGCCATAGATACCAAGGAGCGCGATGAACAAGACTGTAATTTCGCCCAGGGTATCGAAACCGCGGAAGTCAACCAGGATCACATTCACGACGTTGGCGCCTTTGCCCAGTTCCAGACTATTTTCCAGGAAGAAGGGAGCTAACGGCGCAAAACTATCGTTTGTGGCCGCTGCCAGCACCAGACCACCCATCAGCACACCCACGACCGTCGCCATAATCGCATCGCGCCGCCGCACCCAGGCTGACGAGAAGCTCTCGAAGCGTACCGGTAGAACGGAGAAGACCAGTAACAGAAACACGGTTGAGAGCACTTCAATCAGCAACTGGGTCAATGCCAGGTCAGGTGCCGAGAAGAGAACGAAGAGGAGCGATACCATGGCACCGACAACACCAACGGCAATGATGGCACCCAGTCGGGTGCGGGCGTTAATCGTGGCAATCACCCCAATCGGTATGAGAGCTGCCGCCAGTATCTCGTAGACCTGCAACTGTGGATCGAGATCGAAGCGAATTGCCCCAAGTCCAAAACTGACAAACGGAACACCCACGAAAACCAGCATGGTGAGCGCCGTGAGCAGAATATATCGGCGCAGACGGCCTTCCTGAATGGTTCGCGTCAACGCGGTACCCCCGGCCAGAGTACGCTCGATCAGATGGTCGAAGATCATATCGCCGCGTGTCCAGGCTGGCCAACCGCGTAACCCGGCCAGTTGATCGGCGAAACGGAACATCACGACGCCAATCACAATCGCGCTCAGACTTACCAGCAGCGCGGGATTAATCCCGTGCCAGAGCGCCAGTTTCACGTCAAGCGGCTGACCATAGATTGACGCACTGGCTGGAGCGATCAGCGTGCTTATCGGTCCTAGAAAGGCGATGGGGATGATCAACGACAATACAGCCGGAACACCAGGACCGATCAACATCCCCGGTACCGGATCGGTGATATGCTGCTGCATCACCGCAACACTGCGCTGACCGAGGAAGGTATTGCTGAACAGGCGCCAGCCGGTAATCAGATAGGCGATGGCAGTTACGGCAATGGCCCCCACCGCCAGCACACTCAATGTTGCACCCAGTTCGGTTTCCAACGCGGCTTCGAGCATCAGCTCCTTAGCCACGAAGCCAAACATCACCGGAATGCCACCAAAGGAAAGTAAAGCCAACGCCGTAATCACCATCGTCTGCGGCATGTACTTACGCAGTCCGCCGAGACGGCGGAGATCGCGCGTCCCACACTCGTGGTCAATCACCCCGGCAAGCATAAACAGGGCCGATTTGTACAGCGCGTGGGCCAGAATATTTGTCGCCACACCTTCAGCGCCATACTTCCCGCCCAATCCGATCTGCATCGTCAAGGCGCCCAGCATGCTGATCGTGGTATAGGCCAGCATCGCTTTCAGATCGAACTGCCGCATCGCTACAATCGCAGCGAAGGTCATTGTCGCCCCGCCAACCACTGCCAGCGTCACATCCCACAGCGCGGTTCCGCCTAATGCCGGGCTGAGTCGCGCCATGAGGTACACCCCGGCCTTGACCATTGTGGCTGAGTGGAGAAAGGCACTGGCCGGCGTCGGTGCCTGCATCGCACCGGGAAGCCAGAAGTGGAAGGGTATTTGGGCCGATTTGGTGAAACAGCCAAGCAGAATTAAGATCACTGCCGCCGGGTAGAGCGGATGCACGTGCAACGTATCGCCGGCAGCCAGAATATCACTGAACTCATAGCTTCCAGCCGCCTGACCGAGCAGTAACAAACCGACGAGTAGCGCCAGTCCACCACCACCGGTTACCAGGAGCGAATGCAGGGCACCCCGCCGGGCATCAGCATAGTCGTGCTTGTAGCCGATCAGCAAATACGACGTTACCGAGGTCAGTTCCCAGAACACAAACATCGTCAGCACATTGCCGGCCAGCACCAGCCCCAGCATCGCACTCATAAACAGCATCAGGTAGGCCAGAAAACGACCAAGACCGCTATCTGATCCGAGATAGTGGCCGGCATAACCGACGATCAATGTACCAATACCAGAGATAATGAGGGCAAACAGCAGGCTCAAACCATCAAGCGTAAAGCTCAGATGCAACCCTAGCGCCGGCACCCACTCTATCCGTTCAGTCACCAGCCCGCCTTCCCACACCGGCGCAGCCTGCACCAGCGTCAGACCGAAGATGAGCAACGGGATCAACGCCAACCCCCACGCAATTCGGTCACGTGCTGGGAAGCGGGCGAGCAATGCCAGGGGAGCTGCCGCCAGCGCAATGAATACAAGCGGATAGATCATGCTCTCCTCGTTCAAACACTACAAAACGCTACTACCACCTGACATGGCACAATACGACGCCATCAGCGAAAGTGGCAGCGACAGGACAACGTTCCAGTTTATCAGCTCGCCGGTAGAGAATGAAGCCGAATACCACTTTATCTTTTGCCTGAACAACATTTGAATGTGTTGGGTTTACTGCCATTGTACTCCAAAACAGATAAGCTGTCACACTCCGCATAATAACGGTGCTGGAAACAATTACCACGCACAGTGATCGTATACAGCCCGATGTGCCACACACTCTGCAAATATCTGGTAGAGTTATCATGCGAAAACGTATGATGAGTACGAGTGAGCTATGAGCAGAGTACCCACCATTCCCATTTTGAATGCACTTCAAGTCATCGGTATCGCCCTTCTATTTCTGACACTGCTCAGCGCCTGTGGTGAACCACTGCGTGAACGCAGCATCGAGGTAACAGCCACCGAAATGCGCTTCGATCCCGACCGTGCAGAAGCTCGTACCGGTGAACAGGTCTTCTTACGCTTACGCAATCGCGGTGAAGTAGCGCATAGCCTAACCATTGAGCTACCTTCCGGCGACCGTACCGTCTCGGCTGATCCGGGTGTTGATGCAGTACTGGCCTTTCGCGCTCCAGCCCCCGGTGAGTACCGTTTCTACTGTCGCATTCCCGGCCATGAAGCCCAACAGGGTGTGCTGATCGTCACCCCATAACGATTAGCATTACGAGGTCACCCAGTCACGGCGGCGAATGGCGTTGACGGTCAGAATAGCCAGGGTGAACAGCGTGATTGGCAAAACGAAGAGCATCATGATACCGCTGAACGCGGGCAACGCATCGTGTTCAGTTGCAGCCAGGATGAGATAGGCTGTATACGCCACATAATAACCGAGAAAGAGCGCCCCCTCCCAGCGGTTGATGCTCAGGCCAGAAACAAAGATCGGCATAACCGCAAAGGCCACGGCAATCATCACCGGCAGATCAAACGTGATGACCGACGGAGCCACCACCAGACCACTCGGCGTTACCAGCGCTGCAATCCCCAAAATACCGAGAATATTGAAAATGTTACTCCCTACTGCGTTGCCAATCGCAATATCGCGTTCCTGTTTGAGGGTGGCAACAATGGAAGCAACAACTTCCGGCAACGAGGTACCGGCAGCCACAATCGTCAAGCCAATCACAACCTCACTGATCCCGATGGATCGCGCAATGGTGGTTGCGCTTTCGACCAGCCAGTTCGAGCCAAGTGCCAGTAATCCCAAACCAATAATAATCATGACGGGCTGCATAACCCAGACCGCAACAGTCGGGCGTTCGTGCAGTTTTTGCAAACCATACTCCTGGGCATACTCATCCTGCACGGCGGCACTCTCCTTACGGCTAGCATAAATTGACCAGGTAATATAGCCAAGCAGTAAGCTGAAGAGTAACAATCCATCCGACCAGCCAATCGTCCCATCGAGTACCAGCACCGCTAACAAGAGTGACACCGCAATCATAAAGGGTACTTCACGTTGAATGAGCTGTACTGCAACGATCAATGGGCTAATCAGGGCACAGGCACCCAGGATGAACAAAATATTGAAAATATTACTCCCTACTACATTACCTATCGCAATATCACTTTTGCCGGCCAGACCGGCCTGAATGCTGACCGCCAGCTCCGGTGAACTGGTACCAAATGAGACCACTGTCAAACCGATGACGAGCGGTGAAACTCCAACCAGTGCGGCCAGGTGGCTCGCACCACGCACTAACAGCTCACCACCAATCGCCAGACACACCAGTCCGCCTAGCATCAAGCCGATTGTTATGGCATCCATAAGATTATTGATGTTCTCCTTTTGCACAGGATTTGACACGATGCACGTTGATACATTATACGCAACCCCCTTCGCCCTTACGAGGGCGAAACTTCGTTATATGCGCTACCGAAGGCGAGCAGTAGCAATAGGGAAAATTTCCCTATGAGAAATGGCAAAAATCCTGTATAGTGCGAAGCGTTGGGGAGTAGCCGCCCGCAAACTGCGGGTTGATGTCACCGTCAAGACGGAATGCAACATTCCCGGTGGCATCGCGTATCGGGTAACCGTACTGGCGAGACCGACGCAGTGGTGAGCTGCGTTTGGCTCGCCTTTTTGTTGTAGTAAAAAACAAACTGTACGACAGGGAGAAAAGCACAATGTTCGATGCAGTGTGGGTCTGGATCGGTTTTAACCTCTTTGTACTGGCCCTGCTGGCCCTCGATCTGGGGGTATTTCACCGTGACGCACACGAAGTCTCGTTACGCGAGGCAGCAATCTGGAGTGTCGTCTGGATTTCACTGGCGCTGGTCTTCAATCTTGGATTGTATCTCTTCTGGGATCAGATCATGCCGGGTAGCAGCCTGAGTGCCGGCGATGCCGGGCTGGCCTTCCTCACCGGCTATTTAATCGAAAAAGCGCTGAGCGTTGACAATATTTTTGTCTTCGTATTGATCTTCTCGTATTTTGCAGTGCCGGCCAAATACCAGCACCGCGTCCTGTTCTGGGGGATTCTCGGTGCGCTGATCATGCGGGGTACCATGATCGCCGCCGGCGCAGCACTCATCAAACAATTTCACTGGATCATTTGGGTCTTCGGCGTCTTCCTGATCTTTACCGGTATTCGCATGGCCACATCACAACACGAGGAAGTAGAGCCTGATAAGAATCCGGTAGTACGCCTCTTCCGGCGCTTTATGCCGATCAGTGATCGCTACGACGGGCAGAAGTTTCTCACCCGCCAGAATGGCGTGCTGATGGCAACACCATTGCTACTGGTGCTGGTGATGGTTGAGACAACCGACCTGATCTTTGCAGTCGACTCAATTCCGGCCATTTTTGCCGTAACCCAAGACCCGTTTATCGTGTATACGTCAAACGTCTTCGCAATCCTGGGCCTGCGGGCACTGTACTTTGTACTGGCCGGTGTCGTTCATCTCTTCCACTACTTGAAACTGGGTCTATCAGTAGTGCTGGCCTTCGTCGGTGTGAAGATGCTGCTGCCTGATGTAAGCGCAGCCCTAGTCGGTACAAGCTGGAAGATTCCTACCGGTATTTCGCTCGGCATTGTTGCCACGATTATCACAGTATCAATCGTAGCCTCGCTGATCAGGGCACGACTGGTTGAGAGTAGCGAACATACCGCTCCGTCAAACACAGTCTAACGGCTCACCCTGAAGCTCCAGGTCTACCGCGGACACAGCAGGAGATAGCCCACAGATCAATTCACAGATGAGATCGGGCTGCTCCTGCTGTGGCATATGACCACAGCGAGAAAGATAAATGTATTGTGCCCGTCCCTCCAGCACAACTTCCATCGACTCAATCAGTTCACCATCGACAATCAAGTCGTGATCACCACTGATTAAGACCGTTGGCGTCTGACATTCGCTGACCAGATCGAGATACTGTTCCGCCCGGAAGAAGGCATCAATCGTCAGCCAGCGCAAGGCCGAGAGGGTTGCCCGTCGTTGCCGCGGATGATGAAGGCGCTTCCAGACGCGCCGACGGAGAAACCGCCGTTCACGAGCCGGCAAGTCGTAGAGGCTATAGTAGAACGGCTGTAAGCTAAGAAAAGCCAGTTCCTGCGAACGACGCATACTGGCCATCACCAGCTCACCAAGACCGGGAATGAGCAGCGGCCACCACTGACGAGGTGGAGTGCGCCGTTTAACCGGTAAACATCCACTGATCAGTATCTGTTGCTGGATCAGGTGAGGCAGGCCAATGCTGAGACGTTGGGCAATCATTGCCCCCATTGAATGACCGACAAGGGTAATCCCTCGTAGCTGTAACGTGGTGATAAATTCAGCCATGGTGCGGGCAAAAAACGTCAGGCTGTACCCACCATTAGGCCCGGAACTACGGCCAAAACCTGGTAGATCAGGGGCGATCACGCGATACATTTGCGAGAGTGGTGGAATAATCGTACGCCAGGTATCGGCTTCATCGCCCAGGCCATGCAAGAGAAGGAGCGGCGGTAGATTGGTGGAACCGGCAGCGTAGTAGAAGATGTCCACATCACGCAGCGCAACCCGACGAGCGTAAGGGACAAGGTCAACGGGGATATCCATCGTGGGTTCTCGCTTCATGGCGCTACCTTTATGCAAGGAATCCTGGTTAATTTTAGAATACGCAAGTTAGTTTGTCAAATGTTTTTTAAACATGACAACACTACTGTTTTCACACGATGGTATGTCGTAGATTTACAATGAGATATAATCGACGGCATCTATCAATATTGAGATAGTGACACAATAAGGCATAAAAAAGCAGGGTATCTAGCGAAACAGCCAGCTTTTTCCGTTGGTGTGCTACAATCGAGCAATCAAATAGCCGGAATGACCGGCAGAGGATAACCAACAAGGAGCCGGCAATGCACACAACCATTCGCGATATTCAGCAGATGCGCGATCGCGGCGAGCGAATCCCGATGGTCACCGCATATGACTACACCTCGGCTCAGATTGCTGATCGCGCCGGAATTCCATTAATTTTGGTAGGGGATTCGTTGGGCATGGTCGTGCTGGGCTACAATTCAACCGTACCGGTGACGCTTGACGACATGATTCACCATACGCGCGCCGTGGTGCGTGGTACGCAGAAAGCCCTGGTTATCGGTGATCTGCCATTCCTTACCTACACCTCACCAGAGCAGGCGATGCAGAGTGCCAGACGGATGTTGCAGGAAGCCGGTGCGCAGGCTGTAAAGCTGGAAGGCGGTGTCGCTATCGCTCCTACCATTGCCCGCCTGGTTCAGGCGGGGATTCCGGTGATGGGGCACATTGGCTTTACTCCACAGGCGGTTAACCAGATTGGGTTGCGCGTGCAAGGGCGACGGGCGAGTGAGGCAAAACGACTGCTCGCCGATGCACTGGCCGTGCAAGAAGCAGGCGCCTTCGCGATTGTGCTGGAACTGGTACCGGCAGAGCTGGCCGAGGCCATTACAGAACGGTTGCGGATTCCGACCATCGGGATCGGTGCCGGCGCCGGCTGTAGCGGTCAGGTGCAGGTCTGGCACGATATGCTCGGTCTGTACAGTGACTTTTTACCTCGCCACGCCAGGCGATACGCCGATCTGGCAACAATTATTGCCGAGGCGCTGAGACAGTACGCCAGTGATGTGCGTAATGGCGCGTTCCCTGGCCCTGAACATAGCAGTCGGATGGATCCGGCAGAACTGGCCGCAGCGCTGGGGAGCGAAGGTCAGGCGACGGAGTAAGCAACGATTACCTGCGGACAGCATCCCACAGCGGTTTGCGAAGTCGCTTGTTGCAGATGGGCACGCCGGAGGTGCACGCTCCCAGGAGATGCTGACCCGCCCCCACCCTACCCCGCCCCCGCTGGGGGCGGGAACCACTGGCGCGTGGTGGGGCTGATTTGCGCGACCTCGCCGGACGAAGGCACAGCAGGGGGTAAGTGCGCCGAATGTGTGCGCTCCCAGGGGATGTCGGTGCTGGCGTACCGCTGTGATATGCTCTTCCTTCACCATACGCCTAACGCAACACTACGTAACCAATTGTTGTAAGATGGTGTAGCCTCACCTCGCAGGATGAGGATGAGCAGAGACGCAGAAATGCCACATTTGTTATTGATGATGGGTGCGATCAGGCTCAACGTTGCGCAAGACAACGAGGAAACATGCTATGAAAGTCCTACACACAGTCGCCGAATTCCGTCAGGCACGGGCAGCGTTTGATGTTCTGGGGTTTGTGCCGACGATGGGGTATTTGCATCAGGGACATCTGGCGCTGGTTGAACAGGCTCGTCGCGAATGCCCGGCAGTAGCGGTGAGTATCTTTGTCAATCCAACGCAGTTTGGCCCCAACGAGGACTATGCCCGCTACCCGCGCGACACCGCCCGCGATCTGGCGCTACTCGAAGCAGCCGGTGTTGATCTGGTGTTTATCCCTTCGGTCGAAGAGATGTATCCGCCCGGATTCGGTACCTATGTCATTCAGCCCGCCGCTGATGAGGTGCTGGAAGGGGCGGCCCGACCCGGCCATTTCCGGGGTGTCGCGACGGTTGTCTGCAAGCTGTTTAATATTGTGCAGCCGACCAAAAGTTACTTTGGGCAGAAGGATGCCCAACAGACGGTTGTAGTGCGTCAGATGGTTCGCGATCTGAATCTGCCAGTTGAGATTGTGATTGTGCCGACGGTACGCGAACCCGATGGCCTGGCGCTTAGTAGTCGCAACGTCTATCTGAACGCCGAGCAGCGGGCCGCCGCACCGGTGCTCTACCGGGCACTGCGCACCGCTGCCGAACGCTACGCTGCCGGTGAGCGTGACGCTGAGACATTGCGGGCAGTGATGAGGAGTGTGCTCGCCGGGGAACCGCTCGCCCGACCTGATTACGTTAGCGTGGCCCATCCGCTCACGCTGCGTGAACTGGATCGGATCGGTGCAGACGGTGCTTTGTTGTCGCTGGCTGTGCGCTTCGATCAGGTACGCCTGATCGACAATTGGCTGCTGGAAGGGGAAGGAAAATAAACGATAGTGAGCGGGTTGGCCCTCACCCCCGGCACCTCTCCCGCTGCGCGGGAGAGGGGAGAGGTGAAGTTTGATCCAGAGCTTCCTGATACGGTAGAAGTTGCGTTGGCTTATGTTTTCTGTCTACCCATAAGCATTGCGGGAGAGCGAGACTAGAGACCTCTGCCACGGGTTTCTGATGCGGTAGAAATCGCGTTATATCAATCCAGGCTAAACACTACACCCCGCACCTGTGTCGGGGGGGGG
>NZ_DAOTZQ010000131.1:0-3196 GCF_034434295.1 Chloroflexus sp.
TCGCGCTCCCAGGGTATACCGGTGCACACGGCGTTATGTACGGTGTCGGGGTGTTGAAGGAGCCTGATATGACAACTGTCGCGCTGGGATTATCGATGTTCAGGCAAGACGTTTCGGATAGGTTTTTATGTCAATGGGCACCTGTATCATCGCAGCGTGTTATACCCGTTTTGCAGTAGTGGCGACGCACCTGCAACAGCTGCACCGAGACACATGAATTGCCCCGCTTCCCATCTCTCTCACCAACTGACAGACCGGCTGGTGACGAATGCCAGATTGAGCGCCGGTCATCCCGACGCGGCAACCATTACCGTCTAAACCCACCAACAAACGTCTGCTGCGAGTGGTGGCTGAACAATACCAGCGAATAATCACCGGGCGGCAAGTCTATCAATTCCAGGGAGCCACTTACGCGGCCATCGCCATCGGCGCGCACGGTGGTCACGGTGACCGGTGGTGCACCGGCGGGTGGGTTATACCAGATACCAACTGGTTCGCCGGGGGCAAAGCCGGCAGCCGAATAGGACAGCGTTTGTCCGGTAATAGTAAGAGTCGGTGTCCGCCAAAACGTGCGGTCCGGGCCGTCGCCAATCACCGTTGCGGGCAGATTGCTTTGACCTCGGCCAGATTCGCTGACCGCATCGCGAAAACTGAGTCGGGCAACGCGACCAATGGCGGTACCCAACGGGGCGTCTTCGTGCACCCGGAAACGGATTGTTATTGTAACCAGATCACGCCCGGCAGCCAGTATCCCCGTGCGTATTGTGATGCGTCCCGGTTGCACATCACTCACCCATACGTCGGGGCGACTTGTTTTGGCGTCAAGCAGGATCAAGGTGTCATCAGCAAACGGCAACTCAATCGTGGTCGCAAATGCCGGCCCCTGGCCGTAATTTTCCAGCACCAGATCCAGGCTAAACATCTCACCCGGCTTCACCACATCATCAACCCGCTGAGCCAGCACCAGACGGGCCGGTCGTGCCCCCAATGCAGGATTGATCACATACTCAATATCGTCAATCAACCAGGTATCGCGCACTCCATTCAGTTCGATGGCGCTAATCACCTGTCCTGGGGGGGCGGTCAGCGTGGCTCGGTCAAGGCGACCGGTCAGGATATTTGCCGGCACCCCGGTTGTTGCCAGGACAGACCCATCGGCAGCGAAGGCCGTGATCCCAAGCGTCTCAGAAGTAGAAACCCCAACACTGAATGCAATGACATTGGCCGGCAAACTAATCCTGCCGCTACCGCTCCCACTCACACGTCCGAAACCGTTACCGTTCAGCCAGAAAGCACATGTATCGCCAAAATCGGGACAGAATGCAGGAAACGGAGCATTGTAGCGCCCGCTACGCACATCACCGAAGCGCCAGCCGGCGCCAAACTGTAGCCCACCATAGCCGGTAACATCCAGATTATCGGCAAATCCTTCAAAATCGAGCGTGACCGTGAGCAACGGCTGCGCAGCCACCGCCGAAGCGGAGAAGAGTGACCAGATGGCGAACCAGAGGATCAGCACACGACGCATATGCACCTCCTTACGACGGTGGTAGCCGTTATTATATGGGAGAAGTTGGGAAAGGGGAATGGCAAATTTGTCAGGTTGGTAATATCGACAATAACGGTTTTGTGATATTTAACCCAAGTTGCCACCTATGTTGTGAGCAGGCCACGAAGATTGACTGCCGGGATGAACAGTGCGACGTTGTGTGCAAGACCATGCGGCGTACCTGCGAGAACAATGTAGGTAGTACCCCGTTCCTATCGACACGCTACCTCACGCCCCAAGGTAGCAACTCAGGCTATTTACAATATCGTATTGCCCCATCGCCCAACACCATCACACATCCTCTGAAACCTCTGCACCCATAGTGCGTACATGCATCCGAGACCACTCCTGCACGCCACATAGTACAGAGTCTTTGTCCATCACAGTATTATTCGAAGGGAGGTTGTATGTCCCGCACACACCGGTACTGGTTCATTTCGCTCATCGGCCTGTTACTCTTCGCCCTTACCGCATGTGGTGGTGGAGAGAGCGCCGCTCCTACCGCAACCCCAACCCAGGCGGCTGCGGCGCCCACGCGCACGCCCCGCCCCACCTTACCCCCAGCCCAACCGACGGCCACCCCACGCCCCTCACCCACAGCCGCCAGCCAGAGTGGTCAGTTGGCGCTGGTCGATATTGGACCACTTGAGACCTATCGGCACGCGAGTGATGTCTTTCAGATCGATATTCCCAGCAACTGGACACTAGAGGATAACAGCTCCCCAACCGAGCTGTTACTGATCTGGACAGACCCGACCGGCAATGGTGCGATCTGGGTGAATATTGTTGAAGATAGCCGGAGCTACACCGATCAGCAACTGGTCGATGCACTTACTTCGTTTCTCGAAGAGCGCTTCGGTCAACAGCCAGATTTTGTCTACGAAGAGGCCCGCCCGCAAAGTGATGGCAGTCAGTTAGTGGTCTGGTCGTATACGGCCACGGCTGACAACAATGTGCAGTCAACCTTGCTGGGGAACAGCTTTATTGAGCAACGAGGTGATAAGATTTCAATCCTTACCACCATGGTGCCCGAAGAGCAGTTTGATACGCTGGTGAGCAAAACCGACGAAATTATCAATACCTACCGCCTTAACCCCTCTGCTTCCATCGGCGGCAGCTCGACAACCGGTAATGAAACTACCAGCGGTAGTGCGCTGGCTCCGGTTGAAATTGGTCAATTGCAGACCTACAACCATCCCTCTGGCGTGTTCAGGATCGACTTGCCGGAAAACTGGAGCCTGACCGATAACAGTCGCCCCGGCGAACTGATCCTGGTCTGGTCTGATCCAACAAACAATGCGGCAATCATTGTTGATGTACTGGAAGACAGCACTACCTACAGCGACGATGAGCTGGTTGACAAGCTGGTGAGCTTCTTGCAATCGGCATTTGGCAGTCAACCCGACTTCTTCTACGAAGAGCCGCGACCGCAAAGTGATGGCAGTATCCTGATCGTGTGGGGGTATACCGCAACGGCCTCCAACAACGTGCAGGCACCGATGTTGGGGAACAGTTTCATTGAGCAGCGTGGTAACAAGGTCTCGGTGTTAACAACCCTGGTGCCTGAAGATCAATTCGATACGCTGGTCAGCCGCACCGACGAGATTATCAACACTTATCGTCTCGACCCGAACGCCAGTGTGCCAT
>NZ_DAOTZQ010000132.1:0-13304 GCF_034434295.1 Chloroflexus sp.
ATATCTATGACAACATCATGGCGGGTGCCGTTTGGCGATTTACGACGCAGTCATCAGGCACTCACCGCAGACCTGATCGCTGCTGCCGGTCGCGTGATTGAGAGCGGTTGGTATATTTTGGGTCATGAAGTTGCTGCTTTCGAGCAGGAGTTTGCAACATTTTGTGGTGCCCGCCATTGTGTTGGTGTGGCCAGTGGTGCCGAAGCGTTGTACCTGGCACTGGTGGCTGCCGGGATCGGCCCTGGTGATGAAGTGATTACCGTCGCAAATGCGTGCATGTACGACGTAGCTGCCATTCTTCAGGCCGGTGCACGCCCGGTGCTGGTTGATGTTGATCCCGCTACGCAGAATATCGATCCGGCAGCAGTGGCGGCGGCTATCACTCCGCGCACGAAAGCTGTGATTCCGGTACACTTGTTCGGGCGGCTGGCCGATATGGCGGCTATTACGGCATTGGCCGAACGGCATGGTCTCATCGTCATCGAAGATGCAGCGCAGGCACATGGGGCCTGGCGTACCGGCACTGATGGACAACCACGAATGGCTGGACAGTGGGGTGATCTGGCAGCGTTTAGCTTCTATCCCAGTAAGAATCTGGGTGCGCTTGGTGATGGTGGTGCGGTAGTAACCAACAATGATCTGCTGGCAGCGCGACTTCGCCGGCTACGCATGTACGGCTGGGAACGCAAATACTACACGAGCGAGGTGGAGGGGCGAAATTCGCGTCTCGATGAGCTACAGGCAGCTCTGCTACGGGTCAAGCTCCCGCATCTTGCCGCCGCTAATGCGGCCCGTCGTGAACGGGCGGCCTGGTACGCGACTGCATTGGCTGATCTGCCGCTTGGGCTGCCGGTTGACGAGCCAGGTCATGTGTATCATCTCTATGTGGTAACCTTGCCTGATCGGGCCAGTCGTGACCGGTTACGCGACCATCTCCTTGCCCACGGCATTGGTTGTGATATTCACTACCCGGTACCAACCCATCTCCAACCGGCCTACACCGATCTTGGCTGTCATCCAGGAAGCCTGCCGGTGACCGAAGATCTGGCCGGACGCATTTTATCTCTGCCAATGTACCCGGAATTGACGTATGAAGAGATTGTGCTGGTTGCCGAGACGATTCGAGCGGGGGGGATATGGTAAATCTACAAACGTTTGCCGGGGCACGGGTGTTGATCACCGGTGGCCTGGGTTTTATCGGCTCAAATCTGGCCCATCGTCTGGTTGAACTGGGCGCGAACGTCACTCTGGTCGATTCGCTGATTCCAGAGTACGGTGGGAATCTCTACAACATCGCCGGAATCGAAGATCGGGTGCGCGTGAACATTGCCGATGTGCGCGATGAATACTCGATGAACTATCTGGTGCAGGGGCAAGATGTACTCTTTAACCTGGCCGGCCAGACCAGTCATCTCGATTCGATGCGCAATCCGTATATCGATCTCGACATCAATTGTCGGGCGCAGCTCTCTATTCTCGAAGCGTGCCGTAAACATAATCCAGGGATCACCGTCGTGTATGCCTCAACCCGCCAGATTTACGGTAAGCCCGATTACCTGCCGGTAGATGAACGGCATCTTTTGCATCCGGTTGATGTGAATGGCATCAATAAAATGGCCGGCGAATGGTATCACATTCTCTACAACAATGTCTATGGTATTCGGGCATGCGCCTTACGTTTGACCAATACCTACGGCCCGCGCATGCGGGTCAAAGATGCGCGCCAGACCTTCCTCGGCATCTGGATCAGGAATGTCATTGAAGGGAAGCCGATCCAGGTGTGGGGCGATGGTCGTCAGTTACGCGATTTTACCTATATCGACGATTGTGTTGATGCACTCTTGCTGGCAGCATTGCATCCGGCAGCAAGCGGACAAATTTTTAATCTAGGCGGGCTTGAAGTTATCAATCTGCGTGACCTGGCCGCACTGACAGTTGAAGTGGCCGGTGGGGGTAGCTTTGAGATTATTCCTTACCCAGCCGACCGCAAGCCGATTGATATCGGTGATTACTATGCCGATGATCGGCGGATCCGTACCATGCTGGGCTGGCAGCCACAGATTGATCTCCGCACCGGTCTGGCCCGTACTATTGCCTTCTACCGTGAGCATCGCCATCACTATTGGGATGTGCAGGTAGAAGGAGTTTAACAGGTATCAGTACAATATTCATCAAACCTTCACGGTGACGGATTACAATACAGGCTGAAAAGCAACGAAGGAGCACATTATCTATGCGCGTGTTAATTACCGGCGGAGCAGGATTTCTCGGTTCACACCTCTGTGATCGTTTTCTGGCTGAAGGTCATACGGTGATCGCAATGGATAATCTGATCACCGGCAGCACCGACAACATCGCTCATCTGGCCGGACACCCTCGCTTCCTCTTCATTCATCACGATGTCACTAACTACATCTATATCGAAGGGCCGATTGACGCCGTGTTGCATTTCGCGTCACCGGCTTCGCCAATCGATTACCTTGAACTACCGATCCAGACGCTCAAAGTGGGTGCTCTTGGTACACACAAGGCACTTGGTCTGGCACGGGCCAAAGGCGCCCGCTTTCTCCTCGCTTCAACCTCGGAAGTGTATGGCGATCCCCAGGTCCATCCGCAACCCGAAAGCTACTACGGGCACGTGAATCCGGTCGGGCCTCGTGGCGTCTACGATGAAGCCAAGCGTTTTGCCGAGGCGATGACGATGGCCTATCACACCTATCACGGTGTGGAAACCCGCATTGTTCGCATCTTCAACACCTATGGCCCGCGCATGCGGTTGCGTGACGGACGGGTCGCGCCCAACTTTATTTCACAGGCACTGCGCGGCGAGCCGCTCACCATCTACGGTGATGGCAGCCAGACCCGTTCATTCCAGTACGTTTCCGATCTGGTTGAAGGCGTGTACCGACTGCTCTTCAGTGATGAGGTCGAACCGGTCAATATTGGTAATCCGGGAGAGTTTACGATAGCCGAGTTTGCCCAGATTGTGAATGAGATCACGGGCAACAAGGCCGGTGTCGTCTACCGCGATTTGCGCACGAAAGACGACCCCCAGGTACGGCAGCCTGATATTACCAAAGCGCGCCAAATTCTCAATTGGGAACCGAAAGTGACGTTGCGCGAAGGTTTAGAGCAGACGATACCCTGGTTCCGGCAAGAACTACAACGACGTGGCGAATTATAGGAGGCAGTACGAAGCGTATGAAGGCGGTCATTCTGGCTGGCGGTTACGGCACACGGATCAGCGAAGAAAGTGCCATTCGTCCAAAACCGATGGTCGAAATCGGTAATCGGCCAATTCTCTGGCACATTATGAAGATCTATTCCGCCCATGGGATCAACGAATTTGTCATCTGTTGCGGCTACAAAGGGCACATGATCAAAGAGTATTTTGCCAACTACTACCTGCATCACGCCGATGTGACCTTCGATATGCGCGAGAATCGCATGACGGTGCATCACACGGCTATCGAACCGTGGCAGGTGACCCTGGTTGATACCGGTGAGAAGACGATGACGGGCGGGCGGATCAAACGCATTCAACCATACGTCGGTGACGAGACCTTCTGCCTGACGTATGGTGATGGTGTGAGTGATGTGGATATTCGGGCACTGATTGCCTATCATCGTGAGCAGGGAGTGACCGTAACGCTGACCGCTGTACAACCACCGGGCCGTTTTGGCGCCTTCACGCTGGCCGAAGACCAGAGTCTGATTGCAAGCTTCAAAGAGAAGCCGAGCGGTGATGGTGCATACATTAATGGTGGCTTTTTCGTAGTGGAACCGGCTGCCTTCGATCTCATCGCCGGTGACGATACCGTCTGGGAGCGGGAGCCGCTTGAACAGTTAGCTCTCCATGGCCAACTGGCAGCCTATCGCCACTATGGGTTCTGGCATCCAATGGATACTCTGCGCGACAAGAATTATCTGGAAGAACTGTGGCAAAGTGGTAAGGCACCGTGGAAGATTTGGACGTAACCAGGGAGTTAACAATGAAAGTCCTCTTAACCGGCAGTGGTGGCTATATCGGAATCGTTACCGCTCCTTATCTGATCGAGCGTGGCCATGAGGTCGTCGGGGTTGATACCGGCTACTACGAAAGCGGCTGGCTTTTCCACAGCGGCCAACGACAACCGGCACTCATCGTCCAGGATATTCGCCGCCTGACAGTAAGTGATCTGGTTGGGTTTGACGCCGTGGTGCATATGGCTGAGTTATCGAATGATCCGCTCGGCCAGCTCAATCGTGAACTGACGTTTCAAATCAATCATCAGGGGAGCATCAAACTGGCGCAAGCGGCTAAGGCTGCAGGCATCACCCGCTTCGTGTATATGTCGTCGTGTTCGGTCTACGGCATTGGTGAAGAAGGTGAGATCAAAACCGAGGAATCACCGGTCAATCCGCAAACTGCCTATGCCGAGTGTAAAGTGCTGGTTGAGCGTGACCTGGCGCAATTGGCCGACGCCTCCTTCTCGCCAGTCTTTTTGCGCAACGCGACTGCGTTTGGGCCATCACCACGTCAGCGTTTCGATGTCGTGCTCAATAATCTTGCCGGCCTGGCCTGGACAACCGGTAAAATTGCGATGGTGAGCGATGGTACGCCGTGGCGACCGCTGGTGCATATCCTTGATATTGCCCACGCGGTGGCATGTGCGCTGGAAGCACCCCGCGAAGCGATCCACAACCAGGTTTTCAATGTTGGCGATAGCCGGTACAATTACCGTGTGCGCGAAATTGCCGAAATTGTCGCCGAAGTCTTTCCTGGCTGTGAGCTGACGTTCGGTCGGAACGATGGCGATAATCGGAGCTACCGGGTTGATTTTAGTAAAATTGCGACGCGCCTCCCCGGTTTCGCCTGTCGGTATGATGCGGTCGCCGGTGCCCGGCAATTGCGTGCGGTCTTTGAGCGGATTGGTATGACACGCGAGATTTTCGAGGCGCCGCCCTACACGCGGCTCAAGATGCTGCGTCATCTGATTGCCACTAATCAGCTTGATGCCGAATTGTTTTGGAGGAGCTGATAACCATGCGCTTCATTCCTACCGAATTGAAAGATGCCCACATTATCGAGTTGGAGCCACGCGAAGACAATCGTGGTTTCTTCGCCCGGGTTTGGGCGAAAGACGAATTTGCTGAGCATGGTCTGGTTGATCGAGTGGTGCAGATGAACCTCTCGTACAACCGGGTAGCCGGTACGCTACGTGGCATGCACTTTCAGCACGCACCCTACGCTGAGACCAAATTGGTGCGCTGTATCCGCGGTGCGATCTACGATGTGATCATCGACTTGCGCCCCGACTCGCCGACATACAAGCGGTGGATTGGCGTGAAACTGACTGCCGCGAATCGACTGGCATTGTACGTCCCGGAAGGCTTTGCACACGGCTTCCAGACCCTTGAGGACGACACGGAAGTGTTCTACCAGGTTTCACAGTACTACACCCCCAGCGCCGAAGGTGGTGTACGTTACGACGATCCGGCGTTCGGTATCGAGTGGCCATTGCCGGTTACTGAGATGAGCGAGAAAGATAAGCGCTGGCCGTTGTTTGCCGGTTAGTTGACGAAACACCTCGTGAGTATTCCAAACGGCGAATCTCGTTGAGGTCTATCTGAATGATGATGGGCAAAGGTCATACCTTTGTCCATCTGACAAGACTGTCGAACCGCTTTCAGGTCATTGTCCGAAGCGGTAGCACGATGATTATTACCTCTTTTCCCAACACGTTCTAGCGGAGAAACTTATGATCCTGATCGACACCGCACTCCAACGCGCTGAAGCCGAGAACCGCCCGATTCGGGTGGGCATGGTGGGTGCCGGCTTCATGGCGCGAGGTATTGCACTCCAGATCATACGTTACACTCGTGGCATGCGCCTGGTAGCAATCGCTAACCGCACGCTTGAGCGGGCAGTGCAGGCGTATACCGAGGCTGATGTGCCTTCTGACGCGATTCGCTACGTAGACTCGCCGGCAACGCTGGCGGCAGCTCTGGCGGTTGGCGCACCGGTAGTGACCGACGATGCGTTGTTGCTGTGTGCTGCCGATGGTATTGATGTCATTCTGGAGGTGACCGGCGCGGTTGAGTTTGGTGCCCAGGTGGCCGTTACGGCAATGCGTCATGGCAAGCATGTGGTGACGATGAATGCCGAACTGGACGGCACGCTCGGCGCAATTTTGCAGGTCTACGCCCGGCGCCACGGTGTAATCTTTACGCTGTCGGACGGCGATCAGCCGGGGGTAACCATGAACCTCTACCGCTTCGTGCGCGGGCTAGGGGTGAAGCCGGTGTTGTGCGGGAATATCAAAGGGCTGCACGATCCCTATCGCAATCCGACCACACAGGCCAACTTTGCTCGCCAATGGGGGCAAAACCCGTATATGGTGACCAGCTTTGCCGACGGGACCAAAATCTCGTTTGAGCAGGCCGTGGTCGCGAATGCAACCGGTATGCGGGTCGCCAAACGGGGCATGTTCGGCCCGACCGTTCCATCTGGTACACCGCTGGCCGATGTGGTTCACGACCTGTATCCGCTTGAGGCTGTGCTCGACGGCCCAGGCATTGTTGATTACGTGGTTGGTGCCACCCCTGGCCCCGGCGTCTTCGTGCTCGGCACCCACGACCATCCGCGGATGCAGCATTATCTCAACCTATATAAGCTGGGGAAGGGGCCGCTGTATCTCTTTTACACGCCGTATCATCTGTGCCATTTTGAAGTTCCCAACTCGGTGGCGCGGGCAGCCCTGTTTGGTGATACCGTGCTGGCCGCAGCCGGGCGGCCAATGGTTGAAGTGATTACGGCGGCCAAGACCGATCTGTACGCCGGCCAAACCCTGGACGGATTGGGTGGCTACATGACGTATGGGTTGGCCGAAAATGCCGATGTGGTTCAGGCCGAGCGGTTGTTGCCGATTGGTCTGGCGGAAGGCTGTACCCTGTTGCGCGACATTCCCAAAGATGGGATCATTTCGTATGCCGATGTGCAGCTTCCGGCAAATCGGCTGAGTGATCAGTTACGCGCCGAACAGGACGCCTTATTCTGGGCAGAAAATCGCTGAGCTGTTCTGGATGTCTACACGCAGAGCGTGTGTAAGTTGTAGAACTTATTTCATAAAAGCTGTGCACTCGTGTTCCCGGATGGTTGCCCAGACGCATGAACGCTTGCCAATCACCAACGATAGCCCATCCTGCTCCTGGCCTGTTGGCAGAGCGCAGCTCCGGTCGTGCCATCACGCGCTGGATGGGTTGCCTTACCCGCCGGCATGCGTGTGTCGCGGCATTTGGAGTGCGGCAGCATAGCTGCCGCAGCAGCCGTGCTCACGATCCGGCGTGTGGCACGCCGTTGGCCCTGCTGGTCGTGGGGATGCAGGATGTGCTCATTACGAGCATAGAGTCGGTCAGGTATGAATGAGATAACTTCGCGTAGACGTGTTTTGAAACAGGTTCTAAGTCCGTACGCTGGAGAGCAGTAATCGTAGATAAGAGCGTGGGGGTGCTCTGACGGCATGCTCGCTAACACCAGTGTAACTCCCAGGCATCCCCCTCCTCATGCGTTTCGTTCACCCTCCGTATGTCAGGGTCACTACGCCACCTTATCTCCCTCAGCAATCGGTACAGCGGACATCCGATGCCGCAGCACCCATTTGGACAGCTCTAACACCGGGATAACAGTCAAAGCAATACCACCGATGATCAACCAATCGATAAGTGAGAGTGGAAATGTGCCAAATGGCTCGTGCAAGAATGGCAGATAAACCACACCTAGCAGTAAGACAAGCTCCCAGAGAATAGCCAGATTCAGCCAGCGATTGGCAAAGGGGCGATGGAAGACGGAGAGATGATCCGAGCGGAAGTTATACGCCTTGAAGAACTGAATCAACACGAGCGAGACAAACGTCATCGTCATTGCTTCCACGAGACCGCGCCCACTCTGCAAGGCCCAGACGAAGAGGCTGATATTGACCAGTGCTGACCACAAACCGCCGATCAGCATTAACCCCACGACCGGACGGGTAAAGATGCCCCGGCGAGGATCACGTGGCGGTTGGCGCATTAAGTCATCATCGGGTGGATCGACCGCTAATGCCAGGGCCGGCAGGCCATCGGTGGCAAGGTTGACGTAGAGGATTTGTACTGCTGTCAGCGGGAGGGGTAAGCCGGCGAAGGTGGCTCCGGCCATTAGCGTAATTTCGCCAATATTCGACGAGAGCAGATACATCAGGTATTTCTTGATATTGCCAAAAATGCGCCGTCCCTCTTCGACAGCGGCAACAATTGAAGCGAAATTGTCGTCGGTGATGGTCATTGCTGCGGCCTCTTTGGTGACATCGGTACCGGTAATCCCCATAGCGATGCCGATGTCGGCCTTCTTCAGCGCAGGTGCATCGTTCACGCCATCGCCGGTCATCGCGACCACATACCCCTTTTGCTACAGGGTTGTCACCACGCGCAGTTTGTGCACCGGTGCAACGCGGGCATAGACATCGATACTTTCGACAGTACGTGCAAACTCTTCATCGCTCAACGTATCGAGTTCGACACCGGTGATCACGCGCCCGTGGATGAGTAAACCCAATTCACGCGCAATGGCGGCGGCAGTTAACGGGTGATCGCCGGTAATCATGACCACCCGAATACCAGCTTGTTGACAGGTTTGAATGGCCGCCTTGGCTTCGGGACGGGGTGGATCGATCATGCCGACCAGACCGAGCAGAGTCAGATCATGCCCGGCATCGGCTACATTGGCGGTGGCTTTGGTGGCAACTGCCAGCACACGCAAGGCATTGCTGGCCATGGTTTGAGCGGCCTGTAATACGGTGTCGCGATCTTCAGGCTGCAACGGAGCAATGCCGTTGGGGGTTAGCCAATGGCTACAGGTACTGACAATAACCTCTGGGGCACCTTTGGCGTAAGCGACTCGTGCGCCCGCCACTTCGTGGAGGGTGATCATCCGTTTCGTTTCCGACGAAAAGGGGATTTCAGCAATGCGCGGTGCCCGACTTACGACCTCCTCAACAACCAGGTCGGCCTTGATGGCAGCGACGATCAGTGCTGCTTCGGTTGGGTCGCCCTGCGCATGCCAGCGTTGTTCCCGGTAGACGATGCGAGCATCGGATGCCAGCACTGCGCCTTCGAGCAACCGACGGACAGCTTCATCAGCAGGGGCGCTTCGATCATCACACCGAAGCTCGCCCACCGGATCATACCCCGAACCGGTAATGTCCCACCATCGTCCAGCAACAAAGAGCTAGCGCACTGTCATCTCGTCTTTGGTCAGGGTGCCGGTTTTATCGGTGCAAATGACCGAGGTGCTGCCGAGGGTTTCGACCGCCGGCAACCGACGCATTAACGCATTGCGCTTCACCATGCGCTGAACACCGATAGCCAGGGAGATGGTTACCACTGCCGGTAGTGCTTCGGGAACGACCGCAACGGCGAGCGCGATACCGAAGATAATCATCTCGACCAACGGTTGGCCGCGCCAAAAGCCGAGCAAGGTAATTACGGCGACAATCACCAGCGCTGATCGGGCAAGGATATGTCCAACCCGGTCGAGGTTGTCTTGCAGGGGGGTACGCCCAGTCTCAATCGTTTGCAGCATCGCTGCAATGGTGCCGAACTCAGTCTGCATACCGGTGGCTACCACCACACCACGGCCACGACCATAACTGATCGATGTTCCGGCGTAGACCATATTCTTGCGTTCGGCAACCGGGGCGTCGGCGGGTAAGGTGATGGTGGCAGTCTTCTCAACCGGCACCGACTCGCCGGTGAGCGCAGCCTCTTCCACTTGCAGATTCAGCGCTTCGATGAGGCGGAGATCGGCGGGAACGCGATCTCCGGCGCGTAATAGCACAACATCGCCGGGTACCAGCGTGTGCGCCGGGACAGTCTGCTCGACGCCATCACGTAGCACAGTGGCATTGGGTGCAGCCATACGGCGGAGTGCTTCAATTGCTCGTTCGGCACGGTATTCCTGGATGAAACCGAGCAAGACGGCAAAGAGCACGATCACGATGATTGCCACCGATTCGATCCCGTGACCAAGGAGTAATGACAAGCCGGTAGCGATCAAGAGGATAATAATCAGGACGTTCTTAAACTGGTTAAGCAGCAAAGTCCATGGTGAGATACGTGCTGCTGCCTGCAACTCGTTTGGGCCGTAGGTCAACAGGCGTTTTGCTGCCTCATCCGGCGTCAACCCGGTAGGAGAGCTGTTCAGGTGAGTAAATACATCAGTCAGTTCGAGTGTATGCCAGGGTGTTTGGTTTTGTTTGGAGGTGGATAAGGTCATTGTGATTGCTCCTTGCCCATTGCTTCGAGGGAATGATTGGCAATGGGCGTACATGACCGCCAATATCCGAGTCATTATTGACGGCACAGCAAGCAGTGGGTATCACACCCTCTGCCACTTTGAGCATAGCAGATTGTTTTTGGAGGTACAACTAGTCCTGCGCGGCAGTTTAACAACCAATCGATAAGGCGAAGCATCGGATTTTCACATAATGTCACATTTTGACTGACGCAATGTGTTATTCAGGTTGTCAGAACCGTGTGGAAGCACTGCCGGGTGTGCCACTGGTGAGTCGCTGGTGGAATAGAAGTCATGACACCCGGCCAACTATGATCGTGATGCTGCACCTGAACCACGCACCCCTGGACGCCGGTAGGGGCGACGCATGCGTTGCTCCTACTTCAGCACGCGGATCACACCCGAACGATGCACCTTTTGGTGGCAGAGGTGGATGAGCAGGGTCACGTGCAGGTGCGTGCGGAGGCTGCGCCGGCGTGGTGGATGGCGAGCGGGTGAAGGTGGTGCGGTTGCCAAGCGGTTGCCAACAAGAAACCCGCTCCCGCTGGGGCGGGAACCACTGGTTCAGGGTGGCGACACCTCGTGGGACGCAGGCACGGCGGGCTGGTGCAGGTGGGGAGCGAGCCGGAGGCTCGCGCTCCCACACTTGCGCACCACGATAGCGTGCTTGAGGGCGTGGTGTGAGGGTGATGGTAGATAGTGCGCCTGATCTTTGATTACGTTAAATCGAAATTAATACTATGAATCGCTGCTGATACTATACTATCGCCTGGTGGGTGTCATCTACCTGATGCAGATGGACAGGTTCTGTAGGGACGGTTTCTGAACCCGCCCCTATGGATGGTGCATGTGCCTCTTCACATTCCCACACGCGGGATGCAGCGAACAAGAGAGTGGCAGAGGGGTAGGTCTTGTATCGCATATCAGGCATTGTATTTTTCAAATGTGATGTTACACCAGCCTTTGACAGGCGTGACGAGCGGGCAAACATAGCGTCTTCACCTTCTCCCGTAGAGTTTTGCGGGTTGGCACTGAAGGCGATGGTTTGGAAGAGGTGCTATGTACGTGTGGTTGATCTTCAACTATAATAAACATAACGTGATGGCATACTTTCAGGAAATGCCCGGCTTTCTGATTACTGTGATCGGGAGGCTGAACGATAGGCAACGAAGCCTTGTCAGGTCGAACTGATATTCACAGGTCACGATGTGAAAGGAGTTAGCCGTGATCCGGGTCTTCATTGTTGATGACCACCCAATCGTGCGTGAAGGTTTGCGGAGTCTGATCCGGCATCAGCCTGATATGACGCTGGTCGGGGAAGCCGATGACGGTACCAAAGTAATTTCTTCCATCACCAACTTGCAACCGGACGTGGTAGTGATTGACCTCCGTATGCCGGGTATCGACGGGCTAGGCGTCTTACGGCAAGCCCAGACACTGACCCCTCCGCCGTCGTTTCTGGTGCTTTCTAGCTACAACGAACCTGACTACGTGATTGCGGCAATCGAGGCCGGGGCACGTGGCTTTCTCCTCAAGCAGAGTGCCTACATGGCCATTCTCGATGCGATTCGGGCCATTGCGAACGGTGAATATGTCATCTCGCCGAATCTGGTGGGTGTGCTGTTTACAAACGTGGCAGAACTCCAACGCGAGCGGTTGCGTCAGGCGTTGGCCGATGATGAGAGTGCGTTGCGCCTGCTGAAAGCCCTGGCGGAGGGTGCTACCACTTTAGAGATTGGGGCTATGCTGCATATGAGTGAGGTGACGGTCAAGCGCCGGATTCAGGAGCTGATCAAACTCCTCGGTGTGCGTAATCGGACGCAACTGGTAGCAGAGGCGGTGCGGCGTGGTTGGATTTAGAGCATGCTATATCAAGCTCGGTTTGTTAGAACCTGCATGCCTGACCGGCTCATCGTAACGGGCACATTCCAGCCTCCCCGTGGTCAGCAGGGTCAATGGTGTGCCACGTGCCGGATCGTGAGCATGGCTGTTGCGGCAGCGTGGCTGCCACACGCCAAACGCCGCGACACGTACATGGCGAGCAGGCAAGGCAACCAATGCAGCGAGTTGCTGGCACGACCGGAGCTGTGCTCTGCCAATGGGTCAGGAGTCGGGTAAGCTGTTGTCGGTGACTGGCAAGTGTGCATGCGTCTGGCGATGGTCGGGGATCGCGATAGCACAGCTTGTATGAAATAAGAGCCTATCCGAAAACTCTGACAGCACGACAGGTGATCCAGGCCCAGTCACCATGAAGCATCGCCAGAGAGGTTTCGATCTTCTTCTCCCAGCGGATCAGCAACCGACGGCAGTGATTGCGCCAGGCGTGTGTCCGTTCCACCACCCATCGTCGGGCGCGATACGCAGGGATGGGCTGTCTGGCAGCGGCGTCTTCCCCCCGCGTCCGCATGTGTGCTGTATAACCCCAGGTCGCAACCACCGTGCGGATTGGGGCGACATCGTCGCCCGTATCCAGACCGAACAACCGCGACATGGTAGACGATGGAAGCAAGTCGTGCGGATTGGGGCGACATCGTCGCCCGTATCCAGACACCGGTGCTGCGGCTGCGCGTCCGTCGGCTGGGGACGCGCCATCGGTATCGCAGCCAGGGTGCGCTGCCCCAGCGGGCGGTCGTGTCGATTGGCTCCGTCGACCGTGCTGGCGAGCGTCATGCCGTGACCAGCGGTCAGCAGGCTTCGGTTAGTGTCGCGGTTCCCGCGGTCGGTCAGGGTACGACCAGCTCCCTCCCCCCCAATGGTGCTTTTGTTATCGCGCCGTCCAGCGCCGCCATGCCCAATCGATCCCAACCTGCTGATCAGACGCCAGCAGCCCGGCGTGCCACATCCGCTCGCACACACCAGCGTCCCGCCACGTCTGGAACCGGTCGTGGACGGTGCTGGCCGCGCCCAGGCTGCGGAGGAGCGCTTGCCCTTGACCGCCGGTGCGGAGGATGAAGCAGATGGCAGCCATCGCCTGGCGATCAGGCATGCGCGGGCG
>NZ_DAOTZQ010000133.1:0-1935 GCF_034434295.1 Chloroflexus sp.
CGCCCCCAACAACGCCGCTCGCCCGACCATGCCCACCAGCCTGCCATCTTCATCAACCACTGGCAGGCGCTTGATACGCCGTTCGATCATCAGCTCAACAGCATTGATAATCGGCGTGTCGGGCTTCACCGTCAGCACCGGACTGGTCATCACCGCCGCCGCCGTCAGATTCTTGAGCGCCAGCTCCAGCTCTGGCGGACGGGCACCGCCACCGATCCAGACCGCAAAGCGCTGTAACAGTCCCGGCGCTACCGGACGAGCCGCCCGACGGAGAATATCACCGTCGCTGATGATGCCAACAACACGCCGCTCCTGATCGACGACAATCACTCGCCGCCGGGGTGTCGAAAGAATATGGTCAAGTGTCTCAGCAAGAGGCGTTTCCGGTGTAACTGTCGGTACATCGCGGATCATGACCTCGCCAACGGTTTTGGCAGTGGTGAGTATTGAACCCGGCAGAACCTCACTGCTTGAGGCGAAGGTATTCGCCACCGTCTGCAACAGATCAGATCGGCTCAACATTCCGACCAGCCGCCCGGCTTCATCAACCACTGGCAGGCGTTTGTGATCATGCTCCGTCATGACCAGGGCAGCCTGGGTGAGTGAAGCCGTTGCAGGAATAGCTGTAGGGTTAGGGGTCATCACATCAGCGGCCCGTTCGGGACGAGCGGCGACTGCCGCCAGATGCGCCGCACGCTCAGCGCCCGGCAACAACTGCTGCAAATGCAGCGGCAACTGACTCACCCCGCGCTGGAGCAGATCGGCATCGGTAACAATACCGATCACACGACGTTCGGCATCAATCACCGGCATCGCCCGTAGCCCGCGTTCGAGCAGCAGACGCACCAGTTCGCCTACCGATGTTTCGGGCGTGACGGAGATAACGTCGTGATTCATCACATCGCCCACTTTGAGGTGGGCAGGCAGGGCACTTCCAGTCCGCCGCGCCACCTTCACGACCTGCACCGGCGAGAGCACGATCAAACCCTCTTGCACCAGCTCGCTGAGTTTGGGCAGCAGCCGTTGCAAACGGTCACTCCGATCAATGCAGGTGATCACCAAAGGCAACCGGCTCGGAATATCAACCAGGAGATCGCTGTGAAAGACCCCGTGAGTACCGTACCCCCCAACCCCACGAAATACGGTTACCCCCGGTGCACCGGCAGCCCGCAGCGTATCGACAATACGGGAAGCAACGGTACGGCCTTGCAAGCTATCTCCCTCATCGATGTAAATCCAGAGTTGTTGAGTCACGGTCTGCTCCATTGGAGACCTCCTCTCTGCTAGCCACCAAACCACCGACCCAGCCCAACACCGATGAAAACGGCAATCAGGCCGCCAATAACGCTTCCACCCATGTAACCCAATGCGGGCAACCAGTTCCCACTACTTAGCAGGCTAAAGCTCTCGTAACCGAAAGTTGAGAAAGTGGTAAAGCCACCCAAGAGACCGGTAACCAGCATTAAGCGTACCGGTTCACTCAGAGTCAATCGTGTGGAGATGAGCGTTAACAATAATCCGATCCCCAGACAACCGAGCAGATTGATGATGAAAGTACCGTAAGGCCATGCCGTACCAAACCGCTGAACAGCCCACAGACCGATGCCGTAACGCAAATTGGCACCGATTGCTGCCCCCAGGGCAATCGCCAATATGTTGTTCATCAGTCCAGTTCTTCTCTCAAAACAGAACCCAACAAAGCTACTTGTATTGTACGCCGATTTGTCAACTACGACTATGACAAACACAAAGGCAGGGCACATTCGTAAGAGCGGGTTCCCTACCAACCCCTACCATCTCACTCACCGACCTGGCTACAACTTCCCGACCGGATTGCCCGTAACGCACGGTTTGGCGTGAGGCAGCCATGCTGCCGCAACCACCGTACTCGCATTCAGGTGCGGGGGCACCGGCAAATGCAAAGGGACGGGTTCA
>NZ_DAOTZQ010000134.1:0-3086 GCF_034434295.1 Chloroflexus sp.
GGGTGAGGGCTGAGATCACATCTGCAAAGCAATCCATGGCACGCGAGGCAAGACATTCTCATTCACTGTATCCCTTGTGTGGTAAGGTGAACGGGTACAGGCACCGTTGGTAGGGGTAGGTTCTAAACCCGCCCTCACCACCCTGCCTGCGCAGATGACTCCCGCCCCCGCTGGGGGCGGGTGAGGCTAGAAGCGTGTCGCAACGCAGTGCTGGAACCAGCACCAGCCTGATAGGGGGCGAGCGGGCTGGGGCTGCCGCTGCATGCGATGGTGCGTGAACCGAATTTGGGTGTCTGTGCCGATCCATCAGCGACTGCCCGGTGGCATTCCCGGCAGTGTACCAGCGCAGTTCTGATACCCTGAATGATTCCCAGTGTCAGTCAAGGCTTAATGTCACGGATTGGTCGCCGGTACTTCTGCCGGTGGCGCTGAAGGGTTATCTGCCGGTGTGGCCGGTTGGGTCTGATCGACGCGCAGCCAACCTACATAGCGTGTGTCACCGACACGCACCATTGCCTCGTACCAGTCACCCTCCTGATTAAAGACAAACACTCGACTGTCTGGCGGAGCCTGAACGAAAATCCGCGCCTGTGCCGATGGTGCCGCACGAACTGCTGCCTCGACACTGGTGTAAAGAATTGGCCATTCGGGGGGCAGCAAGGCAGCACCGTCATATGGATCGCGCTGATTGAGATACTGCAAAATCCCTTCGGCAATCCCTCGTGCCGCCAGGTCTGGCCGGTCGACGATAATCGTCCGGTCGGCAGCACTGGTCAGAAATCCGGTTTCGACAATGATGGCCGGCGTAGTACGGGCAATTGCGTGGGTGTGGCGGCGGTAATTGAAGGCGTAGTAGCCGCGCATATTGATAGAGATACCGTGGCGATCTTCCGGCAAACCGGTAATGACACCATAGGTGGCGGACACAGCTTCCATCAATGCTCGACTCGCGGCTGAGGTACGCCAGGGCGTGGCAATCTTCCAGCCACGTGCCCCGGCAGTAGAACCGTCGGCGTGAATGGCGACAAATGCATCAGCATCATATGAAGGTGGAACCGTAGCTGGCAGCAGATCAACCTCAACCCCCGCTGCAATCAGGATGTCGCGCACGCGGATTGCAATCGCCTCATTAACCTCGACCTCGCTAATGTTCTGCCAGTAGGTTCCGGTTGACGTTCGCAAGTGGGCCAGTTCTTCCGGTAATTCGTTTGAACGTAAATGCCCAATCTGCAGACCGACCCGAGGGGGTGTGCCGGGTGGTCGTGGTGTTGGGGTAGGGATAACACTCGGTTGAGTAGTTGGTGAAGGAACGACCGGTTCGGCCACCAGATCACTCACCGGTGCAGCCTGGGCAACCCGTTGTGGCGTTGCCGTTGGGGATGGGAATGGTGTTGGCAAGACCATTGTTGGTAACGAAGTGATAGTTGTGATAGTTGCTACCACTGCCACTGCAACCGACGATGATTCAGCGGTCGGCACCGGTTGTTGAATCGGTGTGGCCGCTGAGCAGGCGGACAAGACCAGCAGGTAGATTAGAATAGGGATTATTCTCGGCTTCATGCTGGTATCATATCATCGACTTGATAATTGTTGTTTAAGAATTTGCTAAGAGTATGACCATAGGAGGATTACTATGATCGTGGTGAAGATTGGTGGTAGTGCCGGTAACGATTACGATGCCCTCTGCGATGATATTGCCGAACGCTGGCGGGCCGGTGAACGGCTCATTCTCATTCACGGTGGTTCCGATCAGACCAACCGTTTGGGCGAGGCGCTCGGTCATCCGCCGCGGTTCGTCACCTCGCCGAGCGGACATACCAGCCGTTACACCGACCGTCGCACACTCGAAATCTTTATGATGGCGACTGCCGGCCTGATCAACAAGCAACTGGTTGAACGCCTGCACATGCGCGGTGTGATGGCACTGGGTCTCAGCGGGCTTGATGGTCGTATCCTGTCCGGCAAGCGCAAAGCGACGATCAGAGTGATTGAACAGGGTCGGCAGATGATCCTGCGTGACGATTGGACTGGTACCATCGAGCAGGTCAATCGTGACCTGTTACACATGCTGCTCACTGCCGGTTACCTGCCGGTGGTGGCCCCACTGGCCTGTTCGGAGGCCGGTGAAGCGGTGAACGTCGACGGTGATCGCGCTGCAGCGGCTATTGCGGCAGCTATTGGTGCGCAGACGCTCATTCTGCTCTCGAACGTACCGGGCCTGCTGCGCAATTTCCCAGACGAGTCATCACTGATTACCCATATCCCCCGCAATAATCTCGAATCATCCATGACATACGCTGCCGGTCGGATGAAGAAAAAATTGCTCGGTGCGCAGGAGGCCCTGACCGGTGGGGTGCAGCGCGTGATCCTTGCCGATGCCAGGATTTCGGCGTGTATCAGTCAGGCATTGAATGGTGGTGGAACCCACATCGTGTAAGACGCATTGCGTAGAGTTGCGCTATTGTAAGGCACAACGTGCCTCAGACAGCATTTCCTGCGTTCGGCACGCCAGCACGGAAAAGAGAGGCAATGTCTGCCAATTTCTCCACGATGCGCGTGTGTCGTGGCTTGGCGTGCGGAAGGCGGCCTTCCGCCCCCGCCGGCGTGTGTCGCACCGGTCATCCTGCTGAACGGGTACGACATGCGTTTTCGTCATAATCAAATCTGGCAATGATTGATGAGATGGCCTTTATATAGAACCTATTTCAAAAAACGTCTACAAGCAAGAAGCTCATTCATTCCTGACCGCTCTATGATTGCTATGGGTACATCCAGCATCCAGGTGACCGAGAGGAGTAACGGCTTGATACGCGCCAGATCGTGAGCACGGCTGCTGCGGCAGCCATGCTGCCGCGCCAACTATGCTCACGATCCGGCGCGTGGCATGCCGTTGACCCGGCTGGTCACGCGGATACCGGGTGTGCTCGCCACGATCAATGGAGGTGGTCGGCAATGAATGAGATACCTTGCTCACGATCCGGCGCGTGGCATGCCGTTGACCCGGCTGGTCACACAAATTCGGGTGTGTTCGTCAAGATCACAGCGTCAGTCAGGAATGAATGAGGTAACTGCTATCAGACATTTTT
>NZ_DAOTZQ010000135.1:0-14586 GCF_034434295.1 Chloroflexus sp.
CATACGTCGCTCCTATCGCCGCAATCAGGGGTGATTGGCCTAGAACGGTACCCGTTGGCTAGACTCTGCCGGTAACACTCTCTCCCATATACCCGGCGTGGTTAGGGGATCGGCACGGCGGTAGCGGTGATCACCCAAGCCGTGAACAGATCATTCAGGTCACATCCACACGCCAGACCGGCGCTACGGATCAGATCAGGGCCGGCGATTTCCCGCCAGCGATAGGTAGCGACGTATTGTTGGAGAAAGTCGTTGAAGGCAGCTTCGCCAATGCGTTGACGGAGTGCGTGGAAAAAGAGCGCCCCTTTCGCATAGGCAATTGGGACGTAACGCCCATTATTGAGCGCCGCCGGGGGGGTAGCCAGTGGTGCATCGCCGCCCCGCTCGCGCAATCGACGGTAGCTGGCGCGGAAGGCTTCGAGTTCGGCTGTGGCCTGGGCAGGGTTGTCGATCATCTCGTAGTAGAGTATCTGGCTGTAACTCGCCAACCCTTCGTCGAGCCACGCCTCACCCTGCGCATCGTTCCCGACCAGCCCGTACCACCACTGGTGGCTGATTTCATGGGCGATGGTTGACTCCAGTAAGCGGTCGTTGCGCCGGTACAGGTTTTGCTCGATCAGTACTACGCCAGGATACTCCATACCATAAAACTGGGTCAATGCCGCCTGGATAACTTCAAACTCGTTGTACGGGTATGCCCCGAAACGCCGGTTGAAGACCTGCAAGGCTGTGGTGGCAATCGTCAGGCTCTGCTCACCGGCGATCCGATCGTTCGGTTGAACGTAGCTGGTCACCCGTATACCGTCTACTTCAGTGCTGATCGGCATGAGACCCTGGAGTGCCGCCAGATAGAATTCCCGCATCGGCCCACTGACAAAGCGGGCTACCTGGCGGTTGTGATCCGTGGTACGGTGCTCAATCCGACTCCCGCTACTGACCAGATGCCAGTCGGCAGGCGCTTCAACCGTAACGTCGTAGAGGGCAGTTGCGCTGACGGTAAAATCACCGCGTGACACGATTGGCCGTGTATCCCAGCCCATGCCGGGGATGTAGCGGGCAAGCATGGGGTAAAACGAGGCAATCGACCAGACCCCGGCCTCTAGATTGTACGCGCTGAAGATGCGTTGACTGGCGTTGCGGGGTGTACGGGCGGTGAAGGTCATTGTGACCGTTGCGCTCTGGCCGGGGGGAAGCGGTTGTGGTGTATGCAAGCCAATCAGTGTGTCGCCGTGTAAGGTGCGTGACGGTACCGGGACTCCATTGATTTGCGCCGAAGTCACATCGAGTCGTCCACCAAAATCAGGGTGGTTGGGATAGAGATGAAACCAGATGGTATCGAAATCTACCTCGCTGTGATTGGTCAGACGAACGCTGACTTCACCGCTCAAGCGGGGGCCGGTTGGGTCAAGTTGAACTGTGAGGGTGTAACGATCCCAATCTTCGTCGGCAAGATCGGCGGCATACTCAGCACGCATCGCCGCCGTCTGGGCCGTGATGAAGGGATCAACAATGGTCGTAGCCGCCGGCGGATCGTCGCGGAAGACGGCACCAGCGAAGAATGGCGTGACGCTACCAAATGCAATGATAATCAGAAGCAATAGTCGTATCATAATGGCATCATACCATAGCATGGCAGGCATGGTGAAACGCCTTCACAGGCGTGGTGGCATCATCCTGCACCGGAGAGCCATTTGTGACGGGTGTGACAGATCACGCTGCCATGGGCCAACTACGCGAGGATTGGTTTGCCGCCTGTCGCTATTTGTGCTTGCCGGCTGTATTGTGATAGCATGCCACATCATCTACCCCCTATCCCTGTGACAGCGTTGGTTACACTGGAGGCGAAGATACGTCATTGGTTACCGATAGCCAGCATACTTCTTACCGGTTGGGCCTGGAGATAGTATCTGGCTGCCAGTGTGATATCTGGGGTGCTTGATGCAATAAGGGTCTTGCACGTTCACCAGCTACAGGCAGCATCGCATAAAAAGCAGGTGTCAGGTTTCTCCTTTACCTGGTATGCTGAAGGTGTGTGGATTGCCTACCTGCCTGTGTGGTTGACTGATTCGGAGCGATTCTACGCCAATGTGACCGTCGTCCATAGTTTTTATGCGCCATACCACTGAATGGAGGCAACGGCGATGCTTGACTGGCTGTTAAACTGGGGTAGCCGAACAAAAGCAGGTGCGCAGCCGGCAATTGTGCGTAGTGACCGCCCCGGTGTGCCGATACCGCTGAATGTAGCACTAATTGTCCACGATCCGCTTATTTCCGAACGAGGGAACCTGCCGTTAAGTAAGGTGATGGGCTGGTACGATCCTGAAGTACTGGCAGCGCAGTATATCGCCGATCTCCGTATTTGCTCAGGGGGGATTGCCGATTACCGGATTGTTGTGCGGCGCACGTTTACCGATTTTCCGGTGAAGATTGACGGCTTTCGCTACAATAGCGCTACCTATCTTGCTGCCTGGGAGCGCCGAATTCCTTTTCATCAGCCTGATGAAGCAGACTATGAGCGATTGCTGGCCGAGATCGGGTTAGGCGATGCCATTGATCGGGGGGAGATTGATGAAATCTGGCTGTTCGGCTTTCCCTACGCCGGCTATTATGAGAGCCGAATGGTTGGCCCCGCTGCCTTCTGGTGCAACGCGCCGCCGCTACCCATTCCTGCGGCGCGTCGCTATATCGTGATGGGGTTTAATGTCGAGCGTGATGTTGGCTGTATGCTGGAAAATTTTGGTCATCGGGTCGAGTCGATCATGACCTACGTCTATCGGTATCACCCGGCTGAACGCAATCTGTGGACACGCTTCACCCGCCTCGATGAGTGTGGTAACGTCCATTTCGCGCCTTCCAGCACCCGTGATTACGACTGGGGGAACCCGCGTCGGGTGGCGTCACGGGCCGACGCCTGGTACCAGTTCCCCGACTTGAGCGCACCACCGCGACTGATGGATTGTGCCGAGTGGGGAAATGGCGATATGCGTCTCCATCATCTCTGGTGGCTCGACCATTTGCCGCGAGTTGCCGGTGAAACTGATGGCGTCCTCAACAACTGGTGGCATTACATTTTACAGCCGTGGGTCGTGCAATGATGTCGTCTGCACAGCAAACCGGGTGGTGGCAACGGTTAAGCGCCTATTTCAATAACGGTCAGCATACGTTAATGATGGCAGCTTATGCCGTTATCACGGTAGCGCTGGTTGAGTATATCCTCTTCCACCGTTATCTACCAGCAGAACGCTTTTATCCGGTAATAGTGCTCTTGAGTCTGCTGCTGGCCCTTAATGCGGTTTGGGATAGCCTGCAACTACGCTGGGGTGATGTGGTCGCCAATCGCCTCTTTTTCGGGTTGAGTTCATTGATCTTCCTCGTGGTCAATTATCTTGGTCTCGATGAAGGCTGGACATTCCTGCCCTTCATTCTCTTTGTGGTTGGCTCGCAAGCCATCATCGGTCTCGGTATTTGGCCTGGTCTGCTGCTTAGCCTCTTGCTCTAAGCCGGCTGGAATGGCGTGCTCTGGCTGCGTGGCGTGCCGCTGGCCCAAATCCTGACCCAGGCGCCATCGATTGCGCTGGGTCTCACCTTCACCCTCATCTTTTCCATCGTGTTAGCCCAGCTCAGCGAACAGATGGCACGTGCTGAGCGTCTGGCGGCTGAACTACGGGCCGCAAATGAGGCATTAGCGGCTTCGCGCGAGCGCGAACTGGCCCTGGCTGCCGCCGAAGAACGGGTTCGCCTGGCGCACGAGATTCACGATGGCCTGGGTCATCATCTGACCGCCTTGCACGTGCAGTTACAGGCCGCGGCCCGCTTACTCGAACACGATCCGGTTCGTGCTGCGCAGGCGCTTCATCTGTGTCGCGAAGCGGCGCAGGCCGCCTTGACCGAAGTGCGTCAGAGTGTAGCTATGATGCGCAGCAATCCACTTGCCGATCAGCCATTACCGGTCGTCATTAAACGGCTGGTACACGATTTCAGTCGGGTCGCGTCTTTCCAGATCAGGTTTGAACAGGCGGGTGAGATTGGTGAGATTTCACCAGCAATGGCCATGACGCTTTTCCGCGCTGCACAAGAGGGCTTGACGAACGTGCAAAAGCATGCCCAGGCCACGTATGTAACGGTGCGGTTGCTTGCCGGTGCCGAATCAGTGCGTCTCGAAGTGATCAATGACGGGCCACTCGCTCCTGCGATTGGCGAAACCGGTTTTGGTCTGGCCGGATTGCACGAACGGGTTAGCCGGCTGGGTGGTGAGATACGGGCTGCACCGCAACCGGAAGGCGGTTTTCGCCTTGCGGTTGTGCTTCCCCGCGGATCGAGAAATGCATAACAGGGTAAGGCGGAGAGCGCCCATGCGTATCGCTGAAAAACTCTTTGGCATAAGGACGCCGCGAAGTGTGGAAGCCATACTTCCGCGTCACTCATGGCTGGTGCCACGAGCGCCGGGGGTGTGTCGGACTACCTCCCGAAATATATTGATTGTCCGTTCCAGAACGGTGACAGGGTGTCCAGCGGTTAGAGCGAGAACGCATCCTTATATCCGCCGCTGATGTGCTCGCAGATGCGGTGCAGTGTCCGAACAGCGTCACCTGATACGTGGCGCTATAGTAACGTCAGGCGAGGGGCTATGATCCGCATCCTGTTAGTTGATGACCAGACCCTGGTACGTCAGGGTATTCAGACCCTGCTCGATCTCGAAACAGATTTGACAGTTGTCGGCTCTGCTGTGCATGGTCAGCAAGCCATTGAACTGGTTGAGCGGTTGCAACCGGATGTTGTCCTCATGGATATACGGATGCCAGTAATGGATGGGGTTGCCGCCACCCGCGAGATTTGTCGGCGTTGGCCACACATTGGTGTGATCATCCTGACCACCTTTGATGACGATGAATACGTAATTGAGGGCTTGAAAGCCGGTGCCCGTGGCTACATGCTCAAAGACGCCGACAGCAGCGAAATCATCGCCGCAATCCGCATTGTGGCCCGTGGTGAGGCATTGATTCAGCCGAGTATCACGCGCAAAGTACTGGCCGAATTCTCTCGCCTGGCCACTTCGGCACCGACCACCTGGCCATCGCCGTTAGCCGAACCGCTTACCGAGCGTGAGATGGATGTGTTGCATGGCATTGCTGCCGGACACTCAAACCGCGAGATTGCCGATCAGCTCTGTATCAGCGAGGGGACTGTCAAAAACTACGTCTCCAGCCTGCTAGCCAAACTGGCCGTGCGTGACCGCACTCAGGCCATCATCCGTGCGCGTGAATTGGGGTTGTTGCCGTAATTCCCACGATGACTTGTCATCTATGCGGTTAGCGCCCAAATATCTCTGATCAGAAATGTCTGAAAGTCTTTAATCTGCTCGTAGAATTGCTTACTGATCACAGATTCAGGTAGATCAACATAATAAACTCCATCTAAACCATTTAAAGCGATTGTGTAACCCAGAAAATGGTTGCTTTTGAATGTTGAACCAACCCCGAAAGGATTGCTTCCAAACCTGGAACGCTGTACGTCATGGAGGAAAATTGCTACAACCGGTACGTTTCTACCCAGGATGTGACTGAGGAGATGCTTATCAAGAAAAATCTTGTCCAGACGATCTTTGCTTGTTGTCTTTACCGACGCAATAATTTCTTTTTCGTGAAGGGTTCTGGTCTCTGCAACAACAAGCGTGCTTCCTTTTGAGAATACCAAATCTAACTCAAAAGACATTTCATGGTCGGGATAACCAGGTAGGGGAAGAGTAATCGTTCTCGAATCGCAGTCTAACCCTAATTGCTGAATTATCAGCCTGATAAATGTCTCGAAAAGCTGCCCTACTCGTTTACGTGATTGGTTTGAGTTGTCGAATGAATCACCAACACAACCGATTGATTGTTGTATTGTGTAGATGACTTTGTGAACTCCACGAGATTGCAAATATGCTGAAACGTATGGTCTTCTGATAATATCATCTCTGTCTAATTTTACGTCATCAAGAAATGATAAAAATTGATTGAATTCTTCATTAAAGCTGTTGATGTCTTCAATGAAGAGATTTGTATTGATTGGACGTGTAATTCTGTATCCGTAGAATTGATCAAACTGATAAAAAATATAGTGATGGCGGTTAGGCGAAACGATACGGGTAAGCTGCTGGCGATTGACGAATGAAAGAAAGTCGTAGCATAGTTTGTAGTATTCATCAAGACTCTGGAAGGCAGTCTTATCCTGTACTCTGGCTTGTAAACCAGATAATGTGACTGTGGTCATCGAATGGATTTCCTTCGTTCAGCATTCTCAAAATCGTATTGAATCCATTTTTCGATTGGCCAATCTTCTACTAATTCAATTCTTTGGACTGCCCATTGACAATATTCGAGCGAAATATCACATCCTTTCCAGCGACGTTTGAGTTGTTCTGCAACGACCGCAGTAGTTCCAGAGCCAAGAAATGGATCAACGATCACATCACCAACATTCGAGGATGCCAGAACTAGCTTTCGTAGCAATTCTTCAGGTTTTTGTGTTGGATGCGGTGTTTTCTCGTGCATCCCGTTGCAGGTGGTTGGTATTTCCAGCACGTCTCTCGGCTTTGCACCACGTGGGTGTGGCCGCCAGACAGCCTGACGTCGTCTTCCCCGGCTGTATTGACTGCTCTCTGCCTGTGGATGTTCGGGATATTTCAGCGTGTGATGACCATAAGGGATGCGAATATCATCAATGTTGAATGTAAATTGTCTGTCTTTGCGGAAATGAAGAATACTTTCATGAGACCGTCCCCAGTCTTTTCCAAGGTTTGCCTTATTTTTATAATGCCAGATCAGCCAGCGACATCCTTTAAAAAAGCGCGATGCCGGTAATTTAAGATCAGCAATAATTTCGGAAAATCCACAAATGTATAATGTACCGGTAGGTTTGAGAACACGAGCGGCTTCGCTGATCCACTCTAACGACCATTCAACATACGCTGCTTGCGACTCGAAGCTATCCCACTCTGCCTTGCGAATGTTATATGGCGGATCGGCAAAGATCATATCTACCGACTCGGTTTCAAGCGACCGGAGCCAGGCAATGGCGTCGCCAATCCAAATCTCTCCATGAGGGTGCGTGTAGAATAGCACCGGTTCCTGCGAATCTGATGGTGCTTCTTCGATATTGAGGATCGTTCCCTTCCGTATCGGCTGACCAAAGAACATGGGGAGTTCTTTGTTCCGCGTATACGATGCCGAAGCCTCTCTGACTTCGGGGAACAAAGGATATGAATCGTGGTGATCTTGCATATGATTTGCTATATCTCTGGGTGTATGGTCTGAGTTTCGTGTGGATAACACAATTGATGTTCGTCACTGTAGCAAAGGGATATGGGTTTGTCAAGAACAGCATCTCTTCATTACTGACGTTTTGGGGAAGTCGTCGTTAAAGAGGCAAAACCCTGCTTACCCCGTCTAGCTCAGATCGTCTTGAGTGCGGAAGCCATACTTCCGCACTCACTGTACTCTGTATCGGACACTGCGGAACAGGCTGGCTTGCCTGTCGCTCTCACCAGTGTTGTGTACACGCCAATGTCTTAATGAGTTCGCTTCACCGTCTGTGTGCTGTAGGTGCTCTCAAAGATTTTATCGGCGTTGCCGGCCTCGAAGCCTTCGCGCCGATGCTCCCGCCGCAGCTCGTGTGGTGGCAAATGGGCAAACTCGTCGAGCGGACGCCGTTCGGCAAACTCAACATACGAACCGGCAATCTGATGACGTTCGCCGCCGGCAAACTCGGCCCAGATCATTTCGGCTACCGTGCTCGATTGCAAGAGCTTGCCGTCAGGACTGACCTTAATCTTCCCACCAGCATCATTCAGCTTAAAGCCATGCCGTTCGAGGAACGCATTGAAATCGGCAATCGTGTTGTAGCCAGTCGGTAAATTGTGGACAGTGATCGTAAAGTGGTTGAGGTAGTAGCGATTGTAGATCACCCAGGCCGCATACTCACTCTCGGCAGCCAGCCGCTGGTAATCGGCCCACGTCGGCAGGCACCAGAGTGGACGGTGCAGAAACTCATCAACCTGCGCGGCGTCGTCCAGATCAAGGGCATCGACCGGATCAGAGGTTACTTCATGGGTATAGCTGTGAATGATGGCCGCTGCTTCTGGAGAAAGATCGTTCACCCGCAGCTCAGAAATGAAGATACGGGGCAGATCGGGGCGGGGCGGATGGTACCAGAAAGCATCGAGCTTCTTGGCCGGAAAGTGGTACCGATCACGCCGCTCATAGCCGTAGTGCAGGAAGATTTTCTCCAGCGAGCGGATGCCGAGGTGCGGCACACCCATCGTGCGGAAAGCAATATGGTCGTTCTCGATCTGATCGGGAGAGACAATAATCCCTTCGCGAACCATAGCCTGCGCAATCGCGCTGACATCAGGTACCCGTTCGCGATAACGGCGCATCAAACCGTCGAGTACCTGCTCAAAGATGCGGATACGGTCGGTGGTTGTGGTCGTCATAACTCCTCGCGCTACTCACACCACGCCTGCGTGGTGACTCTCTTGTAGAGGTATCTTACCCGATCACCGGCCCGGTTGTGGATACGCCAGAAGATGGATTCAGTTCACGGTGGTGACAGAATAGCGCAGTGGCAGCCAGACCCGTACTTCCGTCCCATCGCCAGGACGAGACATAATCATACATTGACCGTCCAGTGCAGTTGCCCGTTCGCGCATCTGCCGTAAGCCGAGATGCCCGGCAGGTGGTTCCTCACCGGGATTAAAGCCAACCCCATCGTCCCGCACGTGGATAATCAACCCCTGGTCGCGTACTCCCAGCTTGATCCAGACCCGGCGGGCCTGCGCATGCTTGGCAACGTTGTTCAGCGCTTCCTGCACAAACCGAAACGCTGCCAGCTCAAGCACCGGCGGCAGATCGGGCGGCAGTTCGGCCAAGTCAATCGCAACATCCCAATCTTGCTGCTCGGCGAATTCATTGATGAAGCGGCGCAGGGCGCCGGCAAAGCCCAACTGCCCGATCTCAATCGGCCGCAGGGCAAAGATTGCCCGTCGCAATTCTTCGATCTGGCGGCGCAGATTGGCTTTGAAGGTAGCAAACTCTTCGCGTAAACGTTCCGGTTCCTGGGTCAGCCAGTCTTCCCACAGGTCAATCCGCATCCGCATAAACGCCAGCGATTGGGCGACGCCATCATGCAGATCACGCGCAATGCGGGTACGCTCAGCACTAATCGCTCGCTCAACCGCAGCAATACTGGCAATCGCCCGATCTCGGCGCCGGCTATTCACCACTGCCTCCGTCAGCTCGCCAGCCACCGTCGCCAGCAACGGCTGAAGTACCGGCTGACGGGTCTCGCGTAACGTAGCGGGACCTTCTTTGAGGAAGGCTTCAATCCATCCAATCGGGCGTGCATCGTGCTCTACCAATGGGAGCACCAGGCACGCTGCCCAATGACACCCTGGCTGGGGCGATAACACCACCGGTTGATCGGGGGGCAACGTCAGCGAGCGCAACTGAAACGCCGTTCGGGCGCGTTCCAGCTCTCCAGCGTCGATCCCGGTCACACGGGCCGTGTACGGCTGACCCTGCTCGTCCATCAGCACAATCGTAGCTGCCCCGGCATTCACCAATCGGGCCGGCAGCGTGATCGCATAATCCAGCACCTCATCAAGCGTGGCGCTCGACGCCACCCGCTGATTGATCTCGTAGAGTAATTCGAGTCGCTCGTTACTCTCGCGCAGGGCGGCCAGCATACGTGCTTCATTCGAAATCCGTAACCGTTCCTGATGGATGGCCCAGCTCAACACACCCCAAATCGCGGCAAACGCTAGCAGCCCCCACACAATCGGATCAAGCGCTCGTCCGGCGGGTGTCTCCATCGCGGCATCAAAATACCACCCTTCCATCAGGCGGGTCAGGGCAAACAGCAACCCCACTACTGCCGCAAACGGCCAGCGCAGGCGTACCAGCAATTCAATCGTATCAGAGGGTGGTGTCTTCATGAGCCTGACTTCATCACACGCTCGAACGCCCGGTAGTGCAATGGCAAAGCCTGCTCCAGATGACGATCGGCCACTGCCCAGGTATGCGCTCCATCGGGCAGGGCCGCTATCGGAGTCGCATTGGCAATACCGAGAGTCGCCAGTGCCCGGAGCAGATACTCACCCCGGTAAAAATTTGCCCCCCACGGCTCAATGTGCTCCGGGCCATACTGAATCATCCAGGTAATCCGCCGCAACGCTGCCCGGTCAGCCCGCATCAGCAAACAAATCGGGTTGTGATCGCGCAAACGCTCCGGATCGCGCGGTCGTCCCAGCGCCGGATCGAACATCGACGCGGTAAAGAGCGTGTCGTAGCGCCGCGATCGCCGACCGTTGTCGCTGGCGTAAGGAAACGATCCATCATAGGCACTGACACTGACGAACAGCTCTGGGTGCAGGGCAACCGCTTTAACGGCCATATACCCACCGAGCGAAAATCCGGTGATCGCCCGGGCCTGGGGATGCACGTGAAATTCCCGTTCCAGCAACGGCAACACTTCCTCAAAAAAGAACGTCGCAAACCGACCACTGCCGATCCCTTCGGCATCGGTCAAATCTGGTGCCGCAAAATCGGCCAGCAGAGCGGGAACGCGATTATCAGTACTGGCCAGACCGGGCATCGCCAGTATCAACGGCCCAATCTCCCCGCGTGCGTGCACCCGCTCATAAACATCAATGGCGCTCCCGATCCGGCTATCGTCTTCGCGCCGATTAACCCATTCCCGTTCATGGCCGCGCAGCAGATAAACGACCGGCAACTTGGGGCCGTGGGGATGGTATTCTGGCGGCGTATACACATACATCCGCCCCTTCACCCCCAGGCTACTGCTCGGCCACTCAATCAATTGGGCACGCGGATCAATCTCCATTGCTCTGCTCTGGTGGTATATTCAACAGGTGCTCAAGCAAATCGGTCTCCGCAATCCGGCGGGACAGCGGTGGCGGCAGATCAATTGCCGACTCGTTCGGCTCAGTCGCCGGCGCATCACCAGACGCACGACACGGGCGCGGCAACGGCGGCGGCACTGCATCGGCCACCCGCTGCGGGCGCGGCAACGGCGGTGGTATGGTCGCATCGGCATCACCCGCAACAGCCTGCGACCCTTCGCGCAACACCGGTGCTTCCTGATGCCCGATCCACTGCTGATGGGCATAACCGATCACCGCCAGCACTGCCGGCAGTAACGCCAGCCACGCCACTATCTGAAACATCGCACCGTGCGGAGTATCGGGATTAAGCATTGCAATCACCGCTGCCGCCACTGCCAGCATCAAACCACCACCCCAAACCCGACGAAACCAGCCCACATCCCGCCAGAAAAGCGTCAGCCCGGTGACAATCAGCAGCAGCGTAATCAACGTCAATATCGGCCCCACACCGGCCACAGGCCAGGTAGCCAGACTAAAACCACCCAGCACAAACACCAGACAACCAAATGTCTGCTCCGGCCCCCGCAAAAGACCGCTCAACAACCGACCAAATCCGCGCATAACGGCTCCGTTGGCTTGCCCTGTGTATAGTATACCATCCCACTCGCGCCCAACCCGCTCTCGGTGAACCGATAGACCGGTTAGATGGGGAAAAATAGAATCGGTACAGCGTTGACACCTGCACCGCTATAGAGTCCGCCGCAGCCGCAGCACGCCACTGCAAAAGCGGAGATGGTTGCTGGCGTTTCACCGTAATCGTTATCACGAAGATGTAACGAACGACGGCGAAACATGGTACCATACCGTTGGAAGAAGACGATACCTTTCGCGCACAGTAACGTGCCTCGTGGGAGATAGATCTATGCCGCGGGTGTTAATCTTGCACGCATCGGTTGGAACCGGCCATAAGCGTGCTGCTGAAGCATTGGCTGCTGCTTTTAGTCGTCGCCAACCGGGTGAAGTACGGGTTGAAGACGTACTTGACCACACCTCACGCCTGTTTCGCCTTGCCTACGCACGCTCGTATCTCGAATTGACCGACCGGGCGCCGCTGGTGTGGGGCTATTTTTATACACAGACTAATGCCGATCCGAACCTGGCCGAAATAACGAATAACATCCGCAAGCTGGTTGAGGGTATTGGCACTAATGGTTTGAAAGAGGTCTTACGGGCCTTTCAGCCGGAGGTTATCATCTGCACCCATTTTCTCCCAATGGAGCTGCTGGTCAGTTATAAACGCAGTGCTCGCCTGACCGAGCCGATCTATTGTGTGATTACCGACTACGCTGCCCACACCTTCTGGACGTACACCGAGATCGATGGCTATTTTGTGGGTGACGAGCAGACACGCGCTCAACTGATCGAACGTGGTGTCAGTCCACAGCAGATCGTCGTGAGTGGGATTCCGATTGACCCTGCCTTTGCCCAGCCCAACGATTGCCACGAAGCACGGCAACGGCGCGAACTCCCGCTTGACGGGACGGTCATTACTCTCTTCGGGGGCGGGGTTGATGATGAACACGTGCGATTGATCGTCAGCGGTCTCATGCAGAGTTCGCTCAAGGCAACCCTAATCGTGGTTGCCGGGCGCAATACAACACTAGTCGAGTCGTTAAGCGATTTTATTTCCACGCCGAACATTGATCTGCGAGTGCTAGGATTCGTTGACTATGTTGACGATCTGATTACCGCCAGCGATCTGGTCATCACCAAAGCTGGTGGCCTGATCGTGAGTGAGGTTCTGGCGCGCGGCACACCGATGATTGTCATTGACCCCATCCTCGGTCACGAGGAATGGAATGCCGACTATGTCGTCAGTACCGGGAGCGGCATCCAGCTCCGTATGTGCGAGTCGACACCTCGGGCTGTACTAAATCTCCTTAACCATCCAACTATGCTGGCTGAAATGCGCCGTTGTGCGCAGGCCGCAGCCCGGCCACGAGCGGCTCTTGATATCGCCGAGAAGGTGATTGCCGATCTTGAACATCACCGCCATGACTAATGCTATGAATCGACAACCGATTGATGTCCTGTTTGCGATCTCTGATACCGGTGGTGGTCATCGTAGTGCTGCGGTGGCCATCAGTGCTGCCCTTGAGCAGATGTCCGGTGCGAGCATCACCTGGGCGATTGAAGACCTCTTGCAGGCGACGAATGTTCCCGGTGTGCGCAGTGCGCCCGGTCTCTACGATCAACTCTCAACCCGCTGGTTAAAGCTGTACAATTTCTCGTTCCAACTGACCAATTCCCAGTCAACAGTCAGTTTTCTATCACGGATTGTCTACCTGATTGCCCGCCAGAACCTCAATCGTCTGCTGACCGAGCGGCGGCCACGACTGGTGGTCGTCACTCACCCACTCGTTCATCGCCTGGTATGTGCGGCCCGGCGGCGCCGGCAGCATTCATTCCGCGTGCTGACCGTCGTGACCGATCTCGTCACCCTGCATGCATCGTGGAGCTATCCCGGTGTCGATCTGGCATTGACCCCAACCGACGAAGCGTACCGGTTAATGCACAAACGCGGCATGAAACCCAGCCAGCTCCAGCGCTGTGGTTTTCCGGTGCATCCCAAATTTGCTGCCGAGCAACGCGATGCCCCAACTGCCCGCCGCGATCTTGGACTGGAACCGGATCGGTTTACCGTCCTATTGACTGCCGGTGGCGTCGGCTCTGGTCGTCTTGGCGAGCTGGTGCAAACCCTCGAACAACAGATGCCTGATAAACAATTCCTGGTTGTGACCGGCAAGAACCGGGCGCTTTACCAAGAGCTACGCAGCGGGCCACGGCTACCGCATACCCATGTGTTTGGTTTCGTCAACAACATGGAAGAGCTGATGGCGGCCAGCGATGTGGTGGTCACCAAAGCCGGCCCCGGTACATTGATGGAAGCGTTAGTCATGCGCAAACCGGTCATCGTGACAGAGGCGGTCGGTTTACAGGAACACGGAAACATTGACTTTGTGTTGAACTACGAATTAGGCTTCTTCTGCCCTACCAACGACCGGATTGTAGCCGCAATCAGCCAGCTCGAAGACCCGGTGCGCTACGCTGCAACTGTCGAACGACTCAAACATGCCGTACCACGCGACGGGGCAATCCAGATTGCCCGCGTGATCCACCAGCAGTTGAGTTTGCAACCGGTGGGGGGGTAATGCGACAAGAGAAGAGCATAGAGGCAAACCCTCATCCGTTTGGTTGGGTGAGATCGGCTTTGCATAGGTGTAGAAATCGGGCTTCTGTACTCTATCGTCTGTTAGAACTGTTGACAGTGTTCCCTCGACGAAGCACAGAAGGACTTCTATATCCGAATGCAGCTTAACCCAGTATCGTTCCAATACGGCTGTCATAGCGTGAATATGCCGTGCATTGCAGCGAGCGATCATGATCTTGGATTAACCAGCTTATGAAAAGCCAAAACATTGCTGTTATTCCACAAACAGGTGCGTTGTCTTGCAGATGATAGGACGAGCACCACTGGCTTAAACCCTTGTCCAATTGACACAACCCGATTGGGAACGCATGGGTTGGGGAAGCCACTCTTCCCAACCCACCACCTCATTAACACCCGCTCGTAGTACCTGACCGGCAATATCGGAAGCTTTCTCCCCTCACCCCGATGCCGCCTCTGTGGAAACTGCGGTAGT
>NZ_DAOTZQ010000136.1:0-15089 GCF_034434295.1 Chloroflexus sp.
TTCAACAATTTCGGCTCACGGTAGAGCACTGAAACTAAATCGACGAGCTTCTGTTGTAAAAACGCCTTCAGGATTTCAACAATTTCGGCTCACGGTAGAGCACTGAAACGTAGGAAGGGAGGGCGCGAACGAGTTTTCAACAATGTGAGCTTCCGGTAAAGCACTGAAACCGCTATTATTCCCTATTCCCTATTCCCTATTCTCTACATTCTCTATTCCCTAATTTCCTATTCCCCATTCCCTACTCAGGAGCACTCCGAAACCACTCCCCTACCAGAATGTGCTATCATTACGCGAGCATGATCGTTCCGCGTTTGCTGAAGGTGTTTTGCGATAATTCCCATGGCTACTGTTGAATTGCACGCCTGGTATCGACAGTATCGTAAGCTGAAGGAGGAGGCCGCTGATGCGATCCTTCTCTTTCGGTTTGGTGATTTTTATGAAACGTTTGATGATGATGCGAAGTTGATTGCTGAATTACTTGATATAACGCTGACGCGCAAGGAGTATGCGGTCGATAAGCGTTTGCCGAAGGATCAGCAGAAGCTGTATGCGCCTATGGCCGGGATGCCTTATCACGCTGTGGATCGCTATGTTTCTGAGTTGATCGCTCGCGGCTATCGGGTCGCTATCGCTGAGCAGTTGAGTGAGACGGAGGCGATGCGCAATGATACGCGACCGCGCTCGGTCTATGCTGCCGGGCTGACGCCGGTTGAGAGTAGTGGGAAGATGGTGCAGCGGGCGATTGTGCGGGTGATTACGCCGGGTACGGTGATCGATCCGGCAATGTTGCCCGACCGTACCAATAATTATCTCGCTGCGGTGATTGTTGACCAGCGTAAAATCGGTCTGGCTTATGCTGATCTTTCTACCGGTGAGTTCGCTGCGGCAGAGTTTACCGATGCCCGGGCGTTGATGCAGTTGCAGGCTGAGCTGGCCCGGCTGTCACCGGCCGAGGTGTTGGTGCCTGATGATGAGTCGCTGCGTTTGCCTAATCTGGAGCCGGTGCAGGCCCGCCTTAGTCAGGATTTGGCACCCCTGACGAAGGAGGAGCGTGAGGCGCTGTTGCCCCACGAGCGGGTGGCCCGCCGTCTGGAAGGTGCGAGTGCAGCGAGTTGGACGCAGGGGTATGTGACGGAGTGGCCGCTTTGGCGTTGGGAGTTGGCAACGACGACTGAGGTGTTGTGTGAGCATTTGGCGCTGCCGTCGCTGGCGGTGTGCGGTCTGGATGGGCGTCCACTTGCCACCCGCGCAGCCGGCGCGTTGTTGCAGTACGCTCAGGTCACTCAGCGCCAGCGCGTGAGTCAGTTGCGCACTTTGCGGGTGTATCATACCGGCGCGTATATGTTGCTCGATCCACAGACCCGCCGTAATCTGGAATTACTTGAGAGCGGTGGTCGCCAGGGAGCGAAGGCGTCGTTGATTGCGGTGCTCGATCGTACCTGTACTGCGATGGGGGCACGTCTGTTGCGCCGTTGGATTACGCAGCCGTTGATTGTGATCGAACCGCTTCAGGTGCGTCAACACGCTGTCGCTCGTCTGGTGGCTGAGACGATGGCCCGTCTGGAGGTACGTTCGGCGCTTGCCGATTTGCCCGATATGGAACGGGCACTCAATCGGATTGCGCAGGGTATTACGGTCGCTACGCCGCGTGATATGACGCAGTTGCGGGCGGCGTTGCGGAAGTTGCTCGCTGTTGCGCAGGCGGTGCAGGCGCTGTTGCCCGATCTGCTTGCGGCTGAGATGCCCGGTGAGCCGCCGCTGGTGTTTGATGTCTGCGCCGATGTGCTTGATCTGCTCGAGCGGGCGCTTGATGATGATCCGCCGGCGTTGCTCGGTTCGTCGAATTATTTGCGGGCAGCCGAAGAGGGAGGCGAACGGCCACGGCGGGTGATTCGCCCCAGTTTTGATCCACGTCTCGATGCATTGATTCGGGCCAGTCGCCACGCTCAGGAGTTTATTGATCGCCTGGAGAGTAAGGAGCGCGAGCGCACCGGTATCCGTTCGCTCAAAGTGGGCTATAACCAGGTGTTTGGTTACTATATCGAGATTTCGCGTGCCGTTGATGCGAAGTTGATCCCGGCCCATTACGAACGTAAGCAGACGCTGGTCAACGCCGAGCGCTATGTCACCGAAGAGTTGAAGTACTATGAAGGGCTGTTGAGTGATGCCCGTCTGAAGCTGGTCGATCTTGAGCGTGATATTTTTCAGCGGCTCTGTGATGAGTTGCAACCGCATCTTGATCGCTTGCGCACTACGATTGCGGCGGTTGCGCGTATTGATGCGCTGGCTGCGCTGGCCGAGGTTGCTGTACGCGGTCGTTATGTGCAACCACGATTGCGTACTGATCGGGTGTTGCGGATTAAACAGGGGCGTCATCCGGTGGTGGAACGTACACTCAGTGAGCCGTTTATCGGGAATGATGTTGATCTCGATGGCGAGCAGGCGCAGATTTTGATTATTACCGGGCCGAATATGGCCGGTAAGAGTACGTTTTTGCGCCAGGTGGCGTTGATTACCCTGATGGCGCAAATTGGTTCGTTTGTACCGGCTGATGAGGCTGAGATTGGCCTGGTTGATCGCATTTTTACTCGGATTGGTGCTCAAGATGATATTGCGACCGGCCAGAGTACGTTTATGGTCGAGATGACCGAGACGGCAGCGCTGCTGATGCAGAGTACACCGCGCTCGTTGATCATTCTCGATGAGGTTGGCCGTGGTACCAGTACTTACGATGGGATGGCGATTGCCCGTGCCGTCGTGGAGTATATTCACGATCACCCGCGGTTGGGCTGTCGGACGCTGTTCGCGACCCATTACCACGAGTTGATTGCGCTCGAACATGAGTTGCCCCGTGTCCGTAATTATCATATGGCGGCAGTGGAGCGTGATGGTCGGGTGGTCTTTTTGCATGAATTGCGACCCGGTGGCGCTGATCGCTCGTACGGGATCCACGTCGCCGAGCTGGCCGGTATTCCGCCAGAGGTGATTCGGCGGGCCAGTGCCTTGCTGGCCGATCTTGAGGGTCAGCGCCCGGCATCCTCACCTGCACAACCTCCTACCTCACCGGCACCGGTCGTTGTACCGGCGCAGGAAACCGCTCAGGGGATGCAATTATCGTTTTTTGATCTGGCACCGCATCCGGTGGTAGAGTATTTACGTCGGCTCCGCATCGAGGAGCTGACGCCACTTGAAGCGTTAAACCGGCTGGCCGAACTTCAGCGGTTGGCCGGGCAGGGATAGAAATGGAGCAAGACATCTGTGCAGATCGCCCGTGACCTTACTCCCGGCCTGGCCAACCGGGCGACGGTGTTGACGATTGGCCGTTTTGATGGTGTGCATCCGGGTCATCAGCAGTTGATTCGGACGACGGTTGAACGGGCACGTGCCCTTGATATGTTAAGTGCAGTGTTGACATGGGAACCGCACCCGCGTGCCGTGTTGCAGCCCGATCAGCCGTTGCAGTTGTTGAGTGATCTGGACGAGAAGATTGAGCAGATTCGTCGTCTCGAACCGGATGTACTGGTTATTGCACCGTTCACACCCGCTATTCGCAATTTGACTGCTGCTGAGTATATGGCGCGAATTGTGGCAGCTATGCCGGTGCGCGAGATTTGGGTCGGTGAGGACTTTGCGATGGGGCGGGGACGCGAAGGCGATATTCCGCGCCTGATGGAGATTGGTCGTGAGTTGGGGTTCGCAGTGGGGGCCGTGAGTAAGTATACGGTGGCCGGCATCCCGGTTAGCTCGTCGCGTATTCGTGAGTTGGTGCTGGCCGGTAATGTGGCCGGCGCCGGTGCCTTGCTTGGTCGTCCGTTCGCGCTCCGCGGTGTTGTCACCCGCGGTGATGGTCGTGGTCGCCAGATCGGTTTTCCTACCGCGAATGTGCAGGTGAGTGGTGATGTGGTATTGCCGGCCGATGGGGTCTATGCCTGTCGTGCGTATCTGCCAGACTCGACGATGGTGCCGGCAGTGACGAATATTGGGGTGCGTCCCACATTTGCCGGGACGCAACGGGTGGTCGAAGCTCATCTGCTGGACTGGCAGGGTGATCTGTACGATCAGCCACTGCGTCTTGAATTATTGATTCGGCTGCGGAGTGAACGGAAGTTCAACAGTGTCGATGATCTAGTGTCACAAATTACCAGAGATGTCGCCGAAGCGCGGGCGATTCTGGGGCTGGAGACGACTTTGTAGCGGGCAGGATCAAGCCTGCCCGCGATCAGGCGCTAACGTGCTGTCCACCCCAGCGCCATTTCGTACACGGAGCCGGTTATCGCTCCTGCCGCATCTGAGCAGAGAAATGCCGCCAGTCCGGCCACTTCTGCCGGTTCGATCAGACGCTTGATGGCTGCCGGTTCAAGCATGATTTTCTCGATCACCTGATCTTCGGGAATGCCCCGTGTGCGCGATTGATCGGCAATCTGTTTCTCGACCAGCGGTGTTCTGACATATGCCGGTGCAATCAGGTTGACGGTAATTCCATAAGGGCCACCCTCAAGTGCGGCAGTTCGTGTCAAGCCAAGCAGACCATGTTTGGCCGAGATATAGGCACTTTTGAATGGTGACGCACGCAGGCTGTGTACCGAGCCAATATTGACAATCCGTCCCCACCGGTTGGCTTTCATCCCCGGCCAGACGTACTTGGTGAGCCGAAACGGTGCCGTTAACATCACGGCAATCATTGTCTCCCAGCGCTCTTCAGGGAAATCTTCGATAGCGTCGATGTGTTGAAAGCCGGCATTGTTGATCAGCACGTCAACCCGACCATACGTATTGAGTGCAGCATCAACCGCTTGCCGACACCCGGCCTGCGTGGCTAAATCAACGCCGACAAAAATGCCACCCAGACGTTCGGCGGCTGCTTCGCCAGCGGCACCCGGTAGATCAACCAGGACAACACGATACCCGTCGGTAGCGAATCGCTCGGCGCAGGCCAGGCCGATGCCACTGGCGGCGCCGGTGATGAGTGCAACCTTATCACCCATCGTTGTAACCTCCTTTGGTTATGACAAAGCGATACATTTAGATGATGTCGCGAATCAGGGTAACAATGGCTGTCGGTGGCTGATCGGCATTGACATAATGAACAGGCACGCGACCGGTGTAGTAATTCAGCACAGGTGCAGTCTCTTGTTCGTAAAGGCGTAGACGTTTGCGAATCACGTCAGGATGATCATCTTCGCGCTGTACCAGCGTGCTTCCTTGAGCCAGGCATTGGGCAATTTTTGCGGTATCATCGATGTGGACGGTTATGTCCTGGCCGTCATCTCGCCGACAAATCCGGCGACCGCTTAGTCGATGAACAATGGTTGCCTCGTCCAGGGTCAGCACGATCACTGCATCGACTTGTCGTCCCAGATCGGCCAGAATTGTCTCCAGCACCTGCGCCTGTGCGACACTACGCGGGTACCCGTCGAGAAGGCAGTCTTGGTCGATAGGGATACGCTGCAACCAGTTCCGCATCAATTCTGCCATGACGCTATCCGGTGCCAGTTGACCCTGTTCGAGCAATGGCTCAATACGCCGACCGAGCGCACTCTGAGCGCGAATCTCAGCACGCAGTTGCTGACCGGTGGCGATCACCGCCATCTCGGTCGCTTGCGCCAGTTGGCCGGCAATGGTGGTCTTGCCGGCACCGGGCGGTCCTATCAAGAGAATTGTTTGTCCTGTCACGATAGTATTTCTCAATTAGCCTGAAACACGGTCAATAGCATCATCAATACCAGGGTAATTGGGATTCATCTGTTTCAGGGTCTGAAAGGTCGCTAGCGCTTCGTCCCATCGTCCCTGCTCTTCGTAGGCGCGGCCCAACCCGAAGTAGGCACTTGTGTACGATGAATCTAGTTCGATAGCGCGTTTGAACATCGACTCAGCTTCTGTGTAGCGATCACTCAGGAAGAGGCTCCACCCCAAACCATTGAAAATTTCTGGGTTTTTATTGTCGAGTTGCAGTGCCTTCTCAAACGCGTCAATCGACTCGGCGTGGCGATCCTGGTATTGCAAAATCCAGCCGAGACCATGATATGCAAACCCAAAATAATCGTCGCGGGCGATAGCAGCACGATAAGCTACCTCGGCCTGCTGATACAATTCTTGCTTGATGGTATCATCGGTTGCATCATAACCCGCGAAGAGGCTGGCTTCACCCAGAAATGCATGGGCCACAGCGGAGTAGGGATTTTCTTCAATAACTTGCTTAAAATAGTCGATGGCCTGCTGCATATCGTTTTTATCGAACGCCAATCGCCCCAGCCCAAGCAGCGCAAAACTTTCATTTTCGTTCAAGTCCAGCGCCTGATTGAACGCCTTTTCGGCCTCATCTGCCTGGCTGTTGAAGTAGGCGATCCAGCCCAGCCCGACCTGAGCCGGACTGAAATTGGGATCGAGGGCCAATGCCGCATTGAACTCATTCCTGGCACTATCGAAATCACGGGCCGCCGAGAGGTAAATTGTTGCCAGTTCGTAGTGGAAGACGGCCAGGGCAGAGTAGGCATCGATGGCCTGTTCGAGGCTGGTAATCGCCTGGTCAAGCACATTGGCGTCCTGACGAAGCGTGTAATCCTGCCCAAACGCCCATCCCAACAAGACCTGGGTAAAGGCTTTTGTTAAAGGATCGGCTGTCGCCAGGCGTTCTTCGGCGTCGCTGATGGCTGTGAACGCTTCGCTCATCAGGTTATCGTTCTGGCTATCGGCAGCGTTGGTTGCCAGCACTGCCGCACGTAAGGCGTAGCCGATAGCCGAAGATGGGTCGGCGTCAATAGCACGTTCACTTGCCTCGCGTGCCTGCACGACATCACCGAGCTGGAAGTAGATATAACCGGTAATCCCTTCACCGATAGCCTGTGCTGCACCATCGTTGATGGTAGCCAACGGTTTTGCGGCAGCAAGTGCCTCTTCCCAGTCGCCCTTTGCAAGATACGCCCATGCCAGTCGGCTATGCGCCATCGGATTGGCAGCATCGGCATCTACCGCAGCCTGATAAGCCGTGATTGCATCGTCTAACCCCTGCGACCGCGCCAATGCCGCATCTCCTTCACTGATATGCGTTTCGGCAGAGTTGGTAGCGACAGGTGGTGTCGTTGGACGCAACAGGAAGAAGGTGGTCAGGCCACCACCGATGAGCACAACACCAACGATCAGGCCAATAATCAAGCCAATCGGTGTTCGCTTGCCACCGGTTGGCGCCGATGTCGCCGGCACGTTGAACGGATGTGGGGTTGGTGCCGGCGGGCTGGCACTGTACGGATGGGTTGCCGGTGCGGCAGGTGTTTGTACGTAGACTGGTGGTGGCGTTACCGGTGTTGTCGGTGCATACGCTGGTGGCTGCGATGCCGGTGTGGATGGGCCGTAGGCTGGCGGTTGCGACGCCGGTGTGGGTGGGCCGTAGGCCGGTGGGGGTGTCTGATAACCTGCATTGGAAACAGCCGGCATTCCGCGCTGCGGGGTGAGCGGGCGGCTCAGTTCACGCTCGCTCAGACCGACGGCCTGGCGCAGAGCTGCGACCATTTCCGCCGCTGAAGCAAAACGTGCTTCCGGCTTACGGGCTAACGCACGCATGATCACATCCTCGACTGCGGGCGGCAAATCGCCACGCACGTCGCGAGGCGGAATAGGAGCGTGGACAAGCCGTGCAGCCAGCATCGCCATCGGCGTTTTCGCTTTGAATGGAAATGCCCCGGTGAGCAGCTCATAGAGCATGACTCCCAGCGCATAAATATCGGTTGGCGGGCCAACATTGGGCAGCCCCTGGGCCTGTTCGGGAGACATATATTCGGGTGTGCCCATAACTGTCCCGGCCATGGTGAGACCGCTACTATTGGCTCCCGTACCCCGTGCTAAACCGAAGTCAGTCAGGTAGACCCACCCCTCATCGGTGATCATAACGTTAGAGGGCTTAATGTCGCGGTGAATAATCCCCTGGCGATGGGCATAATCGAGGGCTTCGCCGACTTGGGCGAGAATTTGGGCTGCTCGCACCACCGGCAAGGCACCTTCTTGTTGCAGCAACTGCTTCAGGGTCCGTCCCTGAATGTATTTCATCGCGATATAGTGATAGCCCGCCACTTCACCGACTTCATAAATCGGCATGATGTGCGGATGTTCCAGACGGGCTGCGCTACGCGCCTCTTGCCGGAAGCGAGCGATATAGCTCTCATCATTGGTTAAACCCGGCGGTAAAATCTTCAGTGCCACAAACCGATCCAGGTCGGTCTGTCGGGCCTTGTATACCACCGCCATCCCGCCGCGTCCCAATTCAGAGAGGATTTCGAACCGACCTATGGTTTGACCTACCAGAGATAATTCGCTCATAACCCCCACTCTCACTCAACCTGGCAGAGGCGCGTTCACCATTATCGAAGCGAATTGTTACGCACCGGCTGCATAGGTATAACGACTAACCAGGTTACCATTCGCATCGCGTAATATCGCACTATCGCCTGTATTGTTCCAGATCGGGCGACGTGCTCCCCAATACAGATTGGTGGCATCATCTGTCCCGCTCTTTGTCCACAACTTCACCTCTGCGCCACTGGCAAGGGTAAAAGTCGGGAAGGTGTAGGTGTGTTTGTTCCCTTCGTCCACCAGCGTCCAACCGGTGAGATCAACCGGTTCGTGAGAGGCGTTGGTAATCACCACAAATTCACCTTCCAGATCACTTCCCGGCGGATCGTACTCTATATACGTAATACTCACGTTCGGCGGTTCAGCAACCAGGCGCTCGATGTCAACAATCGACTCGGCGACTTCATCGGTCAGTAGCTCGGCAACGTCTTCTTCAATTGGTTCATTGTCGGATGCAGGTGTGGATGCACCCAGTGCTGAAACCGGTTCAGGCGTGATGGTCACGGTCAGATGTTGTTCGGTTGCGGGCTGCGGTTTTCTGGTTGAGGGTAGTGGTGTTTCATCAGCCCAACGTTTGATCTCAGGCTCGACGATGCGGGCAAAATCACCGGGTAGACTGGCAAACCCGCGACTCAACTCGTACAGAGCACGCTCGATATGTGTGTGGCTTTGGTTCGGTAACAGACTGAGTGGCAAGCGGAGCAGCGCAAAACCAAATCGACCGACTTGAACCGTTGTCTCTGCAATCGCGTTGTAAAGCGGATCGTCGTGGTGTGTGCGGTTAGTCATCGCACCCTCCTCTGTACATCAGGCCGCGGTATCACACGAACAGCACTACTGCAAACTGGTCACCAAACCGGCATATTTGTCGGTCAGGATACGGGCGTGGTCTTCGCTAACTCCTTCGGCAATGACGTGGAAGAATGGCCCATCCGGGTCAGGCAGGATAAGCACCCATTCCTCTCCCAGTTCAATCTTGATGCCGTCAATCTGCTCGCCGTGGCGCTCGTGGTATTGCTGGTTGAGAATGCGCATCACCTTGCCTTTGCTCTCCCAGCGACACGGGACGCGGGTTTGCCAGAGGTAGTACGGTGGCAGATCGGCCAGTACTTCACTCAGGGTCGTCTGGTTAAGCGAAAGCAGCTCCATCAGACGCGCAATAGCGAACATACCATCGGCAACGGGATAGAAATGGGGGAAGATATAATTACCGGTACCATCACCTAGCAAAAGGAGATCGGGACGTTCAGCCGCCAGATTCATCAAGGCACCCAGATTAGCACGAGTGCGAATGATGCTGCCGCCGTAACGAGCAGCGATCTGTTCAAAAGCACGTGGTGCTGTTACCGGGACGGCAACTACTCCCCCACCGTTTGCCTGCATTGCCAGCGCGGTAATTGCTGCCAGTGCGCGCAGGGGATGGAGCCGTCGACCTTGATCATCAATCAGAAAAATCTTCTCGCCACCAGGATCGAACCTCACGCCAAATTGTGCTCCCACGACCGGCGTAATCTTGGTTAGCCGATTCATCGCCGCTTCAAAATCAGCACTCGTCTGAAAGACCATCCGCTCGTCGAGATAGACATTCAGCTCAACCGCATCAGCCTGCATGCGCCGTAAAATCTCGGCCATGACGGTGCTGGTACTGGTATTGGCATAATCGATAACGATGGGAAATCCTTTCCCGAATGCGGCATTCTGGCCCAGCGCTCGCATAAATGCGGCCCGGTAGGTCTCTTCCACATCTTCACCGTAGAAGATACGCCCAATTTCATCAAGATAGGCTCGCCGGTAATCTTCCCGAAAAAAGGTGCTCTCGATTTTGCGTTCAGTTGCACTGTTAATATCCAGCCCCAGATGATTGAAAAACTTAATCTCGGCGACCCGATTGTCGAACGGTGAAATGCGCACGTGGACGCCACCGGCGGCGCCACTGGCGTGGGTGTAGTAGCGGGCAATCGGGATCGGCACATTGCGCAAATCGCAGACATTCACCCCAGCCGAAGGCAGGCTGGCAATAATCGCTCGTTTCAGCATCCGTGGTGTGAAGTGCGCATCGCGATTGATGGTTACAGTGGCGCCACGCGGCAAGGTAGCGCCGTAGGCTGCACCGAGGCGGGCGCACATTTCTGGAGTAATTTCGATGTTGACCAGGCCGGTAATGCCGTAGCGCCCAAAGAGGACGCGTCGTCCTTGGCTACCCCAGATAATGCTAGAGGTAACTGTCGCGCCTTCGTCAATCTCTTTCGAGGGCCAGATTTTGACGTTGGGTTGGACAACGGCGCCCGCGCCAATTTGTACGCCGTCACCGATAACGGCGCCCTCGAAGATCATGGCGCGTGAACGGATGTTACACTGGCGGAGCACAATCGCTCCGCGTAATTCCGCCCGTTCACCGATGTACGAATTGCGCCAGATGATCGAGCGGTCGATGTTGGCTCGACTATCAACAATGGTGTAATCGCGAATGACGGATGGCCCGTGAATGATCACGCCACCCTTGATCTTGGCGCCATGGCCGAGGTAGATTGGCCCGTGTAATTGGGCATCGGGAGCAATTTCGGCATCACGGTCAACCCAGATGTCGCCACCGATATTGTGCCCGACGCGCGGCAGATTTACCTTGCCCGACAGGTAATCACCGCAAGCCCGCATATACTCCTCAATAGTGCCGACATCTGTCCAATACCCGTTTGCGATGTAGCCCTGGAGCCGATCACCACGGTGGAGCATGCGCGGAAAGACATCTTTCGACCAGTCAGTTACTTTGCCGCGTTCGATGTAGCTGAAGATATCGGGATTGAAGACATAGATACCGGTGTTGACCGTATCGGAAAAGACTTCTCCCCAGCTCGGTTTTTCGAGTAACTGCCGAATACGTCCCTGTTCATCGGTGATGATAACGCCGTAATCGAGCGGATTAGAAACACGTGTCAACGTGACGGTGGCCGTAGCGCCAGAGGCAAGGTGATATTCAATAATTTGCGAGAGATTAAAATCGGTAAGTGCATCACCAGAGATAACCAGAAATGGTTCAGTCAATAAATGTTCGGCATTTTTAACACTACCGGCAGTACCGAGCGGTACTTCTTCCAGCGAATAGGTGATATTGACGCCATACGCGCTACCATCACCGTAATAGTCCTGGATAACATTCGCCAGATACTGCACTGTAATGATAATATCGGTAATCCCGTGGAGCTTGAGTAATTCAATGATATGCTGCATCACCGGTCTATCGACCAGCGACACCATTGGCTTGGGGCGATTAATCGTAAGTGGTCGCAGGCGAGTGCCCTCGCCGCCGGCCATCACAACGGCTTTCATGGCGGCTCCTGCAAACTATATGATACCGCGACGATAATTGCGCTTCGTAGCGGGGAACTGCTTCCGCACAAACATCTTTAGTATATCATGCTCCAAAGCTGACCGGCAACCTCTTGCCGAAAACCGCCTCTCGTGCTATACTCGCCAGCGGGGACGTGGCGGAATGGCAGACGCGCATGACTTAGGATCATGTGCCGCAAGGCGTGTGGGTTCAACTCCCATCGTCCCCACCATTCTTATCGTGCAGCATTAACGCTGCACGGTTTTTTGTTGTAGCTTTGTGTACAGGCTGAGGGCGATCCGTCGTCGTTTGTGGTCAATACTCAAGATGGTTGTTTGTACCCTCCTTCCCAGGCTGAAGGCTTGCTTCAGCGGCTGTTGATCAGGCGGAATCTGGCTGATGTGAGCGAGGCCCTGGACACCGGGTAGCAGTTCGATGAAGATGCCGAAATCGGTGATGCCGGCTACTATCCCCTGTACCTGCATACCTGCACTCAATTGCTGTGCGACCGCCAGCCATGGATCGGGGTGGACGCGGCGGATGCTGAGATTGGCGCGGAGGCGCTGTTCATCGATGCCGGTAATGACGGCCTGTATCTCCTGGCCTGGGTGTAACGCATGGCGCACATCACCGATCCAGCGCCAATCGATTTCACCAACGTGGACGAAACCCTCAATGCCACCCAGTTCAATCACTGCCCCGTAGCGGAGAACACGTAAAACGGTGCCATTGACAATCTGGCCAATAGTCAGGCCGGTGAGTCGTTGTCGGCGTTGGCGGATACGTTCGTTGTACGTCTCAGAGAGCACCGTTTCTGGGACAATGCCGTTGTTGAATGACGATACTGGTGAGGCGGATTGTGTCTGAAGCAACGCGGCACACTGCGCCGCGTATGCCCGTATCTCGGCACTCTGGTCGTTGGTGGCAAGGTTGATGATGATCGGGAGCGCCTCTCTATCCTGCCATTCGACCAGGATGTTTAAAACCTTCTTGATCAGAGGGCGGTGACGAACAACCGCCCGCTCCAGAAACGCCCGTAGTTCTGGTGCCGCCGCCCGATAGCCGGTCACGTGGAAGAAGCGAATCACTTCATTGAGGAGATGACGGCCTTTCTCGTTGAGTAACGGGAGCAGGGCCGGTGCTGCCTCAATGGCCTGTAACTGGATCAGAGTACGTACTGCCAGTGTCCGCAGGCCGACAACATAGCACGCAATCTCAACCAACAGCGGAATTGCGGCACGTGCCTGAAGACGGGCCAGCGCCTGCATAGCCACACTGGCCGCACGGCTGGGAATATGCTGCTGGCGCTCGTGCCAGGCGTCGATGCAATCTTCGAGCAGGCGAAGGAGATCGGGAACAGCATTAACTGACCGGAGTATGCCGGCAGCTTCGGCGGCAGCAATACGGATGATCAGATGCTGACTGTTGAGAAAGTCAGGCAAGGTGACCGTTAGCGTGTGATCGCCAAGGTGCGCCAGCGCTGTGATTGCCGCAGCAACAATCGGTGGTTCGGAATCGTCGAGGCAGGCAGTGATTTGGGCATGGGCCAGCGCTACCTGCCGTCGGCCTAGCGTTCTGATCGCTGCGGCGGCCACAAATGGCTTGGGATCATCGATTGCCGACAGCAGTGCGTCAATCACGGTTGGTGAAAGTTGCTTGCTGCTGTAGCCGATTGCTTCGGCTGCTACTTCGCGTACCATTGCCCGCCGATGATGAAGGGCTGGTAAGGCCAGCTCTGGATCAACATCGAGCGTGACCAGGCGACTGGCTGCACGGGCACGGGCCAGTTGATCGGGCGAATGGATGGCCCGTGCCAGTTCTTCGAGCTGATCGGTGAGTAGCGCGCTGAGCCGGTCACGGGAGGGATCGCCTTCGTAGTCATCCAGGTCTGCCATAACAGTTACCTGTGGTTAGATACCGCGTCCGCCAGCAGGTGTCGTTGTACTTTGCCGAGCGCGTTCCGCGGTAACGACGTGACGAAGTGAATGCGTCGTGGCCGTTTGTACGCAGCCAGATGCATTCGACAGAACTCAATAAGGTCAGCCGCTGTAACTGCCTGGCCATTGGTCACAACCGCTGCCACCGGTATTTCACCCAGGTCAGGATCGGCTTCGCCGTACACTGCACATTCAGCCACTGCCGGGTGTTGGGCAAGCACCTCCTCAACCTCACGGGGATAGATGTTGTAGCCACCGCTGATAATCAGGTCGCGACTGCGTCCGGTGATGTGGAAATAGCCATCGTCATCGACAAAGCCGAGATCGCCGGTACAAAACCAGCCATCAGCCGTGAAAGCGGCTGCGGTTGCTGCGGGATTTCGCCAGTAGCCGCGAAAGAGATGTGGCCCACGCACCTGAATCTCACCGATCTGGCCGGTTGGGAGTGGCTGACCTGTTGTCCGGTCAACAATGCGCGCTTCCTGCCCAGGGAAGGGCATGCCAACACTGCCGGGCCGCCGCTCGCCAGCGTAAGGATTGGTCAGGTTCATGCCGGTTTCGGTCATGCCGTAACGTTCGAGAATCGGTTGGCCGAAAAGACTGGCAAAATCGGCAAACGTCTGCGGACTGAGTGGGGCTGATCCAGAAACAAAGAGGCGTAGGCGATGTGCCGGCACTCTCTGGTGGCGGACAGCTTCGATCAACCGGATATACATCGTGGGTACGCCAAAGAAAAGGGTGATTGCCGGATCGTGCATACGTTGGAGCGCAACCTCAGCATCGAAACGGCTATGCAGTTCCAGACTGGCACCGTTCCGAATAGTGCCGTGAACGCCAACACCCAGGCCGTGGACATGAAAGAGCGGCAGCATCAAGAGCAAGCGGTCATGTTCAGTCCAGCGCCAGGCCGTGCTAATCGCAGCGCAGTTTGCGGCAAGGCTGGCGTGCGTATGGACCGCGCCTTTGGCTCGACCGGTTGTGCCTGATGTATAGGCGATGAGTGCCATTTCATCAGCGGCGGGTGGTGTAAACAGCCCAGGGTCGGCAGGTGGCGCACCGCATAGCTCTGCCAATGGTTTGAGCAGATGTGGTCGCGATTCTGGCATTGCTGCCGTGATGAAGGCTTCATTCTCGGTCGTGACCACAACAATTGCCGGCTCTGAGTCGGATAGCAGATGACTCAATTCGGTGTGGCGATACTGTGGATTTATCAGGACGACTGCTGCACCGACCAGTTGGGCACCGAAATAAGCAGCGATGAACGCCGGGGTGTTGGGTAGCGCGAGGGCAATTCGATCACCTCGATTAATACCCAGACTGTGAAAGCGACTTGCCCAGCCGGCCACTGCCTGAGCCAGATCGACATAGGTGATGAGATGTTGGTCGAAAACGATACATGGCCGATGTGGTGTTGTTTCAGCGTGTTGAAGTAGGGTAGCGACAATCGGTGATAACGACATGGGTAACTCCACAGTATC
>NZ_DAOTZQ010000137.1:0-22304 GCF_034434295.1 Chloroflexus sp.
TGGAGGCGTGCTCCATACTGGTTCTTGTTCACCGCAATTCCGGCCCCCTCCTAACCTCCCCCCGCTGGGGGGGAGGAATGGCCAGAACAGATGAACGAACCTATCGTATGGCTACGCCCAGGTAGCGCATGCATGCCTGACCGCCTCGATGATCGAAACAAGCACGTCCAGCACCCTCGTGACCAGGATGGATAACGGTGTACCACGCGCCGGATCGTGAGCACGCCTGGTGCGGCAGCATGGCTGCCGCACTCCAAACCCTACGACACGCACATGATGTGCGCGTAAGGCAACCTTTCCAGTACGTGATAGCACGGCTAGAGCAGCGCACTGCCACCGGGCCAGTCGCCCACACCAGCACCTATGGTGATCATACCCGCTGATACGCACGTGGTTGACACCAGTTATGGGTAATGCATAGCTCAGCGGGGGCGGGTGTACGTTCTCGGCACCTCCCCCCAGCGGGGGGAGGTTGGGAGGGGGGCAGGTGGTGAGTGCGCCTAAGGCTTGTGCTCCCACGATATACCGGGGCTTGCGCACCACGATGGATCGCTCAAGGGCACCGCGTAAGGGTGATGGCAGGTCACGTGTCAGGACGCATATTAAACCAGATTCGCCCCATCAACCATTCAGCCTCCGCAACAGCGTAGCCATCTCAATCGCGGCGGTGGCTGCTTCAAAGCCTTTGTTGCCGGCTTTGGTGCCGGCGCGCTCGATAGCCTGCTCGATGTTGTCGGTGGTGATGACGCCAAAGATACACGGGACGCCGGTTTGCAGGCTGACCTGGGCAATCCCACTGCTGGCAGCGGCAGCGACGTGCTCGTGATGGGTGGTGGCGCCACGAATCACGGCACCGAGGGCAATGATTGCATCGTAGCGACCGCTCTCGGCCAGACGACGGCACACCAGCGGCAACTCAAATGAGCCTGGTACCCAGGCAATGTCGATATGATCCGCAGCTACCCCATGCCGAAGCAGTCCATCTTGCGCCCCTTCGAGCAGACGGTTGGTGATCAGGTCGTTCCAGCGACTGACGGCAATCGCAATCCGTAAGCCACTGCCGATGTACGTGCCTTCATAGATGGTCATAGATATGCTCCAGTTGGTGTCCTAAACGATCCCGTTTGGTGAGAAGGTAGGCAATGTTGTGTGGATTTGGTGTACCACAGATGGGAACCTGGGTCACGGCAAAGCCAAATTCGCGTAATGCAGCCACTTTCTGCGGGTTGTTGGTCAACAGATGAACAGTGCGCACGCCGAGATCGGCAAGAATCTGTGCGCCAACCGCGTAGTCGCGCAGATCGGCAGGGAAGCCGAGTTGTTCGTTTGCGGCCACAGTGTCAAATCCCTGTTCTTGCAGAGCGTAGGCGCGCAGTTTGTTGTGCAGGCCGATGCCACGACCTTCCTGGCGCAGGTAGATCAACACCCCACAGCCGGCAGCAGCCATCTGACGCAGCGCGGTATCGAGCTGCTCGCCACAATCGCAGCGTAGACTCCCAAACACATCACCGGTCAGACATTCAGAGTGTAGGCGAACCAGGATCGGCTGATCGGGTGCGGGATGACCGATAATCAGTGCAACTGCTTCGTGGGGGGCACAACGGGCGCTGTACGAGACTGCGCGAAACGTGCCGTAGCGGGTTGGAAGCTGCGCTTCGGCCATGCGCTCAATCAGACGTTCGTGACGTTTGCGGTAGGCGACCAGTTGCTCGACGCTGATGATCTTGAGGTTGTGCCGGACGGCGAAGCGGCCAAGATCAGGGCCACGGGCCATTGTGCCATCGTCGTTCATTATTTCGCAGATGACACCAGCCGGTTGCAAACCTGCCAGCCGGGCCAGATCAACTGCCGCTTCCGTCTGACCACGCCGCTCCAGAACGCCGTTGGGTGCGGCTCGCAGGGGAAAGACGTGGCCCGGTTGCACCAGATCGTGCGGGCCACTGTGCGGGTCAACCGCCACGCGAATCGTATGCGCCCGGTCAGCAGCCGAGATACCGGTAGAGACGCCGTGAGCAGCTTCAATCGAGACCGTAAAATTGGTACCGAAATGCGACCGATTCTGCCGTACCATCGGCTCTAGCTTCAGACGGTCGACGATCTCGCCGGCGAGCGCCAGACAGATCAGCCCCCGCCCTTCACGCGCCATAAACGCAATCGTTTCAGCAGTGACATATTGCGCAGCACAGGCCAGATCGCCCTCATTCTCTCGATCAGCATCGTCAACGATAATGATCATCCGGCCAGCCGCGTAATCGTGCAGCGCTTCTTCCACTGATGCAAACATTAACGAGCCTCCTGGCGATACGCTTCAAGCAGGCGTTCAACATACTTGGCGATAATGTCAACCTCTATATTCACCAATGCTCCCACGGTCTGGCGGCCCATAATGACTGCCGACTGGGTATACGCAACCAGAGCGACGGTAAACGTCTCGCGCCCCATCTCGGCCACTGTCAGACTGACGCCATCAACCGCGATGTAGCCTTTTTCGACGATATACGGCAGCAAAGCAGCCGGCGGGCGGATTGTCACCCGCTTTGAATCACCTTCGGGTACAATCGCCACAATCTCGCCAACGCCGTCTACGTGCCCTTGCACGTAATGCCCACCCATCCGACCACCAAACGCCAGTGCCCGTTCGAGATTCACCGGGTCACCGACGTGCAGCCGGCCCAGATTGGTGCGGCGTAAGGTCTCTGGACTCAGGCCGACGGTAAAGCTATCTGCAGTAAGTGCTGTTACCGTCAGACAGGTACCATTGACGGCAATGCTATCGCCAATGCGCGTTCCTTCAAGTACAGTGCGACAGATGATTGTGAGCTGGTTGGCCTGTTCTTGCGTACTTACGATATGAGCAACTGTGCCCATCTCTTCAACAATGCCGGTAAACATCAGCAACCTCCTCAACATCCCACCACGGTGCATCAACCGCTGTAGCAATCAACAACGTATCCTGGTCGTATTGTTCAAGCCGCCGGAGCCGATAACGACGAGCCATCGCCATACAAGCGACACCAGGTCCGGCCATTGGCCCCGGCGCCAGGGCATCGTTTACGACGCGCGCACCGATAAATGCCCAAATCTCGTCAATCAAACACTCGGCGTGCAATGCACCGAGCAACGTGGCTCCGCCTTCAACCAGCAGATGGTTGTAGCCCTCGTGAGCCAGATAGTGTAACAACGGTGCGAGCGCAACTCGCCCGGTGGCATCTGGCGGGAATTGCACAACCCGCACCCCACGGGACTGCACGGCAGCCAGCCAGGCTGGATCAGGCTGAACACAGGCGATGAGCGTCTGACCGGGAAGATCACCACGTACCACCTGGGCGTGCAGAGGTGTCTGGCCGCGACTATCAACAATGACCCGCAGGGGGTGGCGTGGTTCGCGCCAGTGCTGATCGAGGCGCGTCGTCAACTGCGGATCATCATTGCGAATAGTGCCAACACCCACCATAATCACATCCACCTGATCGCGCAGCCGATGCACCTGCACACGGGCAGCCGGATCGGTGATCCAGCGGCTATCACCACTCGCGGTTGCAATACGGCCATCGAGCGTCATGGCGTACTTGGCGGTCACCAGTGGACGACCACGCTGCACCCGACAGCGAAACGGAGCCAGTTGTCCGGCCACGGTCGCAGCTCCGGTCGTGATCTGGTGCACCTCGATCCCGGCAGGCTGCAAAACAGCGGCTGCCCCGTCTCCCATGCGTGGATCGGGATCATGGGCAATGAAGAAGACACGCCGAATCCCGGCGGCGATAATCGCCTCAGTACAGGGCGGTGTGCGTCCATAGAAAGTGCACGGTTCGAGCGTGGTGTAGAGGTCGGCCCCGCTTGCCCGCTCACCGGCTGCGGCCAACGCTATCCGTTCGGCGTGTGGACCACCGGCAGGCTGGGTTGCGCCAACCCCGACCACCTGCCCATCACGCACGACCACCGCCCCGACCGGCGGATTGGGGCTGGTACGACCGACAACTGCCGCCGCCTGTTGCAGCGCCAGTTCTACAGCATATTCGAGCATGAAAACGTGTGGCTGATGGTTCATCGCGACACCCCTGAACACACCTTCGGGTCATCGCGGAGGAAGCGGCAACGCAGAGGAAGCGAGCGCCCGGCTACTACCGGTGCAGTCGCCAAAACAGACAAGAGCACTCAATGGCTCTTGCCGCTCTATCTGCTATCGTGCCAGACCAACCGCCGACCTTCTGCTATCGAAACTGTGCGCTAATGTATTGCACAGTTTCCTTCCTGCCCCGAACATGATGGTTCGTATCTGACAGGCGTAACTTTCCCGCCTACGGTAGAGACCACGCTACCGCAGTGCCGCCGTTGCCGGACGGACTCGCCACGGGTAGGGCAGTTGCGGTTGCCAGCCGTTGCAGATTGCGCGCTGCGTTCAGATCGCGATCATGGCGTATGCCACAGGCTGGGCACACCCATTCTCGATCCTTGAGCGTCAGGTCTTCGTTTTTCCACCCGCACACTGAACACAGGCGACTACTCGGATACCAGCGATCAGCAACAATGAGCCAGGTACCGTAGCGCTTGGCTTTGTATGCGATGTGCGAGCGGAACATGCCGAAGCCCACATCGCTGATTGCCCGCGCCAGCCGCTCATTCGCCAGCATCCCTCTCACGTTCAAGTCTTCGATCACCACCGCTTGGTTTTCGCGGCAAAGTCGGGTCGTGAACTTGTGCATGAAGTCAGCCCGGATGTTGGCGATACGTGCGTGCAGTCTCGCCAGCGACATGGAGAGCTTTGTCCGGTTGTTGGAAACCGGCAGCGTGGTTCCTTTGGGCAAAGCAGCATGCGGTGCAAAACCGGCGCAGACCTTAGCTGCTGTGATTTTGCGGCTCAAACGTCGCCCGCGAATCTTCAGTCGCCGCAAAGCGCACTTGAGTGACCTGGGTGCTTTAATGGTCTCGCCGCTAGACAACGTGGCTGCGCTTTTGAGACCCAGATCAACGCCGACCACGCCGTGGGCAGTTCTGGAGCGATAGAACGCAGCGTCCGACACATCGACCTGAATTGCCACAAACCAACGATCCGCCGTGCGCGAAACCGTTGCACCCAAAATCTTACCCTCAACACGCAAGGCTTCTGTCATGACAACCCAACCAACGTTCGGTAGTCGAATCGCTTTTCCGTTCAACCGAAACTTGTCGTTTGCCACATAGAAGCTGTCGCGACACCGCCCCTTCTTCTTGAACTGCGGTTCGCGGGCGGGCTTACCAGCCTTGATATCAGCAAAGAACCGGTTCCATGCTTTGGCAAGGTACGCAAAGGGTTGCGCATGCGCATCTCGGTGAATGGCCTTGAGCCACGGCTGACCGTTTTCATCGAGCCACTCTGGGGAGCGATATTTGAGGGCGTTGAACTGTTTCTTAAGTGCCATTGCGTTGGGTTTGTGCCCTGCTGCATATTGCCGTTTCCACTCAGCAATCGCCCAATTCCAAACCTTCCTAACCGTACCACAAGCGCGCTTGAAGTATTCGACCTGCTCAGGTGTCGGGCGAATCTCGATTTTATGAGTTAGTTGCATGACCGAGAGTCCTCTTTGAGTGCTTCGTTGAGCTTCTTACGGTAATTGCGAAGACCATACAACCGAGACGAGAAGCAATGAACAATGGTCATGAGGTCTTGCACCATTTCTTGCTCAGGCGACAGCCGCTCCTGGTTAGTACCAACACCTTACAGCCTTGGGTTTTGGCATAGTGCTCGAACCACTCGAATCCAAACCGGACCAGTCAATTCGATCGCAATGTGCAAGGATCAAGGTCTTGATCGCTCGCCACCCGATCGCGTTCATCAGCGCCAGAAATTGCTTACGCTTGAAGTTCAGTCCGCCACCAACCTCTTCGATGAACTCGACACGTACCAGCCCTCTTGCCATGGCGAACTCTTCCAGTACCTTGCGCTGATTGGTCACATCCAACCTTTGCGCTGCACTGGAGACGCGGCAGTAAGAAACGATTCGGCTTGGCTCTGACACGGTATGACGCAGCCCAATGAACTCGCGAATCTGTCATTCGGTATAGAGACAACGGTTCGTATCTGTTCACGCCGCAGGAATCAGCCTTCCCTCGCGTTCCCAGCGTTACAGCGTTTTGACCGATACGCCCAGCAGCTTCGCTGCTGCACTCGTTCCCACAATACGTTCCATAAACACAATCATACACTAACGCGCACTAACACCAATACTAGAGTCAGACTCCCATCCGGACTATACCGTCGGCCCCGGAATCACACCGGGTCCTGCCTTACGGCTCGCGGGCTTGTGTGGGCACGCCACCATTACCGCCGATCAGGAATTTCACCTTGCCCCGAAGGTCTTCGGATTTCGTGGCCCTAGCGACGTATATGGGGTACGATACCCGGAAAATGATGGGCTGTCAACTCATCTCATTCATTACTGACAGAATGATCGTGAGAGAGTTCACATCATTCCGATGATTAGCGGGGTGAACAGTGTTCCTCGCGCCTGTCATCCTGTGGATGGCGGCATCTTCCCGCACCGGCATGGGTAGGGACGCACGGTCGTGCGCCCCTACCGGACGCGTTCAGGGCGATCCCTGTTGGCCCATGGCACGACCGATTCATCATACCGGCTACTGTGTGACGTATGGGTAATGCATAGCGTGCAGCGGAAGAGAAGCCGGGGATAAGGGCGATCAACGCGTTCCCCCGCTCCTCTTCCCCAGTGAGAGAGGAGCGGGGGCAAGGGGGTGTGGTATGGGGCAGCTACAACGTGCATACCCCGGCTCGCTAGCCGCTACCGCGTCAGGCGACGATAGACAATCCGGTGTGGATGATCGGCCTCTGCACCTTTCCGCCGTCGATAATCGGCAGCGTATTCAGAATAGGTGCCGGGGAACCAGACCACCTGGCTATCGCCCTCGAACGCCAGAATGTGGGTGGCAACCCGATCCAGAAACCAGCGATCGTGCGAAATGATCAGTGCACAACCGGCAAAGTTTTCCAATCCCTCTTCAAGTGCCCGCAAGGTATGCACATCAAGATCGTTGGTCGGCTCGTCGAGCAGCAGCACATTAGCCCCGGATTTGAGAATGCGGGCCAGATGGACGCGATTGCGCTCACCACCGGAGAGACTGCCTACCAGCTTCTGCTGATCACTGCCGCTGAAATTGAAGCGGGCGCAATAGGCACGCGAGTTGACCTGACGGCCCCCCAGCACAATCTGATCGTTCCCTTCCGAGATTGCTTCCCAAACAGTCTGCCTGGGATCGAGCACTTCCCGACTCTGATCGACATAACCCAGCTTTACCGAAGCCCCAATCTCAAGTGTCCCGCTATCAGGCTGTTCCTGCCCGACGATCATGCGGAAGAGCGTGGTTTTACCGGCACCATTTGGGCCAACGATACCCACAATCGCCCCTGGCGGAACATCAAAACTGAGATTTTCGTACAGCAGTTTATCGCCGTAAGCCTTTGTTACCCCGGTTGCCCGAATCACCAGATCACCGAGGCGAGGGCCTGGTGGAATGTAGATTTCGAGTTCCCGATCACGCTGATCCTGATTCTCGCTGAGCAGTCGTTCGTAAGCAGCGATCCGGGCTTTTGACTTGGCGTGCCGCCCCTTCGGCGCCATATTAATCCACTCCAGCTCACGCTGGAGGGCCTTTTGTCGTTGCGATTCGGCCTTCTCACTCTCGGCCAGCTTCTGGCGCTTCTGCTCAAGCCAGCTCGAATAGTTGCCGCGCCAGGGAATGCCATGCCCACGCTCAAGCTCTAAAATCCAGCCGGCAACATTATTGAGAAAGTGACGATCATGTGTCACCGCAATCACTGTTCCCTGATACTCCTGCAAATGGCGTTCGAGCCAGGCTACCGACTCGGCGTCAAGATGGTTGGTTGGCTCATCGAGCAAGAGAATATCGGGCTGCTGAAGGAGCAAACGACAGAGCGCGACGCGCCGGCGCTCTCCGCCTGACAAGACCGCTACCGGCGTATCACCGGGTGGACAACGCAACGCATCCATTGCCAGCTCTAACCGGCTATCAAGGTTCCAGCCATCAACATGATCGATCTTGTCCTGAAGTTCGGCCTGCTCGGCGATCAACGCATCGTAATCCGCGTTCGGGTCATTGAACAGCTCGGTAATTTCATCGTAGCGACGCAGCAACGCCACCGTTTCGGCCATTCCCTCCTCAACAATCTCACGCACTGTCTTCGTATTATCGAGATATGGCTCCTGTTCGAGCAATCCCACTGTATAGCCGGGAGAGCGGGTAATTTCACCGGTGTAGTCCTGATCAATCCCGGCCATAATCCGCAACAACGAACTCTTTCCCGAACCGTTAACACCGATGACACCAATCTTGGCACCATAAAAGAAGGAAAGGCTTATATCCTTCAGGATTTCGCGGTTAGGTGGTACCACCTTCCCCACGCGATACATCGAGAAGATAATTTTCTGGGTGTCGGTCATAGCATACTCCTTGCGACTACTCCACGCTGCCCCCTAGTGTAGCATAGGCTGCGGTATGGTTAGCAGATCGATGTCGCCTGTTTGACGAGAACTTATTTCAAAATGTCTGCTTATGCTAAACCTATTTCAAAAAACATCTACATAGGGGCTAGCTCATTCACTCCTGACAGACTCTATGAACGTGACGATCACCCACAGCATCGCCGTGACCAGCAGGGGCAACGACGTACCACGCGCCGGATTGTGAGTATGGCTGGTGCGGCAGCCAAGCTGCCGCACGCCAAACGCTGCGTCACGCGCATGACGAGCGGGTAAGGCAACCACAATCCAGTACGTGATGAAACGACCGGAGCTGTGCTCTGCCAACGGGCCAGGTGCCGGGTAGATTGTCGTTGGTAATTGGCAAGCGTTCATACGGTTGTGCGACAGTCTGGTAGCACGATAGCACAGCTTTTACGAAATAAGTTCCAGTCTACGCAACAACTGCGAGGCATTGGCATCCCGTTGGAACAGCGTAACAATGGGCAGTCGCAGCAGCTAGCCTGTTCGACGACACGTGATCGTCGCCAGATCGTTGACAACAGATCCACGCACTTATGGTATAATACCCAACGAGGTGCCGGGTTGTGTAATGGTAGCACCACGGACTTTGGATCCGTTTGTCCAGGTTCGAATCCTGGCCCGGCAGCCAACCCTCCGATAACGCGATGCGGTAATGGAACTGCTGAACTCACACAATTTATCAACAACGTGGGAGAGGTTAGCACTTCTGGTCTCGCGTGTAACAGGTGCGCAGTGAGCATGCTCGCTGCGCGTTTCTATTCAGGAAAGAACTGCTGAACCATGGATGGTCGTTTGCTCATTTTTACCGGCAATGCCAACCCGGCATTAGCGCAAGAGATTGCCCGCAACCTGCGCATCAATCTGGGACGGGCACTGGTTGGCACCTTCAAAAATGGCGAGACGCGGGTCAAGATTCACGACAATGTTCGAGGCTGTGATGTGTTTGTGATCCAACCCACCTGTACGCCGGTGGATCATCACTTGATGGAACTGCTCATCATGATCGATGCCTTCCGGCGAGCCTCGGCAGCGCGGGTAACGGCGGTCATTCCCTACTATGGATATGCCAAGCAAGAGAAGAAGACTTCAGGCCGCGAACCAATCTCGGCCAAGCTGGTGGCTAATCTGATCCGCACCGCCGGCGCTGACCGCGTCCTGACGATGGATTTACACGCTCCAGCTATTGAAGGGTTCTTCGATATTCCGGTCGACCACCTGCAAGCCTCGCCACTACTGGCCGATTACATTCGTGAACTGAACCTGCCTAACCCGGTTGTCGTCTCTCCCGATACCGGGGGCGTGGGGCGAGCCAATCGCTTTCGCGAGCGGATTGGTGCCGGATTGGCGATTATTGCCAAACAACGACCCGAACCAGATACAGCCGAAGTTATCGAGATGGTCGGTGAGGTTGAGGGAAAGACGGCAATCATCGTCGATGATATGATCTCAACTGGGGGAACCTTGATTGAAGCGGCCCAAACCCTGCTCGCCCGTGGCGCACGGGCTGTGTATGCCTGCGCTACCCACGGTATTTTTGCCGAAAACGCCTTACAGTTGATCGCCGAGTCCGATCTCGTCGAAACGGTCGTTACCAACACAATCCCTCAACCACCAACCGCCGCAGCAGCCCGGGTGCGCACGATTAGTGTGGCACCGTTGTTTGCTGAAGCGATTATGCGTATCCACAAAGATCTGTCACTGAGTGCGCTTTTTTCCTGATTACGCGGTTGTCGTGCGCCCGCAGGGGGGAGCAGTTCGGGCGCCATTGTTGAGTGAAGCGCGCCACTCTGTGCCGCAGAAAGGAGGATGATTCTCTTGGAAGACCCCGGCCCTAGTTCGCTCGTTGTCGGTATTGGCCTGTGTCTGATTGCCCTAGGTATTACTTCAGCCGCCGACACAGCCCTGATAACGGTGAGTCGACCCCGGCTGAGCAGCCTGCTCGCTTCGGCTGGTCTCGGTACACGCCGCTTTGCGGCTCATTTTCTCGATGAACCATACCGCATCAAATCTGCCATTATCTTTCTCAACGCAACTCTGACGATTACCGTCACAACCCTGACTATCCAGCTCGTCGCGCCTTATGGACTGTCGATGATTATCGGCAGTCTGGCAGGATTGCTGTTTGCCATTTTACTCCTAAGCGAAGTCGTTGCCAAAGCCCTTGCTCTGCGAAGTCCCGACACGACGATCCTGATCCTCGCCCGGCCACTGGTCGCCATCGCAACGGTGTTATGGCCAGTGATGGCGGTGATTAATACAATTACACGTCCCATTTTTACCCTCTTAAGCGGCCAACCGGCTCCCCCCACGCCCCTGGTAACCGAAGAGGAGCTACGGCTGATGATGAGTGCTGGCGAAGAGGCGGGTTGGATCGAGCATGAAGAGCGCGAGATGATCGAAGGGGTCATGGATTTCGGCGATACCCTGGTGCGCGAGATTATGATCCCGCGGGTCGATGTGGTAGCGCTGGAAGTCAACAGCCCACTGAAACGTGCGCTTGATGTCGCAATCACGCGCGGTCATTCGCGGATTCCTGTGTATGAAGAGACCATCGATAACATTGTCGGTATTCTCTACGTCAAAGACCTGATCCCCGTCTTGCGCGATGGCAAGCATGATACGCCGTTGCGCGATCTGCTCCGACCGGCATACTTCGTGCCGGTAACCATGAAGGTCGCTGCCCTGCTGGAAGATTTGCAACGGCGGCGGGTACATATGGCCATTGTGGTTGACGAATACGGGGGTACTGCCGGTATCGTGACGCTCGAAGATTTGATCGAACAGATTGTTGGTGAAATTCGCGATGAGTACGATACCGAAGAGCCGGCCATCGTTGAGGTTGGGCCGAACGAGCTGATCGTTGATGCCCGCGTACCGATTGATAATGTCGCCGAGTTATTGGGAGTTGAATTTCCCGAAACGACGGCGGATCGAATCGGCGGTCTGGTGTACGAGCAATTAGGGCGTATCCCGCGTGAAGGTGATCAGGTGGTCTGCAACGATGTGACCATCACTGTGCTCTCGATCAAGGGGATTCGTGCCGAACGCTTACGGATTATCCGGCAGGCACCGGCTGACATGACAGCGGCAGCGCCGGTGGATGCCGAGAAACCGCTGTTGCCGCTTCCCAAAGAATTGCATGGATCCAGTGGCCCTTGAGCAATTGATCGCCGCGGCACTGCATGCCCGGCAGCGTGCGTATGCACCCTATTCACACTTCGCGGTTGGTGCTGCCGTCCTGACTGATGATGGCCACATCTTTAGCGGTGCCAATATCGAGAACGCCTCCTACCCTCTCACCATCTGCGCCGAGCGGGTAGCCCTGTTTTGCGCTCACATGGCGGCAGCCGGGCCGGTCATTGCGCTGGCTGTGGTGACCCCAACACCAACAGTTGCCAGCCCATGTGGCGCCTGTCGTCAGGTGATCTTTGAACTCGCGCCACAGGCGCAGATTATTCTCCTCAATCACGACGGTAGCGAACGCCGTCTGACCACGCCACATGAGCTGTTGCCTTACGGATTTGGGCCAGATCAGCTCGTCAGATAGAATCAGCGCAATGCAGGTGTTACCCTCGGCATCATCAACCGGGTAGATGTACAACGGGCAGAATGGCAATATGAACGGGCATATGTATCGTCCGCAGGGGCGGGTTTGCAACCCGCCCCTACGTAATCTGCACATCCGTGCCATGCAGATGATCCCCACAGATCGTGGCGGATTTGATCTCAGGAGCGTGGGGAAGGGTGCGTGTGGCAGCGTAGCGCCCACACGCCAGTGCAAACGTCTCATCCGCCTGCTCGTCAGTGAAAGATACTAGAACCTATTTCAAAAAACATCTACTAGAAGTTATCTCATTCATTGCCGAGCGGATCCGGGATCGTGATGAGCACACCCTGTATCAACGTGACCAGTCGGATCAATAACGTACCATGCTCCGGACCGTGAGCACGGCTGGCGCGGCAGCATGGCTGCCGCACGCCACACGCTGCATCACGCGCATGACAGGCGGCTAAGACACCCCATCCGACGAGTGAGGGTACTGGCGATGGTCGTCAGCCCTCCTCACGTTCATAGCGGTAGCCTGAGCGCAGGATAGACTACCTTTAGCCATTGGCAAGCATTCATGCACCTGTGCAATAGTCGGGCAGCACGACAGTACAGCTTTTATGAAATAAGTTCTATTCGCGACGAGGCTGACTGCTATCGGGGGGCGTAGCCGGCATCGGCAACAATGGTGCAACCGGCGCAACCAGCCGATCAACGATAGCTCCCAGTCGGGTGAACTGTGGCCCTAATTCAGTCTGGGCAAGTGGGATGTTCACCGGTACATCAAGCTCAACCGGGATTGACGTGACCAGTTTGACATTCATATTCAGATCGACCGGCAATTCCAGGCCGGCCGGCAACACAATCGCTACACTGGCATTAAGATTACCCCCACCACCGGGAAACGCGATTTGGGCAGGCGCTTGAAGTGACACCGGCTCGGTGAGAGTCACTACGTTGCGTTCGGTCATGATCGTCTCGCCATTGATCGGAACATCAAGCTCAATCGGCAGACGTGTGCTCAGAGGCACGGTATATACAATCGTCGCCGATTCAAGTTTATCAACCACGTCTTGCAGCTCGGCCAGGTTATTAGCGGCAAAAGCCGGCAGACTCTCGGTGAGCTGTGCTACCTGACGCTGATACATCACCAGAATGCCAATGACGATGCCAAGCACAATCAACAGAACGGCATTCATGATAAAGGATGTCCAGATCATCGCCTTGTAGAGAGGGGCGATCCGCGCATAGCGTTTTGGGGGGCGAGAAGTGGTTTCGCTGCTCATACAACCTCCTGCAACTACGATTGTCTGGAATAATACCACGGCTATTCGTAGATGCAAGGGTTGCACGATGCGGATTTTCGCGTATAATACAGGTGTGCCGCGAACGGCAGATACTTGCGGAACCCCGCCAGGACCGAAAGGTAGCAACGGTACGCGAGTTCCTCTGGGTGTTCGCGGCGCATGCTTTTTCAGGCTCGATCATCAGCCACAATAGCCGCAGCGATTTCTGCCAGCAGTGACGTACCACCGATACGGCACAGGATGGGAACCGTCAGCTCAAGCGCCCGAAACATCTCTTCGCGACCGATAGCCGACTGCCGCAACGTCGCTGCCAGGCGCTGGAGGGTTAGCGGGTCGGCAGGATCAAGCGCAGCGACAATGGCCAGCTCAGCCCGCACCCGTTCGTTACGCCGGCGGATGCGACGGGCCACCCTGCTCGCCAATGCGAGCTGACCTTTTCCGGCCAGGGCTACCACCAACGCGGCTCGATAGCGACTCCGGGACTCACCAGCCAGCAGTTCATCGGCAAGCTGATCGGCGAGCGTGGCATCGGCTGCGACCAGATGCGGCGCCGACACAATCAACGCCCGCGCCCGCTCGCCAACAGTGTCCAGCGAACGGATTAATGAGATGGCATTGATCACATCGCCCGCACGCATGCGGGCAATTGCCAGGTCGGCACAGGTACGCGCCCGTTGTTCGGGAGCAACAATTGCAGAGGCCTGAGCAACCGCTGCATCCCAATCGCCGGTAGCCGCTAACAGACGGGCAATCTCGTCACGTGCCCAATCACGCTCATCGTCGTCAGTCATCTCGGCCAGAACAGCCTGTGCTCCGGCGTAGTCGCCGGCCTGGGCGCAGGCCACGGCTACCCGCGATAGCGCACGCTCAAGTTCCTCGCCACTCAACTGGTGCGCAATGGCCAACGCACGCTCCCGACGCCCGATAGCAGCGTGGGCAGCGGCAAGAGCTGCCAGCAGGATCGGGCGATCATCACCTTGAAGCGCATCGATCTCGCGGGTTGCTCGTTCGGTCGCCAGATTAGCGACCAGACCTTGCAGCAAGATTCGCAACTCTAGCAGCGTTGTTACGCGCAATTCGCAGCTACTGATGCGTTCAGCGGCTGCCAGGGCATCACCGTCCTTTTCGGCCAACGCGAAGACCCGTGCCAACCGGGCCAGGCCACGATCCCGCTGATGTTGACCTGGTAGTGCCATAATCCGTTGTAACGCTGCATCTTCATCACGCAACGCCAGATCACATGCCAGCTCAATTTCAGCCCAGGCCCGCGCCGTCTCGATCCGAATCTCTTCCAGCAACATCTGACCTCGTGGATCGGCGATCCGCGCCAACGCCACGGCTACCTCGGCCTGTGCCCAGGCAGCCCGGTTTTCATGCAGAATTGCCCGTGCCAATCGCCAGGCCCGGTCGTACTGGCCGTTATTCAACAGATACCGCACCACGAGCGTCTCAACATGGGCACGTCGTTCCAGCAGATCGATCTGCTCGGCGCAGGCCAGAGCCTGATCGGGATCGTGGGCCTCAATGCAGGCCGTAGCCAACGCTTCAATCATCTGGTCACGGGCATCACGCCAGGCGCGCGAGACCGGCTGCGCCTCAAGATCGAGTGCGCGCGAGAGCAGCCGCATCGCCGCACTCCGCATATTGACGCTGTAACAGGCTTCGCCGAGCTGACGTAACACCGCAGCCTTCGGCACACCGTCGGGCAACTGCTCAACAATTGCTGTCACCCGACGCAAACTGCCTTCACGACCAGAGGTATGCACGGCAGTGAGAAATGCAGCCGTCACCAGTTCACCACTCAACTGACGAGCACGCGACGCCAGCGTACCGGTCACGGCAGCCATGCGGGTGAGTGTCAGGGGCGTTGTAACTGTCGTGTCCTGAAGCATCCAACCGCCATCACGCAACGCACCAGTTAACCCTTCACGCAACTCTCGTTCACGTAACCAGGCAAGCGGTTGTGCAGTCGGCAAATCGGCAGAACGACGCTCTGGCGAACACAAGACAGCATGCCGGGCCAGTTGCCGACCCAGATAGCGATTCGCCGGATCGAGAGGGTTACGACGCAATTGCCCGGCACACCACTGGGCTAATTCGCTATGCGCAATGTCTATTTTGTCGGGAAAATGATGGGCAAGAAACAGGCGCAACGCACGATGAGCATAACGTACCAGTAACAGCGACTCATCATCACTTACGCGCCAGAGATGAATATGCACCAACCCCTGCTCTTCCCAACGATCCAGGACAAGTTGGGGATGTTCGGCACTTACTGCTGCCAGTGCAGTCACCGGCAACGGCTCACCCGCAGCGGCGAGAAACATCGCCAGTCGTTGCTCAGACGGTGTTAGCGTCTGCCACCAGTGATGCAGAAGACGATCTAGATCGGAGGGAAGTTTGCTTATGTCGAGCAAACCCAGATGCAGCCAGCGCTCGGCCCAACTGAGATAGAGCAGATTACCCTGCGCCGCATTCAACAGCGCTTCACGCCATTTCAGCGGGCAATGACGCCGATCCAGCAGCTCCATTTGTGTTTGCAAGAGCGTGCGATCAGCGGTAGGCAGAGACAGACGGACATCCGGTTCAATTGGTAACTGGCCGTGGACGATCAGTGTTACCCCAGGCGGCAGATCAAACGGTAACGGCAATGGTAACGGGCGCAGTGGTTGCCGGTCGCGATCTGGAGCACTCACCAGCAACACCAGTGGATGGTCGGGATCGGCAATTTCATGCAGAAGCCGCTCACAGGCTGCCGGATCGGTCAACGCAGCCGGGTCGAGCAAGGGTAGATTCGGGCGTCGTGTTGCCACGATCTGGGCATAGAACGCCAGAGCACCGTTGCCATCATCATCATCGGCCAGCCAGAGCGGCCACTCGACAAGCACTGCCAACTGGCACAACAGAGTCGTCGCGCCCGACCCGATGGGAGCTTCAAGCGCAATAATCCCGTGCTGTTCACGCACTGTTGCAAGCACAGCCTCACGCAGCACCGAACGATCAATTGCGGAGCGCAGACAGGATTGCACCCGTGCCTGCTGCGCTCGCAACGCCGGTGCCACAGCAGCGTACAACTCAGGAAATTGCTCAACAGCGCGAAATGCGCACGGTAGTATCGGCTTCATCAAGCATGTAATATACCACAAGATGCATGGCCCTATTGGCGGGAGCGTTGTGGGGGAGTGTGCGATGGATCGCGACAGGGCACAGACTATCGTGGGCAATGCATGGCATGCGGATTCAAAATGTTCCCTTCCGCCACACCCGCGTTCGCCGTATCCCTCGTATGGTATGTGAACGGGCACATACACCGTCCGTAGTCGGAGGGGCGGGTTATAAACCCGCCCCTCCAGGCCCCGCCCCCAACCGCCCATTCGTATCATGCAGGTAATACCAACGAATGGTTGCGGAGGGTATGGACAATCACGGTGCACAGCATATTTGGTAACAGGCAATGATGCACAGTATCACTCAAGGTTTTTGGATATTATGTGTAAACCAGGAATATGCTCAAAATCTGTTGGATTATGAGTAACAATAGGCCGACCAGAACGTTTACAGTGAGCAATAATTTCTCCGTAACGTTGCGCTATCTCGTAGTCGTAGGGAATTACTACAAATCGGCAGATAGTTTTACGAAGCTGGTCTCGCTTTTTTGGCCCCAAGATGCATTTGCTGCGCCAGCCCACAGCTCACCGACAGTAATAAATGAGATAGCCAATCGCTTACCGGAAAGATGTTCCTTATAACGTTCTGCCTCGGAATTTCCTTTCATGATATACGAGACAATATTTGTATCGAGGAGCAAATAATCAGAGCTCATTACTTGTTCCCTTCAGCATTTCCCCATTTACGTAAACCTTCGACAAACTGTTCAAAACCATCATCTGTTTTACCGGGCCATGTACCATACAACGATGCAATGTTATCTACCGGTTGGACACGCTGTTGTCGTGCCAGTTCATCAATTATTCTGGGAGTCCAGAAATCATATGCAATGCTTTCTGGATCACGCTCTAATGGCTCAATGGTATGTGTACGCAGATAGCGAAGTGTACCGGTAGCCGGATTGATCACCGCTTTCCCCATGACCCGCACAAAACTTCCTATCATAGACCGAACATCAGGTTCCTGCTCCTCAGTAAACACACACGATACAGCCTTGCCTGAATGCGGCTGCAACGATATACGCCGACGCCTGAGATCGGTCAGAAACATATAACCTTCCACTGTCGTCAGAGCGTGCTGTCGAATCAAATCAAATTCGCGGGAGGTATAGCTGACCCGTAGTGGATAACCATTTCGATAAAGGGTAAACGTTATCCGCGAGACACCCCTCAGAAAGAGATTACCAATCGTACTCCAGGCGAGCAATAGTTCTCGATCAAAAACAGGGTTTACAACATCTGAAAATGCTTGAAATTCGTTTAGATTGACAAGGGCAGTTTCAAAAATGTGCATTACCTCTTCGTCATCCCAGACTGATCGTGATGCGGTAGTTCTTGCAAAAGAAAGTACAGTTGAAGGACTACCATGAGTAATTTCTACCAGGTCTATGTCGATCAATTGTCGAAGATGCTGCGGGGTGAAAGTCTTTTCAGCATTGTCTTTGCGACCAAGGAGAAGGAAACCCGTTCGGTATAACACTTTCTGCAAACCCGACAAAAAGGCTGAAAGGTACGACACAGGGATACGACCCCAGCGTACTGCCTCGCCTTCCAGCATCACTTCCAGAAATCTATCCATAGCATTCACTCCTGTGAAGTATGTTGCAACCATTTCAAACTATCTTGACCGTGATTTCAACGATACAGGTAGATAAGGTGATAATAAAGTAGAACATGATGAAGATGAAAACACGTCGCGCAAATTATCGCTACAGGCAGGGGAACCTGTTCCCTGATTTACACTTCATGAACGTGAGATGCCGTTTATGAAGTGTTCAGCGAATACTAATCTGTTGTGATAAACCTGTTTTGGATGTACATCATCACTGTACCATACCAGGAGATGGTATACCATCTTTCGCTTACCTGAGATACAAGCTGACGTCTGGCAAAACATGTAGGTTCTGGTATGGACAGATTCACGGCCCCAACGGAGCTGTCACCTCGAAGGGAGGACGTCAACTGTCTGACGGCAGCGGGAGCGGTTGCAAGCTAGCGGACTAATATGGCAGCGGGTTGGCACAAATCGGCAAGTTGAAACCCTGCCTCAAGATATGGAAACCCTTGCGAGGCTTGCCGGGCAACGATGCACAACCACAATGGCAACATCAAACGATCAGCATTCCAATCAATAGCAAAGGGGTGTGGCAAGGTAACAACCTCACCACACCCCGTATTATGCGCAAGATTGTGGGGTGGGTTGGCAACCCACCCCTACCGGTATTGAAACGACTATGATACCTTGCGCGGCTTGCGCATCGAAGAGCGAGCAAAACTACTTAATCTCGACCACTGCACCGGCCTCGGTCAGCTTCGCCTTGGCTGCCTCAGCCTCTTCCTTGCTCACACCCTCGCGAACCGGCTTGGGCGCACCCTCAACCAGGTCCTTCGCCTCCTTCAGACCGAGGCTGGTCAGTTCGCGCACGACCTTAATAACCTGAATCTTGTTCGGGCCGGCTTCCTTGAGAATGACATCAAACTCAGTCTTCTCCTCAACCGGAGCAGCAGCGGCAGCGCCATCGCCAGCAGCAGCAACCGGCATCGCCGCACCCATCGCCATCACCGGGGCAGCAGCGGTAACGCCCCACTTCTCTTCCATCTTCTTCTTCAGCTCAACCAGCTCGAGGACATTCAGGCCCTCAATCATCTCGATGATTGAATCGATCTTCGACATGGTACGTACACTCCTTATCGTAATAGAAATAGCTATTCTGACATCACATAGACAATCCGCAGGTAACGATTACGCCGTTTCTCCCTGCGGCTGAAGCTGATCGATCCGTGCCTGCAAAACGTAGAGCACGTTGGAAATAGCGGCGTTAAGCACACCAACAACTCCAGAGACCGGGGCAGCGATACCACCCACGACCTGGGCGAGTGCCTGCTCGCGTGACGGAAGCTTTGTTACCTGCTCCAGCGCATCTGCCGGCAGCAAGGTGTTACCCAGCAAAGCCCCGCGAACAGTAAAGCTCTTATTCCCCGACTTGAGGTAATCGAGCAGGGCTTTTGCCACTTTTGAAACATCATCGTAGCCGAGAGTCACAGCGGTTGGGCCAGCCAGTAACGGATCGAGTGCCTCGTGGCCGGTATTGTGTGCAGCAATCTTAAGCAGGGTATTCTTCGCCACCACAACCTCACCGCCGTGTTCGCGCAACTTGCGGCGCAACTCGGTCATATCGGCCACGCTCATACCCTTGCCGTCACCGCGATAGTCGGCCACGACAACCAACTGAGCACGGTTTAGCTTTTCGGTCAGCGTGCTGACCGTTTCAATTTTACGCGGCGTTGGCATCCATTTCACCTCCTCTCAAAGCAGATCAAAAACGGTCGCCCGTCTCTGAGACAGGCGACCGAGCACGGCGCAGTTATCACTGCGCACTATCGACAGAGTGAGTCAAGAACTCACGACTATCTCATCTCAGGCGCCACCTCGGTCGGCGGCCCACAGGCCATTAGGAGCACTGCTCACCGACTGTCTCAGGCAGCTAACGATGTAATCTATCAGGCTTTCAGGTTCTGGGCAGCCACCGGATCAACCGGCACGCCCGGCCCCATTGTACTGGTCAAGGTTACACTACGAATATACGTGCCCTTTGCGCCACTTGGCTTGGCCGCTTTCACCGCGTCCATCAGCGCAACGAAATTCTCGCTCAACTGCTGTGGAGTGAAGCTCACTTTCCCGATAGCCACGTGCAGGATACCGGTCTTATCGTTGCGGATCTCAACGCGACCGCCCTTCACTTCACGAATCGTGCGTGCCAGATCGGCGGCTGGAACGATAGTACCGCTCTTCGGGTTGGGCATCAACCCTCGTGGACCGAGCTTACGACCAATCCGACCGACCTTACCCATCATATCGGGTGTTGCAATGGCTACATCGAAATCGAAGAAATTCTCGCGGTCGATACGGGCAATCAGATCATCGCTACCGGCATAATCCGCACCCGCATCGAGCGCAGCCTGCACCGCTTCACCCTGGGCGAAGACCAGCACACGAACCGTCTTGCCGGTGCCATAGGGTAAAGCAACAGTCGTGCGAATGTTCTGATCGGCGTGACGCGGATCGATACCCAGCTGCAAGTGCGCCTCGACAGTACCGTCAAACTTTGTGTACGAAGTTTCTTTCACCAACGCCAGCGCTTCGGTTGGTGAATAGAGGCGCGTCCGGTCAACCTTCGCCAGAGCGGCGAGATACTTTTTTCCGTGCTTTGGCATAGCAACTACTCCAGGTGGTGATGGCGGATCGACGAATCCTCCCACCAACTAACAATCACTATTCAACGATCTTGACACCCATACTGCGTGCCGTACCGGCAATAATCCGCTCAGCAGCTTCAATATCATTGGCATTCATATCAGGCAGCTTTTGCTGAGCAATCTGGCGCAACTGGGCACGAGTAATTGTGCCAACAGTCGTGCGTTTCGGTGTACTGGCACCCTTCTGAATGCCGGCTGCTTTACGCAGCAAATCGGCCGCAGGTGGGGTCAGCAGACGGGCAACGAAGGAGCGATCACTGTAAACCGAAATCTCAACCGGCACAATGCTACCAGCCTGAGATGCCGATTTCTCGTTATACTCCTTCACGAAGGCCATGATGTTAACGCCGTACTGACCAAGCGCCGGACCAACGGGTGGCGCTGGTGTAGCTTTGCCAGCCGGCAATTGCAGTTTAACGACTGCGACGAGTTTCTTAGCCACGACACAACTCCTTGCATAACGGGAAAGCGCATAAACAACTTTCCCTCCCTCGCACAACCGGCGAGGTGACAGATATCCTATTCTACCAATCGGGTTACTTGCAAGAAATCAAGCTCAACCGGCGCTTCGCGGCCAAAGAAAGAGACCAGAACACGCACCCGACCCCGCTCGTGATCAATGGCATCGACAATACCCTCGAAGTCGGTGAAGGGGCCATCGATAATCTTGACAGCCTGGCCCTTCTGGTAGCTCACACGCACCTTCGGTGTTTCGCCTTCCATCTGGCGCAAAATAGCCTTAACCTCTTCATCCTCAAGGGGAGTAGGCTTGTTGCCATGCCCGACGAAACTGGTTACGCCAGGGGTATTGCGCACCACATACCAGGAATCATCGGTAAGGCGCATCTGTACCAAGACATAGCCGGGATAGATCTTCTTATTTACCGTGCGGCGCTGCCCATTCTTGATCTCAATTTCCTCTTCGGTAGGCACAATAACCCGGAAAATCTGGTCTTGCATCTCCATGGACGCAATGCGATGCTCCAGGTTTTTCTTTACCTTGTTTTCATAGCCCGAATAGGTATGGATCACATACCAACGCCGGTCATCGGCCTCTTTTTCTTTTTCCTTTTCCTCAGACATGGCAATCCCCGTTCGCGAACAGCTTACTGGACGAGGCTGACAAGGCTCGTGTAGAGGAAGGTGAAGATCGTATCACCGATGAAGAGCAGCAAGCCAATCACAATTGACACCGCAATCACGAGCATTGTAAGACGGATCGTCTCTTCGCGGCTTGGCCAAACGACTTGCCGTAACTCGCTGCGCGTTTCGCGAAATGTGCGCACGAGGATGTTTTCTTGAACGTCACGCTCAGTATCTTTGGCCACGGCCATTTTATACCCTTCACTTTGAAGCTGCCGACAGCATGAAAGCCGCCGACAGCTTAGCGAATCCGGCCTCAGACGTTAATCGAGGATCTTGGTTACAACACCAGCACCGACGGTGCGACCACCTTCGCGAATAGCGAAGCGCAAGCCCTCTTCGATAGCCACCGGTACAATCAGCTCAA
>NZ_DAOTZQ010000138.1:0-52203 GCF_034434295.1 Chloroflexus sp.
CGTAACGCCAATGGCACCTGATACGGAAGTATCAAAAAAGCGAACTCCAGTCTCTATCTCGATACTCCTTTGCGGCTCATGCTATAATAGATAACAATGAACTCACTGTGAATAAAATTACCAGCAGACGCGCATATACGCGCCAAGTGAAAGCGCAGGGAACCGTGAAAGAATTCTTCCGCCTAAGTCGAAAAGGGTTTACCGGGCGTGAGGATCAAGACAGCGCCCAAATCCCCGATGATCTGTGGGTGAAATGCAGTTCCTGTCGTGAGCTTATCTACAAAAAACAGCTCAACGATAACCTGAAGGTCTGCCCCAAATGCGGTCATCACATGCGCCTGAGTGCCCACGAGTGGCTCGGTCTCCTCGATGTCGGTTCGTTCCGCGAAATGGATGCCAATCTATTGCCGACCGATCCCCTTGGTTTCGTCGCCGACGAGGAGAGTTACGCGGCCAAGCTGACGAAAACTCAACAACGCACCGGCATGGCGGATGCAGTGATTGCCGGCATCGGTGCAATCAGCAACATTCAGATCTGCGTCGCAGTGGCTGATTTCTCCTTCATGGGCGCGTCAATGGGCAGTGTCTACGGCGAAAAGATGGCCCGCTCCGCCGAACGGGCAGTTGAACTGGGTGTCCCTCTACTCACCATCAATACATCCGGTGGTGCTCGTCAGCAAGAGGGGGTGATTGGGCTGATGCAGATGGCCAAGGTAACAATGGCTCTCACCCGGTTAGCGGCTGCCGGTCAACCCCATATTGCGTTGCTGGTTGATCCCTGTTACGGTGGTGTGACCGCTTCGTATCCATCGGTGGCCGATATTATCATCGCTGAACCAGGAGCCAACATTGGTTTTGCCGGCAAGCGTTTAATCGAGCAGATCATGCGCCAAAAGCTACCAGCCGGCTTCCAGACCGCCGAGTTTATGCTCGAACATGGCATGATCGATATGGTGGTACCGCGAAGCGAGATGCGTGACACATTATCCCGTATTCTCCGTCTCTACCACCAGCGCTCAACACCACCCACTAAAGCTGAGCTTGCCGGTCGACGAGCAACGTTACCGCAACCGATTATGTAATTGCGTGTGAGGCATACAATGGAAGAAACGGCTATCCCTCAATCGCTGACACCCTGGGATCGCGTACAACTGGCTCGCCATCCACAACGGCCACACACGCTGGATTACATTGCTGCTCTGTGTGAGGATTTTGTCGAATTGCATGGTGATCGCCGCTTTGGCGATGACCCGGCGATGGTCGGTGGTATGGCAACCTTTGCCGGTCAAACGGTGATGGTCATCGGACATCAAAAGGGTAACGATACCCGCGAAAATATGCGGCGCAACTTCGGGATGCCCCATCCCGAAGGCTATCGCAAAGCTCAACGCTTGATGCGCCACGCCGAGAAGTTTGGTCTGCCGGTTATCTGTTTTGTCGATACACCGGCTGCCGACCCCACTAAGAGTTCAGAAGAGCGTGGTCAGGCAAATGCGATTGCTGAAAGCATTATGTTGATGACAACGCTACGTGTTCCGAGCATCGCGGTTGTTATCGGTGAAGGTGGTAGTGGTGGCGCATTGGCTATCAGTGTCGCTGACCGTATTTTGATGCAAGAGAATGCCATTTATTCTGTGGCTCCGCCAGAGGCAGCCGCCTCGATCCTGTGGCGCGATGCCGCGAAAGCACCCGAAGCAGCGCGGGCATTGAAGCTAACTGCCGCCGATCTCTACGATTTACGGATCATTGATGAGGTCATCCCCGAACCGCCGGGCGGTGCCCATACCGATCGCCTAACCGCGATTACCACTGTTGGCGAACGTCTGCGTGTGCATCTGGCTGATCTACAACAACGCGATATTGACACCCTGTTGCACGAACGCTATCGAAAGTATCGCTCGATGGGTCAGTACCAGGAACAACAAATGGATTTCTTTGGTCGAGTGTAGTAATGTACAGGTGATGGCTGTCTGGCGCGTGGCCTGAACGTTTGGCTGCCACGCGCCTTTTGTTGCAAGAGGATCTTAACAGTGAACAGCTTCAACTTCGATCAGATCATTCCTCGCCGTGGCACCGGGAGTATTAAGTGGGAACAGTATCCGGCTGATGTTTTGCCGATGTGGGTCGCCGACATGGATTTTGCCTCGCCGCCAGCCGTGGTCGCTGCGCTTCACGAACGAGCTGCGCATGCAGTGTTTGGATACCCTGCTCATCCAGAACGCCTGGCTGAGGTTATTTGTGAGCGCATGGCTCATCTGTACCACTGGTATATTCAACCTGAACACATCCTTTTCACACCCGGATTGGTCTCGGCGATTAATGTCCTCTGCCGGGCTTTCGGGGAACCCGGTGATAGCGTACTGACCCTCACTCCAGCCTATCCACCCTTCCTGAGTGCACCCCGTAATCAACAACGACAGATCGACACCTGTGAATTGTCACTCAGCATTTCTGGTTCTATTCTTTCCTATACTATCGATTTCGACGCTTTTCGGGCGGCAATTCATGAGCGCACCCGACTCTTGCTGCTCAGCCATCCACACAATCCGGTTGGCCTCGAATACGATCCACCAACCCTGCGCCGGTTGGCCGAGATATGTCTCGACCGTAACGTTATCATCTGTTCCGATGAGATTCACTGCGATTTGTTGCTCGGTGAAACACGCCACACCCCACTGGCAGCACTCGATCCAGCCATCGCCGACCGCACTATCACCCTCATGGCACCCAGCAAGACGTTCAACTTACCCGGACTTGGTTGCAGTATGGCGATCATTCCCAATCCCGAACTGCGCCGTCAGGTGAGTCGGGCCGCAGCCGGAATTGTGCCGCACGTGAATGTGTTTGGCTTTGCCGGCGCACTGGCGGCCTACGAGCACGGTGCTGAATGGCTGGCTGCATTATTGCAGTATCTGACCACGAATCGCGATCACTATGTCAAGCGCGTTACCACCGAACTGGCCCCGCTTCGCTGCACTATCCCCCAGGCAACCTATCTCGGCTGGATTGATTGCCGCGAATTGCCTCTGTCAATCAGCCCGTATCGCTTTTTCCTTAATGAAGCACGGGTAGCCTTCTCTGATGGCGCGGCATTCGGCCCTGGTGGTGAAGGCTTTATTCGCATCAACTTTGGCTGCCCACGTGCCCAACTCGATGAGGCGTTGGATCGGGTGGCTGCCGCTTTACAGCGACTGGCCAACACTCATGCAAACACATGAGCGATGTTTTTAGTACTACATACCTAGTCACGACATAATGACATTTTATTCATCAAGTGCTAATCTGGCTGTGGACATACAGATGAGTGTGACTCGAGCATCACGGAAAGGCTCACATGGCCCGCATACTCCGATTAGCACTTTGCACGTTCTTTATCTTGAGTGTCTTGTCGCATATCCCAACCGCTACTGCCACACCAGCTAACTGTCCGGTTGATCGTTCCCATCTGGTTCCGCGTTTTGGCGGTCGCTGGTTTTTACTAGGCGCAAATGTCCCATGGCTCAACGGTGGCTACAGTGCTGATTTCGGCACCGTGGAAGAATGGGGGCAACACACCTACGACGCCAACGCCACCCGTGCCATGTTCCGAACCCTCCGGCAACAAGGGGCAAACACAGTACGCTGGTGGCTCTTTGCTGATGGCCGTGGTGCACCTGAGTTTAATGCCAGTAGCGGTGGTGCCGTCACCGGTTTTGACGCTACCTTTCTCCCCAGCCTGGCCAGCGCGATACAAATTGCGGCTGAAGAGAATATCTATCTTGTGTTCAATCTCTGGAGCTTTGATATGCTCTTCGCCGACTCAACGGCTACTGCACGTGGCGAGCATGCAGGTGGTCATCGCGATCTGATCGTGGACAGTGCCAAGCGTGCCTCTTTTATCAACAACGCGCTATTGCCGATGCTGCGCTACCCGGTTGGCAACAGTGGTTATACGATAGGCACCCATCCAAATGTGCTGGCGTGGGATATTTTCAATGAGCCAGAATTTGGCATTAGCGAACCGCCACATTTCACACCGTCCGGCGAGGTTGCGCAACCGGTGACGCTGGCCCAAATGCAGCGATTTATCGCCGAGATTTCCGGCGCTATTCACCGCAATTCAAACCAGTTAACAACAGTCGGTAGTGCATCGATGAAATGGAACAGCAGCACGGCCCTCGGCGCCAGCGGTAATTTCTGGCGTGATGCAGTGCTGACCGTATATGACCCGCAAGGGTATCTCGACTTTTACCAGATTCATTACTATGGCTGGATGAACGGTGATGAGCGGTATTGGAGTTACTCGCCTCTCTTCAACGACTGGTACGAGGCGGGCTTCGACAAACCGGTCGTCGTTGGTGAGCTACCGGCCAATGCGGGCGGAACGAATCGCACTCCTGCTCAACTCTTGACCGAACTCCATGCGAATTGCTACGCCGGCGCCTGGGTATGGCCGTATTTCAACGTGAACGATGGCACCGGACAATGGTCTGACGCTCAGGCAGCGGTGCGCAGTCTGAGCAACGCTGTACCACACGAGGTGCAGATTCAGCGTTCGAGTCCAACCCTACCGGTGCGCGTCTACATTCCTTTAACCATACGATGATCAAGGATCATTCGGATACATTTCGGTTATGGCCGTTACTTATAATCGTTAGCTGCGACATAGAAATTGGTAGTGATGCACCGGTATCATCCACCCTCCCCCTCTGATACCGGGCTTCACTACCTGTCACCACCACAATGCAGGCCTTGCTGAAACATCAATAGGGCATTGTTGGTGATGTAGACGGAGGTTTTGATGCCGCGAAGATACTGGCTGATTGTTTCGACCATCTGCCTGATGAGTGGTCTGCTCTGGTTGACCTGGCAACCTTCCCTGACCGTTGTTGCAAACGGAAGCCGTCGTCAATTTATCCCTATCATTGTGAAGCCATCGATATTTACTGAAACATTCACCGGCGAGCCGGCGCAACCGCAAAGCTGGAACCCCGATCACTGGGATGTCGCTGTCCACTCTCGCGATGTTAATACCTGGTATCAGCTTGAGGCCATGTCCGCCGAACACGGCCCTGATTGTGCACCAGCCCCGGCAACCCATACTATCAATCGTTACGAAGATGCTGTTTACCAGTGCCGCAACCACATTATGACGGCGATCAAAGCCAGCGGCTATGGCATGATCTATCTCACCCCTAACCATCTGGTTGATTTCAGTGGTGGTAACGCGACCATCCGTTTCGATGTCTCCACACTACGCACCAGTCTGCGCGACTGGATCGATCTCTGGATCAGTCCGTACAATGATCACCTGCAACTGCCCTTTGATATGGAAGTTGATTTAAGCGGGCCGCCACGTAATGGTGTGCAGGTACGGATGGACCTCAGTGGCAACTTCTTTGATGTGATCATCTACCGGAATTTCCAGCCCACGGTTATCCAGGGCGTTGCTATTCCGTATGATCGCTTCCTGGAACCAAGTCCGACTCGCCGCGACACCTTTGAGCTTCAGATTTCGCGTACCAGGATCAAGTTTGGCATGCCGGCCTACAATTTCTACTGGGTGGATGCCAGCATTGCCGATCTGGGTTGGGATCAGGGAGTCGTGCAGTTCGGTCATCATTCATACAACCCACTCAAAGATTGTACATCCCCCTGCCGACCGGGCACCTGGCACTGGGATAACGTCACCATCAGCCCGAGTCGACCATTTACAATGATCGCTGCCAATCGTCGCTATGTTGATCGTGCCAATCCATCGGTCACGCTATCGGCACCGGCACCTGCCAATGCCTACCTGCGCTTCAGTGGTATCGGTCCGAATCTTCAAGTCCGTTTCAATGGTGGTGCCTGGCAACCGGCGCGCTTACAGGCTCAAGACAGCCGTTATTTCAAAGATGAACACTTTCGCAACTTCTGGATGCCTGTTCCAGCCGGGGTCACGCAGATCGAATTTCGTGGTGATCGCTGGTGGGGCGCAGACTGGCACGTGCGCGGGATCAGTGTATGGGCATTGCCGTAGTGCTGAGTGAGGGTTTTACAGGCATCTACGATCAGACCGCTCTTCCGCTCCGGCACCTGAGAGATACTGGACATTATGGAATGGCATTAGCCATGGCGTAATCCGCGCATATCCGCGCCATCCACGAATATCCGTGGTGAGTACCTGCGGAACACGGATGGACGCGGAGATGGCGGATGTTCGCAGATAGTGTCGCAAGCCCTGGTGATCTGCTACTAACGGTACACGTTGTGCGAGACACGGTTAGACACGCACGCAGCGGAAGCATGGATTGAGGTAACGATCCTGGCTCGATACCGACTTCATCTACCAGGATGGGTAGCCCAAACCCTTCTGGACGGTGCTACTGTCTGCACCATCAATTCGGCAATTTGGGATGCATTCTTAATTGCGTTGAAATAGATTTCGGCGTGACGCCGTGCTGCTGCTGCCATGCGCAAGCGCAATTCTGTCTGATCAATCAGTAACTGCAAACGTGCAGCCAGCATTCCTGGGTCATCAGGTGGAACCAGAAAACCATTGACCCCATCCCGCACAATATCGGGCAGACCACCAACGGGCGTTGTGATCACTGGCAATCCAGAGGCTATCGCCTCTAATGCCGCAATCCCAAACGCTTCAGCCTGAGTTGGAAAAACAAACAGATCAGCCTGTTGGTATAACTCTATCAAACGTGGTGAATTCGGCGTTACATCGCGATACACAAAGACACCTTCTGCCGGATCGAGCGGGCTGCGCGTCACGATATGCAGCTCCACCGGTGTAGTTACCTGTTTGACCGCAGCCAGTAGCGTTGGCCCGCCTTTACGCACGAAATCGCCACCCACGAAAAGGATGCGCAGAGGTCCAACCGCTCGCTCGCGACGAGGCTGCCATCGTGACAAATCGATACCGGGGGGGATTACCCGAATACGTTCTGGAGCCACACGATAATCACGAATGAGAGAATCACGCACCCATTGCGACCAGGGTAAAACCCATGCTGCCCGTTGAAATACCTGGACATTCAGATGATGTTTGAGGGCAGCAATGAGACCTGGGCGATCAGCACGATGGTGATAGAACGATGCCATCGCATCATATTGCCGTGGTGTAATATCGGTTGCGATTACATACGGTCGTTGCGTTACCATCTTCCCGGCCAGCACTGCCGGGACCTGGGTATTGAACAGGGCAACGTCATACTCGGTGGTGCGGAGTATGTGCCGAACCTGTTGTCGCCCGCGCAATGTCCCTCGTAAATGTTGTGGCAACGGCAGACGCTCAAGCCAGCCATTCCCTGCATACGTTATTGCCGTCCAGCAGGGAACAATTTGCGCCTGATAGGTCAGGCCAAAGCGCAGATTCTCGGCGTATGTTTGATGACCAAGATGCTGTTCCAGGACGAAGAGGCTACGTATCATACTAAAACAATCCTATAGCATTAATTGCGACCGAAGAGGCGCCTGATCAGACACCGTACCGTTGACCACTTCAGCACCACTCTTCACCACTCGCGCTGGAATGCCAACGACGGTTGCACCGGCCGGCACATCACGAATCACGACGGCATTTGCCCCAATCTGCGCCCTATCCCCGACGGTGATCCCTCCCAGCACCCGGGCACCGGCACCAATGAAGACCTCATCGCCAATGACAGGAAACTTCCACTCATTACGCATCCCAATTGTCACGGCAGCGATGACCGAACAATTGCGCCCCATCCGCTGCGGCGCGATAACGGTGCCTACCGGGTGAGCGATGTATAAACCACCCCCAATGTCGGCCCCAACCACAATCTCCAACCCGTATCGTCGATAGATGCGACGCTGAACATAGCCGGGAATGAACGGAATTCCACGCTGCTTACACCACGAACCGAAACGAAACCAGAGCATTGCCCGTAGAGGAAGATGAGTAAGCAACAGACGCAAAATCTGGCGCAGGCGCAGCGGTTCTGTGCTAATCTGTCCAGGAATCACCCAACGTCGTACATCTTGCAAAAAGAGATCGATCATCGGTCGCTCCTTCAGGTTTGAGCCGTTTTCATCACTCGTCGTGCTGTTAACAAATGATCACGTCCACCTAACTCATCGGCCACGCCCTGGTAGTAACGGAGGTTGAATATGGCGCTGTAGATCGGACGACTTCCTCGTTCTCCTAGCAGACGGTGCGCCAGGAGTGCTATTCGCGGCATCACAGCTAGTGCCACGGCACTGGCCCGTGGGCGATCAAGCAATGCATGTACCAGCCAGCGGGTAAGCCGCTTACGCTGCGCAAATTCACGGCGCACGAAATCGATCAGATCAACCTGCTGCTCACGACCGAAAATAATGTCGTTACGTCCATACGTGTACGGTGTGGCCAGCCACGAAGCAAAACTACGCTCGGCGTAGTGATAGCCGGTTGCCTGCGGTGCAAAGACAAACTCAACCCCTAACTTCGCCAGCCGGTATGCCAGCTCAATATCTTCGGCACGGCGAAATCGCTCATCAAACCCGCCCACATCCAGGATCAATTGACGAGCCAATGATGTATTGCCCGTGTAAAATTGTCGTGCCGTTGCCGGCCAGACCCCACTGGTCATCGCCCGATACTGTTTCTCCAACATCGCCTGCTCCCATGCCACCCAGGGCAACAAACGGGCATCGGGCGGTGTGATCATCGTGCCCAGGACAACACGATTGGGATGTCCGGCATGCAGGCATAGATGTTCGTTGAGCAAATCCGGCACCGGTACGACATCATCATCCAGAAACAGGATCAGAGGGCTACTGGCCGCTGCCACACCGCGATTCCGTGCCGCTGCCGGACCGGCATTGTCTTGTTGAATGAAGGTAAATTTGAACGGAAAGTGCGCTCGCTGCGCATACTCGGCAGTCCCATCGGTTGATCCATCCGAGACAACAATTACTTCAAACTGATCGTGCGGATAACGCTGACTGCTAACAGCCGCCAGCACCCGCTGCAAGCGAGCTAACCGATTGTACGTTGGAATAACAATACTGATACTGAGTGCAGATCTCTGATTCATACGCTTATAACTGTCTAATGACCCGAGCCGGAACTCCTGCTGCCAATGAACGCGGCGGGATGCTTTTGGTTACCACACTACCGGCACCGATCACACTACCAGCACCAATCGTCACACCACTCAATACCGTTACTCGACCACCGAGCCAGACATTCTCTTCCAGAATGATTGGAGCTGATGGCGGTCGTTCCTGGCGCCGCTCCGGCTCCAGACGGTGGAAGTCGTTGTCCATAATCATGGCATAGGTACCGATATTACAATGCGGCCCGATACGTACCAGTTCAGTTGCCGCAATCGAACAACCGTAGTTGATAAACGTCCCCTGACCAATCTCCAACCGCGCCCCATGAGCTACTGCCAGTTCGAGTGGTACAATCGTTGAAACCAATCGCGCTCGCTCGCCGATGATGAGCTGGCCGTAATTACTGATTGCCGGACGCCCCCATAACCGTACTCGTGGCCCCAATCTCGCGCTGCGGAGATACCAGCGTGCCCGCAACACAGCCAGAATATCGCTCACAATGTCGGTTAGTGGACGTGATGGCATAGCTGTTCCTCCCTATTCTGCCATGTCTACATTACCCAACTGAGATGAACGGATTCTAAACAAACTGCTCTGGCAAGCTGACAGTTTCGTTGCTGAATTCTTGTCTGCATCTCAGTGCTCCGATACGGTAGAGTCGAGAGTTTATGTAGTTGTGGAGTATATATGCCGCTATCCCGTCTTGTCTCTCTCTTTTGGCTCCTCATCATCGTAACCAGCGGCTGCAACTGGATCCGCCAGCCCAACCAGAGTGATTTCGGGCAACCAATTCCTACACCAACGTTACCAGAATTGATACCACCGATATCGGACAACCAATCACCGGCATTGGGGTCAATATCAATGGCGCCTACTGGCATGACGGTACATTTGCTCCCGCCCTCGATACGCTCTACAACGAGCTGGGTGCTCGCATCTTTCGCGTGATTGTCGAAACGAGTGCGTGGGGCGACCTTACGGCCGCAACACCACCACCGATTGATTATCGCATGCCACCATTCGATAGCATATGGGCAATTATGCACTATCTGGAGCAGAAACCCGCCACCCACGTAATTTTGAGTGTCATGGGTGAGCCACCGGCATGGATGGACATCAGTCAGGCAAATCCCGAACTCACTGAACGATGGGTTGAGACCATGAATAACCTGATTGCAGCCGGTCGTCGGCATGGAGTGTCATTGCAATGGTTCTCGCCGCTCAACGAGATTGATTACGGACCACCCGAAGGACCAAAACTTACCCCAGACCGGTATGCGGAGGTGATGGAACAATTAGCAGTTCAGTTGCAAGCCAATGGTTATGGTGACATTGGCCTGATCGGACCGGAAACCGCCTTTAGCAGCGCTACCGATGCCTACCTGCGTGCACTGAAAACCAAACCGACAATAACCCAGATGCTAAGAGCAGTTGCCATGCACGACTATGCCGGACAATTGAGTGATATACGTCCAGCTCTGACCACTTGGCCGGCATCCGCGCCAGACATCTGGGTGACTGAATTTTCACAATGGTGCACCGCATGCTATGAAGAACCAACCCGCAGTAACGAATGGTCATTTGGTGCCGATAGCGCTGAATTTCTGATCCGTTACCTGCGGCAGAGCGTACACGCAGCACTCCTCTACGATGGCGTTGATGGCTTCTACACCCACCATGGCACGTTCGACTATTGGGGTGCCCTGGCCTACAATCCGACGAATGGCGAGTTTCAGATCCGGCCACGCTTTGCAGCCATTGCTCAGATTGCTCGCTTCGTCACACCGGGAGTAGTACAGATAGGGGTTTCAGCCGATACAGCCTTACCGCTGGTCGCCTTTCGCGATCCGGTCACCGGAGCGATTCACATCATCGGACGCAACGCCACAGCCCATCCACTAACCCTTACACTGCGCGATATGCCGGCTGCAACGGAGGTAACACTGACTCAGACCACCAGCTCTCTTATTCCCACCAGTACAACGGCAACCGCAAGCAAGATACCGGTGGCTGCTGACGCAATCTTTGCAGTGACATTCATTGCTTATGATGAATGAGATAAAGACCTGATTACACAAACTGATCGACTAGATATTCGACAGTCTTAATCATTTTAGTTTTGGCTATAGATAAACCAATCGTTTCCGATCTATGTGATGCAGTAATCCGCGCAGACACCCTCTCATAAAGGCGACAAAGCGCCCTAAACCGTGAGGCCGCTGCAAATGCGAGAGCGATAACAGCGGCTCAATCAATACCGGCTGCAACTCATACCAGAGCAATATACCGGCCTCAAAGTAACCGGCTTTTACAGGTTTGACAAACGCCGCGCCTAACCCTTCCCAATTGTGCGCTGTTAGACGTCGCCCCTCTTGCCAGGTACGAAACCCGTAGTGAATGACCGCTGTCGCCGGTGTTCCGACTACAGACCAGCCGGCCAGGATAGCGCGAATGGCAATATCGACATCAGCCGCCGACTTAAACGTGCCACCCGGCCCCAGACACTCGTCAAAACCACCTATCGCCAGAATACGTTCCCGACGAAGCGCCATACCCGCACCAATTCCCCGTACATACCATTTCTCGCGCAGAGTATTGACGACGACACGTCTGGGGCATTGAAAGCCAGGGACAAACCCGGCACTGGGGTCGTGGGGACCTGGCAAAACGTTACAGTAGAGCACGGCTGCGTGCGGCTCAGCCTCCAGCTCGGTTTCCAGTATTCGCAACCAATCTGGTGGTACCACACAATCATCATCGGCGATTGCAATCAATGGCGAACGTGCGATACGCAGACCGAGATTGTGACCTTTCGCCCAACCCTTGAAGCGTACAGGCAGGTAGTGAAAGCGTCGATCATGATGAAACTGTTGTAATGCATGAGCGGTGCCTGCATCACTGCTCTGATCGATCACGAACACCTCAAAGGCCGGATGATCATTTGCGAGAATACTCGCGACGGTGTCCGCAACAGTCCCACCACGATCACTCGTACAGATGACCACGCTTATAGTAGGGAGCGACATAGTTGAGCCTTCTGCACTGAATCTGAGAGCATTGACCAGAACAAAGATCGGACGGTAGTTTTCCGGTTTACATTATGAACGTATTATATAACCCAAATTGCCGTCCGTGCCCTGAACAGACCACGGAAATTGAATACCAGGATGAACAGCACAATGTTACTTGCAACGTAGTGCGTCGTCATGACGTCAGCATCGATCATATGCTGTTGCGGATTCTTGCAGTAGTGCATCGCTGTTCACACGTTGTCGTAGAGACATGAAATACTACGTGTGAATGTCCGCAGGTTCCTCACCGACTGTGGCAGCGTTCCCGCAGACATGCTTCTTCACGCCTGATGGCAGTAATCTGGGTACACTTGAACCTGTTTCAAAAACACTTACTAGAAAGTATCTCATTCATTCCTGACCAAATCCATGACCGTAACGAGCACATTCGGCCTTCCCATGACCAGTAGGGTCAACGGCCAACCACGCACCGGATCGTGAGCACGGCTGGTGCAGCAACATGGCTGTCACACGCCAAACGCCGCGACGTGCGTATGATGAGCGGGGAAGACAACCCAATTCGGTGCGTGATGGTACCGAAGATGGTCATTAGCCCTTCTCGTGTCATTCCGGCAGCCTGGGAGCAGAATATCCTATTGCTGACGATTGGCAACCGTTTACGCACATGGGCGACGGCCTTGGTAGCATGGCATCACAGCTTTATGAGATAAGTTCTCTACTCAACGCCATCCATCAACTCCTGAGCAGCAGCTAACAATTGAGTAATCCGCTGCGGTGGCACCTGTTTACTTTTGAGGTAGAGTTCTAAGGCTTTGAGTGGTGTTAGTCCTTCACCCAGCGCTTCGCCGGTGTTGCCGAAGCGCTGCCGGGCCGGTCGTTCAATATTGAACACAATCGCTGCGATAACCGCAGCATCGGCTGCCCGCAGCCACTCGCGTACCTGTTCTTCGCGCAACAGGGCTGCCTGCTCGCGCGTCAGTTCAACCTCTACCCGCACCACGGCATCACGCAGGTCATGGCGTTCAATGGCGGTTTGCAATGCCTGCACCGGATCGCTACTCCGTCGCAGATCGCGTTCGATACTGACAAAGGGGCGCACTGCTAACGGTACAAATCGCCAGTCTGCCTGGCCGGGCGCCAGTTCGACCAGAACACACCCCTTTGGTTCGTCACGTTCACCAAAATCAACCCGCTCGATGCTGCCCGGGTAAACCATTGGTGGCTGTCTGGTAATCACCTGATGGCGATGGATATGACCCAGTGCAACGTAATCAATCCCCGGTTGCGCCAGGACTGAACTGGGAAGACTCAGATCATGGCCGAGAATCATCGCACGTTCGGCACCAAGTTGTGCGCCTTCGACGGTGCCATGAAACGCCAGCACAGTGGGAAGCGCAGGATCACGTTGTTCAACCGAGCGTTCGATGAATTGTTCAAGCCGACGACGTATCTCATATTCGATAGTCGCAAACGACGCCCCAACCATCTCATCGCGGGTTAACAACATCTGGCGGGTGACCCAGGGTACTGCAATCAGTTGGAGCGGCCCGCTGCGTGTCTCGATGCGATGCATCCGTGGTCGATCAGCCACCGTTACCCCTTCTAACGCCAGAGTGGCAAAGATCTCGACTGAATGCGCACGACCCTGCGCTGGCGAAATATCGTGGTTACCGGTTAGAATAACGACAGCGACCCCTGCTTCACGCAGGCGGCGAATCCGGGTGGCAAATTCACGCTGCACGGTTGGATTCGGCGAGCGGTTTTTGTACACATCACCGGCGATCAGACAAAGATCGATTTGATGATCGAGACCGATAGTAATCGCCTCATCGAGCCGGTCGAGATAATCTATCAATCGTGAATGCAACCCGCGTCTTGGGTCAAGAGCACCGTAATTTTCAACCCCAAGATGAAGATCGGCCAGGTGCAACATGCGGATCATAGCAACCTCGTTCTGCCAGCGAAGCATAACCGCAGATTATAAACGGAGCTTATCTGCCCGGTGCGGAGAGTATTGTAGCTGAAAAGCATTACCATTAACCTAAGTTACTACCCTTTTCACCACAGAGATACGGAGGAGACAGAGGATAGGGATAACCCGGTTGCTACCGTGTGACGTAGCACGTCCATGGGAACTGACTGCGCCCCACATCATTCGTGCGGTTCGCCATACGGTGTTGCACGCGACGTCGTGCTGTTCATCCTGATCGTCCGCCTCCGTGGTTTGTACACAGCATAGGTAGCAACTCGAGTTACCATTATGATATGGTGACTCTGTCAAAGCATTACGTTCATCACATCGCGTATGTCAAGATACATTCACCAAAACAAAAACGGGCAACTGGTTGAAGTTGCCCGTTACCTCTATGCGCATTCCGGCTAAAACTGGCCGGCAAAATGACATGCCACCCAGTGACCTTTACGCTTCTCTTCAAACACCGGCTCTTGCTCTTTACAAATGCTTCTCGCAATCCAGCAGCGTGGGTGGAAGCGGCAACCACTGGGTGGATTGATTGGGCTTGGCACATCACCCTGCAACACAATCCGTTCGCGTTTGGCAAACGGATTGGGATTCGGAATCGCTGAAATGAGCGCTTTGGTGTAGGGATGCAGCGGTTCGCGGAACAGCTCCTCACTGGTCGTCAATTCGACCATCTTACCAAGGTACATCACGCCCACGCGATCCGAGATATGCTCGACCACGGCCAGATTGTGCGCGATGAAGAGATAGGTCAGGCCGAATTCGCGCTGAAGTGAACGCAAGAGATTGAGCACCTGCGACTGGATGGACACATCAAGTGCAGAGACCGGCTCGTCGCACACAATAAGCTTTGGCTCCATAATCAACGCACGGGCAATGCCGATGCGCTGCCGCTGCCCACCGGAAAATTCGTGTGGAAAGCGGCTCATATGCGATGCACTCAGACCGACTTTTGCCAGCACTTCACGCACCCGTTCCCGCCGCTCAGCGGGAGTGCCAATGCCGTGGATCACCAACCCTTCAGCTACGCTCTCACCAATCGTGATCCGCGGATCGAGTGACGCATACGGGTCTTGAAAGATGATCTGCATGTCACGGCGCAGGGCTTTCATCGTTCGGCCACTGGCCCGCATCACATCCTGACCTTCAAAAATCACTTCTCCCGCAGTCGCACGTTCGAGGCGCAGCACAGTACGACCGGTCGTAGTCTTGCCGCAGCCGCTCTCACCGACCAGCCCCAGCGTCTCACCGCGTTTGACGGTGAAGCTCACATCATCAACAGCCCGCACTTCAGCAATCGTGCGGCGTAGAAATCCCCCCTTGATGGGGAAATACTTTTTGAGGTTACGCACCTCAAGTAAGGTGTCATTTACCGGTTGTAGCACCGGAGAAGTCATGCTCATACTCCATATATCGCAAGTCAGGTAGCAGACTTTCGCCTGCTACCATACTCATTCATACAGCCAGCAGCGCACTCGTCGGTTAGCACCCAACTCCACCATTGGCGGCGGTTGATCACATTTCTCAAACCGTTTGCTACAACGTGAAGCGAACCGGCAGCCCTTTGGTGGATTAATCAGGCTTGGCACCGTGCCGGGAATGACCTCCAGCTCTTCCCTGGTATCACCGAGCACCGGCATCGAATTGAGCAAACCTCTGGTGTACGGATGCTTCGGGTCACTAAAGAGTGATTGCACATCAGCGTACTCTACGACCCGACCAGCGTACATAACCACGACGCTATCGGCCATTTCCGCAATGACACCCATATCGTGGGTGATCAGCATAATGGCCGTTTCGATCTTTTCACGTAGCTCGCGCATGAGATCGAGAATCTGCGCCTGAATGGTAACGTCAAGTGCAGTCGTAGGTTCATCGGCAATCAACAACTCAGGATTGCATGCCAGCGCCATGGCAATCATCACCCGCTGGCACTGACCACCCGACAGCTCGTGGGGATACTGACGCATTCGGCGCTGCGGATCGGGCAAACCGACCATCGACAGCAATTCAATACAGCGTTTGGCTGCCTCTTCACCCTTGAGACCCTGATGAATTTCCAGGGTCTCGATAATTTGATCGCCGATCCGAAACACCGGATTCAACGCTGTCGTCGGCTGCTGGAAGATCATCGCGATGCGATCACCACGAATTTTTCGCATCACTTCCGTATCAAGCGTCAGCAGATCGGTACCATCGAAAATAATCTTCCCTTCAACAACCCGACCAGGCGGGCTAACCAGACGCAAAATGGAGAGCGATGTCACACTCTTGCCAGAACCTGACTCGCCGACAATCCCCAGCGTCTCACCACGGCGTAGCGTAAAATCGACGCCATCAACGGCCTGGACAACGCCTTCTTCAGTGAAGAAATAGGTTTTCAAACCTTCCACACGTAGCAATTCAGCGCCACGGCGGGCGGTTGGACGCTCTGCACCCGCTACAACACGAGACTCGGTTGCCACAGTTGCTCCGTATCTTTATTCCTCAAGCGTTTGCGCCGTGTTCCCTAGCCGCGTTGACGCGGATCGAGCGCATCACGCAACCCATCACCAATATAGTTGATTGCAATCGAAGCAATCAGAATTGGAAGTGCCGGAATCAGCGGCATCCAAGGATATTGAAACATATAGCTCTGGGCATAGCCTAGCATATTACCCCAGGTTGGCGTCGGGTCTTGAATACCAAAGCCCAGAAAACTGAGCGCCGACTCTGCCACCAGCGTACCGTTGACGCCGAGGGTAAAGTCAACAATCATCGGTGGCAGGGCATTGGGGAAGACGTGGCGAAACAGGATGCGTGCATTACTGGCACCCAGAGCACGCGCCGACTCGATATAGACGTTCTCGCGTACCGAGAGTACCATACCGCGCATCAAACGGGCTGTTCCCGTCCACCCAAAAAAAGCCAGCACCAGAATCACGGCAATGATAATGCGGGCTTCCCGTTCTGAGACGGCAAACACAAAGGCCAGAAATGATGCCAGCCAGTCAGGAATTGGTATAGCATTGATATTCTGCACCAGAATTGAGGCCAGAATAAGCAGGAGCAGCAGGGTAGGGAAGGTCGCCACGATTTCGAGAAAACGACTGATGAGGGTATCAACCCAACCGCCGAAATAACCAGCCAGCATCCCCAACAAAATACCGATAGTCGAGGCAACAGCAGTAGCCAGGAAGGCCGTACCGAGCGAAACCCGTGATGCATAGAGCAAACGAGTGGCATAGTCACGGCCCAGGTGATCGGTGCCGAGAATGTGAACACCGCCATCAGCATCAACACCCATTGGGGTCAAGAAACGACCACCCAGATTAGGCTCATCGCGTGGATAGGGAGCAATTAACGGCGCTATCGCCGACAACAGAAGTAACACTGTCAGGAGGCCGACACAAAACATCGCCAGACGGTGGCGGCGAAAACGGCGAAAGACAATCGCCCATTGCCCCTCCGACCGGCGGGGTGCGGCCTCTTCAAGCGGCACGGCAGTCGTGCTGGTGGCCATCAAACCTCTCCTCGTGAAATGCTTGCATACGACCGGCGCCATTGTCGGTCGCCATATCATAATGATAACGCACTTTATGTTAGTCGAATACGCGGATCAACAACCGTGTATAGAATATCCGTGATCAGAATACCGATCAGTAACAGCACAACATTAATGATGAGCAGTGCCATTACCACATTATAGTCATTGCGACCGAGGGCATCAATAAACAGACGACCAATACCCGGCCAGTTAAACACAGTTTCGGTAATCAGAGCACCACTGAAGAGCGCAACCAGAATACCGGCCAGCAGGGTAACAAACGGAATCAGTGAGTTACGCAGCGCATGCTTCAAAATCACAACCCGCTCTGCAACCCCTTTGGCACGTGCGGTACGCACATAGTCGAGGCTGAGCACCTCTAACATACTACCGCGCACAAAGCGGCTCCAGCCGGCGATATTAATGAAGGTCAGCACACCACACGGCATCAGGAAGCGCAAAAATCGATCAAGGAAAGAACCGGCTTCCACCGTACCAAGCAGTGGCACCGTATAATCGCGCACACCAACCGCATCGCCAGGTGGCAGATAAGGCAAGCCGGCATTCTTTGCCAGCACCGAGAAGAGCAAAATCGCGAAGATACCGAAGACAAAACTCGGCAGTGAAGCACCGATAAAGGTAAGCGTCGTCATAATGTAGTCGAATCGAGAATACTGACGTACCGCCGAGTAGACCCCAATAGGAACAGCGATCAATATTGACAACAGAATCGATGCCCCCATCAGGTAAATCGTATAGGGGAGACGAGTCATGATCAGGTCAGTTACCGGTCGGCCGCGCAACATCACCTGCGAAATACCAAAATCACCGAAGACAATGCCCCGACTCACCTTGCGACCTTCGAGATCGGCCATTGTCACCGGTACTTCACACCCTTCTTCAACTACCTCCACCCGGCCATCGGGATAGCGCAGACGCACCTGCCCTGGAACAGCACAACCTACCTGCCAATCGGCTCCCAGGCCACCGGGCAATGGTCCAGCCGGCCAGCCGATTAACCAGCGTGTGAAGCGAAATGGCAAATAGATATCTAATTCAAAACGCTCGCGCACACGGCGGATATCATCTTCTGAAATACGATTTTGACCGGCATTCTGGCGTTCAGCCAGCAACTGATCAATCGGCCCTCCAGGCACCAGGTACAGCATGCCATAGGCACAGATTGCAGCTACTAATGCCACTAAAAACATTTGTATAAAGCGGCGGGCAAGATAACCTGCCATAGCTATGCTCCTCGACAGTGGGGAATGACCTATCGCGATTTACAGCGTGAGGTCAGCGCTACAAAGACAGAAGAGGCGGCGATGAGCGAGTTTGCCCATCGCCGTGCCGTTTACCGGCAAACTGAACCTGCTTACTTGGTGAAGAGGTTCATATCAATGTGCTCCCAGGTCGGGCTGGCAACCACGAAGGCCTGAATTTCGCCGCGGTTACCGGCCTCGATCACGGTCTGCACCTCAGCGCCGGCACCCAGGGTCTCGCTGCCCAGCACATCAACTTCACCGGTCAGCAACTGAGCCACAGCCTGGTTGGTATCGGCAATGAACTTGATGATGACCGTCTTGATCTTGACCTCACCCTTGTAGTAGTTCGGGTTGGCCTCGAAGGTCATGCTCTGGCCCTTGACCCACTCCTTGAGCACGTAGGGGCCATTGCTCAGCGGGCGCTCGATGATTTCGGGCAGGGTCTGCCACTCAGCCGCCGGAACATCGGCTAGCCGGCGACCATCGCTCAGCACCTGGTGCGACGGATAGGCACCCAGACCGGCGCCGGCGAAGTAGGTCGGCCACTGCACACCGGGGTGGAAGGTCACAGTGTACTCGGTGTCACTGGTGAAATCGATCTTGGCAATCGAGTTGCAGTAGGTCAACGAAACTGCACCAGACTCAGGATCACAGTTGATCTTATACGCCAGCTCGAAGTCAGCCTTCTTGAGCGGCTCACCATCTTCCCAGGTGATACCTGATATCCACTTGTCGGTCACGGTCAGTTGCTTCATGGTGACCGTGCCACCCTGATAGGTGATCGTCTCACCAGCAGCGTTCACGATCTCGACGCCAGGTGCCAGCGGCACTGCCTCACCATTGGTATTCCAGACGATGTCACCCTCTTTTACCTCGACATCGGCATTCGTTGCCCGGCCACTCTCAATGTTCGACAGGCCATCAAGCCCAACCGGCTGATAGTCGTAGTCGTACGTAGTGGCTGCCGGAACACCGAGCAGGTTCACAGCCACCCGCTGCACTGCTGCGCTCTCGATCAGGCTCCACATAGTCTGCGGCTCCTGAGTGAAGCCGAGCACCAGTGTATCGCCACCATCGGTCAGCTCCCACTCATCGGCGTTGGCCGTGTAGTACTCGGTGGGATTCGGCTTGAAGTTCACCAGCCGGTTGCTGGCCGCATACGCCTCAAGGCGGTTGAAGAGCGGCAGGCTCACCATATCCTTGGTGAACTCTTCCTGAACGATGGCATACTGGCGGATACGCTCAGCGCGGTCGAGTGTATTATTCGCCGCAATGATGGCCCGGCTTGCCCGATCGTTACACCAGCCCATGTAGTTCTGACCTTCCCAGTTGTTGGAAGGCAGCGGAATCTGATTACAGGAGTAGAGGGTCTGACCACCCGGATCGGCCTGACCAACCCAGGCGAAGGCGCCCAGCTCGAAGTCGCGGCGGCTCAGACCAGTGCTGCTACCGAACCACCATGAAGCCGGGGCGTAGGTCGGGATAATCTGGATACCACATGCAGCCATCTGGCGGATGAAGACGGCCGACCAGGTCTGGCGGAACTGCGCATTAGTGGTCGTGAAGCTCAGTGATAGCGGCTCACCGTTGGCATTGCGGCGGATCGGCTCACCTGTCCAACCAGCCTCTTCGAGCAGCGCCTTGCCCTTTTCAGGATCAAACGGATAAACGGTGATGTTATCCTTCGCTGCCGCCCAGTGCGCCTTGGGCAGGAAGGTATCCATGAGCAAGTTCTGCTGCTGCTCTGGGGTCAGGAACGGATACACCGAAGCAATCAGCTCAGGGCGATTGGTGCAGTAAGCGATTGCCTGGCGTACCCGCAGGTCGCTCAGAATAGGATGGGGAGTAGTGTACTGCTCAGCCGCAACCGCCTCCGTCACCACAACGGTCTCAACAACCGTTTCGCGGATCACCTGTGGTTGAGCAGCGCCACCACCACAAGCTGCCAGAATCGGAATGATCATCGTCATTGCCATCAGAGCGGCAACGACTCGCTTGGTAAAACCAGCCATCTGTCTGTGTCCTCCTTAATACTTGAGGGCAACGAAACCAACGACTTTCAGCCTCTGACGAATGCTCAAACAGTCGGGCCGCGCCATTGCGTTTGTCCTTCGCCGCATCACCCCCTTTCCAGTGCCCACACGCTGTCTGTCCGATTGCACTATCAACCTACCAATAAGCTTAGGTTGAGACAATACAAACCTGTATTTGTGGACGAAATCGCATGAGGCGTGGTGCGACGGCGACTGTTTAAGGACTACGAGAGACTGTATATCGTTAGGCGGGATTATACCTGTTGTGATGGTTACTGTCAACCGAAAAATATCCCTATTCTTAGAAAATTAGTTCAGAAATGTTTGACTTGCGCGTCATTATCGAGCATGCTATGATCGATGGGCCGACAGCAACGTGTTTGCGGAGAGTTATGGTTTCAGCAACTACCCATCCATTTATTCTAGCTTCAGCATCACCACGCCGACGTGAATTATTGGCCCGGCTTGGTGTGTTGTACCACTGTGTGACCAGTCAGGCTGAAGAGCAGCCGCTCCCCCCGCCGGCTGAGTTATTGAGTTATCTGCCATCATTGCCCGTCCCGTTACCGATAGAATCTCACCCAACGCTGGTTGCCTGGCGCAAGGCCAGTGATATTAGCAACCAACACCCCGATGCCATTGTTCTCGCTGCCGATACCGAGGTGGCAATTGATGGGATGGTCTTGGGAAAGCCTCGCGATGAAGCACATGCGCACGAGATGCTTCGCCGGTTGGTTGGGCGGGCACATACTGTGCTCACCGGGCTTTGTCTCGTGACGCCGCCTTCAGTTCATACGGGCGGTTTTCTCTATGATGGGAAACGAGTCCGCTTCGATCTTGTGGCCAGTCAGGTACATATGCGACCACTAAGTGACGAGCAGATTACTGCGTATGTTGCCCAGGGTGAGTCGCTGGATAAAGCCGGTGGCTACGGTTTGCAAAGTGGTGGTGGAGCACTCATTACCAGGATTGAAGGAAGTTACACCAATGTGGTAGGATTACCCTTACCGGCAGTGGCCCGGCTCTTACGCACTGTCGGCATTGAACCACCCGTTGACCCGATTAAAGCATACGACGAATGGTTACGCAGTCAGGGAAAGGAACCGGCGCCATGGCCAACCCAACCGTAAAGCTGTTGATCGTCGATGACCATCCGCTCTTCCGGCAAGGAGTGCGGTGGGCACTATCGAATGAACCGGGCATTCAGATTGTCGGTGAAGCAGCCAATGGTGAAGAGGCATTGCGTTGGCTAGCCCAGGTTGATGCCAGTTCTGAGCCAAATGTGATGCTGGTTGATCTGAATTTGCCGGGAATGAGTGGGTTGGAGTTGACACGCCAGATTCGTCGGCAGTACACGAGTATCGCTGTGGTGATGTTGAGCATGCACGAGAATGATGAGGCCGCCTTTAATGCTTTGCGCGCCGGTGCTGCTGCCTATCGCTCAAAGGATATTAAACCTGCTGCCCTGGCCGATATTCTGCGACGAGTAGCCCACGGCGAGTACGTGATTAATGATGTCTTGCTGGAAGAGCCACGAGTGGCGAGTCGCATTCTGTCGCAATTTCGCAATTTGCCGGAAGTGCAGATGTTGGTCGGCGATCCCTCCATACAGGTCTTCACGCCACTGAGTGAGCGCGAGATCGAAGTGCTTGAACGGATCGCAGCCGGTAACAGCAATAAAGAGATTGCCGATGCCCTGGGGATCAGTACACAAACGGTGAAGAATCATATCTCCTCAATTTTGCGCAAGCTGTCGCTTAATGATCGTACCCAGGCGGTGATTTTTGCGCTGCGCCGCGGCTGGATCGAGACGCCGCAGCAGATTCAACCCGGTACCGGCGAGGAAGATTGATTGTGACAGGCCGGAAATCTGATCCTCCTTCAATCTTTGGCCATCACTCGCGTAGATACTCTGGTTCAGTGCATCCGCATCCAGGTGCAACACCAGGGAGACGATAATGGAGCACATTCTCTCAGAGTTGATGTAAGACACGTCCCCAACCTAAACCGTCCTCGCTTGAGGCGGGATGCGATCAATACAGAGCGTCTCCACCGTCGTGCGCCGGTTCAAGTTTGCACAACCCCGTTGAGAACGGTAGTGAACGGTGCATCGGGATCAGCATGGCGTGCAGTTCCAGGTGATTGGCGAGACAGAGGCTCGTGCTCCCAGGGGCATGCCCTATCTTAATACCCAGAGGTATGACACCAGGGAGATGAAGCGTGTTGTGCCAAATCTTGCTCAACAATGTCCATCGTTCAGGTATGCTACCAGCGATTAGGGCAACGCATGCGTCGCCCCTACCGTCAGGTGTAATAGCAGACATGAATGTGTACGGCTACTCCTATCCCGACGAGCCATTGACTTTCTGCAAAAACCGTGCAACCAGACCGGGGAGACTCGCCAGGGTGCCGGTACGTACCCGCGTGGGTGGCAGTGAGTCAAGGAATTGCTGACCGTATTTTTTGCTCAGTAACCGGCGATCAAGCACGACCACGATGCCTCTATCCTCACGTGAACGGATCAGGCGCCCAAACCCTTGTTTGAAGCGCAGAATACTCTGAGGGACGCTGTATTCGTTGAACGGGTCGGCAAACAGTTCACTCCGTGCGGCTACAATCGGATCGGTCGGTACCGCAAACGGTAGTTTGGTAATGACCAATACCGACAGGGCATCACCAACAACATCAACCCCTTCCCAAAAGCTGTTGGTGCCGAGCAGCACCGAACGCGGAAATTCTTTCAGGCGATCAACCAGTGCTTTGCGCGAACCATCAATACCCTGTGCCATGACGCCAATACCGTGATCTTCCAGAACTTCCTGAATGGCAGTGTAGGTCTGACGTAAGGCATTTGACGCGGTGAAGAGCGCGAGCATGCGTCCACCCGATGCAATTGCCAGATCGATGATCGCCTGCTCGATCATTGGCTGATAGCCACGCTGATTCGGTTCGGGAATGTCGTTGGGAATGTAGACCAATGCCTGCTGGGCGTAGTCAAACGGCGAATCGAGCATGAGTTCCTGACAATCTTCCAGCCCGATCCGACTCTTCACAAAATCGAAGGTGCCGGCAATACTCAATGTTGCCGACGCGAGGATACTGGTCTGTTTTTGTGCAAAGAGCTGGCTCTGCAAAATCTCGGCAACACTAAGCGGTGCTGCGGTAAGGGTTAGCACATCACGCTGGCGATCATAGGTCAGCCAGCAGATACTGTCATCATCACCAAAGATCACATGCCCGCTACGCACCCGCGCATCGGTCGCGAAACGACGTAATACCTCTGTGCGCAACAACAAATCGTCAAGACCACCCGCCGCTTCTTCCAGCTCGTGGAGCTGTTCTTCGATAACTGCCAATTCATTGCCGATTAAGGCCAGAATATCATTCAAGTTCTGCCAAGTCAGCTCAATCTCCTGCCATTCTGGACGCTGGCGTACTCCTTTGGTCAAACGCAGGCGGGTGTCATACTGACCACCAGACTCAGGATCGAGCTGTACGAAGCGGGTGAGTAGATTGAAGCACTCATACACTGCCGTGCGTGCCCGGATTAGGGCCGGACGCATCCGCTCAATCGCAGCAGTGATTCGTTCACCGGCAGTACCGCCACCACCAATCTCGCTGAGCACTGCTGGCAATTCACTGAGCAGACCACTCACGACCTGCGCACCACCGGTCTGGAACAGATCATCGAGAAACTTGAGTAAGCCGGCCTGGTCGAGATTGAAGCTGAGCTGATCGGTCGCAACGTCTTCGAGGTTGTGCGCTTCATCAATGACAAGATGATCATAGGGTGGCAAGACCTGGGACGCCGCAGCCAGATCAGCGATCAGCAAGGCATGATTGACCACGACCAGATGTGCCGACTCGGCTGCACGACGGGCCCGGAAGAAGTAGCATTCGCGGAAATGTGGACAGCGAGCACCTGTGCAGGTCTCGACCGAGACATTCACTCGATTCCAGGCCGATTGCTCGCGATCAACCAGCGGCAGTTCGGTACGGTCGCCACTGGTTGTAGTCGGCAACCAGAGTTGAATCTTCAACAACGCCCGCACTTCCTCGGTGGTCAGGTTCTCAAGTCGACGTAGCTCGTGGTAGCGTTTAAGACAGAGATAATTACTGCGACCTTTCAAGAGCGCGGCGCGAAACGGGGGCAGACCGGCTTCGGCAAAGATACGCTGTAAATCGGGAATATCCTTATTGTAGAGCTGATCTTGCAGATTGATGGTATTGGTCGAGATCACGACCCGCTCGCCGCGTTGGGCTGCGTACAGCGTGGCCGGTACCAGATAGGCCATACTCTTGCCGGTACCGGTGCCGGCCTCGACAATTAACGACTCACTGTGATTGAAGGCCGTGGCAACTGACCGGGCCATCTCGATCTGCGGCGGACGTGGTTCGTAGCCGGGAAACGCTCGACCAAACACGCCTTCCGGGCTGAAAAAATCTGCAATCTGGTCAAGATCAAGAGGCCGGGTATCGCCGGTAGGACGCAGAGGGGGTAACTCAGGATTACCGGTATCAGGTGTAGACGAGAATAGTGTTGGCTCGGCGCTGATTGTACCAGTTGACTGCTGTGCGATAATTGGATCGCGAAAAGCATTGCGCGCCTTCTGACGCAGCGCCTCTTCAAACAACTCACGTAGCGGTGTGCCGATTTTGCCCATCAAGCGAACCATTTCGCTCAACGTCGCCAGATCAAGTTGCAGCATCCGCTCGCTCAGCATAGCGAACAGCCGTGCCGTCACTTCCGCATCATTGAGGGCACGATGGGCATCAGGATGGGGAATACCGAGGTGAGCAGCCAGTGCCGAGAGTTTGTAGCTGCTGGCCTGGGGCAACAGGAGCGTAGCCAGTTCAAAGGTATCGTAGACGGGCTGATTAAATTGCATACCCTGGGCACGCAGCATCGTCAGATCGAAACCTATCGAGTGCCCGACAATTGGCCGGTTTCCGATAAAGCGGGCCAAATCAGCACCGATCTCATTAAAACGGGGAGCCTGTGCCAGCGCCGCCGGATCGATCCCGGTCAGACGGGTAATCTTGAGCGGTACTGCCTGCCGGGGACGTACCAGTTGCTCGAAGCGGTCGAGAATCTCGTGCCCGCGGAAAGTTACGGCAGCGACTTCAATAATTTCATCGAGGCCACTCTGCAACCCGGTGGTCTCGACATCAATAGCAACGTAAATGCGATTATTCATGCTCTCTTTGCCGGCGAGTTACAGCATCTTTCTGCTTTTGATCCAGCCTGACGGCTCAAAGTCCTGCTGTGGAGTTCCCATCGTCAGGTCAATAGTTATCAGGCACACCCGCTTAACGGTACCGTAGATCGTTGCCAATCGGCACGAGACAATTGTACCACGCTGTTGCGTATGCTTCGCTACCAGGTAACACGCACACCTGTATACATTCCTCCAGGCGAGTTTCGGGAGAGCACAAATGTATCAAAACCGGGAAGACATAACATCGCCCTCCCGCCGATACCAATCGTTCCGATGTTTGACGATCAGGAAAGAAACGGCATAACCTGTGCTATGAACGCTTCTGGTTGTTCATCTTGCACCAGCAAACTGGCACGATCAATCACTGCCACTTTTGTGGCTACCCGAATCTGAACGAAACCGACAGCCAATCGCAAAGGTGTGGTCGTGGCATCACTCCCCCAAACCAGAAGTGTCGGTTGGCTCAGGGTCGCAAAGGCTGAGGCAATGTTACAGTTAAGCAGGCCGCTAAGAAAACAGATCGGCGCATAATACGAGCCAGGGCGACGGCAGGTTTGATAGAAACCGTACAGACGTTCGGCAGTGACATTTGCCGGATCGGCGTATGCCTGACTGGAGAGAAAAAGGCGAATACTGGCCTGAGTGGTAAGTAATCGATACAGCAGACGACCTATCGGGCTGCGGAGGATTTGGTAGACGGTGTACGCTGCTACACCGGGCGGACGATCCAGTTGACCAATACCGGTAGGACAGATCAGCACCAGGCGATTGACCAGGTCGGGGCGGCGAACAGTAGCCATTACCGCATACGCCGCGCCTAATGAACTGGCTACCAGGGCAGCAGGCTGACCGATCCGTTCCAGTATGGTCGTGATCAGGTCGATATACACCGCAGCCCGATACCGCCAGGGTGGGCGCGCCGAATTGCCGTATCCAGGCAGATCGACTGCATGGACGGCAAAATGCTGGCTCAAGCGTTGAAATGGTTCGCGCATCTCAAACACCGATGCGGCGGCATTAATGCTATGAATAAGCAGGACGGGTTGACCGGTACCGGCCCGGTAGACGGCAATCGGCAAACCACGCCATGTGATATAGTCGGGCGATATCGGTAAGAGTGGTAAAGGCGATGCAGCAACCATACTGTATCCTGGGTGATGTACGTAGAGCAGGGGTTTCAGACTGTATCCCTGCCACCGATAGCAAGCACGCCACACTTGCACGGTAGCGCCATTGCTGCTCACCTGAATGGCAGTGACGTATGAACAGCCACAACCACACTATAGATTATGCAATAACATCAAATGAAATGCAATAACTTGTTATATATGCAAAATCACAACCATCACCTGGCGAAGACTGTGTGGTAGTGAAGGGATTGCACATATTACCGGATGGTCGTCACCATGCGATTACACTATCGGAAGCGAGCACATGGGCTGACTTACCATCTGGTATCGATTACGGGAAGAAGGGAAGCCAGACTTCTGCACATCAAACAAGGCGACACGTGCGTCACCGCACGTAAAACGGTTTCTATACCAGCGCAGGATTTCGACGTAGCGGGTACTATGAACTGAACCGGAAAAACACCAGCCCCGTTACTGACAGACACTTCGCGCTATAATGAAGTAACGTTAACAATGCAAAGCAAAGGAGCAAAGGAAGGTAGCATGACTCAATCTCAACCTAACCGCTTTATGCCGGCACCACTTGATGAATATGCGGTCAAGATTACGTATGGCCTGGCGTATCTTGGTGGGTTGCTGGTACTACCACAATTTTTTGCCTACCTTGCCAATATCCGCTGGAACGGCTTACAGATACCACTGGGACTGGCAGCCGCGCTGGCACTCTTCCTGTTGCTGAGTTATGCCTTTCAGCCACGGGCGTACCGGATTGATGCCAATGCACTGGTTATCGAACGGCGTTGGGCACCGGCAATGATTATCCCGTTTGATCAGATTAGCGGGGTCTCGCTGGCTACCGGGTTAGCAGATATGCCACGCTTCGGATTGCGTTTTGCGTTCAACCCCGGTGTCTTCGGGTATCAGGGGCCATTTCGGCTTGACCCATACGGGCAAGTTGCCCTCTTTGCCACCAATCGCCATCGGCTGGTTGCCATCGCCCGCTACGATGCTTCGGTAGTAATCATCAGCCCTGATCGACCACGAGATTTTATTGCTGCCCTTAATGAGCAGCGACTCGTAGCCGCGACCCGCCAGATGGAAGAGCGGGAGGTTGTGGAGGTACAGCATGCGGTTTAAGGCGCTGGATCGGCTCTATCTGCGCTGTCGTTACGACCAGTTTATTCCAGGGGCATTGCACGAAGACGGTCGGCGCTATTTGCCGCAGATTGTGGTGACACCGCTGGATGCCGGTGCAGATACGGCTGCAGGAACGAGACTCTGGCTGGTTGACCGGCATCATCGGGTTGATCCAACGCTCGTAGGCCACATCATCAATGTGCGACTACTGTGTGCACTCAGCAGTATCAGGATGCAAGTTCCACCGTTACGAGCAGGTTTTAGCTCATCACCAACCGAAACTGCCACTGCTCCGCTAAGTGAGCCGATCATCTACGGTCAGGTTGTCGAGGTACTGACCTGGGAAGTGCAGCGTGAACATCTACCGTTCGAGACCCTGTATACCGAATTAGTGATCAGGCTGAGCGAACGGGCGATAATCGGACTGCGCACAACACTCAGTGCTCCGCGGATAGCCGATTTGATAGGTTGCGCTCAATTGCATGCCGGTCACTGGATAGAAATTCAGCGATCCCGGATCGATATTCTTGCTCTTGAAGCCGATTGTACCGAACCTGTACAATCAACGGGCCTGCATTAACCGTAAAGGCAGTTACCGGGTTGGATACAGAGACCCGACTCTACGTGGTCGTAACACCTGCGCGTAGTACCCCATCAACTCTTGCATCACCCGCGGCCATGACCGCTGTTCAGCAATACCTCGTCCAGCCGTACCCTGCGCCAGACGTCGTTCATCACTGGCAAGGACTTCGCGGAGCCGGGATCGCAGATCACTCACAACACCGGGGGTGAACAGGTAGCCATTCTGACCGTGATGGATGAGATCAAGCGCACCGCCAGCCCGCGCAGCAACCACCGGCAGAGCCGAAGCCATCGCCTCCTGCACTACCTGACCAAAGGTGTCGGTATCAGACGGAAACACAAATACGTCGGCGCTGGCATAAGCTGTTGCCAGATCGTCTCCTTTGAGATAGCCGGTAAAATGAACTGGCAGACCGGCACAACGGCGTTGTAATTCGGCTCGAAATGGCCCATCACCAACGATCACCAGACGGGTGTTCGGCAGCCCACGAATTGCCTCTGGCAACAGATTCACCCGCTTTTCGGCAGCTACTCGTCCCACATAGAGCACAACTCGCTCACCGGGCTGCACACCGACCGCAGCCCGCCAGGACTCGCTGCGATAACGGGGATGAAAACGTTCAATATCGACACCACGGCCCCAGATGCGCAAGCGGCGAAAACCAGCGGCACGCAGCACGTTCATCGTGAAGCGCGAAGGGCAGAGATTAATCCGACAGCGATTATGAATCCAGCGCAACCAGGCATTGACACCGTGTTTGAGAAAGCCCAACCCGTAATGCTGACTATACGCGCCAAAATCGGTATGGTACGAAGCAATCAATGGCAAGCCGAGCCGACGCACAATACCAGGCACGATAGCCCCCAACACTACCGGGCCAACCAGATGCACCAGATCAGGTTGAAACCGTTGCAAGCGAGCGGTTAATCCTGGCTGTGGAGGGGTAAGCTTTACTTCCGGGTAGAGTGGCAATGGCATACCGTTGAGGGGCACAATCTCCGCACCGGCATAACTGGCGGGCGCACCATGGGGGGCAAATAAGAGCACGTCGTGCCTCTGATACTGCAAATACTCAAGTAGCCGACAGAGGGTCGTCGTCACGCCGTTAACATCTGGGAGAAAGGTTTCGCAAATCAACGCGATACGCATCTGCTTACAGCTCCCACCGCCTGGTTCTTTTCTCCTCTGTTTACAATACAGGAGAGATATTAAGGCGATATGCAAATGGCGTTAAAGACTGACTAATGATTGACTAAGCCTGGAGTTGTCGATAACCGGCCCTTTACGGAAAAGGAGCCTTGACTACTCACAAACTCCATAATCGTGGCGAGCACACCCAGCATCCCCGCGACTAGCAGAGTAAACGGTATAACACGCACCGGATCGTGAGCGCGGCTGGTGCGGCAGCATGGCTGCCGCACTCCAAACGCCGAGACACGCGGATGACAAGTGGGCAAAGCAACCAATCCAACGAGTGACTGCACTGGAGATGGTCGGCAGCACTGCTCGCTTCCATACGGGCAGACTGAGAGCAGGATAGACTGTCATTAGTGGTTGGCAAGCGTTCAGGCGCCTGCGCGACAGTCTGATAGCACGATAGCACAGCTTTTATGAAATAAGTTCTGGCATTCAATGATGTTCAGCATGAGCGAGAGACAACCACCGCACTTTGTTCCCGGTTAAGCCAGGTTAAGGAAACGACCAGGAATGTGAGCTAATGCACAATCAATCGTAACAACAATGGAGTATAATGATTAGCGAGTAAACTCATTTGCACCATCTGATGAATAAAGCAGCATGGAGTCGTGCGGCCTGGCATTACACCTAAGCTTCAACACACGAATTGGCAAGTGGAGTTTGCAGATATGACGAACGCAACAAATCGCCACGACGCATGCTATCAGCGACTGCGAACCCTCTTTCCAGCCAGGGAACTGGTCTGGATTGAAGCAGAGGAGCATCGTGAAGACGATATGCTTTGCCGCATAACGCTACTTTGTCGCAACGAATTTGGACAATGGGAGCGGCGGCGCTACCGTTATGATACACTGAGTGAGGCACTATTCTTTATGGGTGCCACCCCGGTAAGCGAGGAAGAAGCTACACGCATCCGCCGCACCGCACCCCGTTTACCGACAATCTCACCATCACCAGCGAGGGCCGCATGAAATCACAATCGATAGACCCGGCACCGCGTCGCTTTGGCAAGCGCAGCGTAGTAGCCATAGCGATAATCAGTATTCTGGCTCTTCTGATCCTCTTTGCACTAAGCTTAGACCCTGGCGAGCAGGCCCGGTTTATTACCGGTGGGGGGAGTGTACTGGTACTGGCCCTACCGGCATTCATCGCCGGCGTGCTCAGCTTTCTCTCACCCTGCACGCTTCCCATTCTACCGGCCTACTTCGCCTTCACCTTCCAGGCCGGCGGGCAAGGTAAAGCACGCATCGCAATAATGGGCATCGCATTTTTCCTTGGTCTGGCAACGACCATGACCCTGCTGGGAGCAAGTGCTACTGCGCTCAGCGGCCTGCTCTTTGCCAATCGCAGTGCACTTACCTTTTGGGGCGGTCTGATCATCATTGGCTTTGGGATCATGGGCATGCTTGGCAAGGGATTTGCCGGCCCCCAACTGCAAGAACGTCCAGCAGCCACCTTTACCGGCTCTTACATCTACGGAGCCACCTTTGCGTTGGGCTGGACAGCCTGTGTTGGTCCGATACTGGGCGCACTCTTAACTCTCCTGGCGGCAACCAGTGATGTTGCCATCATTCAGGGGGCAGTCCTGGCCTTCATTTATTCGCTTGGGTTGGGCCTGCCTCTCATCCTGATCGCGACCTTCTTTCACCGGCTAGGTACCGGATCGCGGGTGTGGCGTCTCTTGCGTGGACGCGGCTTTACCGTCCGTCTCTTTGGGCGTGAACTATTTCTGCATTCGACCAGCCTGGCCAGCGGTGCCTTAATGGTTGCGATGGGACTCTTGCTCGCCACGGGTCGGCTCGAATGGATTTCGCAGCAAGCCAACGCCACCCCAATGGCCCAGTGGTGGGTCGAGATTGAAGCTGCCATTGGTCGTCTGTTTGGACTTTGAGGATTGTATGACCAGTAACCCCATTCGTGCCGCTGGTTGTGTTGTGCTGGCCCGTGATCCAACGGGCCGGCTTCTTGTCTTATTGATCCAGGATCGGCGAGGGATATGGACACTCCCGAAGGGTCATGTTGATGAAGGAGAAAGTGACGAAGAGGCCGCAGTGCGTGAAGTGACCGAAGAGACCGGGATTCACTGCACGATTGCTGAACGACTTGAACGGATCACCTATCCCATCTACCACCGTGGACGCTGGCAAGACAAACAGGTTACCTTTTTTCTCGCCAGTGCTGCACCTGAACCACCAACACCTGCCGTTGATGAAGGGATTCGCACCGCAGCCTGGGTGCCCCTTGACGAAGCGCCACCCAAAATCATCTACCGACAGATCCGCAATCTGCTCCAGCGCGTTGCACGACGACTTGGTTCGAACAGAGCCAATTCGCAATAGTCCCCGACCGCAGCTTTTGTACATCGCCGCGTAATCTCTTCGCATAGACCAGATAGACGTGCTATAATGCACCATACAGCGCACCGATGTGTGCGTATTTTCGAGCAAGCAATAAGCCACTTCTAATGGCGCGAAGCGGTATTGTGTTTAAGGATACAACAGTGAAAGTTACTACCGAGAAACTACCAAAGAGCCTGATCGCATTGCAGATTGAGATCGACCGCGATCAGTTCGAGCGCAGTCTTGATCAGGCGGCACGTCGGCTATCACAAAAGTTTCCGATCCAGGGCTTCCGCCCCGGCAAGGCACCTCGTTTTATCATTGAACGCACCTTCGGGCGCGAAGCATTGATTGAAGAAGCAACGGAAGAGCTGATTAACACCGGCTATCGCAAGGCCATCAAGCAAGAAAACATCGAAGTCGTTGGTCCGCCAAATCTTGACAAAATTCATTCCATCGAACCATTTGTCTTCACTGTTCATGTGCCGGTACCTCCCACGGTTACGTTGCCCGATTACCAGAGCATTCATGTACCACTAGACGTAGAACCGATCACCGACGAGATGGTCGAAGCGGCTTTAGAACAGATTCGTGAAAAACACCTCACGTTGCAAGAACTTGATGAACCACGACCGGCTCAGCAAGGTGATCAGCTACAGGTGCGTTTGAAGACCGTGGTTGAGGGGGAAGAAGAGAAAAAAACGGAAGAGCAGTCTGAAGACACTGCTGATGATTCTGAAACTGAAGCTGAGGTCGAAACCGATCAGACAGATGACGAGGAGGCAGGTAGTGAAGAGACACTCCCGCTCGAACCGAATCGCCTCGTCCCTGAACTGTATGAAGGTTTGATCGGCGCGAGCGTCGGTGAGAAGAAAACTATCGTTGCTGTTTTACCTGAAGATCACCATGAAGAGTCGCTGCGTGGTAAAAAGATAACGTTCGACGTCGAGATACTCGATATCAAACAGCGGATCGTCCCGGCGTGGGAAGAGTTGCCGGCGCTTGAGGGTTTCAACGGCACATTTGAGGAGTTTCGTGCGCATGTACGTGAGAACCTCGCCAATCAAGAGCGCAAACGTGCCGAGCAAGAGCAGCTCAATGCGTACATCGAGCGGCTCGTGGAGCAGACCACGTTTGATATTCCCGATGTGATGATTCGCGATGTTGCGCACTCGATGCTCCATGAGCAAGAGCAACAGTTCGCACGTTACGGCATCTCGCTTGATCAGGTACTGCAATATCGCGGTGTGACCCACGACCAGGCAGTTGAAGAGCTTATTCCTGAAGCCGAGAAGCAAGTCAAGGTCACACTGGCGCTCAGTGAAGTGATCAAGCAAGAGGGAATTACGGTCAGCGAGGATGAGATCGAGGCCGAAATACAGACGATTCTGGAAAGCTACGACGAGAACCAACGGCCACAAGTCGAGAGAACCCTGCGCAGCCAGTTGCGCTCGTCGGTAGCAAATGTTGTCCTTGATAAAAAGCTACGTGCCCGTCTCAATGCAATTGCGAGCGGCAATTCAACAGACACCTCCGATTCCAGCCCTGCCGCTCCCGACGGAGAAGGTGCAACTGATGTTACAAATTCCGATGAACCGGTGAGTCGTTCATCGAACGAAGCATGAGGAGTGTCGTATGAATTGGTCGTCTCGTTACAGTCACGATTGGCGCAGTATACCGGGACCGGAATGGCTCTCGCAGCGACCAGAATTGCTCATCCCGATGGTTGTCGAGAGTACGAGTCGCGGTGAGCGCGCTTTCGATATCTATTCACGGCTGTTGAAAGAGCGGATTGTCATTCTGGGCACACCGATTGACGATCAGATTGCGAATCTGATCGTGGCTCAATTACTTTTCCTGGAGAGCGAAGACCCTGATCGCGACATCTGGCTCTACATCAACAGTCCGGGAGGATCGGTTACCGCCGGTCTCGGTATCTACGATACGATGCACCACATTCGTCCCGACGTAGCAACCGTCTGCGTGGGTATGGCTGGCAGCATGGCTACTCCTATCCTGGCCGGTGGTGCCAAAGGCAAGCGGTATAGCCTGCCGCATTCGACAATTCACATGCACCCGGCTGGTGGTGGAGCGCGTGGCTACGCTCCTGATGTCGAGATCATGGCCCGTGAGTTGCTTCGGCTCCAACAACTGGTACGAGAGCTGCTGGCGAAGGATACCGGCCAGCCCATTGAACGGATCGCGAAAGATTTTGACCGCGATCTCTTCATGACACCCGAACAGGCAAAAGAGTACGGTATTATCGATGAAATCCTCACCCGTGAGGAAGTAAAGAAGTAATGACGCCCGGGTGGGTGTCCGCATCGCGCCCACCCGCTCGTCTGGAGAAACCCCCATGAGTCGAACGCGCAATTCTGGTCGTGATCCGTATGCCTGCTCGTTTTGTGGGCGCGGACAGGATGAAGTACAACGCCTGATCGCTGGCCCTGGTAACGTCTTTATCTGCGACGAATGTGTTGCGCTTTGCAGTGCCATCATCGCCGAAGAGAGCGATCAGAAGGCACCAAGCGCCCGTCGTAGTACCCCTCCAGGCCCGACCCGGTTACCCACCCCTCGCAAACTGCGCGAACGACTCGACCAGTACGTAATCGGGCAGGATCGGGCAAAGATTGCGCTGGCGGTAGCGGTTTACAATCACTACAAGCGAGTACGGGCTGGTGCCAGGATCGATGATGTTGAGATCAGTAAGAGCAACATCCTATTGATCGGGCCAACCGGCAGTGGTAAGACGTTACTGGCGCAAACAATGGCGCGTCTGCTCGATGTGCCTTTCGCGATTGCCGATGCTACTGCCCTCACCGAAGCCGGGTATGTTGGCGAAGATGTGGAAAATATCCTGCTTCGCCTGATTCAGGCTGCCGATGGTGATCTGGAACGGGCACAAACGGGCATTATCTATATCGACGAGATTGACAAAATTGCTCGTAAGGCTGATAACCCCTCGATCACGCGCGATGTCTCTGGTGAAGGGGTTCAGCAGGCGTTACTCAAAATCCTGGAAGGAGGCGTTGCCCACGTCCCGCCCCTCCCCGGACGTAAACATCCACAACAAGAATATATTCCGTTTGACACCACAAATGTACTCTTCATCTGTGGCGGAGCGTTTGAGGGGATCACCAACATTATTGCCAGGCGGCTGCGTGGAAAACAATTAATCGGCTTTGGCAGCAATCCGGTCAATCCGGTTGAAGAAGAAGGCGCGTTGTTGGCCCAGATCACACCTGATGATCTGATGCACTTTGGCTTCATCCCGGAGTTCGTTGGTCGCCTGCCGGTAATTGTTGCACTCGAACCACTCAGTCGCGAAGCCATGCTGCGCATCCTGACCGAACCGCGTAATGCGATCATCAAGCAGTATCAAAAGCTCTTCGCGCTTGATCACTGTGAATTGGAATTTACACCTGACAGTCTCGAAGCGATTGTTGATCGCGCGATGGCGGCCCGTACCGGTGCCCGTGCCCTGCGGAGTATCGTGGAAGAGGTTCTGCTCGATGTCATGTTTGAATTGCCGTCGCAAGAACACATCGGGCGCTGCATTGTTACGGCGGAAGTCATTCAAGGTCGGGGGCGTCCTATCCTGGTGCCGCGTGCCGATTACCGTCGGCGGCTTGATGAAGCAGTGTAACCGTACAGACAACGGTAGCAGTGCGTTTCGTGAACAAATAGGTCAGTTGTAAGTTGTTAACACATGCCTATGCCACTTTTTCATCGCACGTCACAACGGGCTGTTGATCAACCACCACCGAAGCGGCGCATCCTGGTAGCTGATGACGATCCTTCCATTGGCCGCCTGATTCAAACTGCACTCCCTACCCAGCAATATGAAACAACGGTGGTGGCTAATGGGCTTGAGGCGCTAGAGGCATTTGAACGTGAGACCTACGATCTAATCTTTCTCGATGTGATGATGCCTTTCGTCGATGGCTTCGATGCGTGCGAGCGCATTCGCGCCAAGAGTGACGTACCGATTGTGATCATTACGGCACGCGATGGTACCGATGATATTGTGCAGGGCTTTCGGCGTGGCGCCGACGAATACATCACCAAACCTTTTAAAGTTGCCGAATTTGTGGCCCGCGTTGAGGCTATCTTGCGACGGGTAGATATGCAGAAGGCGCGTACTGCCCCAACCTTCGTACAAGTAGGAGAACTGGCTATCGATGCGGCAGCGCATAAAGTAGCAGTACGCGGCAAAGACGTCAAATTAACACCAATGGAGTTTGAACTCCTCTACTTTCTGGCAGCAAATGCCGGCCAGGTCTTTACCCGTGAAGTATTATTTCGCGAGGTTTGGGGATACGAGTACGTTGGCGAAACAAATCTGGTTGATGTTTGTGTACGTCGTCTGCGTGAAAAAGTTGAAGTTGAGCCATCAAAACCAAAAATCATTACAACCGTGCGCGGGGTAGGGTACAAACTTGAACGGCTTTAGGCCGATAATCACCCGATCAACGCCACAAGCGTCGAGCGCGGTTCTGGGCACCGCAAGGTAGGAATATGTCTTCAGCAGTATTTGTATCACGTCATCCACTGGTTCAGCACAAACTGGCCCTCTTGCGCAGTAAATGGACTGAACCGAAGAAATTTCGCGAACTGGTACGTGAAATTGCGCAACTGTTGTTCTACGAAGCCACGCAGGACCTGGCACTGGCACCATTAACGGTTGAAACACCACTAGCGACCTGCGCCGGCTATGAAGTAGCTGAACGCATCGGGATCATCCCGATTCTACGTGCCGGTTTGGGAATGGCAGAGGCGATTGTCGAGATTTTACCGACCGTTCATGTATGGCATCTCGGTCTGTATCGAGACCACGAGACCCTGCAACCGGTAACGTACTATAACAAGCTACCGAGCAAGCCGGACATCGATCTGACGATTATTGTCGATCCAATGCTGGCAACCGGTGGTTCGGCGGTTGCTGCGGTAGACATTCTCAAGCAGTGGGGTGCGCAGCGCATCAAGTTTCTGGGCCTGATTGCTGCTCCGGAAGGGGTTCGGGCACTGACCGAAGCCCATCCTGATGTTGCGATCCATCTGGCCGCCATTGACAGTCATCTCAACGAGCGGGGCTATATTGTGCCAGGGTTGGGAGACGCCGGTGATCGCCAGTTCGGAACGGGGTAAAGAATCATACCCCACGAAGGGAGCGGGTTTACAGAGAGATAGGTTCCGAAGGCGGGCACAGGCGCTTGCCGGTGCTACGGTACCAGCGGAAACAGTAGCACCATCACTATGCTAACCATCCTTGCTATCTCAGGCACATTTCTGATTGCCTTTGCGATCACTGCGCTGCTTGTTCCACCACTTATCACCCTGGCTCGCCGTGAGGGATGGGTTGCCAAACCTGGCCCGCGCCATGTGCATCGCGAGCCGACGCCAGTTGTGGGTGGGCTGGCGATGATTGCCGGTCTGGTTGGAGCAATCGTACTGAGTGCAGGTTTCGAGCAGATCGATCCGGCATTGCGTCGTTCGACATTTGAGCAGTTACGCATTGGTCTGTTGCTGATCGGTATCTCAATCATCGCCCTGGTCAGCTTCCTTGATGATCTCTATGATCTCCCGGCTTTACCGCGTTTAGGTGTGCATATGATTGCCGCACTGATTGCGGTAGGACCGTATCTGTGGGATCACACACTCTACTCCGATGTGCTTGGTCAACCGACTGAAGCGCGGGGGATTATTCTCACCGCATTCAACTTTCCCTTTGTCGATCAGATTCATCTGCACAACCTCAGCCCCTGGCTGGCGATTGCAGCGACAGTGCTTTGGATTGTCGGCATGCAGAATATGGTAAACTGGATCGACGGTCTTGACGGTCTGGCTGCCGGAGTGACCTTTATTGCGGGCATGGTACTTGCCATTCACACCCTCACCCTCGATCCACCGCAACTGACAGTAGCCCTCTTGCCATTAGCCCTCAGCGGTGCCTGTGCAGCATTTCTCCTCTACAATACGCACCCGGCACGCATCTTCATGGGTGATGTCGGTGCAATGACCATTGGGTACACTCTCGGCATCTGTGCAATTATCGGAGGCGCCAAACTGGCAACGGCCCTGCTCGTGATGGGAGTACCCCTGGTCGATATGGCCTGGCTGATCCTTTCACGCACCTTACGCGGTCGTTCTGCTGCTCAGGCGGGACGCGATCATCTTCATCACCGTCTGCTCGACCTGGGGCTAGACCAGCGTCAAGTTGTTGGTTGCTACTACGCATTAAGCATTGTGTTCGGCTCGATTGGCCTGCTCGACTTTTTCACGCCGTTGTTCAAACTTATCGCATTGCTCGTCCTGGGTGGATCGATCTTGATCGTTCTCCTCTTCTTGCAACCCAGAACCCGGACAGCCTGAGCCGAACAGAAGATATTACAGGGGCACAATCTCTTCCACCGGAGCGAGGCGGAGATTCCCAATCGGACAGGCACTCACACAGGCCAGATCGGTATATCCAAAGCACAGATCACATTTATCGGCACGGTGGGTTGGGGTTGTGGGAGTCAAGGGGATAGACGGTCGTACCCGTTGCTGTACACGACGAAAGAGTTCCCAGAGCGGACCGGTAGAGTGCCTGGTACGCGGCACCGAAGTTACGGCATCGTAAGGGCACGCACTCACACATTCACCACAACCGGTACAGCGGTTGGTGATGCGCAGGGCACCGGTATCAACACGCTCGATGGCATCTTCAGGACAAACTTCGACGCATTCGGCACCTACACTACACTGCCGGCAATGGTCGAGCACATCGAAGCGATCAATCGGGGTACCATTGAGATGAAGGCGTGTGTGACCGTGGCGGGTAGCACAACCGGCTTCACACAACCGACAACCAGGCGGACAACGCGCCGGGTCGCGCACCAGGACGTGGGGAGTGCGCAGCAGACCGTGATTGACGGCCATCTCGATATCACGGACCCGGGCCGCATCACTGCGCACTGCGGAGAGATGTTTGAGCCGGCGCTCGGCAATAGCACGGAGATCAGACTCCAGCGCCGGGTATTGTTGCAGCAGCCGATAGAAATCGGTACCGGGCAAAACCAACAGATCGGTCGTCGTTAACGTCCGTGCATTCGCCCGATGCGTATCTCCGGTTAACAACGAAATTTCACCAAACAGATCACCTTCGCTTAGACTGGCAATTGTCTGACCATTATGCTCGATAACGACTTGACCACTCTCAATAAGGTAGAGCGAGTCGGCTGGTTCACCCTGACTGACCACGAGCGTACCCCGCGGGACGTGACGGGGTTGCAGGCGCGAGGCAATAGCAATTCGCTCTAGCGGAAGCAACTGACTCAGCACCGGCATTCGGGCCAGTGTTGCCTCGATCATCCGACGGCGATACACCTGGCGGAGTGCCGTCGTCAGCAGGGGGAGTGAGGCCAGATCATCACGCAGCGTTGCAATCTCAATCTGCAACAGATAGCAGGCCGTTTGGGTGAGCGCACTCATATGGCGAAAGAACTTACCAAAGAGCGGCCCTTCACCGAAACAATCGCCCTGCCCCAACACCCCCATCAATACCTCGTGACCATCCTTGTCACGTAGTCGTAACTGTAATGAACCGCGTAGCAGAAAGAAGAGATAACGAAAACCGCGTCGCTGGCCTATCACTGTCGCCCCAGGCGGGAAGGCACGAAACACACCACGCTCGTACAAGACAGCGAGTTCGGTTGGAGAAACGCCCCGCAAACAATCGAGTGCCGCTAGTGCAGCAATCGCATCTTGCCGGCGCTGTTGATACTGAGCAGCACGTAGCTGATCGAGGTGATTGTGCAGGGGGCGCTTCAACGACGACATATGCAGCTCTGCGGTACAATACGGGTGTGAAGATTTATTAAGCTACATTGTATCATACTGATCGTTCAAGAGCAGTATAATAGAACGGCGAAAATCGCACCAATACAGGATAATCGCATGCCGTTGCGTAGTCTTACCGTTGATCTTGCTCGCGGCCACGCCCGCCAGACCTTACCTGATGAAGTCGAACGAGACTACCTCGGAGGTCGTGGCGCCATTGCGTGGTTACTCTGGCACCAGCTCGAACCCGACACACCACCACTGTCGGCAGACAATCTTCTGATCTTTGCAGCCGGCCCGCTTGCCGGAAGTGCAGTGTTTGCCACGGGAGGCTTTACGGTCGGCACCCGTTCGCCGCTCACTGGCGGCATCGGCTACGGCTGGGCACCGGGGCATTGGGGAGCCGCTCTGCGGCGGAATGGGATTGATGTGCTGGTAGTCCGTGGTGAAGCACCCGATTGGTGCTACCTGCTCATTGATGGCGATACTGTGCGGCTACGTTCGGCTCGCCATCTGGTCGGGCGTGATACGATAGCAACAACTGCCACCCTTAATAATGAGCTGGGCAATGATGTGCGGATTCTGGCAATCGGGCCAGCCGGCGAAGCGGGTGTTGCATATGCCAGTATTGTCGCTGAAGGCCAGTATCTGGTTGAACCGGCCGGTACTGGCGCTGTCATGGCCGACAAAAAGCTCAAGGCGATTGTCGTGCGGGATCGTGCACCATTACCGGCAGTCGATCCAACCCGTGTGCAAAGTATTCTCCAATCGATCCGTCAACGCGGCGAGCAAAACCAGACCGCAAATGCAATTCGGATGATTGGCAGCGCCGGGCTGCTGCCGTCAGCGATTAAACTCGGAGCATTGACCAGTCGTGATGCGCGAGTGCCGGCTGACGGTGTCACAATTGCCCGCATGTTTAGCGACATTGCCCGGCGGGGAGGCAGGCTGGAGCGCGGGTGTGCACAATGTCCGTTACCGTGTTACATCGACTTGCGCACAAAGAGCGGCGAGACCCATCCGCTGCCAGGGCTTGAGCTGATTGCCGGTTTTGCAGCACGGGTTGGTATCACCGACGCCGATGCAATGCTGGCCATTGCCGACCGCTGTCTGCGCCTGGGGCTTGACCCGGCAGCAACTGCGGCAGCGATTACCTTCATGACCGAAGCGCAAGACGAGGGGCTGGTACGTCAGCGTACCCTCAATTGGGGTGATGGTGCAGCCGTCATTGCTGCCCTTGATCGTATCAGTCAGCGCCAGGAGAAGCGTGACATTCTCTCGCTCGGTGTGGGTGAGATGCAAGAGGCCGTTTGGGGATCGGCAGCGTTTGCTCCCCAGGTTAAAGGACTGGCAATGCCGGCCCTTGATCCGCGAGCACTCACCGAGATCGGGCTGGCAATGGCAACCAGCCCAATCGGGGGCGATTATCGCTATGCCATGGCGTTTGAAGAGTTGGTCACCGACCCACCGGCATGGCTACCGCCACCGGCCAGCGGGCCGCGCGAAAGCGAAGGCAAGGCGTTACGCTTGATCTGGCACGAACGGTTTGCGGCTGCGCTTGATGCGAGCGGGTTTTGCCGTCGCCTCGGCCTGATGGCCTATCAGATTACGCCTGGCGAACTGATTGCTCTCCTCGGCGCAGTCAGCGGTCACACCATATCTGGCGCTGATCTGGTACGGATTGGGGAGCGGATCGTCACTCTCGACCGGCTCTTCACCCGTCGCTACGCCAGCAACAGTCAGGATACGCTCCCTGATCGTTATTTGCGCGAGGCATTGAGTAGTGGCCCAACTGCCGGCCACACCCCACCGCTGGCACAGCTCCTGGCCGAATATTATGCCCGTCATGGCTGGGATGCAGCCGGCGATCCGACGCCAGCCCGACTGGCCGAGCTAGGCATAGCGGTATAAGAGCATCGTTGCGCACGCCGGTTACATCCGATACCGGCAGGAAACAAAAGCTACACAACCTTCAGGCATGCAACGGGGCGAGTATGAACTCGCCCTCATTGTTACAAACCAGCGAATGTAGAGCAGTACAGACTATGAGCCGATTCGTTGTCAAACTAGGCACAAGCGTCTTAACGGCCGGCACAGATCGCCTCCACCGCCCTTACTTTGTCGAACTGGCCCGCCAAATCGTTCGTCTGAAAGATGCCGGTCACGACGTAGTCCTTGTCTCATCAGGTGCTGTTGCGGCAGGCAAAGAACGACTTGGGGTTAATCCTCATCACCGCAGCAATATTCCCCTGAAGCAGGTCTTTGCCGCAGTTGGTCAGAGTCGTCTGATGCACCTTTACGAGCAGATTTTTGAGCTGTACGGTTTGCAGGTTGCGCAAGCCCTGCTCACCCGTGATGACCTGCGCGACCGGCGGCGCTACCTCAACGCCCGTAATACGCTTACCCTTTGCCTGGAGCAGGGGATCGTGCCAATCATCAATGAAAACGATGCTGTCGTCACTGCCGAGATTCGAGTGGGCGACAACGATAACCTCTCTGCGCTGGTGGCCGGCTTGATCGACGCTGACCTGCTCTTAATTTTGACCGACATTGCTGGAGTGTACAGCGCCGATCCACGCAGTGATCCAAACGCGGAACTGATCCGCGAAATACCGGTTATTGACGAACGTGTCTGGGCGATAGCCGGTGGCAGCGGCACCCACCGTGGCACCGGCGGCATGCAGACGAAGATTCAGGCTGCCGATCTGGCTACCCGTTCGGGCGTAGCCGTGGTGATTGCAGCCGGCCACGAGCCAGATGTGATTGTACGGGTAGCGAATGGTGAACGTATCGGTACCTTCTTCCCGGCTAGCACAACCCACCCCGATGCAAGACAGCGGTGGATTCTGGCCGAAACAGTTCGACATTCGCGCGTTGTGGTGGATGAAGGCGCAACAACCGCGCTGACCCGACACGGCAAGAGTCTGCTGGCCGCGGGTATCTGCGAGGTGAGTGGTGAGTTTGACCGCGGGCAAACTGTGCGCATCTTTGCCCGCGATGGACGTGAGATAGCGCGTGGCTTGACCCAGTACCGATCCAGCGATCTGCGCATGATTGCCGGTCTCCGTTCATCACAGATCGTTTCTGTTTTAGGGTATGATTATGGGCCGGAGGTCGTCCATCGCGACGATATGGTTGTGCTGAGTGGATAGGAGTCTACGCAAGCAGTATCATTGAGAGCATATTGGCTGATAAATCAGAAACAAACATTGATCACAGACACCACAGCACATACAACGCAGAGAGCTAACCTATCACAACAAGGAGCAGTCCATGAGTTCCATCGAAGGGCCGGTGCGGGTGCGCTTTGCGCCCAGCCCAACCGGTAGTTTGCACATTGGCGGTGTACGCACTGCCCTCTTCAACTGGCTCTGTGCCCGCCACTACGGGGGGCAATTTATTCTACGGATCGAAGATACCGACGAAAAGCGTTTCGTACCGGGCGCGGCTGACGACATTAGCACCTCACTGCGCTGGGTGGGTATCGATTGGGACGAAGGGCCAGATGTGGGTGGCCCTTACGGCCCTTACGTGCAATCAGAACGGTTTGAGCAGGGGATTTATCAGCCATTTATCAACCAGCTTCTGGAAGCCGGTCTTGCGTACATGTCGTTTACCACCGAAGAAGAACTGGCCCAGATGCGGGCCGCAGCGGAAGCTGCCGGGATCAAAGCATTTCGCTTCCGTGGACCTGAGCGTGACTGGCCGCTTGAGCGCCAGCGTGAAGAGGCGGCCAGCGGTAAGCCTTATACCATTCGTCTCAAGACGCCACTCGACGGCGAAACTCGCTTTCGCGATCTGATCCGTGGTGGTGACGAGATTGTGGTGCAGAATAATCAGTTGCAAGACATTGTGTTAATCAAATCAACCGGAATGCCGGTTTATCACTTTGCCCATCTGGTTGATGATCACTTGATGAAGATCACTCACGTTATGCGTGGTGAAGAGTGGGTTCCCAGTACCCCATACCACGTTCTGCTCTACGACTTCTTCGGCTGGCCGCGCCCGGTCTTTGCCCATCTGCCGGCAATTCTGCGGCAAGATGGTCGAGGCAAGCTGTCGAAGCGCAAAGACGATGTGGCAACACAGCGATTCCGTGAGCGTGGCTACCTGCCGGAGACCATCTTCAACTATCTCGCCTTGCAGGGATGGAGCTACGACGGCGTAACCGAAATTATGACCCGTGACGAGCTGATTGCGCGTTTCACGCTTGAGCGAATACAACCCTCGCCGGCACGCTGGAACCCTGAGAAGCTGCGCGACATGAACGGTATCTACATCCGTAAACTGACCACAGAGCAGTTGGCCGAGCGTGTACTGCCGTTCATGCAACGAGCAGGTCTGATCGGCGATCCGGCAAGCGAGACAGAACGCGCATACCTCATCAGGTTGATCCCGTTGATTCACGAGCGGCTGGAAGAGTTGCAGGAAGCACCTGATCTGCTGTCCTTCTTCTACCAGGATGTGGTACCCGGCGAGACGTACAACCCTGCCGATCTGATTCCGAAGAAGCACGACGCGGTACAAACCATCGTCTTGCTGCGGGCTGCGCACGAAGCCCTGAGTCAGCAAACCGATTGGACACCACCCGCGCTGGAGACAACTCTGCGCGCCCTTTGCGAACAATTACAGGTCAAGCCAGGGCCGCTCTTTGGGGCGATTCGCGTCGCCATTACCGGGCGCAGTGTGGCACCACCACTATTTGATACGCTCGCCGATGTAGGACGCGAACGGAGTCTCTCGCGACTAGCAGCGGCGATTGCCGCACTGGAGAACCCGGCATGAGCACCGTACACTGGGAAGCCAGTATTCATCACGACGGATCACCAACATATCTGCGCTTCAGTGGCCGAGCGGGTGACACAGCGGTATTTCGGCTCCGTATGGCCGCAGACGCACCGGTCAGAGGGGTCTTCCTCCGCACATGCCCGGATGGAGAACAGCATTTTACGCCACTACGCGATCTGGGAGTGCGCGGGGTATGCCGATGGTGGGAAGGTGAGCTACCAATCCGCATGCTTCGCACCAATTACCGCTTCCTGATCCGCGCCGACGACTGTTCACGCTGGTACAGTGCCGGCGGCATCACCCGTCACTACCCCACTGACGCAAATGATTTCGTGGTACTGGCCAACTATCATGCGCCAGCCTGGGTGCGTGATGCGGTCTTCTACCAGATTTTTCCGGATCGGTTTGCCGATGGTGACCCGACAAATAATGTCCGCAATGGAGCGTATCTCTACCACGGGCAACCGGTTGTCGCACGCCACTGGGATGAACGACCCAACCGTGCGACCGGATCGATAGAGTTCTACGGTGGCGATTTGCAAGGGATCGCGCAGCGCATCGATTATCTGACTGATCTGGGTGTCTCGGCGCTGTATCTCAATCCTATCTTTCGAGCACCGTCGAACCACAAATACGATGTCGAAGACTATACCAGCATCGATCCACACCTAGGAGGTGAAGCAGGGTTACTCCTCTTACGCGAGGTGCTTGACGAGCGAGCGATGAAGCTGGTGCTTGACATCGTACCGAACCATTGTGGGGTGACCCATCCATGGTTTGTAGCCGCCCAGGCTAATCCACGAGCACCCACCGCCGAGTTCTTCATGTTTCGTCGTCATCCCGACGACTACGAAAGCTGGCTGGGGGTCAAGACCCTGCCTAAACTCAATTACCGTAGTGTCCGCCTCCGCGAAGCAATGTATGCAGGCCAGGATGCGATTATGCGCTACTGGTTGCGGCCACCCTACCGGATCGACGGCTGGCGGATCGATGTTGCCAATATGCTGGGGCGGTTGGGAACAGACAACCTTGGACACAAGATTGGACGTGGGATTCGGCGGGCAGTGAAGTCAGAACAACCAGAAGCTTATCTGCTCGGTGAACACTTCTTTGATGGTACTCCCCATCTGCAAGGTGAAGAGCTGGATGCCACAATGAACTATCAAGGCTTTACCTTTCCCATCTGGCGCTGGTTGGGAGGGTTTGAGTTCAATCCACAACGGCCTGAAGCCGATCCACGACCGATTGCAACCGAGACGGTTGTTGCACAATGGACGGCATTTCGGGCAGCGATACCATGGCAGATCGCCAGTCAGCAATTCAACCTGTTGGGAAGTCATGACACCCCGCGTCTGCGGTCAATCGTGGGAGACGATCTGGCGCGAGTGCGGGTAGCGATGACGTTACTCTTCTGTTATCCGGGGGTGCCGTGTATCTACTACGGTGACGAAATTGGGCTGACGGGCGGCGGTGATCCTGATTGTCGGCGACCGATGCCGTGGGACGAACGAGAGTGGGATCACGACCTACGGGCATTTGTGCAGCGGCTGGCGCACTTACGGCGTCAGTCACCGGCATTGCGTTGGGGCGGTTTTCAGCAGCTCTACGCAAACGGGGAAACGATTGCCTTCCAACGCGAAGCACCCGAGGAGCGCATGATCATCGTGGTACGGCGGAGTGATGATGGGCAACGCCTGCTGCCGGTGCGTCATGGTGGGCTGGCTGATGGTGTTCACCTGCGGGAACTCTTTAGCGGTACCGAGACGGTTGTGCGCAACGGGATGCTGGATATTGGAAATTTGCCGGCTACCGGTGCTCAAATCTGGCAAACCACAGACAAAGACGACGTGTTTTAAGGGACCGACAGGCAGCGATCAGCAACGGGTAAACGCTGACCCTGCGCTCTGGGTAATGAGGACGGCAGGTAGGTGCGGCAGCGTGGCTGCCGCACGCCAGCTACACGAGACGAACACCTCGAACTCACCTATTTAAAAAAACATCTCCTAAAGTAATCTCGTTCATTCCCGGCAGAGACTATGCTCGTGACGAGCACACCCGGCATCCGCGATCCCAGCAGGGTCAACGGCGTGCTATGCGCCGGATCGTGAGCACGGCGACGTGCGGCAGCATGGCAGCCGCACGCCAAACACCGCGACACGTGTATGACGAGCGGGCAAGGCAACCTATCCGGCGCGTGATGGTAAGACTGGAGCTGCGCTCTACCAACACCAGGAGCCGGGTAGGCCGTCGTCGGTGATTGGCAAGCGTTCATGCGCCTGGGCGACAAGATGGGAACACGACAGCACAGCTTTAATAAGGTCTAAAATGATGGCGGCTGGTATTGCTGCGGTGGGACTGGCTGCCCGTTTCGATGGGCAAAATAGGCCTGTACTTTCGGCTGACTATACAACACCAGGCTAATGATCCCAAATGCCAGCGAGAAGATATTACCGGTGATAATATTGACAATTTGCATAATCGCCAGCGTCTTGTTCGGCTGCACCGGCTGTAACGGACGACTCAGCAACCTGTAGGCATACATACCGGCTATCACCGCTACGACAATTGAATAGATACCGAGTGGAATCCCGCAAAGAGTGAATATCCAGCCCACACCAGCCAGACCGCTGATCACCGCATCCACAATTGCCATGATCGCAATGACCATGACCTCAGAGGGATGTTCCTGTGCTCCAGGTACTTGCTGGTATTGAAGCTGATAGGGTTGATAGGGCTGCTGCTGGTAGGGTGGCTGACCAGGTTGATAGCTACCGTACTCGTCCGGGCGTTGTGGATCATTCATCACCAGTTGTCCTTTCTGTTATGGTGAGACTATCAACGAATAGACGAAGCAATTCGACAGGCAACAAACCGGATACAACAACCTGCTCGTTCTTAGCCAACAACCGTACAGCCCTGGAACAAATGAACAGCAATGTCGTTGGCTCGCTCAGCGTGCACCTCGTCACTTTGGGAACGGCAACCTGCTGAACTCAGGACGTATTTCTAATCCTACCCGAAGCACTCATTTCGACATGATATACGGTCTACATACCAAACGGGTTTCCAGAAAATGATAGCACATCGAAGAGCGGTATGCCATGAGAAGCGCGAAGGACTGACGACCATCGCCAGGACCATCACTCGTGGGATGGCGTGCCTTACTCGCCTATCATGCGCGTGGTGCAGGGTGTGGAGTGCGGCAGCATGGCTGCCGCACCAGCCGTGCTCACAACCGGCGCGGGTCATACCGTTGACCCGGCTAGACACGGGGATGTTGTGGGTGCTTATCACGATCACGGCAATGAATGAGATGACTTCTAGTGCTTTTTGAAATAGGTTCTACAATCTTCATTGATAGACTAACACCAAAGTTGCCACCTTTAATCACCACAGAGGCACGGAGGACAAAGAGGACGGGTATAACCCAAGCTGCCACCTTGAGGCGTGATGTAGTGCGTCGATGGGAACTGACTGCTATCCACATGGTTCATACAGGTACGCTGCATGGTATTGTGTACAGCGTCGTGCTGTTCATCATGGCAGTCAGCTACGTAGCTTGCTCACAGCGTGGGTAGCAACTTGGGTTAGACTGACAATCGTATATGCACACTACGCAATGGATGAGGGTGTCATATCAAATCTTGATCGACACTGTGCATGATTCAGATTGTCAGACTGGTGCAGAAACCCTACACATACTACAGGCAGGCTGCTGGTTGGTCACCAGAGGCACCCGAACGTTCACGGTCAGTCACGTTCGGGCGCTGCATTTAGCAGTGTGCCGTTCCCCCATCCTCACCCGTCCTCGCTGGGGCGGGAACCGCTGATGTCGGATGTCTCCCGCTGTCGTGCAATGGTCTGGGGGTACGACACCTCGCAGGACGCAGGCACCATATGGCTGGTGCCTGCGAGCCGGAGATGTGCGCTTCCAGGCTTGTCTACCACGATAGATCACTCAAGGGTTCAGCATGAGCGTGACGGAAGACCGCGTGCCATGACTAAACCAGATTTGACATCACGCAGTGAGACACGCTGAAGGAACGATACCGGCTGTTGCAGGGCATCCGGGAAGCCTCAACTGTCATGATATGATCTATCGAGATTTGATCTGAACATCCTGACCTGAATAATAAACTACACTGTATCTTCCCATTGCATACGCATGTCCGCGTGTGTAGAAATCTTACCCTTTAGAATCGCTCATCTCGTGTGAGTAGAACGAGCAGCACAACCGTTATCACCGTTATCACTGGGCTGCATGCACTCACTATAACTGTTTGACACAACGCAACAGGCATGGTACATTTCGGTCAATCTGTGCTGTAAATCACAAACGGATTATCAGGCAAACCAAAACGACAGCAAAGGAGTGCACCGTGAGTGAACCCTTGGGAAGCGCCCAGCGCCCACTGCGTGTTGCAATTATCGGCGCCGGTCCTGCCGGTTTCTACACCGTTGAAGCGCTACTCAAACAAAAAAATCTCGTTTGCCAGATCGATATCTTTAACCGCTTTCCCACCCCTTACGGTCTGGTACGTGAGGGAGTGGCTCCTGATCACCAGTCCATTAAAGCGGTAACCCGCATCTACGATAAACTGGCAGCGCATAGCAGCGTGCGCTACTTTGGTAATGTGACCTTCGGCGTGGATATTACCCGTGCCGATCTGCGTGCCCGTTACGATCAAATCGTGTATGCAGTCGGCGCCCAATCAGATCGGCGGATGGGCATTCCCGGCGAAGACCTGTTTGGCAGTATGCCGGCAACGGCGTTTGTCGGTTGGTACAACGGACGCCCCGATTATCGCGATCTGAAAGTAGATTTGAACGTCGAGCGGGTCGTTGTCGTCGGCAATGGGAATGTGGCGATGGACGTAACCCGCATTCTGGTCAGCGATCCCGATGATCTGGCGAAGACTGACATTGCCGATCATGCGCTGGCAGCACTGCGCCAGAGCAAGGTGCGCGAAGTGGTCATGCTCGGTCGGCGCGGCCCGGCGCAAGCCGCATTCACCAATCCCGAACTGAAAGAGTTTGGCGAGTTGCGTGGGGTAGACGTGATTGTCGATCCCGCAGACCTCGAACTCGATCCCCTGAGTGAAGCGGCACTGGCCGAGGACAAGACTGCGGCAAAGAATGTTGAGTTGCTGTGCGCATATGCAGCTCGTGGCGATACCGGTGCACCGCGCCGGATTGTGATGCGCTTCCTGGTTTCACCAATTGCAATTCACGGTGTTGATGGACGGGTAACAGGTGTCACTATCGAGCGCAACCGCCTGGTACAGGCTGCTGATGGCAGTCTGCGCCCGAAAGGAACCGGCGTGACCGAGGAATTGAGCTGCGGGATGGTATTGCGTTCGGTTGGTTATCGTGGTGAACCACTCCCTGATGTGCCATTTGATGAAGCAAGTGGTACGATCCCTAATCGCGATGGGCGCGTGCTGAATGGACCAAACGGTGAGCCGGTTCCCGGTGAGTATGTGGTCGGTTGGATTAAACGCGGGCCGTCAGGGGTCATCGGCACCAATAAGCCTGACGCAGTAGCAACCGTCAATAGCATGCTGGCCGATCTTCCCGCTCTGCCCGGTGCGCCGCAACATGATGATATTACCGATTTGCTTCGTTCACGCGGTGTTGACTTCGTGACCTACGCCGACTGGCAGCGGCTCGATGCTTACGAGACGGCACAGGGGGCAGCCCAGGGCCGACCACGGGTTAAGGTCACGCGCGTCAACGAGATGATGGACATTATTCGCGCTGGTCGCTAATGCGAGTCACTATGATTGCGCCCTTCGGCATCAGGCCGAAGGGCACATTACTTGCCCGCATGCTGCCTCTCGCTCAGGCTTTGCAGCAACGCGGGCACATCGTTACGATTGTCGCGCCCCCGATCCACAACCCTGCCGATGGTGGTACAGCGCGTTATGCCGGTGACGTGATGGTTGTGCATACCGCGACCCCACCGATTGGCGGTCTGGCGGCAGCCATCTGGCACACCGTGGCCCTGTGGCAATGGGCAAGACGGACTCAACCCGATGTGATGCATCTTTTCAAGCCCAAGGGGTTCGGCGGCTTAGCGGTTCTGGCGCGTGGTCGCATTCCCCTGGTGGTTGATTGTGACGATTGGGAAGGTCCAGGGGGTTGGAATGATCTGCTACCCTATCCACCACCAGCTAAAGCCCTCTTCGCATGGCAAGAGCGCGATCTACCGCGACGAGCGAATGCAGTCACGGTTGTGTCTCACACATTGGAGACATTGATTTGGGCAATGGGCGTACCACCCGAACGTGTCTTCTACCTGCCGAACGGCGCACCGCATTTTGAGACCCCTGCCCGATCACCATCATCGCAACCAACCATTATCCTCTACACCCGTTTTTGGGAACTCGATCTGGCGGAAGTGGCAACAGCGCTGGCGCTGATTCAGCGTAGCCGGCCTGACGCCCGTCTGGTACTGATCGGCAAGGGAGAACGGGGTGAAGAACAGCAACTCCTGGCACTTGCCACCGATCAGGGGTGGGCCGATATGATCGATTATCGGGGCTGGCAAGAGCCAACGGCTATTCCAGCCATTCTGGCTGGGGCTGATGTGGCGTTGGCCCCAATTCATGACACGCTGATCAACCGGGCGCGTGGGATGGCGAAACTGGTCGAACTGCTGGCAGCCGGGTTGCCAATCGTAGCGAGTGATGTCGGAACTGCCCGCGATTATCTTGCGCCTAATGCAGGGTTGCTCGTCCCTCCGGGTGATGCATCTGCACTGGCGGCGGCTACGCTTCATTTGCTGACTGATGAGGCAGCACGCACACGTTTGCGGATGGCTGCCCTGGCCGCTGCCCAACGGCTACGCTGGGAGAACCTGGCACCAATTGCCGAGCAGGCATACAGGTATGCTGTTGCTCAATCGGTGTTGCGATGAGCGGCACTGTTCTCCTGACACACACTTGCAGATCACGAGCAGAAGCGCAAGGCAGTGCGTCGCTACATTACCACTGTTCAGGGACGGTAGATGATAAGTGCGCCGGAAGCGCACACGCCCAGGAGTTCTAACCCGCTCCCAACTCCGCTGGGGGCAGGGGTGAACGGTTCAGGGCGGAGCAGCAGGGGCTGGATGCG
>NZ_DAOTZQ010000139.1:0-6970 GCF_034434295.1 Chloroflexus sp.
CCCTCTCCCGCACGGCGGGAGAGGGGAGACGAGAAACCTGCGCTGTGGTGTCCTGATAAGGTAGGAAAGGGGTGAGCGCAGGTGGCCGCTTCTGAACTGGTGGGCGAGAGGAGGCCGGAAGCAGGTGTTGGGGCGTTCCGAGGCAGTATGAAGTTGCGTTAGACCATAGGTTTACGTTCTGTCCACCCTTAATTGTGAACGGTTTCAGGGGTGAGAGCGGTTGAAACCCTCTCGTGATTGGCAGAGCATTGCTAACGATACCCAGGCTGGCTACAAGCGTAGAGATGCTGTCGTCGGTCTGAAATGATATCAACAACCATTACCATCACAGTCCAGTGGAGGGGACGTGGCATGTACGCGAATTGGGATATTCCCGGTCAATCGGTACACGGTGGGGAGGATGGGGCAACGGTTGCCGAAGAGCTGCGTATGTTGCTCCGCAGTGGTCGCTTGCGGGATTGCTGGCACGTTCCGCCTGAAGAAGCCTTTGCCCAACTCGGGCTGGGTAAGACAATCTGCTGGCGGCAGGTGGGCTGGTATGGCCCCCTGGAAATCTGGCGTGATCCGGAGCACGCGGTGTCGGACATTCTCTTCAATGGCCCTGCCGACTCGCCTTTCTTTGTTGTGCAGCGGGGGATGATGGTCAATACCGGGGTGATTGTTCATCCGGCCTGGATTGACTGGACGCAGCGTCAGCTTGTCTGGCGTAGCCAGGGTATTGCCCCCGATCAGCCGTTGCCGCCGTTCGTTCAGGGTGTTGTTGATGGGTTGCGTTACGCGATCACCAGTCGCAGTGCTTCGCCTGCCGGGCCGAGCCTTTCGATCCGGCTGCTCCCCGAACTATGGGCAACGCTTGACGATCTGGTTCAAGGCCAGGTGATCACCCGTGAAGCAAGTGATCTTTTGTTGGCGGCGTTGAACGGTGGGGCGTCACTGCTGATAGCCGGGCCAACCGGGAGTGGCAAAACGACGCTGGCGGCTGCGCTGACCCAGGCGATTGGCAGGCATATGCGTCTGGTAGTGATTGAAGATGGCGGCGAATTACCGCGGAGCGCTAATAGCCTGCATATCGAGGCTCCAATGGAGACGGGGGGCTTTGGGCGAGCAGTGACGTTTGCTTTGCGGCAGAAGCCCAACTACATCATTGTTGGCGAAGTGCGTGGTGGTGAAGCAATGGCGATGTTGCAGGCCGCTGCCACCGGTCACCCTGGCCTGGGCACCATTCACGCTGCTACCGTTCAAGGGGCGCTGCGCAATCTGGAGCGGATGGCGCTGATCGGTCTGGCTCAGGAAACGGCCGGGGCCGGTCAGGCGGCTGCGCAGATTGTACGCGGTCTGATTACGTCGGATGTCGTGAATTTGCTGGTCGTGCAGATTGGGCGAACGCCAACCGGTAAACGTGGGGTGATTGCGATTGAAGAGGTGCTTCCTCAGGGGGCGCAGGGCCAGAGTGGCGATCCATTTCCGACCAATCCGCTCTTTCGTTACGAACGTAGCAGTGACCGTCTGATGCGAGCCGGGTATGTCAATGCCGGCTGGGGGCTTGGGCGAATGTGATGGGGTTGTTTCAGATTGACCTGGAGCGTTATCTGTTGCTGGTCACCGGCGTATTAACACGAACGGAGCTGTGCTATGGAACTGATCATCTTTAGCGCGATTGAAGGATTACAGGCCGAAGTTGAGCAATTGCGCGATGTTGCAGTGCTGGCACCATCGCGGATTGACCAAGTACAACGTCTCTTGAGTGGATCACGTCCGCCAGATGCTCTCTATCTTGATGATAGTCGGGGGACGCCACTGGCCGATCTCTGGGATGTAACTGCGCGTGCGCAGCAGGTTGGTGTGCGAGTCATGCTGGGGCTGACGGGTCCGGCACGGGCGGCTCTCGCCGATGCGCAGGCAGCCGGGTTACCGGCTACGGCTGAACGCAATCCGGTCGCGCTGGCGGACTGGATTGGGGTGCAGATTGGCCGACGGCGTGGTCATGGGACGCAGCGCTTGCCGGTGATCGCGATTGGGGCGGCGAAGGGTGGTATCGGTAAAACTTTCGCAACCTGTGTGTTGGCCGAAGGATTGCGCCGGCGTGGTCTCGATGTCCTGGTGTGGGACAGCGACATCTCAAACCCTGGTCTGGTGCCGGCATTCCGCATTCCGGCCAGCGCTCCTTCGTACCTCCACCTGGTGCAGCGTGGCCCGTCGCACTGGAATCCGACCGGTATCCAGCCCTTTATCTTCCAGCCTGAGCATACCCGTGCCAATCAGCAGGGCTGGGGGCGGATCGATCTGCTGATCGGTTCCCATGCCGTGGCCAGGGCCGAAAACGATTTACGCTTACCCGACTGGCAAGGGTTGTACCAGGGCATTCTTGCCCTTGAAGGATACGATGTGGTGTTAATTGATACCCCTCCCGACTATCTGCGTCGTCCGTATGCAACGCACGTGTTGCAGGCGGGTGGCAGTGTTGTGCTGCCAACGCCACCCGGTGCTCGCGAGCGGATGGGAGTTGGGCATATGCTGGAACACTTTAGTGAACTGGCGCCGGAACGGCTCGAACGCTGTTCACTGCTCTTCATGGAGCCAGAACGCGGCGTGACGGTGACGGTTGGGATGGTTGCTGAACTCTTTGCCCGCCGCTACCCGCGTGTTGGTAGTTTGGGCACGCTGCCACGCGAACCACGGTTAGCCAGCCTCGCCGATGAACACGATGGCTACATCTCGATGCTCGATCTCGGCCCGCATAGCTGCTTCGCTCGCGCTACTCATCAGGTGGTTGAGGCACTGTGTGCACACGCCGGTTTGCAGCCGCGCCTGCCAATGCCGCAAACCGTCTGGTGGTACCGCTTTGCAGAGTTGTTTACACGCCGTGCTCCAATACTGGCAATGTCGTCATAAGGAGGTGACCATGCATCCTGCCTACCGACCATTAACCGTTCTCGAAGAGGGTGGACTGGCCGATCTCTTGCCGGCGTCGCATCAGGCGACCGATCCAACGGCGACAGTGTTACAGGCGGCACGCGACATCCTGCTCGCCGAGCTGCATCCCGATCTGCTCGATCCAGTGGCTCCCGCTGCGGAACGCGATCCGGCGGTGCTGCGGGTATTACGTGCAGCTATCGGCTCGCACACCGAACGTGGTGGGCCGCTGGCCGGTCTGCCGACCGATGATGCTAGCCTGCTGCGCCTCTTTCACGACACCATCGGCTGGGGGCCGGCGCAGCCGTATCTGGACGATGAGCGTATCCAGGAGGTCAAGATTATTGGCGACCGCATCATGGTGCAAGAGGAGGGTGCTGATTTTACGCTCGCGCCTGAGCGATTCAGTTCGCCACGCCAGGCGCTGGATCGAGCCCTGGTTTTGGCCTCGCGGCTGGCGGTTCCCCTTGACCGTAGTCGACCCCAAGACACCCTGCCTCTGGCGCATGGTACACGCATGCACGTTACCATTCCGCCATGTACTCCTGACGATACGGCGTTGATTTGTATTCGCCGCGGGCGGCGCACTGCGTGGACATTGGACGACATTCTGCGGCGGGGAGCATGTGATGAATCGCTGTTTGCGCTCTTGCGATTGCTGGTGCGCACCCGTTGCTCGTTTCTGATCGCCGGAGAAACCGGTTGCGGGAAGACTGCTTTGCTGGAAGCGATTGTCAATTCGTGGCCGGGAGAACCACACGTTATCACTATCGAGGATAATACCCTGGAGATCAATGTTCGCCATGCGGCGTGGACGCGGGAACTGGTACAGACCAGCCTTGATCCACACGCCTTCGGGCGGGCAGCCCGTGAGGTTTTGCGCCAGACGCCATCACTGGTCGCGCCGGGCGAAACTCGTGCCGCCGAAGCAGGAGCCATCCTGGCCGTTGCGGTCAGCGGTCATGCCGTTGTCACCACGATTCACGCCCGCACTGCGTTACGTGCGGTCAGCCGGTTAGCCGACTGTGCGGCGATGCCTGGGGCATACCTCTACGAGGGCCGGCGCACGAATGCTCTTGAAGACATCTGCGACAACTTCCAGGTGGTGATCCACCTGAGTCGCAACAACGGACGACGCTACATTGATGAAGTGGTGCTGCTTGACGGTTGTGATGAAGCGGCTACCGGCTTGCGTCCGCGAATCGTTCCTCTGGCCCGGGCAGAAGCTGACAGCGAGGGTCTGCGCTGGCATTGCGCAGCACGGACAGAGGGCGATGCCTTGATATGGGATGGAGCCGACCAGACGCCTGACATGCTCAAACAACGGCTGCGCCTGCTCAAGATGAGCGAGCGGCCACGGGCCGTCGCCAGCAGTCGGGCAATCGTAGAAGAGGCATTGAGTCAGGCCGCGCTCGCTCGCCAAGCCGGTGCTCCTGAACGGGCACTGGCGATCCTGCGGCGGGCATGGGAAGAGCGTCAGGATGAACGATTGGCCCAGGCAGCACGTCAGGCCCTGACTATGCTGCCAGAACGATCACAGCAGGTGACTCAGGCAGCACGCGAAGCCTGCGAACAGATTTCGGCTGCGCTGTCAAGCCGACGCTGGGAGCGGGCGGCAAGTCTGTATGCTGAACTTAACGCCGATCTCGAACGCTACGCAGCCTTTGCGCCTCCCGGTGGATGGCCTGCCCTGGCCGGGGAGATTGCAGCCGGACAGCGAGCCGATCAAGAGGCGCAGCAAGCAATAACCAGGGCAGGTCAGGCATTGAGCCAGGGTCGGGCCCGTGATGCGCTCGATCTCCTGATGAAGCTCGACCCGGCTCGCTTGAATGACGAGACGGCACTGGCACTATTGCAAACGCGCTACGGTGCGCTGAATATGCTGGTGGCGAGTGGTGAGGTCAGTTCGGCGGCACTCACGCCGGTTGTGGCCGCTCTACGCATGCGCGAAGCGTTGATCACTGCTCAGGGAAGCAGTTGTGCGTGATGACGCTCTATACTGCCGAGAAAGGACAATGATATGCAGGGTATTGACTCACTCACCCATTCCGAAACGGCCTGGCTGGTACGTGCGGTGCCGGCTTTGCTGGCTGCATTGATTACCATGACCGCTACCTTTATCTTCCGACAACCCCTTATGCAGTTCCTTGCCCGGTTTGATCGCTCGCGTTCGCAAGCGGTCTGCGATCCGGCGCTGGTCTGGCGGCCAGCGTTGTTGGGAACGAATACAGCCTTGCTGCTGGCCAGCGGAGCGGCGACGTTGAGTAGTCTGGTATTGGGATGGATTGGCTCAATCTGGCTTGCGCTGGTGGCTGCGCCGGTGGTGGCAGCGCTGGTTGTGCGCATCGGTTTTGCCGTCAGCCAATCACATTACAATCGGCACCTGGAACGGGAGCTGACTCCAGCCATCGGTCGTCTCAGTGCTTTGCTAAGTGGCGGTTTAGGTCTTCGTACTGCTCTGGAGCGTGTCCTGGCCGATATGGGTGATGGGCCATTGCGCAACGAGTGGACGTGGTTACTTCGGCAACAGGGGACACCGCTTGCCGACGGGAGCATTGCAACACTTCGTCAGGTTATCACGGCGCTGGCCGCCCAAACCTCAGCGCCCCGCCACGCAATTCTGCTCAACCACCTGGCGGTTGCCGCCGATCAACCGCAAGACTTGCAAGCGCGGCGCTGCGCCGCAGCTTACGCCGCGCTACAGGTGTCGGAACGGCGGCGGGAAGAGGCGCTGACCGAACTGGCCCAGATGCGCTATAGCGGCCTGGCCGTTGGCGGAGCAGGGTGTCTGATGGCCTTATACCTGATCGCAACCCAATGGGAACGAGTACGGATCGCGTACAGCACTCCGCTAGGGATGGTTTTTGCCGTCATCGTGACCCTGGCTTTACTGGCACCGATGATCGGCGGCTTCCTGTTCTCGCAGGTCGAGGATGTTGATTACTAAAGTCGTCTGATCTGTCGTCATCGAGGTACTCATCGTTACTCAGGAGCTACATATGCCTCATCTACTCACAACACCTGCGGCACCGGCACTGCTGGCGGCGTTTTGCGGCACCTTGCTGGCTGCACTTGGGGTAGTACTGCGCCAGCAACCGCTGGTGACGAGACCCTTGAACGAACGACAACGTCTGATCATCGGTCAGAGTGGTGGACTGCTGATCGCTCTCCTCTGTCTTGGCGCTGCTCTCAGCGGGGGGATTATCTGGGTAGGACTGGGGTTGGCGGCCTATCTGGCGCTTGGCCTGAAATGGGCTCGCCAGCCCCGGCGCGATCAGCAGCGGCTTAGCCAGGAACTACGACGCCTCACACCGGGGTTGATCGGCTTTATCCGGGTTGCGCTAGGTAGTTTTGAAGCCCCCAGTCTGCTGTTGCGACGCTACTGCTCACAGGCAACACCCCGCCAGGCGCCAATGCGGAGCCTTGTCGCAGAGGCATTGGCGCTCAGCGAAGAGCAGCGGATGCGTCCCTTTGCGGCACTGGCCGAAGTTGCCCGTCGCTCCAATTGTCGTGAACTGATCGATGCTACGGCGGCGCTCGCTCAGGCAGAAGCTGAGGGTACACCGGTTGAGATGGTGCTCGCTGCGCAGCAGCAGACCCTGGAAGCGTTGTTACAGGGCGAATTTCGCCGGTTGATCCGCCGGCGCACGGTCTACCTGCTGTTGTTAACCGCCATCAGTCTGGTCGTCGGGATTTTGTTAAACCTGCTCTTCGTGATGGTGGTGGGTAGTGAGGTGTTCGCGGTGTTTTAGAAGATAGGAAATAGGAGATAGGAGGTGGGAGGTGCGGTGTACAGGTTTGATGCGTCCACGCTTAGATGGTGGGGTGGGTGGGGGCGTGGCGCGCAGGGGTAATAGGCGACTGCCCGCACCCCAGCCTGCCCTCAGCGGGGGGGGTAGGAGGGGGGCCGGGATTGTGTTGACTGGCAACCCTTATGGAATACACCCATCATCACTCCCCGCTCCTCTCCCGACAGGGGAGAGGAGCGGGGGCTGGGGGGTGAGGTGAGGTGGAACACCCCCACCCCAGCCCGCGCCCGCTGGGGGCGGGGGTGACG
>NZ_DAOTZQ010000140.1:0-9594 GCF_034434295.1 Chloroflexus sp.
TGACGATCACACACCGCCCCCTTGTGACCAGCATGGTCAACAGGGTGACACACGCCGGATCGTGAGCACGGCTGCTGCGGCAGCATGGCTGCCGCACGCCACACGCTGCGACACGCGCATGACGAGCGGGCAAGATATCTAATCCAGCGCGTGATGCTACCGAAGATAGTCGTAGCTCTCCTCGCCGTCATGCCAGCAACCTGGGAGTAGGATATGCTGGCGTTGGCAATAGGCAAGCGTGCATGCGCCTGTGCGACGGTCTGGGAGCACGACGGAACAGCTTTTATGAAATAAGTTCTAGTACAGCGGGGCGACCCTGGTAGCCGCCCCGAACGGTGATGGTGGTACAAGCGCGCGATACCACCACCATCTTCTATTTTCTACTTCCTATCTCCTACCTCCTACGCACAAACCCTAGCGCGTTACTAATGTTACATAGGTTCGGACAGGCGAGAGCGTACTGGTTGCCGTCGTCTCTACCACCGCATCGCCAATATTACCAGCACGATCGATCAGGCGAATGTAGAGATAGAAGGTTTGCTCAGAGGCACTTGTTGTCGCCATCGTTACACCAGGGGCATTCGCCATACTCCAGTTTGGTACGGTGAACTGACCACCGTTGAAGTCAACCGGAGCCTCAATCCATTGCAGGGTCGACGCAGTGGTCGGATTAGACACTGCGCTCGGGCTGACGGCAATCAAGACGCCCTGAATACCGTTCGCTTCGGTGATCGTTGCCGTTGAGAGATCAAACGTCAAGTCCTGGAGAATATCACCGATTGGCGAATCAGTTGCAGTAATGATCTCACTTCCGCTCAGCGACATCTGCGGCGGTGTCTGATCAAGTCGAATGGTACGGGTAATCGTTTGCGAATTACCCAACTGGTCGTAAATTCGTATCACAACCGGGTAATTACCATCCGGTGACGGTGGCGAGAAGGTTGTGCCAGGCAGGGGAATAATCGCATTCAATGTGCCATTAACATTCAGATCACTGGTCACCGCAAGTGCGGCCACACTACCGGCAACGCGCACCCGACTGATTTGTGAACAATCGCCGCCATCCGCTACTGAAAGCAGTACCTGGGGCACTGGTGTACTACCAGGATCAAGATCGTAAACTCGATAGTTACTGGCATACCAGCTCGACGAATCGTACAACAACGGATTAGCTACGCTGGCGGTCGCAACGACGCTGGTATCAATGATCACACTCGCCTTGCGTTCGGTTGTATCAATGACCGAAGCGGCACCATTCCGTCGCAACTGGGTGTACAACGTGCGCGGTGTACACTCATTGACATTGAGAAACGCAGCGGGGATCGGCACCGTCAATTCGGTGCTGGCAGTTGCGTTTTCGCTCAGCAACACCCAACCACCTGAGTCGTTCTCAATATCAGTTGGAGGCACTCCCCACCGCCAGCGCACACTGACATTTTGTGGCGTTGTACCTAAACCGGGGAAGGTTACGTTCACCGACGTGCGGCCGTCTCCCCCAACCCGCGTTGCTCCACCTTCAATGAGTGGATCCGAGCCAAATGGCGAGCCAGGGGCCTGGAAAAGAGCGTAGCGGAGAAATGGAGTATCACCATTGAAGAACTCGTGAGCTACATGCATGTAGAAGCCATTACTGGCGCTGCTGACACCCCAGGCGTTAAACAGCGGGCCAGAGGTTACAGACTCAATCGGGCCTAGAAAGGTGCCATTGGCCAGACGTACAGCATAGTTCAATCGATTCTGGCTGCGACTACCCGGCGTCCTGATGAAGGAGATATGTAAATTGCCATAGAAATCGGTACTCACCGAGACCTGACCATCGCCTTTCTCGCCTGTCAAACGTGCAGTGGGCCAGGGTTGATTATCAAACAGGTCATTGATATTTTTCTCGGCATAGAAGATACCGCTATCGGCGTGGCGGTAGCCGACATAGATGGTGCCATTGTGAACGGCGACACTGCTATCGGCATAAGGGGCAGGATCGCCAAGGTTGACATCAACCGGCACACTGAAACCATTCCCCTGCCAGATTGACACCATCACGTGAAGAGGACGCGGTGTATCACGGGTAAACGTCAGGGCAACCTCGCCATTCGTACCTGAAGCAAGCTGCACCACTGCCCGATACGCTTCCACACCAAAAGCACGGGTTACTGGCGCCCATGAAGCGCCACCGGTATCTGAGAAGGTGTAGTAGATTGAGGCATCACTACCAGTAAAATCATCACGCCAGACTGCAATGATGCGACCATTCTGGCTTCCACCGTTCACCATGGTCAGGGCTGGACGCACCGGAAAAGCGACATTGCGCGTCACTTCAGTGATTGGTCCCCAGTTACCGACAACATCACGTTTCCGAAACCGAATAACCTTTGCCGCCTGATCGATCCAGAGGGTCAACACATCACCAGCCAGTGAGGTGGCAATGGCGCTGTTGATATACTCGGCATTAAGTGTCGTGCGTGACGTGGTTCCTAACGTATACGGGGTTGGGAAGGCCAGTGCAGCCTCGGTCTTCGACCAGACGCGGGCTTTGCCTTCGGAAGCACCACTTGATTCCGCAATGCCTATGATATGAACCTGATCACCGTAGGTTGCAACCTGTGGCAGCTTGAGATTTGAACTGTTGGGAAGAACGGTTTCGACTAACAACCGTGCCCCACTTTGGGCGGCTGATGGCGTTGCTGGCAGTAATGTAGCGGCGAGGAACGCCAATAAACAGAACGGCACGAGCAAGGTGCGAACGAGTATCGACATGGGTCTACTCCTCAGTATGTGCTACTTACGGGGCGATGATAACGTCATCAAACAGCATACCACCGATGGCACGGGTATACACACCAGCCTGCCCGGCCGGCAACGGCTGTCCATCAGTTGCCTCCATCAGGAGCTTGCCATCGAGACGAACCTGTAACATTCCGCCGCGCAGCTCCAGCTCGATCACATGCCACTGGCGGGGCGCAAAACCCGGCCCCTCTACTGTTGCCAGCGGTGTGGCAACCCCATCGACTACCTTCTCCAGCACGTATTTGGGTGTTGCTTCGTACTCACGCTTCAGCAGGCGTACCCGGTAATAGTTTGCCTCGTAACCAACCTCACCCTGATAGCGGGCAATGATACCGGCTACGCCATTAAATTCGTCGTAAAAACTGACCCGCACGACACCGTCGCTCACTACAGGCTCGGCCAGCAACGCGACCTGAGCCAGCGAGCTGTTGCGCAGTTCACCGGCGAAATCCTGACGCAGACGTCCGTTGTCAATAACCCAGTTAGGGCTATCTTCGGGCAAAACAAAATCGAGGGCGACGGATTGCCAGGCGGCGAGACTATCAGCGGTCGCAAAATCGGCGACGAACTGCGGACCGGTGGCCAGAACAGCCGGCACTGTGGGATTCGGACCGATAGTCGGGGCCGGTGGTTCAGGGGGATATTGTAAAATCGGCCCACCCTCCTCGGCCTGACCAGGACGAAAGGCAACGAACAGGGCAGCACTCACCGCGATCAACGACGCGGCCACTGCCAGCAACGAGAGTAGACGGTTTCTTTGTGCCATGAAAAATCCTCCTCAATGACGGATGGCAAAACCCGCACCTTAGCGGCCAGTAGCAACCGTTTCAGGTAACGCCTTACCACGTAAGGCATTCCGATAGAGATCGGTCAGTTCGGTAGCGATCCGCAGTGAAGAAAACTGTGGTGCCAGTGCTGCGGCACGTGCGCTATACGCCTGCCATACCGCCCGATCTCTTAACAACGTAACAATTGCCTCACCAATGGCCAGCCCAGAACGTGGCTCTACCACAATGCCGGCCTGCGCTGCCGCCACATACGCACTGGCGCCAGTGGTGCGGGTTACCACCGGCGGCGTTCCAACAGCACAGGCTTCAATCACCACCCGACTAAACGACTCGGCGACCGAGGGAACGACAGCGACATCAGCACCGGCCAGATAGGTGCGGGCATCGTGGTGGGGAATAGCGCTGGTAAAGATGACATCAGTCGCTACTTCCAATGCTTGCGCCCGGCGACGGAGAAATTCTCCGTAATCGCCGAAGCGTGGCGTTGAGCGATTTGGTCCGACAATCACAACCTGCGGTGCCAGACCGGCAGCACGGATTGTCGGTACTGCCTCAACCAGATACGCAATCCCTTTGAATGGGTGGAGACGATTGAGACTGATAATGATCGGACGTTCTGGATCAAGGCCGTGACGAGTCGCGATGATTGCGCGACTGCGTGCACGCATCTCACTCAACGGCATATCAGCAGGTGGAAAACTGTCTTCGGTGATGTTGTACGGGATTGCCGTGACTTTTGATGCAGGGGCACCCCGGGCAATTGCCAGCTCGCGAATCTGCGGCGAGTCGGCGCGAATCACCAGAGCACGCCGAAACACCAACGGTAGCAAGGCGCGCACTGCCCGAAACCGGGCATAGCCATAGTCGTACTCTGGTTCGGCCATCACATCAGCACCGGGCAAGGTCACAGCTAACGGTGGAGCATGCCTGCCAGCAAACAGCGCGGCAACCCCAAGCGGAAACGCTGTTTCGATGTGACACAGATCAAATGGTGGTGTCGTTGCCAGAAACCGGCGCAAGCCGACGATCGCACTTACCAAATACGGATAGGAGAAGAGTGGATTTACCACCCAATTGGCTACCTGGGTCACAAACGTGCCGCGTGAAGGCAGGCGATGCACAACAATATCATCTTCAACCGTGCGGATGGGTTGCGCCTGATTGGCAGCCAGACTGAGCACTTCAGCGACAATCCCTAAATCACGCCAGGCGTGTATGAGCTCTGTGTGAATACGGTTACCCATCGCCGCACTATCATAGCGCGGTAAGATATAGAGAATGCGCATAAGCCGATGTCACTTCCAAACCCATCTTACCATGATGAAGACGCTGGCGGGAGTCATTTTGTTCCCGACTGTTCGCGGGAGGTTGAGGAGGGTTTTCGCAGCGTAAACATCACGTAGAGAGGATCGCTGCGATCAAAACGTTCTTCCAGCGGATGGACGATCCAGGCCAGGAGCAAATCCTTCAGAATGAAGGTACGCCAGAAACGGGTCAGCCGGGTTTCGTGGTAGCGCCAATTGAGAATTGAACGGCCAAAACCACGCAGAGGGCTGATCTGCAAACCGGCCGGCTGCACATATACCCGGTGAATATCCGCCTCGTTGTAGAAGCGGAAAAAGGAACCAGCCTTACCTTCCTGGACAAAAGCGTTACGGGCTACTCGCTTGAAACGCCGGATGCCCTCGAAGAAGCCGGTACGCTCGCCGCTGGTATACGGAATGGTAATAACAGCAATGCCATCGGGTGCTAACACGCGACCGATCTCGCGCCCGACCGCCTCATCGTCCGGGATATGTTCAAGGGTAGAGACCGCAGCAATGCGGGCAACCGAATCAGTGCGCAGTGGCATCGCTGTGGCACTGGCAACCAGCGGAAAAAACCGGCCATCACCGGGGCGGGCCGTCGCTGCCCGTTTCTCCTTTTGCCAGCGCACCCGGTCGGGATCAAGTTCAAGCACCACTACGTCTACACCCTCTTTGGCCAGCATATGGGGAAACGATGACGTACCCGAACCAATATCGACCACCAGATCACCACGACGGACATCGAGAGCTTTGGTTGCCCAGGGGTATTCGATCAATCGCCAGAGGCTGAAATCGTTAACAGTACGGCGCAAAATACGCCAGCCATTGAGCGCTACTTCATACGCAACACAGCGCAACGCGCTCAGCCGAATTGGTCGTCGTTGAGAACGTTTCATGAAACTCACCATCACTTTGATGTGCCGCCCAAATGCGGCATCACAGTATAGCATGAGAAGCGAGAGACGAAGATAACCCTATCTCAATTTGATCAGGTGGGAAATCCGATGATAGAACCTATTTCAAAAGCGTCTGCCAGGAATTATCCCATTCATTCCAGACCGAACTATATAATCGTGACGAGCACACCCGGCATCTGCGTGACCAGCCGGATCAACGGCTTGCCACGCGCCGGATAGTGAGTACGGTTGCTGCGGCAGCATGGCTGCCGCACTCCAGTGCGACACGGGTATGACAGGGGAGCAAAGCAACCCATCCAGCGTATGCCGGCACGACCGAAGCTGATCTCTGCCAACGGGCCAGGATCAAGATAGGCTGTCGTTGGTGATTGGCAAGCGTTCATGCGCCTGTACAATGGTTGGTGAACACGACAGCACAGCTTTTATGAAATTAAGTTCTAATACCAGGGATGACATCCAACGGTGAGTGTTGCCCGGCAAGCAGGGTTAAGCGTACGATACGCACCCGGCAGCGCGCACGGTACATGTGACAGCCCGGCCGCTGCCAAACCACGCACACGCACCTCACTGAGCGGGAAAGGTTTTCATGCCGGCGCACAATTGCACCGTGAATGGACGGAAAGAGCCGCCTAACGAACATAATGACCAGAGCGATTAGATTCGCCCATCATCCAGGAAAAATTGGTGATGATGGTTGCACTTTCGCAACCAATTTCGCAGAGAAGGAACAAGGTTTTTACTCATTCCTGTGACCAGAAACAGCGAGTCTCCTGTTGAGAGGTATTTTGCCTGAATATTCAAAATATTGACTATCATGCTAAAATGAAAACCATCACGGGCCTGAAAGAAAAAGTGCGAAAGAGGTATTTTCGTTTATTGCTGTAGTTTGAAAACAGTACTACAACGAATTATCACAAGGGGCTGTTATGAGTGTTGAGATCACCCGCGAAACCATTGATCGCTACAACCGACCCGGCCCACGCTACACGAGTTATCCAACCGTTCCCCATTGGAGCACCAATTTTACCGCCGACGATTACCTGGCCGCGTTATCCGACGTTGCTACAACGAGCGACTCGCTCAGCGTTTACGTTCATCTGCCATTTTGTGCCGAACGCTGCGCCTACTGCGGTTGCAATGCCACCTCAACCCGACGGCCTGACGTTGTTGATCACTATCTCGACCGGATCGAACGTGAACTGAGCATGGTTATCGCAGTATTAGGCAGCAAGCGCAGGGTGGTACAACTCCATTGGGGCGGAGGTACGCCTAACTTTCTCAGTGAAGCGCAGAGCCGACGGTTAATGGGGATGCTGCGCACAGCATTCGCACTCGATCCGGCAGCAGAAGTCGCTCTCGAAGTCGATCCACGGATCGGTAGCCGTGAACAGATTTTTCTCTTCCGCGAACTGGGGTTCAACCGCATCAGCTTTGGCGTGCAAGACATTGCGCCCGCAGTCCAGATCGCCATTGGCCGCATCCAACCTCTCCACCAGACTGAAACCGTTGTCAAGGCAGCGCACGACGCCGGCTTTTGCAGCATCAACATTGATCTTGTCTACGGTCTGCCGTATCAGACACCAACCAGCTTTGCGGCGACATTGCAGGCGATGATTGATCTGCGCCCTGATCGCATTGCCTGCTTCAGTTACGCCCACTTACCCCAGGCCAGACCCAACCAGAAGCGTGTCGATGCCCGACAGTTGCCAACCGGCTACGAGAAGTTTCAGCTCTTTCGCCAGGCGATTGACACCCTGACCGCCGCTAGCTATGAGTGGATCGGGATGGATCACTTTGCGCTGGCAAGTGATGAATTAGCTGTTGCTGCCCGTGAACGTCGGTTACAACGCAATTTTATGGGCTACACCGTCTTACCGGCACCACACCAGATCGGGTTCGGGATGAGTGCAATCGGCGACCTGGCCGGGCGCTATGTGCAGAATGATGCCGGTTTGGGACGCTATCAGCGGGCTATTGATGAGGGACAGCTACCGATCACCCGCGGTATGCGCTTGAGTGACGACGATTTGATGCGTCGGCACGCGATTATGCATCTGATGTGCAACCTCGAAGTACCGTTCGATCTAGCGCTTCCACCCTACGGCGACCGGTTAGGCGATGTCCTGGCACCTGAGATTGAACGGATTGCTGCCTACGCTACCGACGACCTGGTAGCCATCGAACCACAGCGATTACGTATCACCAAGCGTGGGCGCTTCTTTATCCGGAATCTGGCGATGGAACTTGATCGATATCTCCAGCAGGCAACAGAACGGCCGGTCTTCTCGAGCACAGTATGAGGAGAAACGCACATGATGGCGGGATACGACAGTGTCGTAATTGGCGGTGGTATTGCCGGTTTAGCTGCGGCCTACACGCTCCATAAGCGTGGTTATCGGGTTCTGGCCATTGAGTCGACCAATCGTGTCGGTGGTGTGATCCAGACCATCACCACACCAGAAGGCTACATCCTCGATTGTGGGCCAAACACGGTGGGTACCGGCGATGCACGATTGTGGCAGGAACTGATCGATTTGGGTCTGCGCGAACGGATCACACCGGCAGCACCATGCAGCAAACGGCGGTTCATCCTGATTAATGGTACACCGGTTGAAATCCCAACCTCACCAGTTGGGCTGATCACCACACGCTTACTCTCGTGGCGGGGGAAATTGCGGGTGCTGGCCGAACCGTTCATCAACCGCGGATCGACCGATCCCGATGAAAGCGTTGCTACCTTCTTCACCCGCCGGATTGGAGCAGAGGCTACCGCCCATCTCCTTGATCCATTCGTTGCCGGAGTCTACGCGGGCGATCCGCAACGGCTCTCGACGGCGGCAGTCTTTCCATCACTGTGGGAAGCGGCCCAGCGCAGTGGCAGCATCGTGCGCGGTATGCTGAGCAAACCTAAACCGAAGACTCAGGTGAGTGAGGCAAAGATGCGCAGCCGCACCTTGTCCTTCCGCGGTGGCCTTGCCGAATGGCCACGTGCTCTGGCGCAAGCCCTGGGCGCCAGCAATGTCTGGACGGAACGGCGTGTGGTCAAGCTCCAACAACGCGACTCCTGGTGGGAAGTGACGGTTGATGGGGTAAACGGCCCGGAAACACTCATCAGTCGCAGTGTCATTATTGCCACCCCAGCTTTTACTGCGGCTGATCTCATTGAGTCGGTTGACCAAAGAGCGGCTAATGCCCTCCGCGGTATTCCGTATGCGCCGGTAGCGGTGGTACATCTCGGCTTCCGTCGTGACCAAACCAGTCGGGAATTGAGCGGCTTTGGTGTTCTGGCCCCCTCAAGCGAACAGCGTCAGTTCCTCGGCATTCTCTGGACATCAAGCATCTTCCCGCACGTCGCTCCTCGCGATCACATCCTCACCACGACCCTTAGTGGTGGTGCTATCCGGCCTGAACTGGCCGAACGGAGTGAGGAAACGCTGATTGAAGCGGCCATTCACGATCATCACCAGCTCCTGGGGATCAGAGGGCAACCAGTCTTCACCCATGTTACCCGCTGGCGAACCGCCATTGCCCAGTACACCTTTGGGCACCGCGAACGCATTGCCACCCTTGCACAACTCGAACAGCGCCTGCCGACCATCCAGTTTGCCGGTAGCTACCGTGATGGTGTTGGGGTGCCCAAAACCTGGGCCAGCGGTGTACGGGCAGGGGAACGGATCGCTGCGGCACTGGCAACCCAGGGGACTACCGCAGTTTCCACAGAGGCGGCATCGGGGTGAGGGGAGAAAGCTTCCGATATTGCCGGTCAGGTACTACGAGCGGGTGTTAATGAGGTGGTGG
>NZ_DAOTZQ010000141.1:0-11453 GCF_034434295.1 Chloroflexus sp.
GGTCACACGGATACCGGGTGTGCTCGCCACGAACAATGGAGGCGGTCGGCAATGAATGAGATACCTTCATAGTAGATGTTTTTTGAAACAGGTTCTATAAAGCTATGCGGTCATGCCAGTCAGCCATCGCACAGACGCCTGAACACGTGCCAATCACCAAAGACAGCATGTCCTGCTTCCAGCCCATTGGTAGAGCAGCTCCAGTCGTGCCATCATACGCTGGATTGGTTGCGTTACACGCCTGTCATGGGCGTATCGTGTCGTTTGGAATACGACAGCATGGCTGTCGCACCAGCCGTGCTTCGTGCCAGTCGCGGGTCGTATCGTTCACCATACTGGTCACAGGGATGATGTGTACTCTCGGCACGATCATGGAGTCGGCCACTAATTGGTTGCATAACCAGATACCATGTGTATCGGCAGAGACAAACGACCTGTGGGCCGAGTTTCCAGCCTGCCTCGTCAATCATCTGCGCTACCGTTACACAACAGAACTTGAAGAGAAGCTGGTGAGCGGGCAGGCTTCCAGCCTGCCCCACGATTATCGACGATTACTACATCTTACCCAGAGAGGAGCATTTTTCTCACCTGGCAACAGTATAACCCTCTGTGTCCTCCGTGCCTCTGTAGTGAACACTGCCCGTGTATTACACCGAGCGCTCAAGCACAAAGTGGGCAATCTCGATCAACGCCTGGCGGGCCGGGCTGGATGGGAACCGCTCAAGGTGACTCACCGCCTGGTCGATATAGCGGGCCGCTTCGGTCTGAGCCGCAGCCACCCCACCAACATTGATCACTTCACGGATCACCTCAGCCACCAGCGTATCGGATGGTGGAGTGTGCAAAAGCACATCACGCAGGAGCTGACTTGGCGATGCAGCAGTGGCGTAGATGAGCGGCAACGTAATTGTACCCTGGCGTAAATCATTCCCGGCAGGCTTCCCAAGGGTACGCTCATCACCGATAAAATCGAGGACATCATCGATGATCTGGAAGGCCATACCGAGATCGTACCCGTAGCTCCCTAGCGCAGCAATCGCTTCATTGCTACCACCACCGACAACCATACCGGCCTTGCAGGCAGCCTCAAAGAGCACCGCCGTCTTGGCCCCGGTTTTGTAGAGATACTGGCGCAAGGCTTTATCAAAAGGCTCGGCAACTGTAACCGGACTAAGTTCACCCTCGCAGATTGTCTGGACAGCCTCGGCGTAGAAGGTAATAATCCGCGGATCGGGGCTGCGGGACATCTCGGCGGCAGCCAGAGCAAAAAAGTAATCGCCTACCATCAGCGCCACGTCGTTGTCCCAACGCGCATGCACCGTGATCTGGCCACGCCGACGATTAGCCTGATCCACCAGATCGTCATGCACAAGTGACGCAGCGTGAATCAGTTCAGCCGCCGCTGCCGGATGGATCACCCGTTCGAGCTGGTAGTGCCCAAGGCGTGCGGCAAGCACAGCCAGGGCAGCGCGCAGTCGCTTACCACCGGAGCGCATCGTATGCATACCGGCGGCGCTGATGACAGCAACACGGGACTGCATACATTCAAGCAGACGTTGCTCGATAGCACCGAGATCGGTCAGAATATCGGCCCGGTGGAAGATACCGGCTAACCCACCAGCAGTCTGGGGAGGAAGTTCACCGACAAGACGATGACTCGATGGCAATGATGTACGAGCCTCTGGTACTGTGAATGAACCTGACGGATTGAATGGTAACTGGTAGCCGGCCATGCGGCTGTTCCTTCCTAGGATCGCCGAGCCGGTCTGGCGCCGGAGGCGACGACGATCCGGCGATTGTGGTGACTAATGCCAGATACATGGTGAGATATTCTCACCTTGTGATATTCACCACAATCTGAACTATATCATATTCATCGCGACTGTCAAGCAAGACGTTGACAATATAACTGTACCATAAGTTTCGTCCATTCGGGGATATTTCATAAGCTGTCACATTCAAAACAGGAGGCTACGCAGAAAAGGTGAGAACTGCCAACAACTACCACCATTGTGCAGACGAGGTACCCTCTCGCTGTGTCAGTTCTTATGAGCGGAGAAGTGATTAATGTATAATAGGAATTGGTAATCTTCGCACATCACCGCATTGATAGGCATCCAGATTGACGTGGTGTGCTGTGGGGTTGGCTGTGGCCCAACCGATTGATGCAGCGCATCTGTCACGATTAAGTGATGAATCTCTAATGGAGCTTGTTGCTGCCGGTGATAGTACAGCGCTCGCTCACCTGTACGACCGCCATTCGCGGGCAGTGTACGGTCTGGCCCTGAGGATGCTGTCCACCGCTGAAGCGGCTGAAGAGGTCGTACAGGAAACGTTCTGGCGGATCTGGAAACGAGCGTCCACCTTTCAACGCAGCAGTGCATTTTTGCCGTGGATGTTCGGTATTGCTCGCAACCTGTGCATTGATGAATTACGTCGACGGCAGGCCCGACCGGTGGCCGCCAGTAACAATGAAGATATTTTGACAACGCTTACTGACCAGCAACAGAACGTTGAGCAATCTACCATCGAAACCGAACGTCGGCGGCTGATCACCAGTGCTCTGGCCGATTTACCGACCGATCAGCGAGAAGTTATTGAGCTGGCCTATTTTGGAGGCTTATCACAGCGAGAAATCGCCGAGTACTTACAGAGTCCGCTGGGCACAATTAAGACGAGAATTCGTTTAGGTTTACAGAAGTTGAAGCAAACCTTGCTTCATTATGGCATCGACGCAAACGACCACTAGAAGAGTAGCTGCATGCACGACTCTGACCGCGAACATGAACAATCTCTTCTCGCCGCAGCCGCACTTGGCAGCCTCGATCCCGCTGATCTGGCAGCGTTCGAGCAGGTTCTGGCCCGCTCACCCGCCGCCCGATCCGAATTCGAGCAGTTGCGCGAGGTAGTTGCTTTGTTGCCTTATGCAGCACCACCGGTCACTCCTCCACCCCATGTCCGTACCCGCCTGATGGAGCGGATCGCCGCCGACCAGGCTGCACAGGCTCCAACACGACGGGCACAACCCTCGCGTCGCATTGGCACTGGCTGGGTAACACCACTGATACTGGTCGGTCTAACGCTGGTGATTGCGTTGCTGGGGAATCTGACGTTGTCATTGCAACAACAGGTGACAGCCTTAAATGAGACAAACCAGCAACTACTGGCTGCGGTGAATAACCTCCAGGCAGCAGTGAATGCCAGCGAAGAACGACAATCCCAATTGACAGCACAACTGGCGACTTACGAGCAGCAATTAGCGCGTTTGAACGATCAGGTTACCCAGGAGCGCTTATTGGTCTCATTCGTGAGCGCACCTGGGGTGGCGACTCGTGAGCTGCTGCCAACACGGGCCGACGTTACCGCACGCGGTGAGATGTACATGTATCCGGGTGAAACACAGGCGGTGGTTGTGTTTAGCGGATTGCCGGCGCTCGAACCAGATCGGGTCTACCGCTTCTGGCTTAGTGATGGCACACAACGCATTGCTGCCGGTTCGTTTCAAGTCGATGCCACCGGCCTGGCGACGTTGGTGATCACTGCACCACGCGAGATGAATGCCTACACCGAAGTGATGTTGACGGTAGAGCCTGCTACCGGCACTACACCTGACGATGCCGAGGTTATTCTCGCCGGGACGTTGTGATGATGGCAGGATATGGATGCGTCCAGATAAACACGTTCATCCTTTGGGAACGCGAGCATTAGGCTCGCGTTTTGTTTTATAACCAGGATGTGGCGTTTTCAAAAAACATCTACAAAAAGTTAGCTCATTCACTCCTGACAGACTCTACGAATGTGACAATCACCCACAGCATACCCGTGACCAGCAGGATCAACGTCGCACCACGGGCCGGATCGTGAGCACGGCTGCTGCGGCAGCATGGCTGCCGCACTCCAAGCGCTGCGGCACGCGCCTGACAAGCGGGTAAAGCACCCGGTCCGGCGGGTGCTTTGCGTCGGAGATGGTCGCCGGCGCTACTCGCCGCCATACCGGTGTGCCGTGAGCGGGATGGGTTGTCGTTGGCGATTGACGAGCATTCATGAAACCTGTGCGATGGACGGGTAGCACGACACTGGCCTCTGTCGAAGCAACCACGACCCGTTGGGATGCGCGTGCCACACAATGCCTGGATCGAAACTAGTGCAAAAGCACGGCATCAACAGGCTGTAGCGACACGCACGATGTTATCGATGAACCGCTAATAGATCCAGCATTGCTGCACATTGCTGCCCGGCACAATATGGAATCAAAAAACCCACTTCTGGCGAAGTGGGTTGCTAGATGGCGACTCCGAGTGGGCTCGAACCACCAACCTTCAGCTCCGGAGGCTGACGCTCTATCCAGTTGAGCTACGGAGTCATTTCGGTGTAGAGTATACATGATCAGCAGTGAACTGTCAATGCGAGGAGGCAAGTGTGCAACGATTAAAGCGAGTTGTCGGTTGGCTCGGTGCTGTGCTGGGAGTCGGGCTGCTGGCGTTGATCGCAAGTATTCCGGTGGATGCGTTGATTGGAAGTGGACGGGTAGAGGCGCAGACGAATACCACTATCCCCGGTACCGACGGTCCGATTCGGGCTTTTGTGGCCGAACCATCGACGCCCGGCCCCCATCCGGCGGTGATTATGATCCACGAGTGGTGGGGATTACGCCCGGATATTATCGAGAAGGCAACGGCATTGGCTGCCGACGGCTATCTGGTCGTTGCACCTGATACATTCCGTGGCGCCAGTACAACCTGGATTCCGCGCGCAATTTACCAGGTGACAACCACACCACCAGAACAGGTGATGGCCGATCTCGATGCAGTGTTTGCCTGGTTGAGCGCACGACCTGATGTGATCGCCAATCGGATTGCCGTGATCGGGTTTTGTTATGGGGGCCGGACTTCACTGCTCTACACATTGCACAACCCGGCGATTGCTGCCACGGGCATCTTCTACGGGATGGCAGATGTCGAACCGGTAGCACTGCGTCAGATCCAAGGCCCAGTCCTCGGTATTTTTGGTGGCGCCGATGCTTCTATTCCGCTCAGTGAAGTGGCACAGCTCGAAGAGAATCTGCGAACTGCCGGCGTGCCCACCCGCTTTGTGATCTTTCCTGATCAGCCTCACGCTTTTGTGGGTGGTATCGAGTCGATCAATGCGGGAGGCGCAGCCGGTGAGGCGTGGCAGGTGCTGCGTTCGTTTCTGGCTGAAGCGCTGCTCAATCGTCTGCCAACAAGCCTTCCGATGCCATCTGGTACACTTGCAGCGCAGAGGATAACCTTCTTTGGTGACATCCATCATCGTTTTGTGTGTGGATGGTGAGCAACGTTTGCAAAGACTCTCTTGACGAATTTCGCGACGAGCAGTACAATGTTAGTAGTTCGGAAATGAACAACTATGGAGAACGCAAATCTACTGGAACAACTGACGGCGCTGGGGCTTACTGAGTACGAGGCGCGGGTGTACCTGGCATTGTTGACCGAGTATCCGGCGACTGGTTATCAGATCAGTAAACTGGCGGGCATTCCACGGTCAATGGTCTATGAGGCGTTAGGGCGGCTGGAAGGACGTGGTGCTGTGCTTAAATCGGTTGAAGAAAAGGCAACGCTCTATCGTCCGATTTCACCGGCAATCCTGCTCGACCGTTACGAGCGCGAGGCACGTGAACGGGCTGAAACACTGCGCACACAATTAATGCCACTGTTTCACCACGAAGAGAATGATCGGCTGTGGAACTTCAGTGGTCGGCGTGAAGCACTGGCCGCGGCACGTGATCTGATCGAGAGCGCTCAGCACGAGTTGATGCTGGTGCTGACCGATGCCGATGTGGAAGCGCTCTATCCAGCACTGGCCGCTGCCCACGAGCGTGGGGTGGCGTTGGGAGTGATTCTGACCGGTGAAGCGCCTTTTGCGTTTGGACAGGTGGTACGCCACCCCAAGCGGGAGACCGAACTGCACGGGATGGTCGAGACGCTGATCGTAGTCGCCGATGAGCGTGAATTTTTGATCGCTTCCGGCCATCTTGCCACGACAGCCACGGTTACGACCAACCGCAATATGGTCTTGATTGCGCGCCAGTTTATCTGGATGGAGCTGTTCGCCCAACGCATTTTTGCCCGTCTTGGCGAAGATTTGCTGGCTCGCCTCGATCCAGAAGATCGCCAGGTTTTGCACTCGTGATCAATGCCCGGCCCGCCAGTGGAGAGGAGCTATACGAATGATTACGACTTCGCAGGTTACCCCTCGACGACTGTTTACCCAATTCTGCCAGGATGAAACCCTGGAACCGGCATTTGTCGTATTAACGCTGGTCGGGATTGTTGTCGGTATCTGGCTGGAGGGTGCGCAGGCACCGGCCGGCCTCATTCTGGCGGTTCATATTGCCACCTACTTTTTCGGCGGCTTTTATGCGGTACGCGCCATCATTGCTGCGCTCAAAGAATGGACAATTGAAGTTGATCTGCTGATGGTGCTGGCTGCGCTTGGTGCGGCCTACCTCGGCGAATTCAGTGAGGGTGCAATTCTCCTGTTCCTCTTTTCGCTGAGCAATGTATTGCAGGCGTATGCCATGCGGCGCACCGAGCAGGCGATTACGGCGCTAATGCAGCTCCGGCCTGACCGGGTCAGTATCCGTCGGCACGACCGCGAGTACGATGTTGCCATCGAAGAGGTGCAGGTTGGCGATGTGATGCTGCTGCGCCCCGGTGACCGGGTACCGCTCGACGGGGTGATTGAGCGTGGTGCGGGTACATTTGATGAGTCGGCGCTCACCGGTGAGTCGATGCCGGTACACAAGGGACCGGGGATGACGGTATTGGCCGGTACACTCAACCAGACCGGCGCACTTGAGGTGCGAGTGACAAAACCGGCCAGTGAGAGCACGCTGGCCCGGATTATCGCTATGGTGAGTGAGGCTCAGTCGCGCAAGGCTCGCTCGCAGAGCTTCCTGGAACGCTTCGAGCAGCGCTACGCGATTGGGGTGATTGGGGCGGTTGCTCTTTTCATTCTACTAATGCCCCTGATCAGCGGCGCGTCGTTCACCGACATATTCTATCGCGGAATGGTGCTGCTGACCGTCGCATCGCCATGTGCCCTGGTGATCAGTGTGCCGGCGGCGTTGTTGAGTGCGATTGGTGCCGGTGCCCGGCGGGGTGTGCTCTTTAAGGGTGGTGTGCATCTGGAAGAGCTGAGTCGGGTACGGGTGATTGCCTTTGACAAAACCGGCACCCTGACTTTTGGCAAACCGGTGCTGACTGATCTCGTGCCGATGAACGGCCTGAGCGAACATGAATTGCTCACGATTGTCGCCCGTGCCGAACAGCCGTCCGAGCATCCGATTGCGCGGGCCATCTTGCAGGCGGCTGAAGAGCGTGGGATTGCGATTGTTCCCCCAGAGCAGTTTGTCGCAGTGACCGGGATGGGGGTGCGTGCGCTCTGGGATGGGGGAGAAACACTGGTCGGTTCGCCACGGCTCTTCCGTGAAGCCGGGATTGAGGTGCCTGCAAACTTGCTGGCGCAGGCTGACGATCTGATGAAACAGGGGCGGGGGAGTGTCCTGTTTGTATGGCGCGATCAGCAGTGGTTGGGACTGGTAGCAGTGATGGATCGCGAGCGACCTGACGCAGCCCGGCAGATTGCCGCCTTGCGCACAGTCGGTATTGAGCGGATCGTGATGCTGACCGGCGACAACCCGCAGGTGGCCGAAGCAATGGCCCAGCGCTTGGGAATTGATGAGGTGCACGCCGGGCTGTTGCCGGCTGACAAATTGCAGCGTGTCGAGCAGCTCCGGCAACGCTACGGTGGGGTGGCGATGGTCGGTGACGGTGTGAATGATGCACCGGCGCTGGCAGCGGCAGCGGTGGGCATTGCCATGGGAGCAGCCGGTACCGATGCGGCGCTCGAAACTGCTGATCTGGTCTTGATGAGCGACGATCTGAGTGCCATCGTCTACGCCCTGCGGTTAAGCCGCCAGACGCAACGTGTTGTTTGGCAGAATATCGTATTTGCGCTGGCTGTAGTCGTGGTGTTGGTGCTGACGACATTGACTGTGGGGGTGCCACTGCCGTTGGGTGTGGTTGGTCACGAGGGTAGTACGATTATTGTGGTATTGAATGGATTGCGGTTGTTGATCTTCCGCTAGCGGGTGTGATGGGCCGTTCTACGGTGAGAATGCTAACTTGAATAGCGTATGGCAGGCACGGCACATCAGCAGAACGCGACATCTACATCACGCGAGTGTTTGCCTGTGGTGTGGGGGTAAATAGTAGGGGCGCACGGACGTGCGCCCCTATCGATATGTTAGCGGTACGCCTCGTTCTTGCCAGGATTACCATTGGGGCAGGTTCTAAACCCGCCCCTGCAGATGGTGTATGTACCTGTTTACACGCCATGCGAGGGGGCGAAAGGATGCGTCCTGGATCGCGTGCTACAGATTGCGTGCACCGGATTTGAGATTAGAACTTATTTCAAAAAACATCTACTCGAAGCCATCTCAATTCATTCCTCATTCCTGACAGATGATCGCGACGAGTACCCACAGCATCCCCGTGACCAGCAGGGTTAACGGCGTCACGCACCGGATCGTGAGCACGGCTGCTGCACGCCAAACGATGCGCTACGGACAACCCAACCTGAGAACCGTATCCAGGCCGATATGTGATACCGTGCGCAGCAGAAATGCCGTTCTCGGCATCCGCGCTCAGCTCACCGCCATCATCTGCACCTCAATGTAACAGGTGTGCTACAATACGCATCACATTCTGAGATCGCAAACATACAGAGAGGCAACAATGCGGTTGCAACGACGCTTCATCGGTTGGATAGCGCTACTGGTACTGGTTGTCGTGGTGATTGGTGGGGGCGGTGGTTATCTCTGGCTACGCCGCTCGCTCCCGCAAACCAGTGGTGACATACGAGTACGCGGGATCAGTGGGGAGGTCACGATTGTGCGGGATCGCGATGGCGTTGCCCACATTACCGGCACAACCGATGACGATGCCGTCTTTGGGCTGGGATTCGTGCATGCGCAGGAACGACTCTGGCAAATGGAGGTGCAACGGCGAATCGGTCATGCCCGTCTGTCGGAAATTTTCGGCGCAACTACTCTGCAAACCGATAAGTTTCTGCGCACCCTCGGCGTCGCCCGGGCCGCCCGGAGTGCGCTCGAACGCCTCGACGGCGAGACGATTGCGCTGTTAGAGGCATATACTGCCGGGGTTAATGCGTTCCTGGCCACGAATCCGGTCTTGCCGCCGGAATTTTTGATCCTGGGCGTGCAACCTGAGCCGTGGCAACCCATCGATTCGCTGGTATGGGCCAAGATGATGGCCTGGGACCTTGGTGGCAACTGGAGCAATGAATTGATGCGGGCGACGTTGATCGCGAAGATCGGGCCTGAAGATGCCGCTTTTCTGATGCCGCCATATACCGCTGATGGCCCGCTCATTATGCCCGCCGCCAGGGTTGACTCACCAGCGACGGCTGCCGACACAACTCACACGCCTCTCAAGCCGGAAACAACCCGTCGCATGCTTGATCTCGCTCAGGAACTTCAGTTTCTCAATCGCATCGGCGACCAGTTGGCCGGTTCCAATAACTGGGTCATCGGCGGGAGCCGAACGGCCAGCGGCAAACCATTACTGGTCAACGATCCACATCTCGCCAACCGCATCCCCTCGATCTGGTATCTGGCCCACATCCAGGGACCAACCATCAATGTCATCGGCGCAACCTTTCCCGGTCTGCCGGTAGTAGTGATCGGGCACAACGAACGGATTGCCTGGGGGGTGACGAACACCGGCCCGGATGTGCAGGATTTGTACATCGAGCGAATCGACGCTCGAAATTACGCCGAGTACAACGGCAGGCGTGAACCGGTCACACTCACTAGCGAAGTCATCACTGTCAAGGACTCCGAGCCGGTGACGCTCACGGTGCGGATTACGCGCCACGGCCCGGTGATCAGTGATGTGCTGGAAGATGTAGACGAGTCGCTGGCCTTTCGCTGGACAGCCCTCGACCCGGAAGATACCACTTTACGCGGATTTATCAATCTCAACCGTGCCCACAACTGGCAAGAGTTTGTGGCGGCCCTCAGCGACTACCAGGCGCCGATGCAGAGCTTTGTGTACGCCGATGTTGAGGGGAATATTGGTTTTTACGCACCGGGGCTGGTTCCGATCCGGCGGAACGGTGATGGAAGCGTACCGGTACCGGGTTGGACGGATGAGTATGAGTGGATGGGCTACATCCCATTTAGCGAATTGCCGCACATCTACAATCCACCGCAGGATTACATTGTGACTGCCAATAATCGGGTGGTAGGTGACGACTATCCCTATCTGCTGGGGACATCGTGGGCAGCACCGTACCGTGCCCGGCGGATCATCGAGTTGATCGAGCAGAAATCAGCGCTGACGGTTGCCGATATGCGCACGATGCTCGGTGATGTGGTATCGCTGCATGCACGTGAATTGTTACCGATACTACGCGAGGTAACCCCGAACGGGTCACGTGAAGCTGCGGCCCTGGAGCTGTTACGCAGTTGGGATGGCACGATGGCCGGTGACAGTGCGGCAGCAGCGATATTTCAGGGGTATTACCATGCCCTGATCGAAGCGGTCTTTGCCGACGAACTGGGCGAGTTCTTTAACGAGACGTATCGCCATCGGCGCGATTTTGCAGCAATGGCGCTGCGTCGGGTGTTACTGGAAGGCCGGCAAGAGTGGTGCGATAACGTCAAGACCATTGATACAACTGAGGATTGCGCCACAATCCTTGCCACTGCGTTCAGCAAAGGGCTAGCGGCGATGGCAACGGCACAGGGGGAAGAAGATCCAACCCGCTGGCGTTGGGATCGAGTTCATCAGGCTGTCTTCCCCCATAACCCGTTCAGTCAGGTCGGGGCGCTGCGCGGCATCTTCGAGCGACGGGTGCCTACCGGTGGAGATAGTTTCACCGTCAATGTTGCGCCAATGCGGCTGAACGAAGGATACTTGCAATACAATGCACCATCGTACCGCCAGATTGTCGATTTCGCCAATATAGAGGATTCACGCTTCATCCACACGACCGGCCAATCCGGTAACGTGCTGAGTAGTCGTTACAGTGATTATCTGGCGCTGTGGCAACAGGCTGGCGATATACCGATGCGCTTTAGCGGCGCGATTGAAGGCGAGCGATTGGTGTTGCAACCGGATCGGTAACGCTCCCCCGTGTCTCGGTGGTTTCAATTGCACCACAGAGGCACAGAGGGCACAGAGAGAACTATATCAAACTAAAGGTCATAGCGCACTCGATGGAGAAGACTGCCGGCCTGCCCACAAGAGTCACGTACCGGCATGGGTAAGTACTGCGCCCCGCGCCTGCTGGTAAGTGCGGTGGATGCGGCAGCATGGCTGCCGCACTCCAAATCGTGCGTCACGGGTAATCTGGCTCGAAAACTGTATCCACGCTGGACCCGTCAT
>NZ_DAOTZQ010000142.1:0-2341 GCF_034434295.1 Chloroflexus sp.
GTGAATGGCGGTTTGAGGTCGTGGATATGGATAGTCTGCGCGTCGATAAGGTGTTGATCTCACGCGAGCTGGCTGCCATCTGAAGAGGTTTTGTACCGTGGGCCGATGATGTTGTTTATTTGGGGGAATAGCGGTTTGCGGTCGTGGATATGGATGGCCTGCGCGTCGATAAGGTGTTGATCTCACGCGAGCCGGCTGCAACATGAAGAGGTGTGGTACCGTGGCCCGCTACCATCAGGTCGTGGAGCGGGTTGGAAGCCCGCCCCACGACCGTTAGCGTGGGGAGAGAAAGCTGCACCGGATCAACCTGATCCGCTGTCAGGGTGCTCTACTGCGCCCACAACGGCCAGCGATCCTGGGCAGTGTTTTGCGTCACCTGCTGCACGACGGTACCATCACTGACATTGAGAATGTAAATCTCGAAGTCACCGTCACGATCACTGGCAAACGCGAGCTGTTGGTTGTCAGGTGACCAGGTTGGCGAATCGTCGGTTGCTGCGTTGTTGGTCAATCGACGCACATTGCTCCCATCGCTGTTCATCACATAGATTTCCCAGTTCCCATCACGGTCGCTGGCGAAGGCAATCGTCCTGCCGTCGGTGAGATGCGAGCGAAGCGGTCGTTTGCCGCATTGTTGCTCAGGTTGCGAACATTATTCAGATTGACGCCCGCAAAGAGGTCATCAATGTGATAGAACTCGAGAGTAGCCCGATAGATCTCAAAGTTCCCCTCGCAATTCGCAACCCAGAACAGGTAGCGACCGTCGGGCGACCAGGTCGGGCTTTCAACATTGCATGGCCGGTCGTAGCCGGTAACTGGACTGGCATAGCCGCGTAATGGTGATACATTCAGGCGACGAACGTAGAGTTGTGGAATCCCCTGGCGCTCGGAGACAAACGCCAGCAGCATACTATCCGGCGACGCCGAGGCGTTGTATTCGCTCCCTGGAATGTCTGAGAAGTCGTTGTCCGGTGGCGGGAAGGTACCGTCAGTATTGCTGTAGCTGATCCGAACCACGCTAGCGCCGGCTGCCTGCTCCCCGGCATCGGCAGCAACGGCGTTGAGCAAATATATCTGACGATACGATGGGCTATTCCGCCGTGAGTCAACCACCAGAAAGTGTTGGTTAGGGTCCCAGCTTCGCCGCTACGAGAAGGCCACCGTTTCACCATTGTTGAAGGTCAATCGTTGTCCACCACCGTTAAAGGTGGCGCGGTAGAGTTCCCAGTGGCTGCCGGTGTCGATATTCGAGGCGTAGATCAGCGGGGTGGTCGGATCAGGGGCAGCCCACGGTGCGCCCAAATGCGGATAGCGCCACTGAAAGTAGTGCTGCCCGACATTCCCCATCTCGACCTGATAACCGGGAGGATTATCCGGGGTGTAGGTCAGGATGCGTCGCTCGAAGAGCTGTACCAGAACATCACGCTCCGTGTCACCAACAACGGCACGCGTCCAGTAGGGATCGGTAATCGGATAGCCCATAGCAAAGAGCCAGTCGACAATCGGTGCCGTCACCACGCGCCCATTCTCGACCACCCGGCCACGAGCGTTCATAAAGTCCCAGAAGACACGCGGAATGTTATGACCCGTCACACTGTTATACTGCACAATCGTCGTTTCAGGGCGAGCAAGATCCTCGCGAACACCAATGTTGCCGCCGCGGACGATAACAGCGGAGACGCGCTCGTTCAGTCGTGAAGGATCACGGTAGCCATTGTCAATTGTTGCGATACCAGCAAAATCGCGGTAGCCAGGGGCAACTGTGTTAGCAACACGCGGATTGCCGGCGACCGGCACGTCTGAAGGATCGCGATAGGCGATATCGTAGGGAGAATCACCGAGCTGCATTCGTCCGCTGACCAGCTCTTTCACCAGAAGGCCGTTCGTTACAATGCCGTCTTCAGGGCGATTGATCTCCATGCGGGCTTTGTCAAAGTACTGAACGGTACGAATCGTATCAGGGCTTTCGCGGTAAAACTCGCCATAATCGAACCACGGTCCTGGCCCCCAATACCAGGTACGTCCACCGCGCACGGCCTCGCTGTCGGTACGGCTCCAGATGGTTGCAAAGCGCGGGTCGGCAAAGTTGGTGCGCCCGGAGAAGGGTGCAGCGGCGAGTGGGGCCACGCTGCCGAGCATGAGCGCACCGATTAGGGCGAGCATGCTCCAAATTATTCCTGGCCGGTACATACTATCCTCCTTGGTTATTGCATGATACACCCTGTAGCGGATGCATCAGATAGCAATACTTTCGATAGCGTAAAACTGTTCGTAGCGCGTGCGTGCCGGGTTTGGCCGGCATTTACGCTCAATGAAGCACACCTTGCTGCGATTGTTCAGA
>NZ_DAOTZQ010000143.1:0-3350 GCF_034434295.1 Chloroflexus sp.
CGAGGATGGCGGCACGCAGGCTGGAAGCCTGCGCCACGGGGAGCTGCCACGGGGAGCGCTTGCAGCCAGCCGGATGCAACGGGTGGGTAATGCATAGGGGAGCAGGGAGCATGGCGAGCTGCACTGGGGCGTCCTGATGCCATGCCGGTAGGTTCGTTCATCTGTTCTGGCCATTCCTCCCCCAGCGGGGGGAGATTAGGAGGGGGGGCCGGGATTGCGGTGAACAAGAACCAGTATGGAGCACGCCTCCAGTGGGCAATGTATTATCCATCAGCAGGTGGTCAACCGCGTCGCTCATCAGCAGCACCTAGCGCATCATGCACGATCCTGGCACTATCGCGTTGCACTGCGGTTGCGAGGGTATTACGTCACGAACGGAAAGCGGATGGTCACAGAGGTGGCGATGGTAGACGGTGTATCAGCCTGTGGCGCAGGCTGGAAGCCTGCCCCCCAACGGCCACGGCCAGTACCTGACGGCGGTGGCGAGGATGGCTGCACGCAGGCTGGAAGCCTGCGCCACGGGGAGCTGCCACGGGGAGCGCTTGCAGCCTGGCCTGACGCAGCGTGACATGTGGGTAATGCATGGAGAAAGCAGGTACGCTGCGATACCGATACGCTGGCAGGCACCTGCTTTCCGGCAGATAGACTGAACGCTTCAGGTTAGAACATCAGTGCGGAAAGCGAGTGTTTACCTCTCACCACCTGACTGGTGGGCTGAAGCATCTGCCACCCGCACAGGCGAACGACTATTCGGCGCTGGACGATGTACGGCTCACCCATAGTAACGCACAGCTTCGTGCAAAGGCCGACCATTGACAGCGTTACGTATGCAGGGTACGATGATAATATGAGTACAAAACGTATCATTATCACTGGCGCAACCGGCCTGATTGGGCGCAGGCTGGTTGCTGAATTACGCAACGACTACCACCTGGTCATCTTCAGTCGTGACCCGGCGCGGGCACGGTCAACCCTGCCCGGTGCTGCCGATTATGTGGCCTGGCAGCCATCTGAACAGGGGCCGTGGGCGGCTGCGGTTGATGGTGCCTGGGCCGTGGTTCATCTGGCCGGGGCACCGATTTCGACCGGTTTACTCGGCAAACGATGGACACCCGAATACAAAGCGGAGATTCGCGACAGTCGGGTGATCGGCACCCGTGGTATCGTCAATGCCATCGCTGCCGCGTCGCAGCGACCCAGTGTCTTCGTCTGTGCGTCGGCGGTTGGCTACTACGGCCCGTATCGTGACAACACTCCGCTCACCGAAGACTTGCCGCCGGGACGTGATTTTCTGGCGCAGGTCTGCGTGGCCTGGGAAGCGGAGGCTGTGTGCGCCGAAGAGTACAGTGTGCGTACCGTGCGCTTACGCACCGGTCTGGTGCTCGATCCCACATCGGGAGCGTTGCCGCAGATTATGCTGCCCTTCAAGCTCATGACCGGCGGCCCCATCCTGCCCGGCACGCAGGTCTACCCCTGGATTCACCCTGACGATGAGGTAGGCTTAATTCGCTTTGCCCTGGAAAACGAACAGGTGCGTGGCCCGCTCAACGCTGCCGCACCGGGTGCTTTGTCCAACCGCGACTTCGCCGCTATCGTTGGCAAAGTGCTTGGCTCTCCCTCCTGGCTACCGGTTCCCGAATTCAGTTTGCGGATTGCGCTGGGCGAAATGGCCGATCTGGTCGTCTACGGCCAGAATGCCATCCCCCGCAAAGCCCTCGACCTCGGTTACCAGTTTCGGTTTCCGACCCTGGAACCGGCTCTCCGCGATCTGCTCGATCTGCCAGCGCCGGTGAAGCGCTGAGCGGGCGGGGGGTGAGAAGGGTAGCTGGGGTGCTGAAGCCTGTAAACCGGGTCTGTATATCAGTGTTCGACTCTTAATCCCCCGCTATCCTTCTGGCAAATGCCTCGACAGTAGCCTTAACGAAGGCATTCAGACCGTTCTGCAACAATGGTTTGAATGCCATAAGTGCTTTCTGGAGCGCCTCACGCTCACTCTGTTTCAGATATCCATCCCACTGCTGCGCCTTCAACCAGTCGGTGATATTGGGATCGGCAGGTCGGAGGAGACGAATAAGCTCTTCTGCCAGAAACCAGGTCATCATCTCGACGACCGGGGTCACACCGCAACGGTACCTGGCATCTTCTCTGAGAAACCCACGCTGTATCAGTTGCCGCTGTTCGGGGGCGAAGTTGGGGAGATCGGTCAGCAGATGGTTCACATCAAACTCACGATCGGGGATCAGCCCTGGTATGGCTTCCAGCGCAGCCAGCGTAAAAGCCATTTGCTGGTAGGGCGTCCAGAGCCGCCAGGTATCACGCAGGATGGTTTCCACCTGGGCGAAGGTCTCGTTGACAGCCTGTTCACAGCGTCGTCTGAGATCAGGGTGCCCGGTAGAAAACTCATGCCAGAAATAAGCTGCTGCCTGCAGAAGATAGGGATGACCACCGCTCAGACCGGCCAGATACTCGCGTTCCTGTCTGGTAAAGGGAACATTCGCGGCTGCGAAGAGTGTATCAATCTCGTCATTGGTGAATGGGCCGATGGTGATCTCTTTCATGAAATTGAAGTAGGGCGAGCCGCTGCGGCTATATTCCTGAGTACGCTGGTTAAGCGTATCGAGCGATTGCCTGGCCGCAATGACCAGACTCAGCGAGGAGTAACGGGTTGCCAGCGAGCGTAACCCGCCGTAAAACTCGATCTGGTTCAAACCCGGTTCATCCAGGACAACATCAAACTCATCGATCAACAGGATTAGCCGCTGGCCGGCCTGTTGCAAGCAGTGAAACAGACTTTCCAGGACGAACGTACCAAAGCGCTCGCGCTCTGCTTTGAGGTAAGCCTGCCGCACAGACGGTAGTTTTTGCACCGGTTCCAGAGCCGCCTGCCAGAACTGGGGCACGCGCCACCCACACAGGGTGTGGGCATCGAGGTAACGTACCCAGACAGGCGTTTCAGCAACACCGGCAGCAAGGTGATCCTGGATGTGCAATAGTAATGACGTTTTGCCCATGCGGGGTTCGCCGGTAATCAAGACAGAACTTCCCTGGTGTAGTGCAGTCAATATCCGTCGTTGGGCCCATTGCCGACCGACAAAGGTTTTTCCACGCACCGGATTGCCGAAGGTGAACGGGTTCATTGCTGCTACCTCGTGTCAGTAGGGCCAGACCGGTACCGGCCACCGTCCACTGCTCAACCAGACCAACCCACCACTGCTGGCAAAGATGAGAAACAACCAGCTCAGACACAACCCACCCAACAGCCAGGGTTGGGTACGCTGATGCTTAATCGCGTTTTCAACCAGAGCCGCCACGCCGAACACCACACCGCCCGCCACGCCTAACGCCACGCC
>NZ_DAOTZQ010000144.1:0-8841 GCF_034434295.1 Chloroflexus sp.
TTTGCCGTCGCGGTGACAACGCAGCATGTGCTGCTGGGTTTTGTGGCGGCGGCTCTGATCGGTGCGCTGGTGGCAGTGGTGCTGGGCGTGTTCAGTATCACCCTCGGTCAATCGCAGACTGCGGTGGGTTTTGTGCTGGCGTTGCTCTGTACCGATCTTTCATCGTTTCTCGGTGCGCCGTTTGTGCGGCTGCCCGGCCCGGCGGTGCCGTTTATGCCCATGCCTGGTCTGGCCGATCTGCCGGTTGTGGGGGCGCTGTTCTTTCGGCACGATCCGGTGATTTATGCCAGTTTTCTGCTCATTCCGGCGACGGCCTATCTGCTCTATGCGACGCGCGTGGGGCTGATCGTGCGTGCGCTGGGCGAGCGTCCGGCGGCGGTCTATGCGCGTGGGGTTGATGTGCAGCGCTGGCGCTATGCGATGCTGATCCTCGGTGGGGCGCTGGTGGGGATCGCGGGAGCCGCCTTTTCCCTCGATCTCAAGCAGGGATGGAGCTACCGCCACACGTTTGGCGCAGGCTGGATTGTGCTGGCTATCGTGATCTTCGGTGGCTGGCGGCCATTACGGGTGGCGCTCGGCTGCTATCTGTTTGCGGCGCTGGAGATTCTGGCGACCCGTTCGCAGAGTGCGTTGCCCGATATTCCCGCCCAGCTTGTGCAGGTCGCGCCGTTTGTGCTGATGATCCTGGTGCTGGCGCTGGTGAATCTGGCTTCGTCGCCCCTGATCTTGCGTCGGGTTGCCACCCTGCCGGACGTCTGGCAACGACCGCTGCTGGCCGTGATCGGTCGGCTGCGGGCAACTGCGCCGGCAGCGCTTGGTCAGCCGTTTGAGCGTCCGTGATGAGGAACGCGGATAGCCGCGGATGCTGCGGATCGGCGCGGATGGGGGTGCGGATTTGATCTATCCGTGAGTATCCGCCTAATCCGCGCATTATCTGCATTCGTCCGTCCAATGCGCGAGTATTCGCGTGCAGCAGGGAACGCGGATATGCGCGGATGCTGCTCAGATTTGAATGGCACGTCTACTCTTCATTGCTCACGCACCGTGTGCGAATCGCAGCGATAATCCGTGTTGGTATGTAGCCATGATGGAAGGGATATGCGAGCGCGGGCGGGAAGCCTGCGCTGCGGTATAAGCTCACGGCTCTACAGGTCGCTCATCTGGTACAATTGAATCAGTTGCCTTTCTTGACAGCGTGGATAGATTGGGTGGAGTGACATATGCGACTCTCTGAAGACAAAGTGCGCCGGATTGCCGAGCGCCTGCACGATGAACTGGCCGAGCGAGGGTTACTGGCGTATCGCGATCAACCTGGTCAGCGTCCGAGTGATGGGCGGGCGTTGCGGGTGAAGGCGATTTATGACGCTATTGTTGCCGATCTGAAGATCGAAGAGGAGATCGACGCTGAGGTTGAGCGTATTCTGGCTACCTATAGCCGCGAGATTAAGGGTACCGAACGCGATATTCTGTTCCGTAAGCACAAAGAAGAGGTGGCCCGTAAGCGCGGTTATATTTTGTGAGTGCGGGCGCTTCCCCTATCTGATCCAGTACAGCAGTACGTAGTGTGGCCCAGTGTGCGGAACGACAAATTCGTCGCCGTGGGTGACGAAGCCGTAGCGGCGATAAAACGGCAGTGCGCTGCTCCGTCCGTGACACCAGACCAGATCACCGCGCTGTTGTTTTACATAATGAATGCCGGCGTCGAGCAGTGCTGTGCCGATGCCCTGGTGCTGAACGGCTGGTGCGACTCCCATACCGCGCAGTCGCCATGCCGCCTGTGCCGGTACGTCCGGGCAGGCTTCCGGCGCGAACGAGGCAATGCCGGTCAGGGTTTCGGCAATGAATGCTCCCAGATGGAGCGCAAGCGGATGATCGTCGCCGGCATAGACCAGTTCGGCAATGGTCTGGTGTGGACGCAGAATCTGCTGACGCAGCGGGCGGGTTTCAGCAGCGCTAATCGGACGAATGAGGTAGTTCATGGCTTCTGTTCGGGTTACTCCGGCGGGCGTCGAGGTAGTCTTGTAAGATGATCGATGCGGCTACCTGATCGATCTGGGCTTTGATTTTGGCCGGTTTGAGGCCAAGGTTGCGTAACATCTGTTCGGCAGCGACACTGGTTAGCCGCTCGTCGAACATCTCAACCGGGCACGAAAGTGCGCTGCTCAAAGTATCGGCAAAGCGTTGCACCACCTCAGCTTGTGGGCCGCGCTCACCACGCATCGTCAGTGGCAGGCCAACAACCACCCGGCTAACCCCACGTTCCTGTACCAGGTGCACAATTTGGGCGATGGCTCGCTCCAGGGGGTGGGCATTGATGGTCGTTAAGGGTGCGGCAATGCGGGCACCGGCATCGCTGATGGCAACCCCGATCCGCCGCTCGCCGACATCGAGCGCGAGAATAATCTGGTCATTCATGACGAATCCGCAATTGCCAGCTCCAGCCAGGGAAGCGATCTACGTTGTCGGGTAACTCAAATCCGGCCAGTCGCCCGGCGGCAACCAGTTCTTGCAGTGCGGCCTCGGCTTCGGTGCGTGTCCGACCCAATACAGCATTCTGAATAGCAGCCCGGGTTGCCGGATCAAGCTCGTTACCACAGGCCGGATCAGGCCCAATGCTGCCATCAATACGTAGCGTGGCACCGTCCCAACGCCAGCCCTGGACAAAAGCCGCACGGCAATCACCTGGACGCAACTGCCCATTCTGAATGAGCTGGCTGTTGAAGGCATCGGCTAACTGGCGTTGGAAAGCTGCCGAGTCTCCACTAATCGCCAATCCGCTGTAGCGCGACTGAACAGTGATCGTAAAAAAGGGATTGTCACGCGACAGCGATGTGCCAATCGGTGGATCGACGATCAGCTCAAAACCTGCTAACTGTTCAAGTTCCGCCCGACTGGGAGAGACGGTTGTTGGTTCGAGACGCAGGTTGTGCGCCAGCGCCAGGCCGTCGAGTTGTCGCCGGGCTTCCTGATCGAGATCGGTGAGCGCCTGAGCGAGATAACGCCGTACATCACTCTCTTTGATCACCCGCACCTCTTCATCAGTTCCACCACCAATCGCATCGTGTGATACCGTCAACAGACCACTGACCAGGTTAATTGTCGGCCCACCGGCGATCCGTAGCTCACGAATGGTATTGGCCGGAATGTTTGAGGCACTCCCCGGCGAGCGAGCCTCGATTTGTACCGCTGCCTCGCCAAACGTTGTGATAATCTGATTACCACTGCGCGTCGTTACGGCACCGGGCACAGTAACATCGGCCTTGCTGATAAACGGGATCGGTTGGTTGTCAGGCCCAAACGCTACGAACTCACTTCCTGCTGGGATGGTGATCGGTTGGGTGTTTTGATTGAACAGGGTGATGGCCCCGGATGCACTGCTTACCGGTGTGAGCACACCCTCGGTCACCTCCCCGTGCGTGCTAATGGCGACGGTCGTCTCCAGCGGTTCAGCATTGACTGCGTTGGCCGATGCAGTGCTCACCGCGGTTATCGGAATAGCCAGGCCGACAACCGGCGTTGTTTCGCGCACGGGCAAGCGTACAACGATGGTCACACTCTGGGTGACGACTATCAAGATACCTGTCAGCGCCAGGAGTATGATCAACCCGATGAGGAGTGCTCTGAAAAGCTGTGCCTGTGAGCGAGTGGTGGTTCGCGGTGCAGGAGTGGCTGCACGCCGTGTCGGAGGAGCAACTGGCTCCGGGCGCGGCTCACGGCGTGGTTCAGCCGTTGTGCGTTGGGTGCGATCAGCCTCGCTACGCCGCCCGATCTGGTCGGCGCGGGCAACTTCTGCCGCTGAAAGCTGGATGTCTTCCGGTCGCACACGGGGTGGTTGTGCGGAAGCCTCACGCGCAGAAGGGATTGGTGGCGGTGGTGTACCGGTACGCTCCTGCTCGAACGCTGCTGCCAGATCGTCGAGGGCATCAAAAAACTCAAGGTCATCATCTCCCATAGCCGGTGGTGTGGCCGGCGTTGATGGACTGGATGTGGTGGGGATTGGACGGGTTTCTGGGGCGGCGATAGGGCGTGTATCGGCTGCAACTGGCCGCTTCTGTTCAGACGGCGGTGCAAACAAATCGAGATTGTTACCGTTCGCCGCCAGTTCATCGAGGGCCGCCAGAAACTCTAAATCTTCTGCAGGCAGGTCTTCACCGGGAGTGAAGGGGGTAGATGGCACTGGAGCCTGGACGTGAGCGCCGGTGACTTCGATAGTTGCCAATCGACTCTGGCGGGCTGCCTTGAGGATGCCTGGATCTGAACTGATGATAGTCAGATTTATCCCTGCCGCTGTCGCCAGATCGCGTAGTGCGTCAGTACCGGCGACTCGTTGCAAGGCAACAGTACCCTCTGGAGCCAGGATTTGCACGTTGGCTGCGTGGGTGGTGCGCACTTTCGCCATCAACGACTCGGCAGTATCTTCTGGCAAGGCGAGAACCAGCGCCGTCTCATCCGTCATCATAGCCCCTCCCGGCTATCCACTTCCTCCAGTTGCACTTTGTGTGGTCCTTGCGGAGGGCAACTGCCGGCAGTTGCCCGTTTCCATGCGTCAGTATCCAGTATAGTATCTCACGACTACCCGGCCTGCCCGGCGAGTACCTCTACCGCTGCGCCGATAGCAGCGGCCAGCTTGTCGGGATGGCGACCTCCCGCCTGTGCGATCTCTGGTCGTCCACCACCACCACCGCCGACCAGGGCGGCCAGCGGTTTGACCAGTTGAACTGCATTGAGACCACGCCGTACCAGATCGGGAGTCACCATGGTGAGCAGTTGCGGTTTGCCGTTGATCTGAGCACCCAACACAATCACGGCATTACCTAATTTATCGCGCAGATACTCTCCCATTTCGCGCAGCCGATCAACAGAGTCGGCCTCAACTTCAGCGGCGAGGAGTGGCACCCCGGCAACATGCTGAACCCGACCCAGCAAAAGATCGAGCTGCTCGCGAGCCAGTTTGCTGCGGAGCGCTTCCAGCTCTTGTTTCCGCTGTCGGTGTTCGGCCAGCAGGGCATCAATTCGTTCGAGCAGTTGGGCTGGTTGGGTATTGATTCGCGTAGCAAGTTCACGGAGGGTCTGGGCCTGCTGTTCAACCCATCCTTCAGCGCCACGACCGGTTAACGCCTCGATACGGCGAATGCCACTGCCGATGCTGCCTTCGCTCACAATCCGCACAAAACCAATCTCGCCGGTATGATTGACGTGCGTGCCGCCACACAACTCCAGGCTATCACGAGACGCAAATTCACCTTCGGCGAGCTTCTGACCGCGCTCGATAGTCACGAGGCGTACTGTATCACCATACTTCTCGCCGAAGAGGGCAATTGCGCCACGCGCCATCGCGTCCTGATAACCGGTAATTTCCCAGCGCACTGTGGTATCGGCACGTACCCACTTATTGAGCCGCTGCTCAACCTCGCGCAACTCCTCGGGATCAACCGCTTTGGTATGGGTAAAGTCAAACCGTAACCGATCAGGTGCCACCAGTGAACCGGCCTGAGCTGCATGCTCGCCAAGCACATCGCGCAATGCCCGTTGGAGCATGTGGGTGGCCGTGTGGTTGCGTTGAATGTCGGCCCGTCGTATCACATCAACGGTCGCCTGCACCTGATCACCAACGCTGATCCGTCCATTCACCACCCGACCGTAATGCACAATTAGTCCCGGTAATGGACGCCGGGTGTCCTCAATCTGAACCGATCCTTCTGGCCCTACCAGCAGACCGGTATCGCCAATCTGACCACCGCTTTCAGCGTAGAATGGGGTAGTGTCAAGGACAATCTGCACACTCCGACCGGTATCGGCGCTGGTCAGCGCCTCGCCGTCGCCCAGCATACCGATCACCGTTGCCCGGTCACTCAACCGCTCATAGCCGGTAAAGTGTGACGCAGGCAGATCGAGTTCGGCCCACAGATCGGCTTCACCGCCGCGCTTACTGGCCGCCGCTGCCCGCGAACGTGCCCGTTGTTCGGCCATTGCCGCTTCGTAACCGGCTTCATCGACCGTCAATCCCTGCTCGGCGGCAATCTTTTGCGTCAGATCGAGCGGAAAGCCATAGGTGTCTTTCAAAACAAAGGCATCATTACCGGGAATAACCTGCTCGCCCCGTGCTCGCACCTGCTCGATCACCCCTTGCAGGCGTGTCAGACCACCGTTCAGGGTGCGCAAAAACTGGCGTTCTTCCTGATCAGCAGCACTCAAAATCAGCTCGCGGCGTTTCACCAGTTCAGGATAGGCCTCACCCATTTGCTCGATAACCGACGTGATCACGTCGGCAAGGAAAGGTCGTTCAAAGCCAATCGTGCGTCCCTGATAAGCGGCCCGGCGCAAAATGCGGCGCAACACATACGAACGTCCCAGATTACCGGGTAGCACACCATCAGCAATCAGAAAGGCGATAGCGCGAGCGTGATCGGCAATTGCACGGTAGGCACTGCGGTGGGCGTGGTAGTGCTGCTCGTCACTGCCGCGTGTCTTGATGATTTGATTGATGATCGCGACGAAGAGATCGGTCTCATATGTGCTATGCACACCCTGCATCACCATGGCCATGCGCTCTAGCCCCATGCCGGTATCGACCGACGGGCGTGGAAGCGGCTGCATGGTAGCCCGGTCGTACTGCATAAACACGTTATTCCAGATTTCGACGTAATTCGGATCATCGGAATTAACACCCTCGGCCCGCATCTGGCTCAGGTCGTCACCGATATATATTGTGATCTCAGAGCAGGGGCCGCAGGGGCCAGTATCACCCATCACCCAGAAATTATCTTTGCGACCGAAACGCAGCACACGCGATGGATCGGCACCCTGGGCAATCCACAGCGCAGCCGCCTCATCGTCTGGTGGCACCTCATCGTCACCGGCAAACACCGTAAACCACAAGCGTTCAACCGGCAACTTAAACTCTTCGGTCAGCAACTTCCAGGCTAAGGCAATTGCTTCGGCTTTGAAATAATCGCCAAACGAAAAATTGCCCAACATCTCAAAGAAGGTATGGTGACGCGGTGATGGCCCTACCTCTTCAAGGTCATTGTGTTTACCGCTGACACGCAGACATTTTTGGGCGGTAACGGCCCGGCTATAAGGGCGTTGTTCGCGACCCAGAAATACATCTTTAAACTGCACCATACCCGAATTGGCAAACAGCAATGTCGGATCGTCAGCAACGACCAGCGACGAGCTGGGCACGTGGGTATGGCCATGACGGATGAAGAAAGAAAGAAACGTTTCGCGAATCTGAGCAGCAGTAAGTTTTTGCATAAGAGTATGGCCTGTTCAACAGCCGATGAAATGACAGATAAGCCTCTTCCTGAGCTTATTGTAGACGATTGTAGTGTAGACCGTCAACCATTTTGCGCTCTCACCTGAAGCAGTTTATCATAAAAATGTACAACACCGCTGTCAGGTGTTGCTGCCCAGATAGCCGGTAGCAGTCGTATCAAGCGCGCTCCACGCAGGCCAGGTACCGCCTGATCGGATCGTTCGTTGGAGATGATGTATGCCCCTATCGATTACTGAGATCAGCGCGGAAACCTACCCGGCGGCACTGGCATTTTTACGCCGTTCACCCTATCGCAATGCGATCAGTTTGGCACAGATGACGCAGTTGCGCACATCTTCGTATACGCTCGTCGCATTGAGTAACGACACAGTCGTGGGTATTGCGTCGATACGTCATGATCTACCGCTACCCCGATTGTCATTTGTTGTGGATTTTCCCGGTGTTTTACCGCCTTTGCTTACCGGCCTGGTTGAAGTCCAGCCGCACCTGCAGGACCAGCCGGTTGGCGTACTGTTACCGCTGGCGCGTATGCCATTGTTGAACGGGATGGTGCAGGTTGAAGAGAGTCGCTTGCTCTACCAGATGGTTGCCGAACCGGAGACGCTGCGCCTGAGCGAACAACCCGCTGCGCAGCGTTTGTCTGCTGATATGCGAACCGATCTTGCCGCGTTACACAACGCTACCGCAGCCTGGCAAGCCTGGCATCCTGACAATGGCCCAGCCTTTGGCGTGGTTGCTACGAATGGTCAGCTTCAGGCAATTGCGGCTACGTGTTTTGCTACGTGCGATGTGATCGAGATTGGCTGGGCAATGCAGCCTGCGGCTGTGTCGGCATTGCAGGGCTGTATCGGAGCGCTAGCCCAACTCTGTTTTGGCTTGGTGTCACGGGTGTATCTGTTCGTCGAGGTAGGCGATGACGACATCATTACCGGTTGTCGGTATCTGGGTTTCTGGCCCGCCGAGCGGTTTATGTGGATTGTAGCTCGTTTGAATCTGACATGATTGTTATTGACATTGCAGGCATATCTGTGCTACACTCACAATAGAATAACGCATCGCGTCATACTCGAGCATTCAACCATTTTCAGCAACAATGAAGTTGTGCTCGGCTCAACGATGAACAGGAGTTCCGTATGGCATTCGTCACCCTTCCCGCCAGTCTCACCCGAATGTTTCAACAGGTTCACGTTCCGCTATTCGATACGATTCGTGCATTGCGTAGCGTAACGCCACAAGAGATCGGTCTGCTGTGGAAGAGCATCACGTCCAAGCGACGCCCCAGGCGCGTGCCGCCAATCAACAGCGATTTCTACGATATTCTGGCCGACCTCTCGCCCGAAGAGCGGGCGATTCAACAAAAGATTCGTACCTACATGGAAGAGCGGGTTCGCCCGCTGGCAAACACCTATTGGGAGCGTGGTGAATTTCCGCATGAGATTGTGCCGGGCTTTGCCCATCTGATTGCCGAGACCTTCGGGACGCGCCCGTACAAAATCGATGCCCTTGGCCCGGTGTTGACCGGTGTAGCCTGCATGGAGCTGGCCAGAGTGGATCCCTCGATC
>NZ_DAOTZQ010000145.1:0-4177 GCF_034434295.1 Chloroflexus sp.
ACACGGGAGCTATACGGAGCACGCCCTCACCCCCGGCCCCTCTCCCGCGCCCTGGCGCGGGAGAGGGGAGAGACACACCCCCACCCCAGCCCGCCCCCGCTGGGGGAATTCTTCCTCCCCCCGCTGGGGGGAGGCCGGGAGGGGGGTGGGAATGAGGTACACGGGAGCTATACGGAGCACGCCCATTCCTCTCCCGCCAGGGGAGAGGAGCGGGGGCCAGGGGGTGAGGTGAGGGCGACCAATCACCCCCGACGTGGCATCAACACCGTGTAATCAAAATCAAGCACCACCGCCGGATCGTAGTTCCCCTCCGCGTCACGGTAGGGAAAATCGTGACACGGGCGATCCTTGGTGGCGACGGTACGCACCCGTAAAGCGCCAATATCGGTGCGGCCCGGAATCTCCATCTTGGCAAGAATCTCTGACCAGGCGTAGATCGTGTCGCCGGCAAAGCTGGGGTTGGTGTGACGCCCGCTATTGATAGCCGCAATGCTCAGCGCATTGGCCAGCCCGTTGAATGACAACGAACGCGCCAGGCTGATGATGTGGCCGCCGTACACGATCCGCCGGCCAAACCGCCCTTCCCGCTCAACATGGAGGTTGAAGTGCACCCGCGCCGTGTTCTGGTAGAGCCGGGTAGCCTGCATGTGTTCAGCCTCTTCAATCGTGACGCCATCCACATGATCGATCTTCTCGCCAACCTCGTAATCGTCCCAGAGGTAACTGCTGCCGGCGTGGGCCAGATTGTAGTTCGCCGCCGATACGGTGTACGGGACAGTCAAATCGGTGACCGGTACCGAGTCGGGCAGATCGGGGATGACTGTCTCCGGTGCCGGTGCGTTCGGGTCGCGCTTCCGTACCATCACCCAGCGGATGTATTCGAGCACGACCTCATCCCATTGGTTCACACCCACCGAGTGGACATACACTACACCGGTTTTGCCATCTTTGTTCTGACGCAAACCGATGACCTTTGAGGTCGTGGAAAGGGTATCGCCAGGATAGACCACCGCGCCGAAGCGTCCACCGGCGTAGCCGAGATTGGCAATCGCGTTGAGCGAGATGTCAGGTACCGTCTTGCCGAAGACGACATGAAACACCAGCAGGCTGTCAATCGGCGCTCGCTCCAGCCCCAACGATTGCGCAAAAGGGGTTGATGAGGTAAGCGCAAAGCGTGAACCGTACAGCGACGTATAGAGGGCAACGTCGCCTTCGGTAATCGTGCGTGGCGTGGCGTGGACAATCGTCTGACCGAGTCGAAAATCCTCGAAGAAGTTGCCGGGATTGGTTTTGCCGCTCATCCCTCTCTCCTTGCTGCCACATTACAGACCATACGCCTGGGCCAGGTCGGGGTCTTTCTTCGCAATCATCCGCGCCAGGTCAACGATCACCTTCGCCTGCTTCCAGGTCGCATCGTCTTGCATCTTACCGTCAATCATCGCGACCCCCGAACCATCGGGCATCGCCTCCAGGATGCGTTTGGCAAACAGCACCTCGTTCACGTCCGGGCTGAAGACGCGCTTGGCGATGGGAATCTGGTTGGGCGCGAGCGACCAAGCACCGGTGCAGCCGAGGAGGAAGGCGTTGCGGAATTGGGCTTCGCAGGCGGCTTCGTCCTTGATATCACCGAAGGGGCCGTAGAAGGCGCGCAGGCCATGGGCAACTGCCACATCAACCATGCGGGCAATCGTGTAGTGCCAGAGGTCTTGCTGATAAAATGGCCGCTCGGCCTGGCCTTCTTGCGGATCGGCCAGTACGCCGTAGAAGGGGTGCCCACCGCCGACACGGGTGGTCTTCATGCCACGCGAAGCGGCGAGATCAGCCGGTCCCAGGCTGAAGCCGTGCATGCGGGGGCTGGCACCGGCAATTGCTTCGAGGTTGACCATGCCCTGGGCTGTCTCTAGCAGAGCGTGGATCAGGATCGGCTTTTTGATCTGGTGGCGGGCTTCGAGCAGGGCCAGATACTGATCGACGAAGTGAATGTCCCACGGCCCCTCGACCTTCGGGATCATAATCACATCGAGTTTATTGCCCACAGCGGCCACAATCTCGGCAATATCGTCGAGCACCCATGGGCTGTTGAGCGCATTGACCCGCACCCAGAGCGCAGTATCGCCGAAATCGGTTGCTTTGGCTACCTCGATAAAGCCGTTGCGCGCGGCCTCTTTGTCGTCCATCGGAATCGCGTCTTCCAGATTGCCGCACAGCACATCAACCTGTTTAGCGACTTCAGGAATACGGGCGCGAATCTTTTCCACGTGGGGCGGAAAAAAGTGAACGACGCGCTCTGGGCGCACCGGTAGCTCGCGGATTGGCTCTGGTGCACCGATGGCCAACGGTTTGTAGAAGTTGTGGGCTAGCTTGCGCATAATCTTCTCCCTCCCTGTTTTAATCACTGCATTCGTTTCGGTAGTGGTGCAGACAGCTACGATCCCTGATCTGGCCCGGCCACAATCCCTTCATCGTGCAAACGACCGACTTCAGCTTCACTCAAGCCCAGCACCTCAAGCAAAATCTCATCGGTATGCTCGCCGAGCCGGGGCGCCGGTTGGACGGGCAGGCGCGGCACAGCGGTAAAATCCAGCGGCGAACCTGGCATCAGGTAACTCCCGATACCGGGCTGCTCGACCATCGCAAACATCGGGTTGTCGGTGGAGCAGTCGGGGTCCTGGGCAATCGCTTCTCGCACCGTGCGGTACGGTGCCCAGGTAACACGGTGCTGTTCAAAGATACGGCGAACCTCGGCGAGCGTGCGGGCGTGGAACCAGGGTTCAAGCAGCGCAGCGATCTCGTGGCGGGCACGGAAGCGGTCGCCTTCCTCGGCCATATTCAGCCCCAGCCGCGCACCGAGCGCATTGAACGCCTCTGCCAGACCGGTCGCCTTCCCCAGTGCCTTCCACTGCAAATCGGTTAGACCAACCACCATCACCCGCTTCCCATCGAGGGTCTCGAAGTCGCGCCCGAATGCCCCATAGAGGTAATTACCCTGCCGTGGACGGTCGGTATCGTTGATCATCACCTCGGCAATCATCCCCAGATGGCCGATCATCGCCAGCCCGACATCCTTCAGCGCAATCTTCACCAGTTGCCCTTCTCCGGTCAGCCGACGGTGGCGCTCGGCAGCCAGCAGACCGAGCGCAATCATTTGACCGGTCACAATGTCCCAGGCTGGCAGCACGTGGTTGACGACATCAGGCGTCGTGACCGGGCCGGTCATAAACGGCAGCCCCAACTGCGGGTTGACGGTGTAATCCACCTCTGACCCACCATCGCGCCGCCCGACCAGATTGACCATAATCAGATCAGCGCGGTGTCGCTTCAGCTCATCGTAACTCAACCAGCCGCGCGCCGGAAAATTGGTAATAAAGAGACCGGCATGCTCACCGGGCGCACAGATGAGCTGGGTCAGCAACTCCTGCCCGCGTGGATGGCGAATATCAATCGCAATCGAACGTTTGCCCTTGTTGAGACCGGCCCAAAACAGACTATGCTTACCGTCGAGCGTAACCGGCCAGCGCTTATAATCGAGACCGCCGCCGATAGGGTCGAAGCGAATCACATCAGCCCCCAACTGCGCAAGCGTCATGCCCCCCAGCGGTGCGGCGACAAAGGCCGATCCCTCCACTACACGCAATCCGTGGAGAATACCCTTCATGGTGCTCCTCTCAGATCAATGCGGATACCACTCGCTGCCTCCGCAAGTATGCGATGGTATAGTCTGGTTGGATGGAAAGACGACATCTCGAACGTGACGAAGCGTCATTCGCTTCAGGATTACCACTACCATTCCGCACTGCACCAGCCGAACTGGAGATGGTGGATCGCCGTGCTCCCCATCCGGTTCCGGGCAACCTATGGGTGCACCGCGGTTCCATCACTCTTGCCAGTACAAGCCACCAATTGGCCGAGGACGTGTAAAGCGCATCGCCATCCATCATTGCCACGCCCTCGCTCCCACAACCAGAACCTGAGTCACCCGCTTTGCACGGAGATCGTTGATCTGCGCCGGGTTTCGGGCCGGGCCGGCGAATGCTGCGCACTCTGGCCACTGGTCTAATTTCCTGGCTGTATCGTGCAGCTCTGCCCCAGCTGAACTGGAGATGGTGGATCGCCGTGCTCCCCATTCAGTTCCGGGCAACCTATGGGTGCACCGCGGTTCCATCACTCTTGCCAGTAC
>NZ_DAOTZQ010000146.1:0-3740 GCF_034434295.1 Chloroflexus sp.
TCCCGCGCAGCGGGAGAGGGGCCGGGGGTGAGGGCGTTCCTGGCTTCCCTAAACCCTATCTACCGGATACACTCGCAGCCGATAGCCGCTCAGCGCTGGAGCAGCGGTACATCCACCCGGTAGAGAGGCCGCGCTGCTACCGGTGTCAACGGATCGCCGAGCAGCAGGAATGTACGCAACGATGCCGGTGCCTCGCCACTGGTGGCCAGCTCGACATAACCGGCAGCAACCAGGTGACCAAGCGGCGGTGGCGAGGTCGCAGGCCAGCTCCAGAGCGCTCCCAAAAAGCCCAACAGCAGTTGACGATGACCGTAGGCAACCCCGAAGCCGCTAGAACTCCAGGTAGCAATCGCACCGCCATCAGGATTTAAGACCAGCGCTTCATCAATGGTCGTGCCCCGAAACGAGGGGTGCTGAAACGCCCCAGTCAGACACGTCATACTCAACACAACCGGCAACGCCAAACCATTGCGCAGATCGATAGCCGTATCGACGTTGAGCAGAAATGGCTCGTCAACCCCAAAAGCTGTAAATGCCCACTGAAACTGCAAGCCATGACCGGCGTAGACGAGCAAGCCAGCACCCTGGTTGAAGGCCGCAAATGCCTGCTGGCGCACCAGATTGGCATCGGCAATCCTGCCCTCACCGCCGTCCGGGTTGTAGTAGACACGAGTAGCGCTCGTTTGCAGTGGTTGCAAGCCGATGGCATCGTCGAGCATGGCCGCAAAATCACCACTGCTGTCGGGATTGTCGGCCAGATAGACGGCATGCCGTTGCCAGGCACCCCGGCTCTGCTCATAGGCAAGCATTTTTGCCACCAGACGGCGCAGCTCTTCCGCCGTCTTCACCGGCAGACGACCAATCCAGAGGTCGGCCTGAAAGAGGGTTTCAGCCGTTGGATCATCACCATCCAGTTGGGCAAAACAGGCTTCGCAGGCCGTCTCGCCCAACCACGGGTCTACCTCGGCCAGATACGGCGGAATCAGTGTCGGCCAGCCGCGCCCCAGGTAATCGCGAGGGTCAGAACTGCCATCACCAACCAGAATCACCGCCTCTGGAGCAGGCGACCAGGTCGCAGCAGCGTAGCGCAGAAAATCACGGATGGCCCGCGGATCAGGTTCGCCACCACTCCAACCGGCATACACATCTTCGACGGCAATCGCCAGCGGTGACCAGCCCTGGGCCTGGCGACGGGCAAGCAAAGGTTCCAGTTCACCGATCAGCGCTCGCGGCGCGATGTAGATCGCCCGCGCCTGCCGTGGAGTCGTCACATCAACCGGATGGTGACGTGCTACCAGCGGTGTGTGCAGCGTGGCCGAACCGGTTACCAGATACCGTCGCGGCGCAGGTGCATCATCGGCAAAGGTTGTACCGCCAAAGTGCAACCGCACCGGTTGGTACGGATCACTGATGTCGTACACCGCACTGCCAGGTGCCAGACCGGTAAGCGGGTAGGCAAAACGCCCGGCCTGACCGCTAAAGATCGCACCGGCAGGGGTGAGGTTGAGCTGCGCCGAAGCCTGGTAGAGGAGCCGATCCAGATAGATGCGGTCAATACCACTGATCGGATCGAGGGTCAGCGTGAGTACCGTCGTCGGTGACGGCAGCGTTACATCGGCACGATGGCTCCCGTGCCCGCTCCACTCCAGCGACGTACTCCAACCGTTCCCACCAGTCACCCACAGCCGATGCGTACCACTGTGCCGCACCAGCGTTGCCAGTTCAAACGTTACCCGCATCACGCCGCCAGTAGCGAATGGCAAGGTAGGGGTGATGGTCAGTGTCGTGCTGACCGGTGCGCCCGCACCGGCGTCGAGCTGACGCCGGAAGAAGTGATCGCCATCAAAACCGGCCAGCGTCGACTCGTAGATGGTCGGCGCTTCATCCGGCCCGGTTCCACTCAGAGTGATCCCTACCGGTACATCACCGGCCTGTGGCTGAGCGGTTCGACTGGTCATCAGGTTCAGGCTGGCCGCCGGCTCAACCGTGAGCCAGTAACGATCAAACGCCGACCAGCGATCACCAGGGGGAGGTGCGTAGAAGCGTAGGGCGATCACGCTCGCACCACTGATCACCGGTTCCAGCGGCAGGGTTCTACCACCACGTTGCAGACGCAACGTAGCAATGTCAACCTGATCCAGATCGAGGCCAAGCGAACGCAACGTGGTTGCAGCAATCTCCTGGATACCTTCTGCCGAGACATCGATTGTCCAGGCCGATCGTGCCGCAATCGGATCGGGTAGCGGGGCACTACTCAGACGCACTGCCGGCTGATTATGGGTTGGAGCCAACATTGCTCCGGCGATAAATGCCCGTAGCCGTAGCACCTGCCGGGGGCCATTGGGCGCCTGGTAATGGGGAGAGATTTCATACAGGGCCAACCGCATGCCTTGCCGATAACCTTCACCGAGCAGACGCAGAGGCGCCGTTGGTGGTGCTGGGGCGAATGACGGCAGCGGTGGGCGCGGTTCGCCATCGAGAACTACGGTGGGCAGGGATGGTAGGGCAAGCGGCCTGTTGAGTGGCCGGTCGCGCAACTCGCGCAAGACGGGTGATGGCGACGCATCCGCCGTGAGGTAGAGTAACCATCGTTGCGGCTCAGATGCCTGATCTGCCGTCCAGATAATCTCAACCCCATCGGGCCGTTGGTGCAGGATCAGGCCGGTGGATGGCTGCGCCCAGGTTGCAGGCGCAGCCACGAATAAAAGTGCGGCAGCAACAAAGAAGAGACAAAGACGCCGCATAGCACTCCGCATTCCTAACGATATGACCGTCGACGCACAAATGCGCCAATACCAATCGCAAGCAGTGCCAGACCGATCAGGATCAGCAATGAACGCGACACATCACCAGCGGTTCGGGGCAGGGAAGCCGGCGGCGAACCGAGTGTTGCACTACCGGTATTGTTGTCCGTCGTGATCTCACCACCACTGGTGCGCACCGTAGCCGTATTAAGCGAATTTGCTGAGGTGAGAGGTGCAATCACCTGTGCCGTCACCTGCACGACAATGATGTCGCCAGGGGCAAGCGTTGGCGCCGTGACCGTCACCTGATTGCCGTTCGTCTGCACATCGCCGACAGTGGTAGTTGCGCCAATCAGGCGCAACACTGGCGGGAGATTATCACTCAGCGTCACATCACTGGCCGGCGCCCCACCGATGTTATGCACCGTGATCGTGTAGACGACGTTATCGCCAACCTGAGCGATAGCCGGGTTTACCTCTTTCGTAACGATCAGATCGGGCAGCGCAGGCAACAGAGTCGCGCTGCTGGTATTGTTGTCCGTCGTGATTTCGCTACTGCTGGTACGTGCCGATGCCACATTACGATTATCCGGCGGAAGTGGGGCGGCAATCAGTTCGGCCTGGATGGTGATAGTCACGCTTTCACCGGGGGCAAGCACCGGAATGCTTACCGTGACCTGATTGCCGACGGTCTGCACCGTACCGCTTGAGGTACTGACATTGATCAGACGGAGAAATGCCGGCAAGGGGTCATCAACCACCACTTCACTGGCCGCTGCCCCACCGATGTTGCTCAGGGTTAATGTATAGACGACCTGATCGCCTACCTGGGCAACACCGGGTGAAACTGATTTGCTGAGAACGAGATCGGAACGCGAACCGGGCGAGTCTGGTGGCGGACTGGTCGGCGTGGCCGTCGCCACTCCCGTTGCGGTCGGCGTGGCCGTCGCCACTCCCGTTGCGGTCGGCGTGGCCGTCGCCACTCCCGTTGCGGTC
>NZ_DAOTZQ010000147.1:0-4745 GCF_034434295.1 Chloroflexus sp.
CCCCAGTGGGGAATCTCCCCACACCTCCTCCCCACAGCGGGGAATCTCCCCACACCTCCTCCCCCAGCGGGGAATCTCCCCACACCTCCTCCCCACAGCGGGGGGAGGCCGGGAGGGGGGCCGGGATTACGGTGCACGGGAACCATAATGGCGCACGCCCGTCACCACTCCCCGGCCCCTCGCCCGCAACAGTAGAGGAGCGGGGGCTAGGGGGTGTGGTGAGGGCCGGGATTGCGGTGACCGGCAACCCTATTGCGCACGCCCACTCCCCCACTGGAGGGCACCCCTACACCCCATTCACCGCCACGGCGCGCGCCAGACGCAACGCCGCTTCCGGATTCGGCGCCGTAGCGATCTCAGCCAGACCCACATTCAGATGCACCAGCGTCTGCGCCACCGACGGGCCGATCCCACTGACAATCGTGTGCGCACCAAGCAGCCGAATTGCCGTCGCAGTATCGATCAACGCCTTAGCAACAGCGGTATCAATAAACGAAATACCGGTCACATCAATAATCACCGTGTGCGCCCGACGGCTGGCAACCATCTCCAGCAACCGTCCGCGCAACACTTCGGTGCGCCGACTATCGAGATGACCGACCAGCGGCGCCAGCAACACCTTATCGTCAATCGTCAACACCGGCAGCTCCAGCACATCGATCAACTCAAGCAACCGTTGCTGCTCAAGCGCCCGCTGCTCGATCTCCCGCCGCGCCACTTCCGTGGCCTGGCGGGCCGCTTCGGACTCATCGGCCCGCTGATCGGCGAGCTGCAACGCCTGCATCTGAGCGGCCATCGTGCGGTCGAGGAAGGCCCAAATCGCGACAAACAGTGCCATAATACTGCTGGTTTCCAGAAACATCAGCAGATGCGGCGCAATGCGGGTGTCGGTGGTTGACCGATTCAGAACAACCAACGGAATCGCTGTCACCACACACAGAACCGTTGCACCAATTGAGAAGCTGCGCTGCCCTTGTAACCCGGCCAGCAAAATGACTACGGCCAGAAAGGGGATAGTTGCCAGTCGCAATTCGGGAAGCCAGATTGCAATTGCCACTTCACAGGCGATGATCATGAGACCGAAGGTGACAATTGCCTGCCAGAGCGGTTGCTGGCGGGCTAACACCAGCAACGCGATCGCACAACCGATCCCGGTAATCAGCGCAATCGTCAGAATAACAACCGTAAACACACTCTGGCTGAAGAGAGAAGCCAGCAGAGTGATCACGAACGCAGCGACCGCGATAATCAACGTACCGAGTGCAATCGACCGGGCAATCTGCCGGTGTGTTTGTTCAAGAAAGGTCTGTGAGGTGTCCATGACCGGATTCCAATCAAATAATTGTTTAGTCCTACGCACGTGATGATAACGAGTTTGTAAGGTGGACAATCCATCCCTTACTTGAGATTAGCAATATCACATTATAGAGCTTTTTGGCGCTGTCCGATTCAGATTTTCGCGACATCTTTTTTTGTCTTCGCCGGTAGACGCCATTCCAATCCTGCCTGCCACAAGACGCTGCCAGGATGAGCGCCAGGTTTAACTTGCTTCAGTGGCCATCACAGGCATAGCAGAGCACAGGACAGCGTCTCAACGTAAGCTCACCCTTCCGTTGTAGCAATGGCTGCTCAACGTAACGCCACCTTCTGCTTAGAGATGGCTCATCAAGCCCTGACCCAGGCCCACCGGTTTACCAAAGCACCGGCGTCGGTGCCTGCGACAGATAGAGTGAATTCTGCATTTTTGGAATAATATATAGATCAAACAAGCATAATACTGCCGGCAAAGCTACTTGAAAAAATATTCGTCAGTAGATACAATTTACGTAGATACAATTTACGACGTGCCGTCGTTTTGCATACCACTCGCACAGGAGCACACAATGCACGTTCTGACAGGCATTCCCGCAGCTACTCCTTCCCGCTGGCTCAATGTTCTTCGCTCCGAAATCACCCTCTACTGGAAATTCAATCGGTACGACATTTCGGCCACTGTGATGCCGGGTATGCTTTTTGTCCTGGCAGCCTGGCATAACCAAAACCCTGATTGGGCTGCCCTGCCCGGCCTGATCGTCTGGGGCACCATCTACTTCTGGCTCTACTGCACCACCTTCTGTATTTCCAACCAGTTGGCCGGTGAAGTCGAGGATCGGCTCAACAAACCCGACCGCCCGCTACCGAGCGGTCTGGTCTCGCGGCGCGGCGCTTTCGTGCGCTGGATCATTGCCATGGTGCTGTTTGCTGCAGTTGGTTGGTGGTTAGGAGTATTGGAATGGACACTGCTCTGGCAGGTAACGTTGACCCTGCACAACTTCGCACAATTTGCCCGCCACTACTGGTTCAAGAACCTCTCGATGGTATTTGGGGCAATTGCGCAACTAGCCGCAGCCTGGCAGATGGTACGGCCATTGACTCCAGAGGCGTGGAGCTGGCTCCTGGTACCTGCCATTACCCTGCTGTCGCACGCATCATTGCAAGACTTACGCGATATGGAAGGTGATCGGATGAACCGTCGCCGCACCCTACCAATCGTGTTCGGCGAGTGGCCGAGTCGGGTGTTTATTGCCATTGCCTTTGCATTGCTGGCCATGCTCACCCACGCCGCACTGTTCGTGCCCAACGGCTTGAACGCCGGAACGTTGTTGCTCGACGGTCTGCTGGCCGGGATATGTCTGCTGATTGCCGGTCGGGTATTGTGGCTGCGCAATCCTGCTGCCGATCACGTTTCGTATATGCTCTACACCTACTGGTATTGTCTGGTACTGGCAGCGGCCATTGTCGCATTGTGAAGAGGTCGCGCGCCATTGCGCTCCCTCACCAGAGGAGATCGATCCGGGGCGGGGCCGGTGCTTAGAACCGGCTCCACAGGTACTGATTGGTCACTTCGTGGTGGAACTGCACCTCGGCACGCTTGATCAGCGTACCGAGCTTGCGCGGACAACGGTCGGCGACTGCCATCTTCAGATCGGCGAAACGGCTGTGTACCCCTTCACCGAGAATGCTGACCAGAAAGGTGCTCTGGCGGAAGTTGGTAATCGCATCGTAGATGTTATCGGGAAGCGTTGCCGTGCCCTGACGAACGTCGGTCGTCGGCAGCGGCCCTTCAAGACCGGTGCGCAGTAGCGCATAAATCGCCAGATAAGGATTGGCATCGGGCGCAATCGAGCGCACTTCAATCCGGGCCGAGCGAGCATTACCGATCGGAATCCGGATCATCGAGCCGCGGTCGGTGGGTGACGCCTTGATCTGGTTTGGCGCCTCGAAGTGCGGATCGAGCCGGCGGTACGCATTGACGCTCGAATTCAGGATCAAACAGAGTTCCTGCCCACTGTTCAAAATACGGTCAATAAAGCTCCAGGCCAACTCGGAAAGCCGCTCCAGGCCATTCGCATCATAAAAGAGATTCTCGCCATGGCGCGACAACGAGATGTTGGTGTGCATACCATTGCCGTTCACCCCGGTAATCGGCTTCGGCAGGAAGCAGGCCGTCATATCCAGCTTGCTCGCCACCTGGCGACAAATCAACTTATAGAGCAGAATCTGGTCAGCAGCAATCGTGGCCTCAGTATAGCTGTAATTCATCTCGAACTGTGACGGTGCCACTTCGGGGTGATCCTTCTCATTCTCAAACCCCATCGCCCGCTGCGCTTCGGCGGCCATATCGATGAACTGGCGCAGTGGATCGCCCGGTAACGAGTGGTAATAACCACCGGTACTGACCATCGTAAACTCACCGGTCTCGCGGAAGCGCTGCTCGGCATTGCGCCCCTTAAACAGGAAGCCCTCAATCTCAGCAGCCACATTGCAGGTCAGCCCATCGCGTTGATATAGCTCATTCACATACCGATGCAGCCGCCCCCGCATATCAGCCTCGTAGGGGCTGCCGTCCTGATTCAACACAAACCCAAAGACCAGCACCTTACCGGGACCAAAAATATCTGCCGGCAACCAGTAAAAAGCCGACCAGTCAATCGCAAGCCGCAAATCCGACTCGGCCTGCACCGAAAAGCCGCGTACCGACGAACCGTCAAAGGTCAGATTATCGGCAGAGGAGAGCAAAAACTTCTTGTCGTAATCGAGCATATGCAAGCGGCCTTCGAGGTCGGTAAAACAGACGGTCACCGCCTTAATCCGCCGCTCGTCGGTCAAATAGCGCATTCGCTCCTCGCGCATCACATCGGGCGAAACGCGGGCCAGACGTTGCCGCTTAACACCCAGATTCAGCTCTTCCAGTTGCTCATAGGGGATTTCAAGAAAGTCGCGTAGCTCGCTCATGGTGTGTTCCTTTTCTTTACGCTAGACAACAGTAACGTTGTTGGAGCGTATTATACTCCGAACAGCGGCAACGATTGACAAAACCCTGCTGCCACGCCAGCCCATCAATGGTTATGGCATGGGGATCGAGCCTGCATACCGGAAGTGACCGGCATCCCTACCATTGCAGACAGGGCGGGGGCTATCCTGCTGCCCGTCATGACGAGAGTGTAACTGGCGCTTACACGACACCGTCCCGACCCCCCCCACGGCGCGGTAATGCTCTCCCCCTGGGAGCGCACGCCTCTGGCGCACTCATCACCTGCCTGCGTCGCTCTCCCCCGCCCCCAGCAGGGGCGGGCCGGGGTGGGGGCGTGTCTGCATTCGCCGGGAGTGCGCCCCTCAGCCGTGCCATCACCTGCCTGCGTCGCTCTCCCCCGCCCCCAGCAGGGGCGGGCCGGGGTGGGGGGTATTCCCCTCACCACCCCCCC
>NZ_DAOTZQ010000148.1:0-101564 GCF_034434295.1 Chloroflexus sp.
GGTGGTGCGCTCTGACCGTCATCTGCATCGCTCTCGTGCGTTGTGTCTCGTCGCTATCATGTTGTGGTGCGTTGACCGAATTGTGAAATGAGTTCTAGAACCCATTTCAAAAAACATCTCCTGGAAGTTATCGTATTCATTCCTGACCAACCCCATGACCGTAACGAGCACATTCAGCCTCACGGTGACCAGTAGGGTCACCGACAAACCTCGCACCGGATCGTGAGCACGGCCGGTGCGGCAGCCTGGCCGCCGCACTCCAAACGCTGCGCCACGCGGATGGCGAGCGGGTAAGGCCACCAATCCAGCGCGTGATAGCACCGGAGATGGTCGGCAGACCTCCTCGCTGCCACGCAGATAGACTGGAAGCAAGATACTGTCATTGGTGGCTGGCAAGCGTGCAGGAGCTGTGCGGTAGACTCGAAGCACAGCAGCACAGCTTTTATGAAATAAGTTCTAGTATGAATGATCGATGCTTTGAGATGCACCAAACGCACTCTATGCCAGATTCATCCGCTGCGTCAGCCTGGCCGCCGCACTCCGAAACAGTAAGACGTGCAGTATAAAGTAGTTTTACCCCATGGTCTGATCTCTACAATGAGAACTCAGGATATTCTCAACTGGCTGTGAGATACTGCTTTGGGCAGTTTGTTTTGTGAACGATAAGGGATCGTCCCCTTTATCCCCATCCACACTCTGGTGAACCTGCGTCTAAAGACACTATCCCACCACTACCCATTCTCCTCGGCGGCCCAGGTGCTGGCAACCAGCCGGAAGATATCCGATTCGGTGATAATCCCGATCAACCGTCCGTTATCCATTACCGGTAGACCACTGACGCGGGCGCGGATCATCATGGCTGCTGCTTCGCCAATGGAGGCGTCGGCGGCGACAGTGATGGGGTTGGCGGTCATGTATTCGGCAACCGTCTGTCCGGCCAGGCTGAAGCGAGCGATACGGCGTTCTTCCTCGCTGCGCGGGTGGCTCATGGCCTTCTCGATGTCGCTACGGGTGATGATACCGACCAGCGTTCCATCTTTATCCACGACCGGCATCCGGCGGATTCCGCGGGTGCGCATCCGCTCGTAGGCGGCTAATACGGAGAAATCTGGCGTGACGGTGACGGGATTTTCGGTCATCCACTCAGCTACACGCTCGGTCTTTGGCATATGATGCTCCTTTAGGAGTGACTCCCTTCGTCTTCTCATCTATAGTATAGCTGTCCGGGTATCGCGACACAGAAAAGAAATGCTCACTGCCGGGGTAACTCTGGCGACGGGTGAATGTGAGGCGCTGAAAGTAGCACACTCCCTCGAAAGAGTGAGCCAGAATCGCTCGTTGCAGGGTAGCACAATCTGGTCGCCATCACTATGCTGAAGATGTGCTGGCAAGCGGAATCGCGAATGGAGTAACGGCGTGGATCGCAAGCGAATCAGACAATGGACTGGTTGGGGAACAGGTGTCCTCATTACGATGACAGGGCTATTCCTGATCGGGATGGGAGTACGCGAGCTGCTGGTGGGTGATGCGGTGTTTGGCGCAGCATTGATGATGATAGGCGCTGTCAGTATCCCTTTTGCCAACCCGTTTCGCTTCCTATCGGACGATGGTGAAGGTAGGGGAACGGAGTGACTGCTATGGATCGGGTCGAGACGGTCATGCAGTGGGTGCGTTGGGTATCGCGTGTAATCGTCGCGGTAACAGGGCTATTCCTGATCGGGATGGGAGTACGCGAGCTGCTGGTGGGTGATGCGGTGTTTGGCGCAGCATTGATGATGATAGGCGTTGTTGTTATCCCCACTGCCAGCCCGTTTCGCTTCCCGTCTGAGCGGGGTGAAGATCGATTGGCGGAGCAATCGAGCCGCAATCAGTTCACCAATCTGGTCACGCAACTGATCGCAGCCGGTTTCGGGCTGATTGCCATCATCGCTACACTGCTGATCATCTTCGGCCCGACCACGCTCAACGAACTCGGCTGGGCGGAATATGCCCTGCACTACACCGCCCTGGGTGTTGTGGTGTCGGTTGGCATGGTGTTTCTGAGCATCCTGATGCTCATGCGACACCTGATCCTGCCGCGGTTGCAACAGGAGATTGAGGAGCGGGCACAACAGCTCAGTGAGCGACAATCGCTCTTACTGGCCCAACTGCGCGAGGCGGCGGCGCAAGAGGAGCGGAATCGGCTGGCGCGTGATCTGCACGATACGATCAAGCAGCAGTTATTCAGCATCAATATCGCTGCGGCAACCGCTCAGAGCCTGTATGAACGCGATCCGGCCGGTGCTGCCCGGCACATTCAACACGTGCGTGACCTGACTCAGGCGGCGATGATCGAGATGAAAGCGTTGCTCACCCAACTGCGCCCGCAACCACTGGTAACCATTGGCCTGATCGAGGCGATCCGCGAACAGCTTGAAGCGCTCCATTTTCGGGCAGAGGTCAGCACTGCGTTGCACCACGATGGCTTCCCGGATGAAGCGTTCCTGCTGCCTGGTACCCAGGAGACGGTGTTTCGGGTTATTCAGGAGGCACTCTCGAATGTAGCCCGTCATGCTCGTGCCTGTCACGTACAGGTCTCATTCGGGCAAGAGATGGTTGCCGGCAGAGCCTGGCTGACGGTGACCGTTGCCGACGATGGGCGGGGCTTCGATCCGGCGACCAGTACATCGGGGATGGGGATGACCAATATGCGTGCCCGAATTGAAGCGTTCGGTGGCGAGCTGGCAGTGCGCTCAGCGCCACAAGCCGGAACGACAATCCAGTTTCGGATTCCGCTTGCCGACAATGAGAGTCAACACGAGAAGGAGGCACGTATGCGAGAGGAGCGTTTACAGCACATCTTCACCCTCAGTAGTTTGACTTCCGTGACCGGTATGGCGTTCATTATCGGTGGGCTATCGTTGATCATGGTACTTCAGAACGCGCCTCTGTACTTTGGAGGCATCGGTATTCTTGGTGTGCTGATCGGTATTGGTCTATTGCCGGTGATGGTGAACCGACGGCGGCGGGCACATCCCTGGACAACACATTCGATCTGGCAAACATTGCTGCGCTTCTACGACCTTTTGACGGTGTGTTTCCTGCTGTCGATTATTGCCTGGGTAACATTCTCGCTAAAGGCGTTTGCACTCACGTTTCTTCTTGGAGTCGGGGTTGCCGGCGCAGCAATTGCTCTCGTCCGCACACACCGCATCCTCAACGACCGCGTTGCAGAATGGGCAACGATATCTACGCTACGCACGCAGGTTCGGGAAGGCTGGTTCTTTCTGGGATTTGTGATCGGTTTTCAAGTACTGGTCTACAGTGGGTTGTTCGGCTCGATGCAGACAGTTAACCTGTTCCACGACACGCTTGATCGAAGCTGGTTTGTGTCGCTGCTAGCGATTGGCTATCCGCTGGTGATGCTGCCGTACAGCGTTATCGGGTTGCTCATCAGTCATCATCACCTCCGACGGCTAACAGCTCTTGAAGGTTGGTCGTCGGCGACTGAACCGGTGGTGGATAGCGGATTGCGCCGTCTGCATCGTACAGCCATCCTGCTCACGCTGGCCTACCATATCCTGTGCATCAGTGTCGGCGTGCTGATCGCATTCCAGGTGCCATTTGGCAGCGCGGCGGCGATTGTACTGGCCCTGGGAGTGTTGGTGGGCAAGTGGTGGATCGAACGCTCACTGACAGCACGAATTGTTGAGTGGTCATCTCGTTATAGTCAGTTGTCGGCATTGACGCTGTACGGTACGTTTCTCTTCACCTACATCTTCAGCTTCCTGGGGCTGCTGATCGGTGCGGCGATTGCGATCAGCCAGGGAGGGATTACTGCATCACTCCAGGATGTCGTGATCGACAGTTCACTTGCTAGTCTGCCAACCGCAGACCCGTGGGCAATTTTCGGTTTTGGCACCTGGTGGCTGGGTGTCTTCCCGTACCTGTTACTCCAGACCATCAATACCTGGCGTCGTTTGCAGATTGTGGCGCGAGAGCAAGCGGACACGGCACAATCACTGTCAGACAGATAATGAGCTGGTGTGGATGCAGAAGCTTTGTTTCTGCATCCACATGACGCAGATCGGGTTTTGTGGGAGTGCAACGCTCTCTTTACCTGGTTCGTCACATCGGTGGTGAGTAAGGATGAACTGTTCCCTGGCAAGCATATCGCAGGCAAAGGAGTAGTGTAGTATGGTGGCACATGGTATTCAACCGACGCGGAAGCACGACCGAATCGATCTTCTCGACATCTTACGCGGTTTCGCACTGTTGGGCATTCTGGTCGTCAATATGGCCATCTTCAGTTTTCCGTTCCTTGCCCTGTTCACCAGCACACCACGCGGCGAAGGGTTTGTTGACCACGTGAGCGAGATGCTTATTCTGGCGCTGGCAACCGGTAAGTTTTATCCGCTGTTCTCGTTTCTCTTCGGATTAGGCCTGTGGATGCAGATCGAGCGGGTGGAAGCAGCGGGTGGCAGGCCGGGGCGATTTATGGTGCGCCGCCTGATGATCCTTTTGGGCCTGGGGCTGATGCATGCGCTCTTGATCTGGAACGGTGACATCCTCTTTATATATGCACTGGCGGGTTTGGTGGCACTCTTGTTTCGGCGGTTACAACCACGCACCTTGTTGATCTGGGTCGCAGTGCTATTTGGGCTGCCAGTCGTGCTTGGGTTGGGATTCCTGGCTCTCGGCCTGCTGCTCGGTGGCTCCACTGCTGGCGCAAGTGGTGAGACCGATCAATTCATGGCAATGATAAGCGATCTCGAACAACGGGCCATTGCAATCTACGGTAGCGGCTCGTGGGGAGACATCTTTGTCTGGCGTGCGCTAGAGTGGATCGCCGCAATGGCGATCTACTTCTTCAGCGGGAATGTGTTGCAAATCCTGGCCTTCTTCCTGATCGGGATGTATGTCGGGAAGCAGCGACTTGCGCAACACCTGTACGAACAACCGGCTGCGCAGCGTCGGCTGCCGTTTGGCGGGATGTGCCTGGCAATCGGTCTGGTAGCTAACCTTGCGCTGGCATGGCTGGTAAGATATGGCAACCTCGATAACATCCTGCTTGGCTTACTGCAACAGGGGTTACTGATCGCCGCCCCCATCCTTACGTATGGGTATGTGGCAATGATGATTGCCCTTACCCGCAGCGATACCTGGCGACGCTGGTTGCAGCCGCTGGCAGCAGCCGGACGTATGGCATTGAGTAGCTATATTGCGCAATCGATCATCTGTACCTTCATCTTCTACAGCTACGGGCTGGGCTTGTTCGGTCAGGTTGGTGCCTTCAACGGCCTGCTGCTCAGCCTCGTGATCTGGATTGTACAATTGGGTCTCAGCGTGGTGTGGTTGCGCTTCTTCCAGTACGGGCCACTCGAATGGGTGTGGCGTAGTCTGACCTACGGTGCCCCGCAACGGATGACCCCTCGGCCACAGCAGTCGTCGGTGGTTTGACCGCCGGTTCTGGCGGGTAACAGGGAGAGACCAGATGAGTCCGATTCGAGTTGCACTAGTCGATGATCACAGCATTGTTCGGCGTGGACTGAGTGCGTATCTTGCCGCTCAACCCGATATTGTGGTTGTGGGTGAGGCAGCGAATGGCGAGAGTGCCTTGCAGATGGCATCGACCTGGCAGGCGGATGTGATTGTGATGGATGTGCTCATGCCGGGTGGAATCGATGGGATCGAGACTACCCGGCAGCTCAAGCGCCTGATTCCACACACGCACATCATCATTCTGAGCGGGTATGCCGATGATGCGCGGGTGATCGGTGCCTTGCGCGCCGGTGCGATTACGTACATCGAAAAAGAGAGTCAGCCGGAACAGCTTCTCGAAGCGATTCGGGGCGCTATGACGGGGAAGGCAATACTGGCACCAACATTGATGCAACGGATTCTCGAAGCTCAAACGTCCAAAGCCACTGATACATTGACCGAACGCGAGCGTGAGGTGCTGAAACTGGTGGCTGAAGGTCTCACCAATGCCGAAATCGCGAGTCGGCTAACAGTCAGTGAAGAGACGGTCAAAACCCACGTCGCCAGCATCCTGCGCAAACTCGGTCTGGCTCATCGCACGCAAGCGGCGATCTATGCGCTACGGCATGGATTGGTGAGTTGACGAGTACTGGTGGTGGCTGGCAGCGTAGCTTACGCATGGTGTGCTACCGTCGAATCGTTAGCAAGTGGTCGTCGGTGTTGCAGTAGGGGTACAGCATGCCGTGCCCCTAACGCATCAATGCGCTCCATCGTAGCGGAAATGTAGCCCCGCCTGAATCCTAGACTACATGTTCACAACAAATTCACCCCCTACCCCTACCTCCTATCTTCTATCTCCTACGTCCTACCTCCCCGCCCCCATCAAGGCCAACAGTACACCACCTGCCACGACACTGGCAATCTGACCAGCAGCGTTCGCTCCCATTGCGTGCATCAGCAGGAAGTTTTCAAAATCTTCTTCGTTTGCCAGCTTCTGCACCACTCGTGCCGCCATAGGAAAGGCACTGATTCCGGCGGCACCGATGATGGGGTTGAACCGTCCACGGCTCAGGAGATTCAGGAATTTGCCGAACAGAAGGCCGGCGGCTGTGTCGAGAGCAAAGGCCAGAATACCCAGGGCCAGGATCGCCAGCGTTGCCGGTTGCAGAAAGCGCGTTCCCTCCATGGTTGAACCAATCGCCAGGCCGAGGAAGAGGGTGACGATATTCGCCAGCTCCTGGGCCGAGGTGTTGGTTAAGCGCTGAACAACCCCCGACTCGCGCATCAGGTTGCCCAGCATCAGCATACCGATAAGCGGAATGGCGAAGGGCACCAGAATACCCACAATCACGGTAGTCACGATGGGAAACAGAATACGTGTGCGGCGGCTGACCGGACGGGTGACGTATGCCATCCGAATCTGTCGTTCTGCCGGTGTGGTGAGCGTGCGGATAATCGGCGGCATAATCACCGGCACCAGCGACATATAGCTATACGCAGCGACTGTGATCGGGCCGAGGAGGTGGGGAGCCAGCAGGCTGGAGACATAAATTGAGGTTGGCCCGTCGATGGCACCGATAATTCCAATCGAGGCGGCCTCTTCACGACTAAACCCCAGTGCCAGTGCGAGTAAGAGCGTACCGAAGATGCCAAACTGCCCGGCAGCCCCCGTCAACACCATGCGTGGGTTGGAAAGCAGCGGACTAAAGTCGGTCAGCGCACCTATCCCGATGAAGATCAAGAGGGGGAAGAGTTCGTTACCAACACCGGCATTGTAGAGGATGGTCAGTAAGCCATCCTCACCTGCTAACGGCGAGAGCGGGAGATTAGCCAGGAGCGCACCGGCACCAATTGGCAAGAGCAGCAGCGGTTCATACTGATGCACTATCGCCAGATAGAAAAGCAGGGCGGCAATCCCTATCATCACCAGTGATTGCCAGGAAAGCGCACCAATGCCGGCGAAGATGCTGGCGATCAATTCACTCATAGATCGTTCCATTCTCTGTTATTCAATCTGAGCCAGCGGTTCACCGTACCCGACACTTTGCCCGGTTTTGACCAGGATGGCAGAAATGACGCCATCACGTGGTGCACCGATGCTGTTATTCATCTTCATGGCTTCCAGGACGATGACCGGTTGACCGCGTTTGACCCGTGTACCGGGAGTGACCACGATCTGCAAGATTGTGCCCGGCATCGGTGCCCGAATAAGCTGATCGCTAATGGCCGTTGGTGGCGGAATTGACGGTGTAGGCGGTGCGGGCGGCGGTGTTGGAGCGTTCGGTAGCGGTGGTGACACAACCGGTAGCGGTGCCGAACGGGGTACAGGGTCGCTTACCTCACCGCTCTCGGTCAGTTGCACCTCGAATTCGCGGCCATCGAGCTGGACGATAAAGCGGTCGCTTCCCGTCTCGGTGACAGCCACCGTGTAGGATTTACCGTTAACTGTTAATTGATAGCGGCGCATAGCGTTCTATCTCCTGCGCTGCCAGCTCTGATTCTGGCGCGTGCGACCGGCGGCAACCCAACGACTGGCAAAGAGCAGACTCCCCGGCCAGTAGCTACGGACAGTTGGTGCAGCTTCCTGACGCAGGGTTGCTGCGTGGAGACGCACTGCAATGGTAATAGCGACAAGTTCTTCCGGTGAAAGCGAGCTGGCAGTCGTTCCCTCTGGTTCAGGTTCTGGTGTCAGGTCTGGCGATTCTACGGCGGCTGGCTGATCGAAACGAGTGAGCAGGTTGAGAATGCTCCACAGTAATGCCAGGACACTAAACACCAGCCCCATCCCTGTGACGGTGATGCTCAGGCCAAAACTGAAATCATTCATCGCCTTGCCCCCAGCTTATGATGGGTACAACCCGTGTTTACGGGGCGGATTCTGCTGCACTTTGGTACGCAAAATCTCAAGCGCACGGATTAGCCGTGGTCGGGTTTCAGCCGGTTCGATCACCTCGTCAATCTGTCCCAGATCGGCGGCGTGATAGGGGTTGAAGTACCGGCGGCGGTAATCAGCGATAAACTGCTCCATCAGTTGGGCAGGATTCTTGGCGGTGCGCAATGCTTCGCGGTGCAGAATGCGCACTGCACCTTCAGCCCCCATGACCGCAATTTGGGCCGAGGGCCAGGCAAAGTTGAGATCGCAGCGCAACTGTTTGCTTGACATTGCGACATACGCTCCCCCAATTGCCTTGCGCACGACAACCGAAATCTTGGGCACGGTAGCTTCGCTATAGGCGTAAATAATTTTCGCACCGTGACGGATCACACCGCCGTACTCTTGCTCTACACCAGGCAGGAAGCCCGGTGTATCGACAAAGGTGATGAGCGGGATATTAAAGGCATCGCAGATACGGACAAAGCGGGCAATTTTATCGCTGGCGTCGATATCAAGCGCACCGGCCATCACTGCCGGCTGGTTGGCAACAATCCCGACGGCGTAGCCATCAAGACGGGCAAAGCCAACCACAGCATTGGGAGCGAAGAGCGGCTGGATTTCGAGAAAGCTATCGTAGTCGCAGATCAGGTTGATCAGGGTATGGATGTCGTATCCCTGCCGCTCGTCTGCCGGTACCAGACTATTGAGGGCCAGTTCAATCCGATCAGCGCGGTCGTAGGGCATGATCTGGGGTGGGTCTTCATTGTTGTTCTGAGGCAGATAGCTGAGCAGCCGCTTGATCAACTCAATCACGGCCCGGTCGTCGGCCGCCGAAAGATGTGCAACACCGCTGCGCACGCAGTGTACCGCCGCGCCACCCAGCTCTTGGGTCGAAAGTTCACGCCCGGACACCGCTTTGATCACATCAGGCCCGGTCAGGAACATATACCCGGTTGACTCCGACATAATCACGAAGTCGGTCAAGGCCGGCGAATAGACAGCGCCACCGGCGCAGGGGCCAAGGATCGCCGATATTTGCGGCACAACACCAGATGCCATGACATTGCGCACGAAGACTTCACCATACGCCGCCAGGGAGCGAACGCCCTCTTGAATGCGAGCACCACCTGAGTCGTTCAACCCGATGATAGGAATACCGCTCTCGATAGCCAGGTCTTGCATGCGACAAATCTTATTCGCCTGCACAGCCGAGAACGATCCACCCATCACGGTGAAATCTTGCGCGAACACGGCGACGCGGCGGCCATTGATCTTCCCGAAACCGGTCACGATCCCATCACCAGGCATCTGCTGATCGTCATCACCGATAGGGCTGCTGGCAAGGGATCCAATCTCTTGAAATGAGTTGGGATCAAGAAGCAATCCCAGACGCTCACGAGCCGTCAATTTTCCGCGGGCGTGTTGTTGGGCAACGCGCTCAGGGCCACCACCTTGCAACGCTCGTTCGCGTAGCCGACAGAGGGTTGCGAGCTGTTCTTCAGGAGTTTCCACTACCACACCTCATTGTATGCTGTTATTGCAGGCAAAGGCAGTATAGAAGAGATCAGGGGGGTGGCGAGGAAAAGAATTCGCTACTACAGGCAAATGTTTAGCGACGAACAGTATCGGCGTGGTCAGATGAGGGGGAAGGCTGGCGTTGCACGTGGGACAGATGAACGATTCACATAACGCCACCCAGACGTCTGGCTCTGGCTGTTCTGGAAAAGGCGACGTGGCACAGGTTGAATCCTGTGCTACGTCGAAGCGTTTTCGCGCTATATTGCTGTATGCAAGCCCGGTCTACCCGGCACCTCCACCTGTGGCCAGCACAAACGCCATCGCCAGCAGTGCCAGCGTGTTTTGCAGCATGTGAAACAAAACGCTAGGCCAGATCGAGCCACTCTGCTCGCGCAGATAACCGAGACACAATCCGGCCACGAAGAGGCCGGGCACCAGCACCGGAATGAAATGGACGACGGCGAAGATCGCGGCACCGAGTACAATTGTGACCGCAGCACTGAAGCGACGGCGCAGCAGGTGGTGGAGTACCCCACGGAAGAAGAGTTCTTCAACCAGGGGCACAATCCCGACCACCAAGATCAGGAGTGCCAGTAACTCACTCAGGCCAAATGGTTGCCCCCCAGAAAGGCTGTCGATCTGCGGGTTTTGGAACTCACCGAAGAGCAAAACCACACCGAGATTGGTTAGAAACATCATTCCCATGCCAAAAATGAATACCGGCGGAACGAGGGCCAGATGTATCCAACCCGGCCATTGAAGGCCCAGATCACGCCAGGCGGCACGCGGCCCGATCACGGCCAGGATCGCACCGCCGATGATTAGGTAGAGTAACGCACCCGCCAGGTAGACCGGTAAGCTGATCAACCCGCGTGATGTATCCCAGTTGGCGATGTCGGTTACGAAGCGCAGGCCCAGTATCGTAAGCGAGCCGCCAACCCCAATGATTAACAGGGTGATGAACAGATCGCGCCAGCCCCACCCCGGCCTCAGCGACGGTTGTGGCTGGTCGAGCGAATTATCGTTGATCATGCTGTGAAAACTCCTTGTAGCAATGCCACGACATTGGCACCCAGGGCTGCGAGCGCATAACCACCTTCTTGCACCACCAGGGTTGGCAGACCGAGTTGGGCAATTGATCGACCGATCGTGCGGTATGCTTCGGTGGTGAGCGCAAACCCGCCCAGGGGGTCACCGGCAAAGGTGTCGAAGCCGGCAGAAACCACCAGGTAGCGCGGGCCGTAATCGGCAATCGCCTGCAACGCCTGATCGAGTGCACTGAGATACCCGACATCGTCAGTTCCCGCCGGCAACGGGAAATTGAGATTGTACCCTTCGCCGGCCCCAGCCCCGCGCTCGTCGGCGTAGCCGAGGTAGTACGGATATTCGTAAGCCGGGTCGGCATGGAGCGAGACGGTCAGCACATCATTGCGTTCGTAGAAGATGCTCTGGGTACCGTTGCCGTGGTGATAGTCAATGTCGAGCACAGCAACAGTCGGTGAACGCAATGCCCACGTTGCATCACCACTCGTCTGGCTACGCGCCAGGTAGTCGGCAGCCAGCGCGGCGTTATTCAGGTAGCAGTAGCCACCGGCCATCGCCGCCGCAGCGTGGTGTCCCGGCGGGCGGCAGAGGGCATATGCACGAGTATCACCAGCGAGCAATGCCGCAGCGCCGGCCAGCGCCGCCCCCGCCGCCGAACAGGCAGCGGTGAAGGTGCCGGCGGTGATGGGGGCGCTCAGGTCAAAGGTGTAGCGCCCGGCAGCCGCCTGCGGGCAGTCGCTGCGCAACCGTAACCCCGGCAATGGCCACGCCGATGGAAAGACCGGCACCGACAATCCGGTAGCCTGCCAGCGTGCGCTGCTATTAGCCAGATACTCCAGATAGTCGGCGGTATGGATTGCCGCCAGATCAGCGATAGTGGCAGGTGGAGCTGCTATTGGCGCGGCAAAACCTGCCTCTGCCAGTGCAGCCAGGATGATCGCGACCCGCTGCGGTGTTTCGGCATAGGGCACGACACGACCGTCGAGTATCTCGAACGGCGGGTTATGATGATGATGATCGGAACTCAGAAAGATGTTCATAGCTATATTGTAACGCAACTTGGTGCGCTGATGGGGTTGGCAGGGAGGAGATAGGAGATAGGAGATAGGAAAGGCTCATGTTCAAACTCGGTGCAGTAGGGTACACTCATACGTGCCCTTACGCCGCAGTGAACCCCAATGAGTGACCGTTTGCACCACTTTTGAACATGAGCCAATAGGAAATAGGAGGGAGACGAGCGGAGAGAGTCCGCTCTTACCCATCGGCAGGCCAGCCCCGAAGGGGCTTCCACGGCTTGAGGCATGGTTTTCAACGCCGCCCCTTCAGCACACCCGCCCCCGCTTACCGCCGGTAGTGCAGCCCTGCCGGCCTTCCACGTCGTGAGGCAGGGGGAGGCACCCGCCGATCTTACACCCTACTATCCCGTCTTCTGCTATACTGACGCCGCGGCATTCAGATGTGGCCGGAGGAAGTGATGAAAATCTATAAAGCTCGCGCACCGATGCGTATCGGCTTTTTCGGCGGCGGTACTGATGTCAGTCCTTACGCTGAAGAGTACGGCGGTAAGGTGTTGAACTGCACCATCAATCTCTATGTCCGTTGTATGCTGACCACTAGCACCACACCTGGTATTCTGATCCGTTCACTCGATTTGCAAGAGGTCAGCCGGCAGGTGAGTGATCGCGAATGGAACGGCAAGCTGGCGTTGCCGCAGGCGGTGCTCGATGCGCTACCGCAGTTGCGCCCGACAACGGCTGGTTACAAGATTACTATGTTCAGCGATGCACCACCTGGCTCCGGTCTTGGCTCGTCGTCGGCGCTGGTGGTCAGTATGCTGAAACTGCTGTATGCAGTCGCCGGACAAAATGCCGATCCGCATCAACTGGCCGAACTGGCGTACCGGATTGAACGGGTCGATCTAGGCATCCCCGGTGGTCGGCAAGACCAGTATTCAGCCGTGTTTGGCGGTATGTGTGTGTATCACTTTGGCCGGGATCGGGTGATTGTCGAACCGGTGCTCAGTGACCAGACGGCATTGCTTGAGCTGGAAAGCTGCCTGATCCTGGGATATATCGGTGACCGTCAGTTACTCACTCGTCACCTGATGACCGATCAGGTGCAACGGTTGGTCAAGGGCGACACCTTACGCCTGCATCACGAAACCAAAGCCTTCGTCGATACGGCAGCCCGTCTGCTGCGTGAACAACGGATTGCCGATTTTGGGCGACTGCTTCACGATGCATGGGAAGTGAAAAAGGCGTTTTCACCCCACATTGCGCCCCCCATCGTTGAAGAGGTTTACGCCCTGGCCCGTAAGCACGGGGCCTGGGGCGGTAAAATTTCGGGTGCCGGTGGTGGTGGGTTCATGGTCTTTGCCTGTCCCTTCGACCGGCGGCTGGCTATTGAGCGGGCCTTAACCGAGGCTGGCGTGGTTGTCCGTCCATTCTCGTTCGTGACTCATGGTGTGCAGTCGTGGGTGGTCGAAGAGCCGGATGTGTAGGTGATGCACTGTACCCACACCCCGACCTGCAAGGCAACCCGGTGAGCGTGGTACAATGCGGCGATGATGTAACAATGTCAGGCGCAGTATTCGCGCTCATCAGGTATCGTTAACGATGACAACTTCTATTTGGAAACGAGTTCATCTGACAACTGCTCATAGTCAGACGCGCCGTCTGTCGGGTGTCGTGCTACCCGCATTCTGGCTAGCGGTACTCACGGTTGTAGTGCTTATTGTGAGCTACACGGTGCGCCCGCTGGTCGTGGTTGATGTAGGCGATAACCGCGATGGCGCCTTTTTGGTAGATTTCAATGCGCGCGAGATCGACGCAGCCGGCCCATTCGAGCGGTTTGACTGGCCGATGGGTGCGGCCTCGGCTACTGTCCCCGGCAATCGCCAAGGGGTGTGGCTGGCGCGTATTGTAGCCCGGCCTGATGCCGATCCGATCATCTTGCAGCGCGAGTCGGCGGCAGCAGTGAATGGGGTGCGCGTCGAAATGCCACGCCGCAGCAGTAGCGAGATGTTCGTCAAAATTCCGGCCCATATTGCTTCGGCACCGACCCTCACCTTTGAGCTGGTCTCGGCACTGGTCGGTGGCGAGACACCGCCTGCAGGAGTACCGCTGGCTGTCGAGCTGGCACCGGCTCGCACCTATCGCTGGAGTACCGATCAGAGCGAAATTCACTTTCCGCGTCTGGGGCAGGGTACCTGGATTGTACGGCTGGATGCGGTTGTCGCCCACCCCGATGGCTCACCGGTCAATGGCCGTATCCAGGTCAACGGTGTCGAGCTGGCACGCTTACCGGAACAACCACAGTTGCGCCGTCTGCAATTGCTGGTGCCAGCAGCGTTGATGGGGAGTGGCGATCTGACTGTCTCGTTGCAGGCCGATCCGTTTCGCGATCCGCGTCCACTTGGCGTATTGATCGCTGATGTTGCCGTGGCTCCGGCTGTCAGTCCCTTGCCGGCAACAGTGATGCCACCGCCGATGGCGCTCGGTCTGGGGCTGTTTATTGTTATCGGGATGTTTGCCTGTCTCGCACTGCTCACGGTCGACCTGCAGCGACGCTGGTGGCTCGATGCCACCGGCTGGGCAGCAGTTGCAATGGCGCTGGTCGTCGTTGGTGCAGGCTGGGCACTGGTGGTCTATCGCTTCCCCGGTGGTCAGATGATCGACCGTCTGGCTGCGCTGACAGCGCTGAGTCTGGCTCTGACGTTGCTGATGCGACCGCTCACGCGCTGGCTGTTGCGGCAAACCGGCGTCAACGTTCCCCCTGCGTTTACGGCGACATTGCTGATCGTGTTCCTGGTGGGATTCTGGCTCAAAGCGATTGGCATGCTCTATCCGTACTTTGTCGGGATCGATGTCTTCTGGCACATGGACAAGGCGCGACGGATTTTGTTTGATGGCGCTTTACCACTCTACTATAGTACCAACAGCCCACTGAATGAGACGACCATGCCTGTGGCTGAGTGGGGCCGGAACCCGCCGGTGATTCCGTATTCACCCTGGTTCCACATCCTGGCGACTGCCTATGCCATCTTTCCATGGCCGATGGAAATGACGGCCAACTTCGTAAGCCTTTTGATGGATATGTCGCGAGTCGTGTTGATCGCAGCGATTGCGTTGAAGGCGGGTTTGTCACAGCGCGTAGCGCTGCTGGCAAGTGTGACATATGCAGTGTTGCCGGTGACCTTTCTGCTCCATATCTGGGGGAATGTGCCAACCGCCGCCGGCTTGTGGCTTAGCCTGCTGGTGCAGACAACGATCCTGCTGGCGTGGGATCGGCTGGGTGAGTGGAAGGTGCAGGTCTGGTTCGTGCCGCTGCTGCTGTTAACCTTCCTGATTTACACGGTCACCGGAGTCTTCACCGGTATATTCCTGGTGGTGCTGACCCTGCTCATCTGGCTCAATGCCCGGCGTGGTCCGGCCTGGCAGTCGTTGCTGCCGGGATTACGTCCGCTGTGGGTGGCGACGGCAGCGGCTATCGGGCTGGCAATTGCGATCTATTATGGCCAGTACTTCCAGCCTATCGTTGAACGAACACTGCCGTACATGGCGACGGTCTTTACCCGTGGGCCAGAGACGGTCGGTGTGTCACGGCCACCATTCCTGGAATATCTCTGGTCATTCGTACCCCACCTTGGCTACCATATCTGGCCCAACCACTACCTGTACTACGGTTTGGCGATTCCGCTAATCTTCTTCGTGCCGGGGTATTGGGCAATGCGCTCGCGGCCACTGCTCTGGCTGGTGGCGTCAGCCTGGGGCTCAGTGGCACTGCTCTTCTTAATCGCCGGCTATCGTATTTCGATGGTCGATAAACAGCTCTTCTACCTTATCCCGCTGATCTGTCTGGCCTGGGCGATTATGGCTGATCGATTGTGGACGCGCTGGCCGGGTCGGTTATTTGTGCTGGCGACGCTCACCCTCTCGCTGGGGAGTGCGCTCTGGTTGTGGGTGATGCGAATCAGTATTTCGCCGGTACAGAATTAGGTTCGTCGGTATGAGCGAATTGATTGAACGTATTGATGAACAACTGGCTGCGGCGATTGATCCGTGGCTGCAACACATGACCTGGCGACGCGATTTTGCCGCCTGGCGCGAGCGCCGGTTGCATCAGGAACAATATCAGACTGAACGCCTGGCACAGGTGCAGCAGGTGATGGGACTAGTGTCCGGCCTCCGTATCCTCGATCTGGGGGCCGGGATGGGTGGATTTGCAGTGGCGGCAGCACTGGCCGGAGCACAGGTCACCGCCTGCGAATACAATCCGGCGTACTGTCGGATTATTCACTTGCGGGCAGCCCGCTATCAGTTGCGCCTGCCAATCATCAACGCAGCCGGTGAAGCCTTGCCGTTGCCAGACGCAGCGTTTGATCTGGCAGTTGCCTGGGACGTGCTCGAACACGTTCAGGACCCAATTGCCGTGTTGCGCGAGCTGGCGCGGGTATTGCGACCAGGTGGACATGCGTTGATCACTGCCATCAATCGGCGAGCCTGGATTGATCCGCACTACCACATGCGCGCTATCAACTGGTTGCCCAGACCGGTGGCCGAACTGGTGATCAAACTACGCGGACGAACCAAGCGTGGCGCGGCGTTTCGCGATATGCAACGGCTCAGTTCAATGCACTACTTTCACTACCACGAATTGGTACGCATTTGTGAACGGCTGGGCTTTCGCGTCACCGATCTCCGCGAACAGTCCTTGCTGGCCGGCAAATTGCCGAGTCGCCGACCCTTGCGGCGGGTAATCCGGCGTGTCTTGCGCCAGATCGGGTTCGAGCAGACGGCGTATCGCTGGCAGCGACGCTTCTACACCGGGATGTTTGAACTGGACCTGCGCAAGGAGGGTGTATGACGGCGCAGCGTCCGTCGCTGGCGACCCAGGTATCGCGGGCGGTGTTGTGGAATACCCTCTTTGCGCCATTACGGTTGCTGGCTGAAGTTGTCGCTACCCTGGTCAAGCTCAACCAGCTCTCACAGGCCGGTTTCGGTTTGATTACTCTGGTGCGCGGAGCCAGCAACCTGTTCGGGACAGCCCTTGATCTGGGGATCGCCCGTGCGCTACCCAAATACATTCCAGAGACCGAACGTATCGGTGGCGCACGGGCCGCACGGCGGCTGTTTCTATTGGTCACTACGTTGCAACTGACGATCCTCGTGATCATTGCCATCGCTTTGATCGTTGCCCACCGGCAAATTGAGAGCTACCTGCAAGGACTCCTGCGCGGTGACATGACCGTTGAGGCAGTAGCCCGGGTTGAGCTGAGCCAGTTTGTGGCTGATTTTCACTGGCTGATTATTGGCGCGATTATCATTCTCTTGGGGCTGGGGGCGCTCTACGATCTGCTGATGGCGGTTCTGAGTAGCTTCTTTCGGCAAAAGGCGTGGAACAGTATTGCGCTGGTTGCCGGGTTGCTCCCGCAAATCCTGGTCGTCGTTGCCATCCTGGCCCTGCCCGACCGCTGGGATATTCTGGGGGTGTTGATCGCAATGGTCATCGCACCGACCATTGCTGTGGCGCTAGCAGGCTGGCAGGTGTGGCGCCTGCAAGCCGGTTTGACCGAAGAGTCTGCCTCTGGCATCCTGACCGATCTGCGTGACAGTCTACGTGATCTGCGTCGGGCACTCCCCCCCGGTTTTGTCCGCTATGCCGGCGTTTCGTATGTCATGACGGCGACCGATTTTATTGCCAGTTTCGAGTTCATCAACTTCTTCAATAGTGATATTCGTGATGTCTCGTTACTGGCTGCCGGTGCGTTGCTGGTACGCATGGCACTGAGCTATCTCTACACACCACTGGTTGGTGTGCAGGTACCGTTGTTCACGCGGGTGCGCCAGGGTGAAGGTGGCACCACCAACGGTGCCTACCAGTCGCTGATCCGTCTGCAACTCCTGCTGATGGCACCGGGCGGGGTTGGGTTGATGCTGCTGGCCGGGCCAGGATTGCTGGTCATCAGTCCCCAGTATCTCGACGCTGCACCAATCGTGTGGGTGCTGACGCCCTGCCTGTTTGGCGAGAGCATGCTCACCACCGCCCATAATGCGCTCATGGTCAATGAGCGCCTGGGAACGGTGCTCACTGCCCGGCTGGTAGCCCTACTGACGGTGATCATGCTTGGATTCTGGTTGCCAGCGCAGTTTGGTCTATTGGGCATGGCGCTGACGTTTGGCCTGGCGCGCATCGCGGCCGGTCTCTGGGTGACGATTGCCGGTATGCGAGGGCTGGGCTTGCGCTGGCCGTGGCGTTTCACGCTGCGCGTGAGTGTTGCGACAGCGCTGATGGGGCTGGTGGTCGCCATACTGCGTAACCTGATCGTCTTGCCGGCAGGTGATGTTGATCTCCTGACACGCCTTGGTCTGGCACTACAATTGCTGATACTGGCCGGAGCCGGTGCACTGATTTTCCTCATCGCACTGCGAATGGTTGGCGGTCTGGAACCAGTAGACCGCGATCACGTGTTGAAATGGCGACTCCCATTCCGCAGCGTGATTCGGCGCCTGATTTGAGGGACTCTGTGATGCGAGAACACCAAAGCCTGTTGACGGCGTCTGTTCGTCCGTGGCATTTCCTGAGCGATACGCAAAAAATAGCCTTGATGCGGACAGGAGCAGCGTATCTGGCGATCACGCTCCTGGTGATTGGGATCAACTGGTTGCTGGCGAATGTTGGTCAACCGTTGACTCTTGCTCCGGCGAGTGCCAGCCGCTGGCTGCTGGCCGGCTTGAACCAGGTCGAAACGAGTGAATTTGGTGATTTTCGCTGGACAGATGGCGAGAGCCGGGTATGCGTTGATGGGATTGGTTATGCTCCGCGCAGTCTGGTGCGGGTGCGGCTAGCGGGTGGCTACGCTCGTACCCTTGGTACGGAAACCGTCAATCTGCACGTCGGGCAGGCAGCGCCGGTCGTTGTTGCGCTAACACCAGAGTTGCGTCGTTACACGCTGTTGACCGGTTCTGACCAGCAACCGGGGGCAGCGGTGTGTCTCACTATTCAGAGCAACGCAGTCCGCGATCCGAACAATCCGCGCTGGCTCGGCGTTCCCTTCCACGGCTTGACCGTCCAACCACTTTCGGCGGCAGGTGCCGTAATGCCGGCGCCACAGGCGTTGGCCGTTGGCCTTGCACTGGCGATTGGCTGGCTGGTAATCTTGCATCTGAGTGGCGTACCGCTCTTGCTGGCAACCATCATAGTGACGTTTGGCAGTGGTCTGATCGGGTACAGCCTGGCCGCCGGGCTGGTACCATTCGGCGCCGGCACCCTGCGCTGGGCCTTGCCAACGGTTGGCGGTATCTGGATGGGTGTGGCCGGCCTGGCAATAGCCCGCCGTTGGCCGCTGCGTCAGGATTGGCTCAATGAACTGACTACCATCCTCTTCTGGAGTATTGCCATTCTCGGCGCATTCTGGCTGCTGCAACAGATCAGTGGCCACAGCGGAGTCTGGCCACTCAAATCACGGATCGATCCTTCACCAACGTGGTGGGTGGTATTGCCGATTGCGGTTGCTATCATCTGGTTCGTGGTCGGCTTCCGCTGGCTGCACCGTCCAATCGCTCCGGTACCAGTGGTGGCGTATACCCTGATCGGTGCATTCAGTCTGCCGGTTTTATTTGACATAACTGTTCATGGACTGGATGCGCCAATTGCTCTCTTTCGTGACAGCCCCTACGAATACCTGCGCGACACGCCGCAGGTGGCCGGTGATCCGCTTGGTTTTCTAGCCAACTTCGAGACGATTGCCCCTGGTCTTTCGGTGCACGGCAGCACTCACCCACCGGGCGCGATCCTGTTCTTGTGGCTGATCGAGCAGCTTTTCGGTGCGGGGGCGGTGGCAACTAGTTGGATCACGATTGTTCTCACCGCCTGCCTGCCGTTGATTGCGGTCTGGCTTGGCTGGCAATTGGGAGGGAGTCGGCTGGGATTGATGGCAGGCATGATCGCCGTTGTGCTTCCCGGTCAGATGGTGTACGGTGTCACTTCGCTGGATGGCGTGTTCAGTCTGTTGATCGCCACCGGGGCAGCCGCCTTCTTTCTCGCCCTTGAACCACCGTATCGGTTGTGGCTGGCGGTCGTTGCTGGCCTTGCAATTGCTGCTGCGCTCTTTATGACCTACGCGGCCACTCAGCTCTTCTTCTTCGGCGTCGCCGCAGTCGGCTTCGCGCTGGTGCGTCATACATCGCGCCAGGGACGGCGCACGACGCTGATCGCTCTTATCCGCCAGGGTGCTGTGGCCGCCGGGATTATCATTGTCGTCTACCTGATCATCTTCGTAACCACCGGTTTCAATGTCGTCAGTGCATCACGAACGGCAACGATGATCAACGGCGAGATGATGGAGCGTTTTCGTGAATACGGGCCACCACCAACGCCGTTCCTGCCCCCCAGCTACGACTACTACCTGCGGTTTGCGGCAGCCAACCTGGTTTCGTATCTGGTCTTTCTGACCCCGTGGGCACTGGCTGCACTCAGCATGCTCTATCTGCGGGCAGGTAGCGTTGGCTGGCAACCACAGTGGGCCGCCTTACTGGGATCGCTTGGGGTCTTTGTCCTTGGTATGTGGCTGAGTGGTCTATTCAACCGCGAGGTTGAACGAATCTGGATGTTTACCTACCCGCTGGCGGCAGTTCTGGTGGCATACCAGATTGGTGATGGGTCGGAACGCCGGCAACGGTGGCGACTGGCAATCTATCTGGGTTTAACCCTGGCCTTGTTTGTGGTGATGAAATTGACGCTCTACACCATCTGGTGAGGTATGCGCATCGCTCTCTACAACCTGACCACCACCACCAAGATTGGTGGGGTAGAGAGTTTTGTCTGGGACCTGGCTCGCGAACTGGCCCAGCGCGGTCATGCGGTTGATATTCTGGGTGGGGTCGGGAATCGGCGCGAAACGGTACCGGGAGTACGTGTGCTTACCTTCCCGTTTATTTCGCGTCGCTTCTGGCAGGCACTCCCGCTGCTGCGCCGGGCTTATGCCGAAGCGAAGCTGCTGGAGCGGCTGACGATGGCAGTTGCCGCACTCCCCACGCTGGTGCGCGAGAGGTATCAGATTATCCATCTGCAAAAACCATACGATCTGGCACCGGCGCTGCTGGCACGCCGGCTCAGCGGAGCACGCGTCATCCTCGGTTGCCACGGCGAAGACTTTTACCGTGGCGATACCTGGCTGGCACGGCGGGTGGACGCTGCGGTCTCGTGTTCGCGCTTCAATGCACAAACGATTGCCAGTCGCTATGGCTTCATGCCAGAGGTGGTTTTCAACGGGATTGATACCAGTCTGTTCCGTCCGCAGCCACCCGATCCAACCCTGCGTGAACGGCTCGGTGTGTCGCCGACTGTACCCCTGCTACTCTTTGTTGGTCGGCTACAACCATGGAAAGGGGTAGAGACGGCAATTCGGGCACTCTGTTCCATCGATCAGGGAATCCTGCTGATTGCCGGTGATGGTGAAGATCGGCCACGGTTGGCGGCGATTGCGCGTGAACTTGGGGTGAGTGAACGGGTCCGCTTTCTGGGGAGTGTGCCGCGTCAGCATCTGCCGGCACTCTACGCTACCGTCGATCTGCTGCTGGCAACCAGCTATGCCAGCGAAACCTTTGGTATAGGGCCGGTTGAAGCGCAGGCGTGCGGGTTACCGGTTGTGGCAACCCGTTTTGGTGGCTTTCCTGAAGTCGTCGCCGACGGTCAGACCGGGCTACTGGTACCGCCTCGCGATCCGGCGGCACTGGCTGCGGCTGTCAACAGCCTGCTCTCCGATCCGGCACGCCGGGCAGTGTTGGCTGCGGCTGCGCCGGCGTGGGCAGCCCAGTTCGCTTGGCCGGCGGTAGTAGATCGGATCGAAGCAGTCTACCGGGCTGTTCTGCAAACCGACTGACAGTACAGTTTGCCGGTTATCGTTACTCTACAACAACGTGTGACAAACTATGCGCATTTTGATCATCGGCCTTGGTGGGATCAGTCGTCATTTTCGTAACTGGCCCGAACGCACTTTAGGCCAGGCACTGGTAGCCGCCGGGCATGAAGTGATGGCACTGACGTACTGGCAACCTGATCAGCCTCATCTTGGCCTTACAGCTCGCAGGGAAGAGATCGATGGTATCGTGGTACGGCGGGTGCGACCACAGCTCTGGCCCGGTCACGAAACAATTGCTGCGCTCGAGTCGTTACCGCGTCCCGACATTGCCCACGTCATCCATCCACGCAACGTCCTGGCATTGCAGGCTGTACGCTGGTTGCGCAGGCACAACATCCCCATCGTGTGGACATGGCTCGGCCCCTACCATGATCGCTGGCTGGTTGACGACCGGGAACGGCCTTACGAAGCTCCCATGCATCCCGAACGGTTAATCTACTCATTGCCGCAGCTCATTCGGCGTAGCCTGCGCGACTGGCAGTGGCGCGATCACTGGCGCAACTACGCCATTCACCGTCCGTTGCGCGATGTCGCTGCCTTCATCCCCTGTTCGCACCACGAAGCGCAGGTGTTGCACTCCCTTGGTTTCAATCAGCCGATGACGGTCATTCCGCTCTGGCTCGACATGCAATTTATGAACGGGCCAGCGCCGACGCTGGAACCGCCCTTCACCTACCCGATCATTCCCTACATCGGCCAACTAACGCCCCGCAAAGGCTATGATTTATTGGTTGCCGCAATGCCGACGATCATTGCTCGCTATCCACAAGCCAGCTTCGTCTTCGTTACCCATAACCCTGCGCAACGTGCCGAGCTGCAACGGCTAGCTGGCGAGGCCGGCGTAGCGGCAAATCTCCACTTTCTCGGTACGCTGAGTGAGGCACAAAAGCTCGCCCTTCTGCGAGCCAGTGCCGTCTTACCGTTTCCATCACGCTACGAAGGATTTGGGCTGCCTGTCCTGGAAGGCATGGCCGCCGGTGTACCGGTCGTCAGTACTGATATTCCGGTCATTAATGAGCTTATCCGCAACGGGGAAGATGGTCTGCTTGTGCCCTACAACGATGCGCATGCGCTGGCTAACGCAATCCTTCGTCTGCTCGATGATGAGACACTGCGTGCCCGGATCATCGCTGGTGGACGGCAAGCGATCGCCGAACGGTTTGCACCACAGCGATTGGTTACTCAGGTGTTGGCAGTGTACGAGCAGGTGGTCAGAAGTGGACGAGCGCAGTAAAGTATCCTATACCCATCGACATCACCGGTGAAGATAGCAATAAGCACGGCCTGAAAGTCTGCATCTACCTCTGCTACCCACTTCCCTACCTCCTATTTCCTACTCCCTACTCCCTACCTCCCACTCCCCACCCTCCTACCTCCTACTTCCTATTTTCTCCTTTTTGACAGACAGCGCTACATTCTTTATCATAACAATACTCTCCCGCATTTACGCCATGCTGCGTACATTTTTTCCGTTCCCCGTTAGACTGAAAAAGATGTTGCTTTTTGTGATTGGAGTAGAGCAATGCATCAAGATATTTCATTGTTGGCAAATCTGGCTATTGCACTGATGGTGGCCTTCGCCGGTGGGTTGCTGGCCCGTAGAATTGGCTTGCCGACTATCGTCGGCTACCTGCTGGCCGGGATGGCCATCGGCCCATTTACCCCTGGCTTTGTCGGTGATGTTGAAGACCTCAGCCAGCTTGCCGAGATTGGCGTGATCTTTCTCATGTTCGACGTTGGCCTCCATTTTTCTCTGAAAGATTTGTGGGCTGTGCGCCAGGTAGCCTTGCCGGGCGCAATCTTACAGATGACGATTGCCACTGTGCTGGGGTTTGCGCTCAGCCGGATGTGGGGATGGGCGCCGTTGTCGGGCCTGATCCTTGGTCTGTCTATCTCGATTGCCAGCACTGTGGTGCTGTTGCGGGGATTGATGGATAACGGCCTGTTGAGCACCAGTGCCGGACGGATCGCCGTCGGCTGGCTGGTGTTGGAAGACCTGGCAACGGTGTTGATCCTGGTGTTGTTGCCGATTCTCTTTGGTAGTCAGGGAGAGCAATCATTCCTGTCCGGAACCTTCTCGCTGCTAAAGACCGCGCTGTTTTTGGTTGTGATGCTCTTCATCGGCAGACGGCTCTTACCAAGGCTACTTGACATAATTGCAAACACCCGATCCCGCGAGTTGTTCATTCTCGCTGCCGTTGCAATTGCCCTGGGAACAGCGTTCGGTGCTGCTGCGTTCTTCGGTGTCTCGCTGGCTCTGGGGGCATTTCTGGCCGGTGTGGTGCTGAGCGAGTCGCAGTTTAGCCATCAAGTCGGCGATGATGTGCTCCCCTTCCGCGAGACATTTGCTGTGATCTTCTTCGTCTCGGTGGGAATGATTGTGAACCCGCTGTACTTGTGGGCAAATGCTGCGCAGGTGCTGACCCTGACTGCGCTGATTGTGCTGGGAAAGGCGTTTTTCACCCAGTTGCTCGGTTTTATGCTGCCGGCCAGTGGCCGCACAATGCTGATCGTCGCTGCCGGTCTCAGTCAGATCGGCGAGTTTTCCTTCATTCTGGGAAAAGCTGGGATGCAGCTTGGCCTGCTCTCGCAAGACCAGTACTCGCTTATTCTCGCCGGCTCGCTGCTGTCGATTATGGTGAATCCGCTGATGTTTCGTTCCATCAAACCCATTGAACGTCTCATGCAGCGACTGTCGCCGCGCCTCTGGGAGCGCTTCGACAGCCATCCCCTCCAGCCCGCCGATCTGGCCCTCCCCAAAGAGGGGCATGTGGTGGTGGTTGGCTATGGGCGGGTTGGTCAACACATCGTTACCGTTCTTGAACGGCTGGGAATTCCGCGCCTGGTGGTTGAGATCGATTCGGGACGGGCGGCTGAGTTTAATGCCCGTGGCGTTCCCACGCTCTTTGGTGATGCTGCCAATTCCGACGTGCTGATCCACGCCGGGCTGGATCGGGCACGGACGCTGGTGGTGACCCTGCCCGACGAAACGGCAACCGAGATGGTGGTGGCCGCGGCGCGCAAGATCGCGCCGAATCTACCGATCATTGCCCGTGCGGCAACAACGAAGGGGGTGGGTCGACTGCTCAATCTCGGTGCGCACGATGTCATTCACCCTGAACTGGAAGGTGGTCTGGAAGTCATGCGTCATACGCTACTCTGCCTGGGGTACCCGGCCACTCAGGTGCAGGGCTATACCGATGCTGTGCGGCGCGACGAGTATGACACCTCGGTCTCCAGTCCCGCCGAGCATCAGGCGCTTGATCAAATGGTACGCGCTGCACGCGGAATCGAGATCGCCTGGCGGCTGGTTGGCGAGCGCAGCCCAATTGTCGGCCAATCACTGGCCGAGGCGAATATCCGCGCTCGCACCGGCGCCTCGGTGATCGCGTTGATCCGCGATCAACAACTCATTGCTAACCCAAAGTCGAGTACCATCTTCCATCCCGGTGATCTGCTTGGCCTGATCGGTGAGAGCGAGCAGATCGCGGCTGCCGAGCAGTTACTGGCCGATACCCCGGCACCAGCGCTGGCGCTGGCCGAGGAGCCTACAGTGTAAGGGGTTTGTTCTTTTGTTCGTGTCACCCCGCCCCCAGCAGGTATGAGGCGTGGGACAGGGGATTAGGGCGTTCTCCGCATTATCCCCCCTCCCGACTCTCCCTGGGGGGAGGAGCCGGATGTTCCCCGCTGGGGAAGGCGGTGTGGGTGTTCCCCGCCCCCAGTGGGAGGGGGCGGGGGTGGGTGGTCTTTGCCTCTCCCCTTCCGCCCTCCCCCACTATGGGAGTATCCCCCTCTCCCGATCACAGCGCGGGAGAGGGTTCGGGGTGAGGGCCTACCCCTCATACACCAGCTCAAGCGCACCGCTCCGTGCCTGCTCGACGAAGAGCAGCAGTTCATTTTGGGCCGTCAGCCATGACACCGGCAGCTTATACTCCTCTTGTGGCCCAATCTGCCAGAAACGCCCGCAATTCTGGCCGTTGAGCCAGATTTGTCCTTTGTCGAGCGTGCCGGGGCGCACCGCCAGTCGGCGCAGGTTCGTCGGCAGGTCACTGTGCGCAAATACGGCCTGTACGAAAGCGGGGCCGGTTGGCGGCGCCGGTTGATCGCTCACCGTCACACCGGCCCGGAAACTCCAGCGCACCGGTAAGGGCCGCTCAGCGTCGTAGCTGATAAGGGTCGCTCGCCACGGTGCACCGGCGTAGTTGAGAATCTGCAAGGCCAGCGTGTTGATTCCTGGTCTGAGCAGGTCGGTGATGTCGGTGGCGATGAGGCCACCACTGCGGTGACGGCTGAAACGCTCAACGGCGATGCCATTGACGAAGAACGCACCCGAATTGCGGTCTCCGGTGATGTGGACGCGGTAGCGTCTGCCGGCAACAACTTCGATGGTGCGAATCAGCCAGACCATCGGCCCTGACCAGGCAAAGCGACCGAGATGCACGTTGACCGCATCGGGGCGGGCGGCCCATGGCTTGACGTTGGCAACGGCTTCACCGGCGAATTGTACCTCTTGCCAGTAGGCCGCCCAACCGTCCGAGATGTCGGCCTGGTTGCCATCAAGGTACAGGGGCGCCAGTAACCCTTTTTGTTCCCCCAGATTCAAGCCGTAATTGAAACGACCCAGGTTGTCGACCAACATCCGCAGATCGTGCCGACCGGCAGGCAGGCTGAGGGGCAGCGTGTAGCGTGGCCCATGCGGATGCGCACCGAGGACGCCGATAAATTCGCCGTTGAGCAACACAAGGGCGCGGTCGTTGAGTTCAGGTGCAGCCAGAATGGTATCTAACGGCGCGGTCAAGTCTACTTCCGCTCGATACCAGCCGTAGCCGTAAGGGCAGCCGATCTGTTCGAGAGGGACAGGGCCGGGAATCGGCTGCCAGTCGGTGTCAGCAGTCGCTTCCAGTACCGCAAAGGCGCGGGTTGGCAAAATTGTGCGCTGAACCGGCGCGGCTGCCGGTAACGGTTGACTACCGTAGCGTTCGGCCAGGCGTTGTGGCAGCAGCTCGATCAACAAAGCATGATCTTCCCAGGCCACTTCAATCCGGCGTCCGTCAGCCGTAATCCAGTACTCGATCTGGAGCGTCTGATCGCGTAAACGCACTCTGGCCGTCAGTCCGGCATCATCGGCGTGGATACCGACCGGTGGGCTGGGAAGTTGCAAGGTCAGTTTGCCCTGCTCACCCTCGTTGCCGTAGATAACCAGCGTGCCCTGATCGGGCCAGTAACCCAGGATGCGACCGGTATGGCTGGTGATGGTAATCCCGCTCTCGCCCAACGGCAGATTGGCAAAGATAGGCCGGATACTCGTCGGCTCAACTTCGACACTCAAGTGTTCGCCATCGGGCAGAAAGACCTCGTAACTGATCGCTTCCAGACCGGGATTCATCAGGAAGGTGGCACAGAAATGCTGCCACGCGGGTGGCGCCGAAGGGCCGGCGCGCACGGTGCGGTACGGCTGGACACCACCCTCACTCCGGCCGGCGACCGCCATCGGTGCTATCACCGTCATCCCACCGGGGAGGGCGTCGGCCAGCACTGCCGAAAGGTCGGCCCCGAAACAGCTCAGGAAGAGATGATGGCGGCGGGCAACCAGCGCCTTCGCGGTCAAACGACCATACTCATCCACCGGAGCATCATAGTCGTAGCTGGTCGTCATATGGATCAGGTCACCACCAACGGTACGCCCACCCCAGAAACCGAAATTGGTACCGCCGGCCCACATCCAGTGGCTGAAACCGGCACACCCCACGGCGGTAAGCTGGTGGAGCGTCATATCGAGTTTGGCCGCAGTCTTTCGGGTCTGCCGATGGCCACCCCAATTGTCAAACCAGCCACTCCACAACTCCGACACGATCAGCGGATTATCGGGCCAAAGCTGGCGGGTCTGCACTAGCTTCTCGGCAATCCCACTCCAGCCATTGCGAAACTCTGGATAGCCGGGCATTGCCCCCATACAGGTGTACTGTGGGACAACGATCCCGCGCTCTAGTGCGGCCTGAGCCAGTGTCTGCTGATGCGTGTCAGAGCCATACACTCCCGACGCCCAGTGCTCATTCTCAATCTGGCAGAGAATAATCGGGCCGCCGTGCGAATACTGGCGCGGCACCAGGATCGGCATCAGCGTATCGAACCAGCGTAACACTGCATCGCGAAACGCCGGATCATCGCTGCGCAAACGCATATCACCACTTGCCGTTAACCAGGCCGGCAGACCGCCATTCTCCCATTCGGCACAGATGTACGGGCCAGGGCGCACAATCGCTTTCAGGCCCAATTCGTGACACAAATCGAGAAACGCTCCCAAATCGGCTTCCTCGGCAAAATCGAATACACCGGGCTGTGGTTCGTGCCGGTTCCACGGGATCACCGTATCGATAGTATTGAGACCAGCCCAACGTGCCTGTTCGAGCAGCGGTCGCCACTCAGCTCGCGGCCAGCGAAAGTAGTGAACACAACCGGAGAGCAGATAAAAAGGCTTTCCATCAAGCTCGATACCGTTACGATACACGCGAACGGTGTGCTGCATATACACCTCACAGCTATGTTGTTTATGTGATTGACCGGTTCATTGGCCCAACGGTTCATCTTGTCGCTCGAAGAGCGGCATCTGCTCAAGCGGCGCCGGTACATCGGTGAGAGCGACTGGCCCTTGATGAATCGCACCACTCCAGTAGTCACGCCAGACCCCTGCCGGCAGGTAGACATCACGCCGTCGCTGACCGGGGCGAACAACCGGTGCCACCAGATAGCGAGCGCCGAGCAGGAATTGGTCATCGCAATGCAATGCCTGGGTATCCGTTGGCGCGTACCAGAAAAGGGGGCGTACAAGTGGTGTGCCGTCGCGCAGATTCTCTGCGATAAGCGTTGCCAGATACGGTGCCAGATCAACGTGGAGCTGCGCATACTGGCGGCAAATGGCATCAACCTCGGCACCATACTGCCACGGATGAACGCTGAATTGCATCGTTGGCAACAACGCACAAAGTTGCGTCCAGCGCACCATCAGCTCGCCATCCGGCACCTCATCCTGATACGCATTCCCACCGATCATATCCGGTAGCACAAATGGATAACCACACAGACCGAGCGTCAACGCCTGCGTCAGCACACTGTGTAGACCATTATCAATCCCCCAGCGACTCCACTTATCCCACTCACGGTAGAGGATGCCACGGCGCTGACCACGCCAACCGACGCGCACCTCGGTATAGGCAAAGTGATCGGCCACAAATTCGGTGTAGCGGTCGGCATAACGACGGCGCGGCTCGCGGGCATAACAGATGGCGTCAGGCGGGATAAAATTGGCTTCACCGGCATCAAACTTAAACCCGTCGACCCCGGTTTCAGCCTGAAGAGCACGTAATTCACTGAGCCACCAGTCTACCGCTTCAGGATTGGTCACATCGAGGACACCGCCGTAGCCCTGCCACCACCGTACCAGATACGGTGCATTGTCGGCGGGATGACGGATCAAATACCCTCGCCGCGCCGCTACCGCAAAGGCCGGATCGGCCGGATCGAAAAACGTTGGTGTCCAGAGCGTCACCTTAAAGCCGGCTGCGTGCAGTTCATCCACCATCGCCCGCGGATCGGGAAATTTCCGCGGATCGAACACATACGCTCCATAGCCCCGTTGCCAGCGATCATCAATCTCCAACACCGAGTAGGGATAACCACGGGTGACAATCTGAGCCGCAAAATCAGACACATCCCGTTGCGTGACCGGCATCTTATAATGCGCCCAGGTCGTCCAGATCGGACGGCTGAACAACTCCAGCGGTGGGGCAGCAGCCGGTCGCCCTAACAGCGGCAACGCTGTGTAAAACGCAGCCGGTGCATTGGCCGCCAGGATCACCTGGGCGACCAGGGCCGGGCCAGGTGCAGCATAGCGCTCATCGAAGCCGAGCGTAGGCGGTGGTGGTGCCTCGCGAGCAGTGATACGCAGCAAACCGTCACCGTCGCGGTTCATCGTCACTGCCAGCTCTCCATCACCCTCTTCCAGCCAGATTGCGGCACCGGCAGCATTCAACCAGAAGGGGGTCACGATATTCAACGTACCGTCACGACCGTGGTCAATCGGCTCAAATGGATCGGAGATCACCACGCCACGGTCGAGCGGCCAGTGCTGAAACACGCGCTCACCCATACCATACCAGGGGCGTCCTGGTTCAAGTTGCCATTCAACCCGCAGTGCCGGCAGATGGGGCGGGCCAGACCAGATCAAGCGAAAGCCGATGGGAGTCGTCTCAATCGTCAGGCGCAGTACCACTTCCGGGCGCGTGGTCGCATAGTGAAGACGGGCCTGATGGTCGGTAACATCAGCACTCACGACACCAGTAATCGGTATATCCGTACCGTAGGCATACGCCGTTACCCCTCGACAGCACAAGACTGTGTGACCCTCGTGAGTAAAGATAATCTGACCGTGACCATCGAACGTAGCGGTACCGGCTGGGCCGTGAATGACATGTTGCATGACCGTATTCTCCATATCACTTCAGTACACGCACTGATAATACCAGATAGCGGCAAATCTGGGGTGAACTCTGGAGAGTGATAGGATATTTTCACCACAGCTACTGAATTGATTGCCTTTCCCGTACATCATACACGTGTCGCAGCGTTTGGCGTGCGGCAGCCACGCTGCCGCGCCAGCCGTGCTTCGTAGCAGGCGCGTGTCACGCCGGACCCTACCGGTCACGGCAATGCTGTGTGTACTCGTCACGATCATGAGATGATTAACGAGATAACTTCTACCACCACATCCTCTGTGTCTCTGTGGTAAACCTATCACTTGCGCTAAGGTGAACTCATCCCTTGACATCCACACATCGACGTGCTATACTCGGCTTAATCGTTTAACTGCTTAATCGTTTAACTAACGAGCGAGAAGACCGTGGCTACGATCAAAGATGTTGCCCGCCGGGCACAGGTGTCAACCGCAACCGTCTCCTATGTCCTCAACGGGACCGGTGTGGTTAGTGAACCAACCCGGGCGCGCGTCTTGGCCGCGGTCGCCGAGCTGGGGTACCAACCCAACCACAGTGCGCGTGCCCTGCGCACTCGCTCGCACACTATCGGCATTGTCGCTCCCGGCATTGCTGGCCGTCTAGCCGACCCAGCGACCGCCGAACTCCTGGCTGGTTTAAGCGAGGCAGCTACCACAGCCGGCTATTGCCTGTTGATCGCATCCCCCACTCCTGCCGAATCCGAAGACGAACTGGCGTTGCGACTGGCCCGTAGCGGTCGGGTTGATGGCTTGGTCATCTTCGATCTCCGTCGCAACGACGAGCGACCAGTGCGCCTGGCGGCTGCCGGCGTTCCCACCATTGCTATCGGCGCTCCGACTCCCGGCCTCGCCTGTCCGGTGGCCGGTTTTGATCTCCGTGCCGGTGCTGAACAGGCCGTCAATCACCTGGTGCGGCTTGGTCATCGTCGCATTGCCCTCATCACTGCCGCCTCTGATCTCAGCGTGAGCGAGCACTTCTACGCCGGCTATCGGGCTGCACTCCATGCTCATAGCATCCGCCGTGAAGCGGTGCTGGTAATCGAAGCCGGCAGCAGCGAAGACGATGGTGTCAATGCGATGCAGGAGTTACTGGCAATGCGGACACCACCGACAGCAGTGCTGGCGGCGTCTGATACGCTCGCCTTCGGTGCTATGCACGCCATCCGCGATGCCGGTTTGACGGTGGGGAAGGATGTTTCAGTTGTTGGTTGTGATGATTTGCCCCTGGCTGCTCACACCTATCCGCCGCTTACCACACTCCACGCTCCGCATCGTGAACTTGGTACGGTGTTAGCCCGCCACCTGATCGGGCTGGTTGAACGGCGTAACGTGCCGGAGGTGATACTTCTGCCGTTACGCCTGATTGTTCGTCACTCCACTGCTGCACCGGTGCGTGTAGCCGGTTGAGGAATATATCGGTTCTTGTGGCGAGGCGTCTCGCCTCACAAAAGGAGTCAGGAAATGGCCTCGATTAAGTATGACCACGTCTGGAAGCGCTTCGGCGAAGTAACCGTGCTCAAGAATCTCGACCTTGACATTGCCGACGGTGAATTTCTGGTGCTGGTTGGTCCTTCGGGCTGCGGAAAATCAACCGCTCTCCGCTGCCTGGCCGGCCTGGAAGAGATCACCGAGGGCCGCATCTTCATCGGTGACCGTGATGTGACCGACGTGCCACCCAAGGATCGCGACATTGCAATGGTCTTCCAGTCGTATGCTCTCTACCCCCATATGAGCGTCTACGACAACATGGCCTTCGGTCTCAAACTCCGTCGCGTTCCCAAAGCCGAAATCGACCGTCGGGTGAAGGAAGCGGCAGAGATGCTGAGCATCGGCCACCTCCTCGACCGCAAACCTAAAGCGCTTTCGGGTGGTCAGCGCCAGCGTGTCGCGTTGGGCCGTGCCATCGTCCGCGATCCCGCCGTCTTCTTAATGGACGAGCCACTCTCCAACCTTGACGCCAAGCTGCGCGTGCAGACCCGCGCCGAGATCAGCAAGCTTCACCAACGCCTCAAGACTACCTTCATCTACGTAACCCACGACCAGACCGAGGCGATGACCATGGGGTCGCGGATTGCCGTCATGCGTGATGGTATCTTGCAGCAGCTCGATACACCCCAGAACCTCTACGACCACCCGGCCAACATGTTTGTGGCCGGCTTCATCGGCAGCCCGGCGATGAACTTCTTCGAGGCGCGCCTGGAGCGCACTGATGGCGGCGTGAGTGTGGTCGTCGGCAAAGATTTCGTCTTACCGGTGCCGACCAGCAAGCTCGATCACGTTAGCAGCCACATCGGCAAGAACATCTACTTCGGCATCCGCCCCGAAGACCTGCACGATGCGCATTTCGTGCCCCGTGGTGTTGATGAACGGGCGAAGGTTAACGCAGCGGTCAATGTGGTTGAGCCGATGGGAGCCGAGATCTATGCCTACGTTGAAAACAGCGGCAAAGAGTTCATCGGCCGCTTCGATCCGCGCTCGAACGCTCGCACCGGCCATACCATCGAAGTGGTCTTCGACATGGAAAAGATGCATATTTTCGACCGCGAAACCGAAAAGGCATTGACATAATTGTGCTAAAGAATCTGGGAGGGGCAGGGATTGTCCCTGCCCCTCCCCGGCAATCAGTTCACCGCGCTTGCCGGTGCAATGATGGACCGCACCGCGTTAAAACCATCCACGTGCAAGCACATCACGCTCATCGGGACTGCGGTCTTCGAGGAGCAATCTCACGTGTGTCAAAAATCGCTCGAACACATCCACAGCAAAGGGATTATCGTTGAGATACCTGGCATACAACGCTCGTCCGGCTGCACGTCCTGCATATGACGCGAAGAGACCACGAGTCTGCGCTCCTAAACGTCTGGCTTTGCGAAGAATAAGAACTTCATCAACATCTGTCCCCGCTGTACTTACCGGGATCATATCAAGCCATTCACAGATGATCAGGTACTTTGCGCCTGGAACCACCGTTTTGACATCATGAGCTGTGGCACAGGCTTCTTGAAACATTGTTTTATCCAGATTTGTCTTACATTCGGCGCAGAGATGCAAGACTTACCTCAAGTTGATCAACCCCTTGAGCGTAGTGAGGATCAAATGACGCTTTCAGGTACATTTGCCTGGAAATGGTAAAATCATGATCCTTCGTTCGTATTCTTGCTTTGGGTGATGTACTTATCATTCCTGCGGTTGACGTAAAATATATTGCACCAAAGCACGATTTCATTCCCAGGGCAAGAGTATCTGGAAAGTCAGGAAACGCTATTGATACTAAGATCGGTAGAAACTCTTCAACAACAGTGTTATCAAGTTTAAGCTGACCTTTTTGTCGGTACAAAAAGTCATTTTCGCTGTCAAATACAATATCGAGATCAAGAAATAGCCGGTATTCATTCAATAAACGAACTACTTCTTTCACAACATCGTTGGTACCGCGAGGTAAGTTAATCAAAGTTTGGCGCCATGTTTGATAACGACTAACAGCTCGTTCAATGCGCTCTCTGTCACCAGATGGTAACTTTTCATTCTGCAAAAGAGCACGTAACTTATTGCCATGCGGAGCAGGATACATCATAACAGTACTTCTCTGATTCTCGTTGGATCCAACACTGGTGATGGAAGTATCTCAGAAAGGCGGTTTATTGCGTCAGCGAGAAATATCCTCCGGTCAGCAGGAGTACGCTCAAACGCTTCATTCAGAACCTCTCCGGCAATGGAACGTGCCTGTTGGATAAGCATATCTTGCGAGGGTAGTTTCCGATCCGAAGGTGGGGTGAGATGGAGAATATCTTCATAGATTCGTTGTCCAAATCTGTTACTAAAAAAACGTTCCTGCTTTAAATGGATATGCATGCCCAGTACACGAACCGCAATCTGCTCGACAATGTGACCGTTAGCAAAGGGAGTCTTTTGCACACGTGACTCCCGGCCGAGGACAAGAATGATGCGAGCAGACCTCCTGCACACCCGGCATATCTCTCCGAGCATGAGCGCTATATCAATACAATACTGGATGACCGTTAGAAAACGATTTTGCCTGAATTTCCGATTGGCACCGATTTCTGATTGTCCAGCAACCAACGGATTCCATCCGAGTACCTCGATACCGGTCCGGGCGTTGTGGTGATAATTGAACACGTTCAAGTAGGGCGGCGAGGAGAGTACGAAATCAACCGATTCGTCGGGAAGGTCTATTCGGCGAGCGTCGCCAAACAGCGCTTTGATCGGCGTATTACTGTAAGGCAGGTTCAGAATAATGTGACGGACCGATGTCCATGCCTGGTAAAGTGCATTCTCATCAGATGCATCACCATTGAGCATGACAACAAGAGCGTCGAGCAGGATTCGTATCTGAACATCTGGAATTGTCCGCACCCAATCGAAACCATGCGTCTGTTGGTGAGTAGGATGTCTGAACAACGGCATCACAAAAGCATTCGGATGCACCCGTGTGAGCAGGTCTTCTACGTTACGCACAAGGTTATATCGTTCAGCCACCGGCAGCGTGCAGCACTCGTAAAGCCGGGCAAGTACGTAAGCCGCAGGATTAACGTCAATACCGTAAACGGGTGACCCTAAATGAGCAGCTTCGTACAACACAGTTCCACTTCCCATGCAGGGATCGAGAACAGTTCCACCCTGGGGAGCGTATGACTGCAACAGTACCTCAACGAGTTGGGGGGAGAACTGACCACGCCACGGTAAAAGGTTTTTTCGCGATCTGGTAGCAATATTCAAAACCTCTTGCGGGAGTGGCGTATCGAACGGCAGGACCTCTCTCCGTTGGGTATGGTATGCTATCGGTGTCTTCATAGCTTCAGCGTCGCGATCAAGGGCAGGTAGACATATAACCTGCCCCTACCCCATCAACCCCACCGTCTCAGCAAACCCCAGCAACAGATTCATATTCTGCACTGCCTGACCGGCGGCACCCTTTACCAGATTGTCGATCACCGCAACCAGAATCGCCCGGCTTGGCTCAACCATCTGATAACCGATGACCACATGGTTTGTGTGCTGTACGTGGCGCAGCTCCGGCAACCGTCCGCCCGGCAAGACATGGACGAAAGGCTCAGTCGCATAAGCATCAGCATACACTGCGGCCAGCGTTGACTCGTCAACCTCCGGTTTTAATTTGACATAAATTGTCGAAAGAATACCACGGAAGACCGGCAATAAATGGGGGGCAAAGATGATATGCAGGCCGGTCTCCTGCTCCATTTCGGCCAGATGACGATGGACACGCCCGACATTGTAGGCGCTGAAGGTTTCATGGGTTTCGCCGAAGTGGGTCTTGAGCGACAGCGAGCGGCCGGCGCCGGAGACGCCTGACTTACTATCAACAATCACCGTCGAGTCGGCAAGCAGATCGGCGCGCACCAGTGGCACTAGCGGCAGAATGGCGGTCAATGGGTAACAGCCGGTATTGGCAACCAACCGCGCCTGCCGGATTCGCTCGCGATGCAGCTCAGGCAATCCGTACACGGCCTGGGCGAGCAACTCCGGCGCCGGATGTTCCTTTCCGCGCCGCGCAGCGTAGACCTGCGGATCACTGATGCGAAAGGTGTCGGAGAAATCGACCACTCTGGCACCCGCAGCCAGCGCTCGTTGCACGATGGGGATCAAATCAGGGGTGTTATGGGGGAGACAGGTAAAGACGAGATCAACCGTCGCCGGATCGACCTCCTCCACCGCGGTCAATCGCAGATCGCTCAGGATCGGAAAGACCTCGCTCAGGCGCTGCCCGGCAGCAGAGCGAGCGGTTGCGAACCCTATCTCAACCTCCGGGTGGCGGGAGAGCAGTTTGATCAGCTCAATCCCGGTGTACCCGGTTGCGCCATAGATACCGACACGGGCCATTGGTGCGCTCCTTGTTCAATGAACGAATACCATCTCGTTCATTGTACCGTACTCTCTACCACGTGCGATCAGGCGCGATAGCGATCACAGCCGGGTGAATCTGGCCAAGCCGACGCAAGAACTTCAGAAAACGGGTAAACATACACATGCTCCTCTTGCCGACAACCGTACATCTGTGCGTGACGCTTCCCCGAGGCGCATCATTCCACAACGGGAAGTCATCGCTCGCACACGCTGCTTCACGCAGCCGCAAGCCGGACAGAACCGGCGGATGGACGGTCATCTTTTCTACTGATGCGCCATCTACAGCATAACATAGCTCCGTTAGACCGGCATCAGCCGAAAGGTAGAGATGTGTTAACGCAGCGATTAGACTACACCGTACCCATGTCCTCCTGCACATCCAACGCATGGGCCAGCAGCACTGCCCGTGGAATCACCGCGAGCGCAGCTTCGTGGGTTGCCGCGAGGATCACAGGTGGCGCGACGCCGGCCTCATAGGCTTCCAGCCAGCGCAGCGCGCAGAGACACCAACGATCACCCGGCTTCAGCCCTGGAAAGCGATATTCAGGTCGGGGCGTGATCAGGTCGTTGCCACGGGCACGGCTAAAGTGCAGAAACTCCGCCGTGACCTGCGCACAGACGACATGCAAACCGACATCGTGCGGGCCGGTGTCACAACAGCCAGTTCGGAAAAAACCGGTCACAGGTTGCTGACTGCACAGCGCCAGTGGGCCACCCAACACATTACGGGCCGCTGCTGGTTCCTTGCCATTTGTTGACATAAATAACTCCTGGCTAGCGACAAGCATCCAATGTATGGTTAGGGTGAATATCGCAACACCTTCGTCTTCCTTCATGGTACCAGCAAACAGTGCGCGTGTGGCCCAATAGCAGGGTGTTCAATAGCAGAGCAGGGAACGGCGTTATAGAACATATTTCCTAAAAGCTGTGGGAAGGACTGACGACCATCTCCGGAGCCAGCGCACGCTGGATTGGGTGCCTTACCCGCGCATTATGCACGTGTCGCGACGTTTGGCGTGCGGCAGCCATGCTGCCGCAGCAGCCGTGCTCACGATCCAGCGTATGACCGCCGTCGACTATACTGGTCACGGGGATGAGGTTCTAGCGTTTCGTCCTACGCTGCTCAAGATAAGGCATCAAAAAGTAAACAGTAACTCTACAACTCTACAAACGCAGGTTTCTGGCGGTTCTATCGGGTATATGTCAGTGCAACATATCGGATGCTATGTTGCACTGACAGTTCCACCACCGGAGAAGTAATGACGGGTTCTGCTTACCCTTTGTTCAGGTCTGTCAGATTATTTCGTATGATGTGGGTTTGCGGGTGGTCGGGGCCGAGGCTGCGTTCGGCAATTGCCAGCGCCCGTTCCCAGAGCGGACGGGCCGCCGCGTACGCCCCCTGGATATAGAGCAACCAGCCGGTTGTTGTCAGCAGCCGTGCTGCCAGCACCTCCGTCAGCCGATCCGTGTGCCGGCACAGCTCCTCCAGATGTGGCCGGTAGGGTGTCCCTGCCAGCCAGCAGCGTCTGATCCAGGTCCTGGGCATCAATCACGGCCAGCGTTGCATTCGCAGTGGCAGTGAGCGTCGCTGCCGGTTCCGGGTCACGCGCACGGCCAAAAGCGGCAATCAGGCGGTGAAGCTGTACCTCGCGCCGGTCAATCAGCCCAACCGCCCGCAGCCGGCGCAGGGCCGGGTCGGGAGACTGACCATCGCTCAAGGCGGTCAGGAGGGCGTCTGGTACCGGCAGCGGCGCCAGCCAGGTCAGCCGGTGGAACAGAATCAGCGCCGCAGCATCGTGCTCCGGGGCAAGCTGCGCGTAACTCAGCCTTAGTGCAGCAGCAACGCCACGCCGATATGCGGTTGGCAGGTCGGCATCAGCCGCCATCACGTCGGTCAGAGCCGGATCGACCAGCAGCAACTCCTGTACGCGCTGGTGATAGTCGACCAGTGCAAGCCGCAGGTTGTCGGCCAGGTAGGCACCGGCCAGCGCCAGGGCTAGAGGCAGGTCTCCCAGTTCGCCGCAGATCGCATCGGCAGCCGTCCGCTGCTGCGGATCGGCCAGCAGGGTCTCAACCGGTCGTTCCAGTTCATACGCCCGTGGTCCCAGCAATACCTGATAGCTCGCCGACCGATCCAGCGGACGCAATGGCAATTCGGTGACGCCATCAGTTGCCCGCCAGTCACCGCGCCGGCTGGTGACCAGTACCTGTGCACCACCAGTTGTAGGCCGCCACTGCCTCAGCAGTTCCTTATCCTCCAGGTTATCGAAGATGAGCAGGCGCCGCACCGGTGTCGCCCACGCCCGTTTGACGGCGGCCACCTGATCGTCCAGGCTTAATCCATTCCAGCCGGGCAGGTTCAGACCCGCAGACCCACCGCAGCGCGCCACCTGTGTTTTGATGTCCTCAGGGCTGACCATCGACAGCCAGAAGACGCCACCGGGGAAGCGGTCACGGAGCCGGTAGGCACACTCGCTGGCCAGTTGGCTCTTACCCACGCCGGCCATGCCATTGATCACCACCGTCATCGGCTCATCACCGCATAGCCATCGTTCGAGGTCGGCCAGCTCCTTATCGCGCCCCCGGAAGAGCGGGTTAGGCCGGTAGGGCACCAGGAACGGTGCACTATCAGGCTGGTGGGTCGGTGCGGACACCCAGAGCCGCCCATCACGCAACCGGCTGAACAGCGTCAATCCCCACCAGTCAGTGCGGCCATCCTGGCGGGCGGCTAGACGGGCAGCATTGAGGGCGCGGTCGATCTGGCCGTGCTGCTGGAGGTCACGGAACAGAACCGGAAAGCTACGCGCAGCCGTCGCCAGGGACAGGGTGCCATACGCGGCAATCACGGCCGGTGGGCCGCTCCGGGCGAGCAGCGGCCCCAGCGCCGTCAACGGCTGCCGGTCATCATCGCCGGCACCGGCACAACTGATCAACACCACCAGCCGTGGGCAGCGCTCACCAAGACTCTTGAGTATCGCCACCAGATCGGCACCGGATCGCCGGGCTACCCGCTGCTGCTCGTCGACCAGGAACAGCCAGGGTTGACTCTCAACCAGCGTCCCGTGGGCCACCAGCACCAGCACATCGTAGCCGGTGTACAACTGGTTCTGCACGTCATCCCAATTCGCAGCGATCACCGTCGTCTCCCAGCCTTCCAACGCCCCGCGGAGCAGGTTGGTGTACGCTGCATCAAGCGCCGGCAGGCGATAGGTCGCCGCATCAATCGGGTCGGCCACTGCCAGCAACACCCGCCGGACACTGGCTGGCGCAGGCGGGGTTGGTGTCGTATGGTCAACCGGCAACAACCGCGACCACCAGGCGTCAGCGTCGCAGCCGACCGGCAGCCCGCTCACCGGGTCGCGCAGCAACTCCCAGCGCAACCCCTGCAACGCAGCAGGTACAATGAGCTGCACCGACATCGCACGGGTATGGTTCCGGTTCTGCGCTGCCGCCCGCAACGCACGGTATTCGGCGACCGCCTGCGGATCGGCAAACAGCGCCTGACCCAGTGCGGCACCGTAGGCCTCGGGGTCACTAACCAGCAAGGCACGCAGCGTATCAACATCAAACGGCCCGCAGGGGAAGGTCTGAGGTGGACGATGACGCTGGTCATCGTCCAGTTCCAACCGCAGCTCGTAACACTGAGCGGTGGTCGGCGTAAGTTCGACGGTCAGGACGGCAGGCATTGTTGTCGTTGATGTCACACGAAAGATACTGTACAGGACAAGTATATCACATCACCGGGCGCGGTGCAGGATGGTGATGGGGCGAAATCACCACGGATCATCGCAGGCCAGGAGGTCGCTCGCAGGCTTACCGCAATGCGTGGTGGGTCGGTACGGTCATCATTGCATTTACCGCTGCACCGTACGCCTGAGTGTAAGCGCGGTAGGTATGGTGTGGTGGGCGGGCCGATACCACACCTCCGTGCTCACGCACGCTCATCACAACGACACCAGATATGCACCCTAATGGCTACTGCCTCAGACCGCACCGATGCAGGCTTGTGCACTCCCCTCTCCCGCGCTGCGGGCGAGGGGCCGGGGGTGAGGGCCGATACCACACCTCCGTGCTCACGCACGCTCATCGCAACGACACCAGATATGCATCCTGATGGCTACCGCCTCAGACCGCACCGATGCAGGTTTGTGCACTCCCCTCTCCCGCGCTGCGGGCGAGGGGCCGGGGGTGAGGGCGTGTACCCCCTATCCACCAGCCCGCAGTCGTCTGACGATATACCACAGTGCGACCGCAGCAATGAGCGTACCGGCGATACCGGCATACGCTATCTCAGCGGGTACGAAACTGATCAAAATGCTAGCCAGCAACTGAATAACTGCGAGCAGCAGTGCCATCATCAACGCCCAGCGTCGTTCATGCCAGAGACCAACCGCGCATACCAGCAGCAGAGTAGCAAAGACCAGCGCAGGCACACCAACGAAAACAATCACGACCTGTGCGGCCAGCTCCTCCATGCCCCGCCCCCCAGGTTGACCAGTCCAAACACAAGAGAGAGCAGCCCGAGGATTGCCCACAGCACACCGTACCCACCAACAATGATTGGAAACAGTTTGCTTCGCTGAGTTCGGTTCATTGTAACCTCCACGATTGAGATATAGAACGGCGTTTTGTGGATTGAATATTTATGTCAAATTAAGCGCCTGCCATACGGACAAAAACCATCGCCCGTCTTCATTCCGTTATAGTCCATCAAGAACAGCATTATCGCCGCAAATAAAACATCCCACCGCACTAGGTGGGACAGTTCATTACTGGAGCGGGCGACGCGACTCGAACGCGCGACCATCTGCTTGGAAGGCAGATGCTCTACCACCTGAGCTACGCCCGCACGGCCTTTAATGTAGCACAAAATGGCGGAGTCTGCAAGTGGTGAGGGGAATTTAGGAGAAAGAAAATAGGATATAGAAAATAGGGTATAGGAGATTTTGGCGTATGTACGCCTTGTTACGTGCGAGCCGGCGGCTCGTGCGCCCAGGGAAGTGCTGGTGTATAAGGCTGATAGCCCTTGGCGTATGTACGCCTTGTTACGTGCGAGCTGGCGGCTCGTGCGCTCAGGGAAGTGCCTGGCCAGCTCTGTGCGCTCGGTGTCTCGATAGAGTAATTCATACCCCCACGACACGGGCGGGGTGTCAGGGGGAGGGTATCACCTCGCCACCTGATCACCCTGCCGACGCTCAAGTGCGAACAGGATAATTGCGACGTCTGCCGGATTGATTCCGGCCAGCCGCCCAGCCTGGCCCAGCGTCGCCGGACGGAAACGCATCAGCACCTGTCGTGCTTCATTACGTAAACCTGGCAATGAAGCGTAGTCAAAATCAGGTGGAATCCGCCGATGCTCCATCTTCTGCATCCGCGCCACTTCGCGCTCCTGGCGAGCGATGTAGCCGCTGTATTTGCAATTGATTTCCACCTGCTCGATCACCGCGTCACTGAGCGCCGGTAAGTCAGGAAGGGCATCGCGCAATTGTGTGTACCGGACTTCGGGTCGGGCCAGAACTTCGGCAACCGTAACCGGTTGACTGATCGGCTTGATCCCATGTGCTTCCAGGCTGGCATTAACCGCTGCCGAGGGGAAGATGCGCCGTTCACGCATCTGCTGCAATGCCTGCCCGGTTTGCTGTCGTCGTGCATCCACGACCGCAGCCCGATCACCGTCAACCAGTCCAAGCCGATACGCCAGTGGCATCAGACGCAGATCGGCATTGTCTCCGCGCAGTAGCAGCCGATACTCCGCCCGCGAGGTAAACATGCGGTACGGCTCACGAATCTCTTTAGTGGTCAGGTCATCGATCAAGACACCAATGTACGCTTCAGCACGCCCCAAAATCACCGGCGGCTTACCCTGCACATAGTGCGCCGCATTAATCCCTGCCATCAATCCCTGCGCTGCCGCCTCCTCGTAGCCGGTGGTGCCGTTGATCTGCCCGGCGAAGAACAACCCACGAAGCCGGCGCGTCTGCATGTCGGCGGTAATCTCTCCGGTTGCGACTGCATCGTACTCGATAGCGTAGCCGATCCGCATCAATTCAACATTGCGTAACGCCGGGATCGAACGCAGCATTGCCCACTGTACGTCTTCAGGCAGCGAGGTGTTACACCCCTGCACATAGACTTCTGATGTTGTCCAGCCTTCCGGTTCCAGGAACAGCCCGTGACGCTCCTTGTCGGCGAAGCGTACAATCTTGTCTTCGATACTCGGACAATAGCGCGGCCCGACGCCTTCAATGATCCCACTGAAGAGGGGGGCGCGGTGCAGGTTCTCGCGGATGATCGCGTGAAATTCGGGCGTCGTATGCACCTGATAGCAGGGTAACTGCGGTCGCCAGCCATCGAGCTGTGGGTGCGGGTAAACCGGTGCCGGCGGGCCGTGGTATTCAGGGGGCGGAATTGTTTCACCGAGTTCGGGATAGTAGTGGCCGAACGACAGCGGTGTATCGCTACCGGGTTGCAACTCGGTCAGCGAGAAATCTATCGTCGCCGCAGCAAGGCGCGGCGGCGTCCCCGTCTTGAGCCGCACCAGCGGAAAACCGAGTGCCGCCAGGTCTTCACTGAGCGCCATGGCTGGCGCTTCACCGGCCCGACCGGCACCCCACATCGCTTCACCGGTGATTGCCCGGCCCCGCAAAAAGGTACCGGTGGTCAGGATCACCGCCGGTGCCAGATACCGCCAGCCAGTGTGCGTCGTCACTGTGAAACATTGGGTATCGGCGTTCGGTGGGGCAATCCGTTCAACCATGGCCTGGCGTAGATCGAGATTGGGCACCCGTTCAAGCGCCTCTTTCATCAGGCGGGCGTACAGCCGCTTGTCGCACTGCGCCCGCAACGATTGCACCGCCGGCCCTTTACTCTCATTGAGCAGCCGAATCTGAATCGCACTGCGGTCGGTAATACGCCCCATCAGGCCACCCAGCGCGTCGATCTCGCGCACCAGATGGCCTTTCGCTGGCCCGCCAATGCTCGGATTACACGACATATGGGCCAGCTTGTCCAGATCAATGGTCAACAACAGGGTCCGACAACCCAACCGGGCCGCAGCATGCGCGGCTTCACATCCGGCGTGGCCAGCACCCACTACAATGACATCGTAACGTGTTTGCATAGGCGGACGTGGTATAATGACGCAACGTGCGAAGACATTCGTTTGCTATCTATCACTCATCATCATATGCGCACTATCTTTATTATAGACGATGATGTTGCCTTCATGGCAAAGTTGAAAGAGCAATTGCAAGAGGCCGGCTATCGGGTCTTGACCAGCAATATTCTGCAATCGGCAGAGCATACCTGTGTTCGTGAGCAGCCTGACCTGGTACTCTTAGAGGTTCGCATCGAACAAGGAGCTGGCTGGGATGTCCTACCGCGCCTGGCGGCGCTGCAACCGGTTGTCGTTCTCAGTAAGGCCGGTTTGGAAGAAGACGTCATGCGTGCATTTGCCGCTGGCGCGACCGATTACATCGCCAAACCGTACCGTACCGGCGAACTCCTGGCACGGATTCAGGCGCGGATGTTACCGGAAGCGCCGGTACTGACGCCACCACAACCAAAAGTCGATACAGAAGGAGCAACTCAAACAATGTCCCAGACAGCACGACGTCGCTCTACCGATGAAGAGAGCGAATCGGTGTTTATGAGCGAAGCGGAAGAGCTGGCCCTGTTGCGCAGCACTGAAGGTATGGCTGACATCCGTCAGCTTACTGAAAGCGAAGAGCAGGCCAGCTTTGGGCAACGCCTACGCGCCGAACGCCAGCGGCGACATCTGACGCTGGTGCAGGTCGAAAATGAGATTAAGGTTCGCATGTACTACCTGCAGGCTATCGAGGATGAACAGTGGTCGCTGCTGCCGCGCGGCCCGGCAGCAGTTCGTATGATGCGCACCTACGCTTCTTTCTTCGGCATTGACTCGTCGGCAGCCGAAGCTGAATACCGCAAACGGTATCAGGTTGACGAGAAGTCGCCCTCATTTTCATTTATCGTTGGCAATGTCAATACCCGCGTCCTGCGTCGCACACCACCACGCTGGTTGATCGTTATGCTGGCGATTGTGCTGGCACTTGCCATTGCGGGAGGAGCGATTTATCTGTTCGATCCGATGTTTTTTAGTCGGCTATTGGGCGGGTGACGGGAGAAGGTAGAAGAGAGAAGATAGAAAATAGAAGTGAGAAGGTAGGAGAGAGGAAAATGGACGGTTTGCGCCGTCCATTTGTTATGTCTACAATGGGCAGAGTGAATTGTCTGCGGTTCGGTACACGCTGCTGGTTTACTCACCCGGCGTACCCGAATGACCGTATGGGCGGGTTCTCAACCCGCCCATACCACCACCCACGCCAGCGATTTGCGAGCTGAGATACTCTCTTGCCCCATCATGACTTCTGCCAGGGCACATCACTCGCCCCTGTCCTGGCGTTCGCGATCCGTGCCGCCACGAACAGAAAGTCTGACAGACGATTGAGATAGGTTAAAATCTCAGGCCGCACCTCTTCCTCAGCGGCCAGCGTCACCACCACCCGTTCGGCCCGCCGGCAGATCGTGCGGGCCAGATGGAGATGCGCAGCCACCGGATGTCCGCCGGGCAAGATGAACTGCCTCAGCGGCGATAATTCGGCTTCCATGGCGTCGATCTGCTCTTCCAGAAACGACGTAAGCTCAGCAGAGACGCGCGGAATGTACGGCGACTCACCGGGTGACGCCAGATCTGCTCCAACCACAAAAAGCTGATTCTGCACAACGGCCAGGACCGCATCGAGTGCCGGATCAGGGCCGGCTGCGCGGGCCACGCCAAGCGCTGCGTTGCACTCGTCAACTGTGCCATACGCCTGTACGCGCAGATCGTCTTTCCGAACCCGCTGACCGCCAAACAAACCTGTTTCACCGGCATCGCCAGTGCGTGTGTAGATTTTCATAGCGTTACTCACTTATGCCAGGTATTGCACTTTTGTTGTCCAGACTACTCGTAGTATACACGAGAGTGTGATAGCGCGAGAGGATGTTTCACCACAGAGACACCGAGGCCACAGAGGTGTTGAGAACTTAGCCCGCTCGTCATGCGCGTGTCGCGGAGTTTGGCGTGCGACAGCATGGCTGCCGCAGCAGCCGTGCTCACAATCCGGTGTGTGGAACGCCGTTGACCCTGCTGGTCACATGGTGCTATATGCGCTCACCACGATCATGCCTGGAGCTGGTCAGTTCAGTAATGAATGAGATTACCTCTAGTAGTCGCCCCACCTCCCGTGTGCTGGTGAGGTTCACCACAGAGACGCAGAGGTCACAGCGGTGCATGTCGTCCCGCATCGGAAAGTTTCGCCTTCACAAAATTACCGATTGCGCTTCCCGAAGATTCGGCTGCGATCTTGCCAAAACCGCCATAATCCGGCTATTCTGGTTGGTGAAATGTGAACTAGTGCGGAGTACAACGGTGAGTCAACGACAAACGCTAACCCGCTATGCCTGGCTCGCAATCGGCGCTGCCATCGCGACTATCAGTCTCAAATCAGGCGCATTCTGGTTGACCGGCTCAATCGGTATTCTGGCCGATGCGCTCGAATCGCTGGTGAACCTGGCTGCGGCTGTTATTGCATTAATGATGTTAACTATTGCCGCTCGGCCCGCCGATGAGGAGCACACCTACGGGCACGGCAAAGCCGAGTACTTTGCCGGCGCGTTGGAAGGTATCTTCATCATCATCGCCGCGATGGGGATTGGCTGGACGGCCATCCAGCGCCTGTTGTCGCCACAACCGCTGGAACATACTGTCGCCGGTTTGCTGGTCGCCGGCATTGCTACCCTGATCAACGGCGGCGTAGCCATCGTTCTTTTGCGGGCCGGACGGCGTCACGACTCGCTCACCCTCGAAGCTGATGGTCAACATCTCCTGACCGATGTCTGGACATCGCTGGCAGTGGTAGCCGGTATCGGTCTGGTAGCCCTCACCGGCTGGTATATCCTCGATCCGCTGATTGCACTGGCGGTAGCGGTGAACATCACCCTCACCGGCTTTGGGTTGGTACGGCGTGCTGTCCTGGGACTGATGGATACCGCCCTGCCGGCGAGCGAGCTGGCGGCAATCCACGATGCGCTCGCCGATCTCAACAATTACGGCTGCGATTACCATGCTCTGCGTACCCGTCAATCAGGCGCAAGACGTTTTATCTCGTTTCACCTTCTTGTACCCGATACCTGGAGCATCCAGCAAGCTCACGCAATGGCCGAGCAGGTCGAAGCGGCAGTGCGGGCTGCGGTGCCAAACAGTACAGTTTTCACCCATCTCGAACCGCGCAACGATCCGACAGCACTTGCCGATGTTGGGCTGGATCGCGATGAAGCGTGTGTGATTGCCGATTCTCACTCACCTTGCCTCGCGGCTGAGCCAGCAGAGAGGAGAAGGTGGTAAATCGCTCGCCCTGCCTTCCCCGGCTTTCTGGAGCTTATTTCACAAAAGCTGTGCTGGTGTGCCACCTGATCATCACAGGTTCACGAACACTTGCCCATCGCAAAGACAGCATATTCCGCTCCCAGGCTAACGGTATAACAGCGAGAAGTCCTGCCGACCATCGTCGGTGCCATCACGCGCCGGATGGGTTGCCTTGCCCGCTCGTCATGCGCGTGTCGCAACGTTTGGCGTGCGGCAGCCATGCTGCCGCACCAGCCGTGCTCACGATCCAGCACGTTGTACGCCGTTGACCCTGCTGGTCACGAGGATGCGGTGGATACTCGTCACAATCATAGCGTCGGTCAGGAATGCCCGAGATGACTTCCAGGAGATATTTTTGAAATAGGTTCTAATCTCTCCTTCCAGGCTGTGGACTCCGTAAACACGACTAACACCAGCATACCTGGTACGTAGGGTTACTCATCTCCATCAGCTCCGTTGTGCCGGTTGTGTATGCTTACCCCGCAGCCCAGCCCGGTGTCACAAAGCGGCGTTGATTCGCTCTTCACCCACGTTTTGAACACTTACGGACGCCTAACGCACAACAGACGCGCTACAATCTGTTATACTAGATTACCAGCAATCATTGCACGTGGAGCTACCATGGTATACCAATCGCACGACCCGGTGACGCAAAATGGTTTTTTTCCCGCCCGCTGGAGCGGTGTACGCCTGACTGCACGCGGTTACATGGCGGTTTGACCGCCTCTCCCCTCTATTTATTACAGATACCGTGTTCTGCCGCAAGATCCATTGGAAGCACGTTCGTCAGTTGTTATTGATTTGACGCTTGAGGTGATACAATGCCTGAACATATTCTGGTTGCCGTTGCCTGGCCATATGCCAATGGGCCGCGTCACATCGGTCACGTTGCCGGTTTTGGTGTCCCGGCTGACATTTTTGCCCGTTACCACCGTTTGCGGGGAAACCACGTGTTGATGATTTCGGGCACTGATGAGCACGGGACACCGATTACGCTGGTTGCCGACAAAGAAGGAACCACGCCCCAGGCGATTGCTGATCGCTACAACAAAATCATCGGTGACGATCTCTACAATCTTGGTTTGAGCTACGATATTTTTACCCGCACGACGACCGCAAACCACTATGCGGTAACCCAGGACATCTTCCGCACGCTCTACGAGCGGGGCTATATTATTCGCCAGGAGACACTGGGTGCGTTCTCGGCTACGACTGGCCGTACTCTTCCCGACCGCTACATCGAAGGCACCTGTCCCATCTGTGGCTACGACGAAGCTCGCGGCGATCAGTGTGATAACTGTGGCAGCCAGCTCGATCCAACCGACCTCATCAATCCGCGCTCGAAGGTGGATGGGCAACCGCCGGTGTTCAAACCTACCGAACACTTCTTTCTCGATCTGCCGGCGTTCGCCGAACAGTTGCACGCATGGATTGATCGGCAAACCCACTGGCGCCCGAACGTGCGCAACTTCTCGCTCAACTTCTTGAAAGAACTGAAGCCACGGGCCATCACGCGCGATCTGGAGTGGGGTGTGCCCATCCCCCTGCCGGAATATGCCCATCGTGACGATAAAAAGATTTATGTCTGGTTCGACGCAGTGATCGGCTACCTGTCGGCGAGCATCGAATGGGCACGCAATAGTGGTCAACCCGATGCCTGGCGCACCTGGTGGCAAAACCCGACTGCCCGCCATTTCTATTTCATGGGCAAAGATAACATCGTTTTCCACACCGTGATCTGGCCCGCGATGCTGCTCGGTTATGGGGCCGGTGGCGATTTTGGTGCCGATCCGAGTGGAACCTACCAGGACGTTCCCCTTCAATTGCCGTACAACGTTGTATCGAGTGAATTTCTTACGATGGAGGGGAAGAAGTTCTCAAGCTCGCGTGGGATTGTCATCTACGTCAACGATTTTCTCAGCCGGTACGACGCCGATGCGCTGCGCTACTTTCTGACCATCGCCGGGCCGGAGAACCAGGATACCGATTTCACCTGGGCCGAGTTTGTGCGCCGGAACAATGACGAATTAGTGGCAACGTGGGGCAATCTGGTCAATCGAACGCTGACCAATGTCTACAAAAATTTTGGGAGCGTCCCCCAACCCGGCCCCCTGACCGCAACCGACGAGCAGTTGTTACAAGAGGTGAACGGCGGTCTGACGACGGTGGGCGATCTGCTAGCTACTGCCCGCTTCAAGGCTGCGCTGAGTGAGGCGATGCGGCTGGCCGCGCAGGTGAATATCTATCTGAGTGAACAGGAGCCGTGGAAGGTGATCAAGAGTGATCGCGAACGCGCCGCAACCATCTGGTACGTCGCGCTGCGCTGCGTTGATACGCTCAAGATCATCTTCACACCGTTCCTGCCCTTCTCCAGCCAGCGCCTGCACGAGTATTTGGGGTATGACGGTTACATCGCCGGCCCGCTCTTCTTCCGCGATGTCACCGAAGCCGATGGTCGCGTTCATCGCGTACTGACCGGCAATTATACAGAATGGGTCGGGCGCTGGCAACCATCAGCGTTACCGGTGGGGCAGGCGCTCCGACAACCGCAGCCGCTCTTCAAGAAGCTTGATGAAAAGGTCGTGGATGAGGAACTGGCGCGGATGCAGAGTCGGGCGCTATAGGCGGCGTGATCGCCATCTCAACGCACGTCGCCATTGGTGAGAGCATTGACCTCGGATTAAAAACAAATGTTCGCTACACCATAAACCAGGAGCACCGGTTGACGCCGGTGCTCCTGTTGCTCTTTCGCCTACGACGAGCGCTGTGGACTTACGCCGACGCCGGACTGGTCTGTAGCGGTTTGTTGCGTCCCCACGGCGTACCCAACAGTGGGAGCAGGTAATAGTCAAGACCGTAGTAACCGGCAACCTTCCAACCCAGCATCAGAATAATGGCAAGGGTGAACATCACCGGGTTGGTACTGGCCGTACCTGCCAGCATAAAGTTGAAGTTCATCAGTGCGCCGAAGAAAGCCGAGAAGCCGACCAGACCACCAACAATCAGACCGATACCGACCAGAATCTCGCCGTAGACGATCAGCTTCGCAAACCAGGTGTGCGATTCGGTATCGATCAGAAACTGAATGAACGAGCGATACCAGTCATAAGCGATTGGCGGGCGACCGGTTTCAGGAATAACGACTGCATTCTTCCAGAAACCCAGAATAGCCTCACCACTCTCCATCCAGGCCGGGTTGTTCAACTTACCCCAACCGGATGTTAACCATGAATAGCCTAAGAAGAGCCGAATAATCAGGAACAACCACGCGAACTTCGTACTGCTGAAGAGCGCTTGCACGAACGGTGGATCGGGAAACTGTACTTCGCCGCGCTCGTTAACTGGGGTTTTGGGTAGCATAACTGGCCTCCTTGCCGGTTAGTTGTGAAATTTTTCCTGTAATTACTATAACAAAAGAGATGGCTTGAGGAACGAAATACATGACAATTGTTGGTTAAGAGATAGTTGCGCAATGGCTGTCCACCACCTGTCTGAGACGAGAACCTGTTTCAAAAACATTGAGCAGTTATCTCATCAATGACTGACAGACTCTACGATTGTGACGAGCACAAACGGCATCTCCGTCACCAGCCAGTTCAACTGCGTGCCACGTGCCGGGCACAAAGTACGGCTGGTGGGTGCGGCAGCCATGCTGCCGCACGCCAAACGCTGCGCCACATGCATGAAAAGTGGGTAAGATACTCAATCCAGCGCGTGATGACACCGGCAAGGTTCGTCACCCATCCTCACTACCGTACTGGCAGCCTGGGAGCAGGATATGCTGTTGTTAGCGATTGGCAAGCGTTCCTACGCCTGGGCGACCGTCTGGGAGCACGACAGCACAGCGTTTATGAAATAAGTTCTAACATTACCGGGATTATGAACCCATTATGCCGGGTCTCCGTAAGGCATTCTGCTTTGCTCAAGCGGCTTTCGATACAGGAAGGGCATGCTATCGAACACATGTTTGATTTTGCAACCTGTCTCACGTATAATGCAAGAGCCGGTCACACCCCTATATACTCTTGAAACTGCATGGAGGTTTTTATGAGATCGCACCGGCTGCGCCTGCTGTTCACAGCAGTTGTAGCAACATTATTGACCGCGCTGATGCCGGCTGTGCCAGCCCAGGCGCAGAGCCGCATCTGCTTCAATGAAGTTCCCGATTGTGTTGAGGGACGATTTGCCGAATACTGGCAGCAGAACGGTGGGTTGCCAGTGTTTGGTTTTCCGATAACACCGGCCTTCCAGCAAGAGGTTGAAGGTAAGGTGCGGCTGGTGCAAATCTTCGAGCGCAATCGCTTTGAGCTGCATCCAGAGAACGCACGTCCCTACGATGTTTTGCTCGGTCGGCTGGGTGACGATCTCTTGCAGCGGCGGGGCACACCCTGGCAAAATGAACCCAAAGCTTCTACCACCTCACAGGCAGGTTGTCGCTACTTTGCACAGACACAACACCTGGTCTGCGATGCATTCCTGCGCTACTGGCAATCGCATGGCCTGGACTTCGACGGACGGCGTGGCTTTAGCGAAGCTGAGAGCCTGGCCCTGTTCGGATTACCACTCACCGAGCCACGTCTGGAGACCAACTCTTCCGGCGATACGGTTTTGACTCAGTGGTTCGAGCGGGCACGGTTTGAATTACACACCAATCTTGGGCCTGACGTTGTCCTGCTTGGTTTGTTGGGCCGCGAGGCATTTGCCCCGCAACCTCCCCAACCAGCGCCGCCACCAGCTCCAGCCGATCCCTGTGCCGACATTCCGGCGCCGATCAATGGCAAGATCACTATTGCCTGCATTACGGATGACGTTACCGAGACGGCTGCCGGTGGTTTTGGCTTTACCCCCGGTGAACGGGTAGGCACGTATATCACGCAGGTAGAAATCGGTCAGGTAGTTGGCCTTGAGGTGGTAGGCGATAACACAGCCGATGCCGATGGCTTCTATGGCCTGCTGATCCTTGGGCCGCAATTGTTACCGAAAGGACTGTATGCGCTCACAATGGAAGGGGTACAGTCGGGCTTTAAGGTTATCGTCTACCTCAAGCGGGTATAGCCGGTAGTATCGTGACCTTATACTCCCCACGCAGGCGACCAGTGCGTGGGGAGTGTTTCTTTCGTGATGTAAAAACCTATCTCCAACATTCGGAAAGGTGCGGTTTGACGACCATCTGGAGCTATCACTCGTTGGATTAGAACTTATTTCATAAAAAGTTGTACTGTCGCGCTCTAATAACCATCTCCGGTGCCATCACGCGCTGGATTGGGTACCTGGCTTGCTCATCATTCGCGTGTGGCGTCGTTTGGCGTGCGGCAGCATGGCTGCCGCGCCAGCCGTACACACGATCCGGCACGTGTCACATCGTTGAACCGGCCAGTCACGCAGATGCCAGGCGTGCTCGTCACGATCATGGAGTCGATCGGCAATGAATGAGACACCTTCACAGGAGATGTTTTTGAAACAGGTTCTAGTTGACTTGCCCGCTCGTCAAGCGCGTGTCGCAACGTTTGGCGTGCGGCAGCGCGGCTCCGCACCAGTCGTACTCACGATCAGGAGCTGGTCATGCCGTTGACCCGGCTGATCGTGCCTGATCATCGAAAGAAATAACTTCTCGCTCCCCGTCTCTCTTGTCGCTATGGCAACAATTCGCACAGAGTCTAAATGATCGCTTTCCGCACTTTTGCCGAAATCCATTCACTGATAAGCACCAACCCAAAAATGGCGACAAAGATCATTGCAGCCTGATCCCAGCGCAGTAAATTCACTGCCGAATTGAGATTGAGTCCAATTCCTCCTGCACCAACCAGACCGAGGACTGTCGCCTCACGAATATTGATGTCCCAGCGAAAAACGCTGATTCCTGCAAAGCTTGGCATAACCTGGGGCAGGATGCTATAGCTTAACACTTGCAACGGACTGGCTCCGGTAGCAGTAATTGCTTCAACCGGCTCACGGCTTGTCTCTTCAATTGACTCATACGCCAGTTTGCCGATGAAACCAATGGAACGCAGGCCAATGGCGATAATCCCGGCTAGCGTGCCAGGACCGGTAATCGCCACAATAATCAATGCCCAGATCAGCGAATTCACCGATCTCGATACCACAATTATCAGTAAAGCCAGGTAGCGGATCAGCGGGTGGGGTGTCGTATTGCGCGCTGCAAGAAAACTGAGCGGAAATGCCAGCACGATAGCCAGCAGTGTGCCGAGTGTCGCAATATTCACGGTATCCCAGAGCGGTTGCCACAACTGGCCGGCATAGCTCCAGTCAGGTGGAAACATACGTTGTAAAAAGATGCCAAGCTGCTGCAACGCATCGGCAACAAACTCCCAACGGGTTGCACCTGAAATAACATTCCAGCAGATGAGGGTCACGATGGTACCACCCAACCAGCCAGCCCAGATTCGTAAACGAGTCTGGATGTCGTAGCGCTGCCAGAGCTTTGTTTGACCACTGATACGTACCGGCATTACTGCAACCTCTTCCGAATGTCACCAGAGATGAGTTCAGTTATCATCACCAGCGCAATAATCACAATTAAGATTGCACTGGCTACGTCATAATCGTAACGACTGAAAGCTGTTTGCAAGGTCGAGCCGATCCCACCAGCCCCAACAATACCAATGATCGCCGACTCGCGCAGGTTGATGTCGAAGCGATACACGCTCAAACCTACCAGGCGGGGCGCTACTTGCGGTATTACGGCGTAAGTGATGAGCTTCCACCAAGAAGCACCGGTAGCCCTGATTGCCTCTAGTGGGGCAGGATCGGCCTCCTCAATATCTTCAGCCAATAACTTGGACAGAAAGCCAACAGTAGCAAAGATCAGTGTACAGAGACCTGCCAGTGGGCCAAAGCCGAACATGACGACAAAGACGATGGCAATGACCACTTCTTGAAATGTGCGCGAAAGAATGATGAGACCACGACATACCAGATATACCGGTGCTGGAGCAATATTGCGGGCTGCTCCCAAGCCGATTGGTATCGACAGGAGTACTCCCGCCACGGTGGCAACTACTGTCATCGTCAGGCTTTCCAGGACACCGGCTTGAATATCACTCCAACGCGATACAAAATCCGGTTGGAGGAAGGCACTGACTATCTGGGCACCACGCTGTAAACCACGAGCCAGCCGATTACCATCAATAGCTATCGAGCTGATCGCAAGTATCAGATACGTCAGGCTGCCGATCAGAAGTCCCCATCGTAGCCAGGGGTTTTTAATCCACGGTGGTTTACGCCAGCGTCGGCTGGTTGAGGAGGAGATTGTTGTCGCCATACCGTCAATCCTGAGGGTTTACCCTTATACTGTTCGCTCATTCTCGATCACAGAGGCTTCGCTATCCTGCAGAGCGACTTCTCGTTTCTGACCCCAATCTTCTTCGCCGTAAATCTCAGTCAGTTGCTGATATGACAGATTGTCTGGCGAACCGTCGTACACAATCTCGCCTGCACGCAGACCAACAATACGCTGCACAAACATCTGGGCCAGGGGAACATCGTGAATATTAATAATAACAGCCAGTCCTCGTTCACGGGCCAAATCGGTGATTAAACGCATAATCTGCCGTGATGTCTTTGGATCAAGACTCGCGGTTGGCTCATCAACCAAAAGCAAATCTGGATTCTGGATTAACGCACGAGCAATCCCAACCCGTTGACGCTGACCGCCAGAAAGAGCATCGGCTCGTTTATCTACAAACTCGCCCAAACCAACGCGATCAAGCAGCATAAAGGCCTGATCGATATCGGATTGCGGAAAACGACGAAACCAGCTCTGCCAGAAGTTCACGTACCCCAGCCTTCCAGAGAGGACATTCTCCATCACCGATAACCGCTCAACCAGGGCGTACTCTTGAAAGATCATTCCAATCCGCCGCCGGACACGTCGCAATTGCGCATGATTGAGGGCTGTAATCTCAGTGTCTTTCAGCCAGATACGACCCGAAGTCGGTTCAACCAGACGATTCACGCAACGGATCAACGTACTTTTGCCGGCACCTGAAGGTCCGATTAATGCCAGCACCTGCCCTTCAGGTACGGTCAGATCAACCCCCTTCAACGCCGTATCACCAGTTGGGTACTTCTTTACTAGTTGTTCTATCCTCAGCATACGAATGCTTTCCTGATATAAAATACGCGAGACGGATGATCGAGTCATCCGCCTCGCACGAGACAAATCTACTCTACGGTACGTACTTCACACCCAGGGCAGCATCGATCTGTCGAATAACTGCCCAGTACTCCTGGTATGTAATCGGTATGAACTGTGCCTCTCCCGACTTGCTAAACTCTTGTTGGAGCGATGTCCCTTCCCAGTTGAACGTTGCGAACGCTTCGCGTACTTTAGCGGCCAGCTCGGGATCGAGGTTGTACACATAACCATAGCCGGTCGTCGGGAAGGTTTGCGAGCGGTAAATGGAACGCACCTGATCAGCAGAGATCACACCACGCTCGATCATCCGTTTCATGACCGAATTCGCGATAGCAGCCGCCTCGTAATCACCATTCGCTACACCAAGAATTGAATTGTCATGACCACCGGAGAAGACAGCGTTAAAATCACGACCTTCAACCATGTTGAATTGTGACGATAGGAGCGCTGAGGGTGCCTTGAAGCCTGAGTTCGAGGTTGGTTCGGTGAAGGCGATCTGACGACCCTTCAAGTCCTCAATTGACTGAACATCGCTGTTGGCCGGTACAATGATCTCCATCTCATAGCCGAACGAACCATCTGCTTTCGCCATCATTGTGAAGGGGACAAAACCGGCAAAATTGACAGCGAATGGTACACTTCCGGTATTAAATCCGGCAACGTGGAGGCGTCCGGCACGCATTGCCTCAAGCTGCGCTGCGTTTGAGTCGACAGCAAAAAACTCGACCTTCTTACCGGTCACTTGCTCCAAATGGGCAAGAAAATCGGCCCAGGCAACCCGATACACAGCCGGGTCTTCCACCGGTGTGTAGGCAAAAATAATCGTATCTGGATTCACCCACTGTGATCGATCTTTTGGCGGGTCAGCCACCAGATCACCATCCTCATCACAAAAACGGGTGTCCATCTCAGGCGGTCTTGGGCAGGTGTCTGTTGCCGCAACAGGTGCAGCAGTCGGGGCAGGTGCAGACTGGGGTGCAGAGCCACATGCCGCCAACACAAAGCCAATCAGCAAAAGTAGCAATGGGTATCGAGCATTCCGCAGCATAACGATTACATGTCCTCCCAGTACTAAGCCAATACAAACGGTCGTACTGTAGCATATAGACATTATGAGAAACTTATCTAATTATGAAGAGGAGGTAAAAAAGACAGAGAGAGTTGGTTAAAGTAAGAATGTGTCCTGCCTTATACCCAACTGAACTTATGAAAAGTGGGGCAATGTATGTAATTGCCCCACCTCATCATTACCTTGAAAATGCGCTTACTACTACCGCGCCCGCTCAACCGCCTTTAGCAGCGCCCGCTTTGTATACACCTTGCACATTGCCCGGCGGTACTCTTCACTGGCGTGAATGTCACCGAGCATGTCCATTCCTTCGCCGGCGTGTGCGGCGGCGGCGGCAATGGCGTCAGCACTGCCATCGGTACCAATCAGGGCTTGCTCAACGGCCGGCTGACGCTCGGCTTTGGGGCCAGCTCCGGTAATAGCCACCCGGCAAGCAGTTACCTGACCATTCTCCATCTTGACGTAGGCGGCTGCGCCGACAATCGCGTAGCGGCTGGCCGGATGGGGGAATTTCGCATAGGCAGCCCCTTCACCGGCACCGAGGCTGTTGAAAGTAATCGCGGTGATAATCTCACCCGGTTCCAGCGCCGTGCTCAGCATATCGGTGAAGAAATCGGCAGCAGCAATTGCGCGAGGGCCATTCGGCCCTTCAACGTGAATCTGGGCATCGAGCGCCAGTACTACCGCCGGCATGTCCGCAGCCGGGTCAGCATGGGCCAGCGAACCGCCAATCGTGCCCCGGTTGCGCACCTGAATATCACCGATCAGACTGACTGCTTCAGCCATCACCGGGCATGCTTTTGCCAGCGCTGCATCGTGTTCAATAGCACTCCAGGTAGTCATGGCACCGATCTCGACGGTGCCGTCAACTTTGATGCCACGCAGCTCGGCAACCTTATTGATATCGATCAAAACAGCGGGTGATGCCAGACGCAACTTCATTGCCGGCAGCAGCGAGTGACCACCGGCTAAAATCTTCGCATCATCACCGTGGCGCTGCAACAGGGTTAACGCCTCAGCCAGGCTGGTTGGCGCATAGTAATCAAATGGGGCTGGAATCATAGCTACTCCTTATGATGAGCAGGCGCAGGTCTAACCCTGCACCTGCCGGCATATACCTACTTCCCGTGGATTGCCTTCCAGATGCGCTCTGGCGTTGCCGGCATCTGGAGATGCTTCACCCCAAACGGTGCCAGTGCGTCAATGATGGCGTTCATCACACACTGGGCCGATGCAATCGTTCCGGCCTCACCCGCACCCTTGACACCGAGAGGATTGACCGGCGACGGGGTTACGGTGTGGTCGGTTTCGATATGAGGCACCATCGCTGCGGTCGGTACTGCATAGTCCATCAACGTACCGGTCAGCAACTGACCGTCCTCGTTGTAGACCGCACCCTCATAGAGCGCCTGGGCCAGCCCTTGGGCAATACCGCCGTGGATCTGCCCTTCGACAATCAGCGGATTGATCTGATTGCCACAGTCATCGACCGCGATATAACGCAGGAGTTTGACATGACCAGTCTCTGGATCGACCTCAACAATACTTACGTGGGTACCGAACGGGAAGGTGCAGTTCGGCGGATCGTAGTAGCTGGTCTCATCGAGGAACGGTTCCATGCCAGGTGGCAAATTGTAGGCGACTGCTGCTGCTGCTGCGAGTTCGCCAATGGTCTTGGCCTTGTCGGGTGAACCCTTGACGTAGGCCCGACCATTCTCAAAGACGATGTCCGCTTCATTCGCTTCGAGCAAGTGAGCGGCCAGCTTGCGCGCCTTCTCTTTTATCTTATCGACGCTGCGCTTGATCGCCACCCCACCAACTGCCAGCGAGCGTGAGCCGTAAGTGCCGTAGCCGAATGGAGTTCCTTGCGTATCGCCCCACTGCACTTCGACATCTTCGTAGGGCACACCTAACTCATCGGCGACGATCTGGGCGAACGTGGTCTCAAGGCCCTGGCCGTGAGGGAGAGAACCGGTTGTAACCACGACCTTGCCGGTCAAATGGACACGGACATTTGCACTCTCCCAGAGGCCAGCACCCCAGCCCTGACCACCCATCCAGGCACTCGGTGCAATCCCACAAATCTCGACATATGACGAGATACCAATACCGAGATACCGATCCTGCTTGCGCAACTCTGCCTGCTGCTTGCGGAACTCGGCATAACCGACAATTTCGAGCGCCTTATTCAAGGCCGGTTCGTAATTACCACTATCGTAGGGTAGCAGACCGAGACCGTTATCGTAGGGGAAGTCTTCAGGCTGGATGTAGTTTTTGCGGCGCACTTCCGCCGGATCCATCCCAATCTCGGCGGCGAAGCGGTCAACCATACGCTCGATCAGATAGCTGGCTTCAGGGCGACCGGCACCACGGTAAGCGTCCACCATTGCCGTATTGGTATACGCACCGGTCACGTGGACATACGCGGCAGGAATCTTGTAGACACCGGTAATAATGCGCCCGTAGAGTGTTGTTGGAATACCGGCAGCAACGGTTGAGAAGTACGCCCCGATATTCGCCCAGGTCTTCACGCGCAAACCGGTAATCTTACCGTCGCGCGTACCGGCCAGCTCTGCTTCCGTAATGTGATCGCGACCATGGGTTGAATACTTATAGTTCTCAGAGCGATCTTCGACAAACTTCACCGGACGGCCCAGCTTACGGGCAGCCCACATAGTGAAGGCCATATCGTTGTAGCAGAAGATCTTCTGGCCGAAGCCACCACCCACGTTCGGCGCAATACAGCGCAGCTTGGTTTCCGGCACCCCGAAGACGAATGCGGTCAAGAGCAGGCGATGCACATGGGGAGCCTGCGACGTCATCCAAACCGTCCACTCGCCGGTTGTGGCATCGTAGCGCGCAATCGCACCGCGAGTCTCCATCGGGGTGGGAATCAGGCGCTGGTTGATAATCTCTTCCTTGACGACGACCTCAGCGCTGGCAATCGCCGCATCGGCTGCCGCCTTGTTGCCACACTCCCATTCAAACACAATATTGTTAGGAGCTGCCTCGTGGATCTGGGGAGCACCGGGTTCGACTGCCTTACGCGCATCGACAACTGCCGGCAGCGGCTCGTACTCAACCTCAACTGCATCAGCAGCGTCGCGCGCAATATACCGATCTTCGGCAACCACCATCGCCACCGGATCACCGACAAGTGCTACCTTATCGACCGCCAGGGCGCGGGGCGGGACCGGATAATTCTTTACCCCTGCCGCCTGCCATGCTGCCGGCATCGGATTTATGTCAAGCATATCCTTGCCGGTAAACACGGCAACAACACCCGGCATTGCCAGAGCGCGACTGGCATCAATCGAAACAATCTTCGCGTGGGCGTATGGGCTACGCACCAGTGCGATATGGAGCATTCCCGGCAGCTTGATGTCGTCGAGGTAATTGCCGTGGCCGGTAATCAGCTTCGGATCCTCACGGCGCTTGAGCGCCCGTCCAACCAATCGCTCCTTCATTTCGGTAGCGGTCATCCTTGACTCCTCACTAGGTTTGTGAACTTCTGTCGGACGGATTAATCAGCAGCCTGCATTGCTGCCATCTTCTCGGCAGCGTAGCGTACAGCGCGGACAATGTTCTCGTAGCCGGTGCAGCGGCAGAGATTCCCTTCAAGACCGTGGCGAATCTCTTCTTCGGAGGGATTGGGGTTACGTTTGAGCAGATCGGCAGCAGCCATAATCATGCCAGGCGTGCAGAAACCACATTGCAAGCCGTGCTTCTCCCAGAAACCTTCTTGCAATGGGTGCAACTGACCATCCTGAGCCAGTCCTTCGATGGTGGTAATCTCAGCACCATCACACTGAACGGCCAACGTTGTACACGACTTCACACTGACCCCGTTAATGTGAACTACACACGCACCACACTGGCTGGTATCGCACCCGATGTGGGTACCCGTCAGATTCAGATGCTCGCGCAGGTAATGAACCAGCAGCAGGCGGGGTTCTACCTCGCTGGTATGGCGAACGCCATTAACCGTGACCGTAATCGTTGTCACTCTCCAACCTCCTCGTTGTCTGCGAAACGAACAACCAGACTAATGTTATGACGGGCGAAAACGGCGGGACAGCGTCGTGCATGGTGCCGCCCGATCAGGTAAGCAACGTAACGTGATGGTGTCTCCTGGTCAACGTCGTTGACCGAGTAGATAGCCGAGTAAGAAGGCAACAATCACCCAGGGCACCCATGGGCGCTCTTTCAGAAAATCTTCTATCACACCCAGAGCAACATCAACTTCGCTAAGTCCTTCTCCTGCCGGCACGTGAATCGTGCGGCGGAACAACGGTGTTTCCGGTTGGGCTGAGACCGATGATTCCCTTTCCTCGGTGGCAGGTGCTGAAGCCGATGCAGTAGGTGCTGAAGTCGGTGTAGATGCAGCGGTTGATGTTTCCGTCGCCGATTCGACAGGTGTTGCCGCCGGAGGTGTCTCAGGTGCAGCAGGTGCTACCGCAGGCTCTGCGACAGTTTCGCTACCCGATCCACCGGCGCGACGAGCTTCGATCTGCGCTGCCAGTGCCTTCAAGCTCTGCGAGATAAGCGTCTTGGCAGCACCATCGAGCAATCGCTGTCCAACACTGGCAATCGTGCCACCTATATGTGCTTCACCACCATAATCAAGAATTGTGCGACCGTTTTCTTCGCGAAGCTGAATACTGCCGGAACCCTTCAAAAAGCCATTGCTCCCTTTTCCATCAACATGAATTTCGTAGGACTCAGGTGGATGCAGATTGTCAATCTTGACCCGTCCACTGTACACACCGCGAACGGCTTGTAGACCAATTTTCAACGTGCTTTCATATTCATTCTCGCCGACCTGTTCGAGACGTTGACAACCGGGGATAGTGCGAGCCAATACCTCTGGATCATTCAGCGCGGCCCACACCTCCTCACGACTGGCGGCAAATGTGTAATTACCGGCGATCTTCACACTCACTCCTTGTTGACCGGTTCAGATGCGCTAAGCCGGACAACCTCTGTCGAAGATAGCTTCACCCTGATCACCTCACAACAGACATAGTAATGGCGATCAGGCTTGCAGCAATAATTCGGTACACGTACAATGGTGACTATATGTAGATTCAGATATGGGTTCCATATCTATCCTACCTAATAGTAAATGCTTTGTCAAGGCAAAAGAATGGCGATTCTGGTGTCTGTTTGCAAAGCGATACCTGATGGTGATACGGTATACAAAACTGTGAAACGCGCATCGTCCAATGAGTTTCTGCTGACGCAGCGAGAACAATCTTCGCGAAATACTTGACAAATATACGTCGCATAGTTTATATTGAATATCGCTGTATGGTGCAGGCGACACCATCAATGTACCTCAACAACATACACGCACTCATCCAGAGCGGTGGAGGGACCGGCCCGTTGAAACCGCAGCAACCCTCGTATGCGTCGCCGCATACGAACGGTGCTAAGTCCGGCAGAGGTGTTCTGGAAGATGAGCGACGTGGAAGACCGGCTTAGTGCAACGATTTCACGCCCTCATCGCACGTTGAGGGCGTTTTTGTTGCCTGCAATCTGGCTTATCTGTTTTGAGGAGGTTGTTATGTCTGATGCTCCGCGCTTCACCGGTTTTGAAACTCTCGCCCTGCATGCCGGCCAAACCCCCGATCCGACCACTGGGTCGCGAGCTGTTCCTATCTACGCCACGACATCCTATCAATTCAAAGACACAGACCACGCAGCACGCCTGTTCAATCTGCAAGAGTTTGGTAATATCTACACTCGCATTATGAATCCGACCACCGATGTCTTTGAACAGCGGATGGCGGCACTGGAGGGCGGAGTAGGTGCGCTGGCGCTGGCATCGGGGCAGGCCGCTGAAACACTGGCTATTCTCAACCTGGCCGGGAGCGGCGACAATATCGTTGCATCCTCTGACCTGTATGGCGGCACCTACAACCTTTTCCGTCATACATTACCAAAGTTAGGCATTACAACTCGCTTTGTTGATGCCCGTGATTACGATGGCTTTGCCGCTGCGATTGATGGACGTACCAAAGCCTTCTTTCTCGAATTAGTCGGCAATCCACGCCTTGATGTGCTCGACCTGGAGCGCATTGCCGCAATTGCGCATGCGCAGGGTGTGCCGGTCATCGTCGATGCCACCACAGTCACACCGTACCTATGGCAACCGATCCAGCACGGCGCCGATATTGTGATCCACTCGGCAACCAAGTACATTGGTGGTCATGGCACGGCTATCGGGGGCATCATTATTGACAGCGGTAAGTTTGACTGGGCAGCCAGTGGTCGTTTTCCCGAATTTACCAATCCCGATCCGAGCTATCACGGCCTGATCTATACCCAGGCGTTCGGCAACCTGGCGTACATTATCAAGGCACGAGTGCAGGGGCTTCGCGACATTGGCGCTGCGCTTAGCCCATTCAACAGCTTCCTTTTCCTGCAAGGGTTAGAGACGTTGCCGCTGCGGATGGAACGACACAGCAAGAATGCGCTGGCAGTGGCCCGTTATCTGAGTGAGCATCCCAAAGTGGCGTGGGTCAACTATCCCGGTCTCCCCAGCCATCCGAGCTATGCACTGGCTCAGAAGTATCTGCCGCGTGGGCAAAGCGGGATTGTTGGCTTCGGCCTGAAGGGTGGGCGTGCCGCCGGACGTACCTTCATTGAGCGGTTACGGCTATTCTCGCACCTCGCCAATATCGGTGATGCCAAGAGCCTTGCGATCCATCCGGCGACCACCACCCACAGCCAGTTGACGCCGGAAGAGCAATTGCTGACCGGCGTGACCGACGATTATGTCCGGCTCTCGATTGGCCTGGAGACGATTGATGATATTCTGGCCGATCTTGATCATGCCCTGGCAGGAACTCCATCATAGTGTTGGATCAGGGAGCAACGACAACGGCGTCGCTGCTCTCTGATACCGGCGAGGAGCAACAACCGTATGGAAGCGATTGTGCAGGCGCCAACCCCAGAAGGGGTTGGCATTGTGCGTACTCAACGGATGCATTGGACAACCCCCCTGACCCTTACGAGTGGTGCAACATTAGGCCCAATCACCCTGGCGTATGAAACCTACGGTGAACTGGCACCGGATCGCTCGAATGCTATCTTGATTCTGCACGCTCTGTCTGGCGATGCCCACGCTGCCGGGTTTCACAGTCCAACCGACCGCAAACCAGGCTGGTGGGACGCGATGATCGGGCCGGGGCGGCCGTTTGACACCAATCGTTACTTCGTAATCTGCTCAAACGTGATCGGCGGCTGCCGTGGCTCAACTGGCCCATCAAGCCCACACCCGTCTGATGGACGACCTTACGGTTCACGCTTTCCCCTCATTACTATCGAAGATATGGTGCATGCGCAACAGCGCCTGATCGATGCGCTGGGCATCGATACCCTGCTCGCCGTGGCGGGTGGCTCAATGGGTGGATTTCAGGCCCTGGCCTGGACGGTAGAGTATCCGCAGCGGGTGCGTGGCGCCATCCTGCTGGCTACCAGTGCCCGCTCTAGCCCCCAGACTGTGGCCTGGAACTATATCGGTCGGCGGGCAATTATGGCCGATCCACGCTGGCGGGGCGGGGATTATTACGATAGCGACGCACCACGCGATGGGCTGGCAGTGGCTCGTATGCTCGGTCACATTACTTATCTCTGCGAAGAAAAACTGGAACAGCGGTTTGGCCGTCGGGTTGATGGTGATGCACTCGATTTGGGGCCACGGTTTGCTATCGAACACTACCTTGAACATCAAGCAGCACGCTTCAACGACCGCTTTGATGCCAACTCGTACCTGGTGATTACGCGGGCAATGGACAACTGGGATCTGACAGCGCGGTATGGCTCGCTGGCAGCCGCTTTTGATTTGACCCGTGCCCGTTTTCTGGCCCTGGCGTATAGCAGCGATTGGCTCTACCCGCCGGCAGAAACGTATCAGATGGCAGCCGCCGCGCAAGCAGCCGGTCGTTCATTCACGCCACATTTGATTACCACCGATGCCGGGCATGATGCGTTCCTGACCGATGTTGCAGCGCAGAGCGAGTTGATCCGTGATTTTCTGAACAGCCTGATGACAGAATAGTATAGCACAAGGGTTGTTTTTTAAGAGTTTTTTTATCACTCATCCGGTTGCGCATACACTAATCTACTACATATAATATGTAGGCGTCTATCGGCACCGGGTAGAGGACACCCTTGAAGGTTTTCAGAACACTGCTGACACAGTGGTTGCGGCTACCTGTAGCCAAACGGCTTCTCATTGCGGGAATGCCGCTAATTGGGTTATTCCTCGCATATAGCGTTGGATGGGATTATCGAGGGTGGGTTGTAGCATTAACAATCCTTGCCATCGTTCTGATTATCGGGTTGTGGCAATACTTCCAGCATCGGATCGCAATCCAGCAGCAGTACATCTGCGAACTTGAGCAAGAATTAGCAGATGCCCGGACTGTAGCTGCCATCGCGACTCGTACCGAAAGTGCGTTTCTAACAAACATCAGCCACGAGTTGCGGACACCGCTAAACACGATTATTGGTTATAGTGAGTTGTTACATGAAGAAGTACTAGATGAGCCTCTCTCCGTTGATGAGGTACGTGAACGGCTGGAGCGCATTCAGGCTGCGGCCAGGCAGTTGTTGAGCCTGATCAACGACATCATCGAACTGGCGCGGCTAGAGGCTGGTGATGTTCTGTTAAATTATGAACCATGGCCAATCGGATTGCTGATCAAAGAGGTTTGTGCCACGATTGAACCCCTGGTAGAACAGCAACAAAATCGCCTCGTGGTTGATGTGCAACCAGACCCTGAGATGGTTGTTCATATCGACCGTAAAAAGGTTCGTCAGGTTTTATTCCACCTCCTGGATAATGCCGTAAAATTCACCTGGCAGGGAGAAATTAATTTCATCGTCACAATTCGGCGAAGTGATGATGGAACTGAATTATTGATCTGTAGCATCAGTGATACCGGTGTCGGTATGACCGCACAACAACTCGATCTGCTGTTTGCACCGTTTACCCGCTTCGATGAACCACTCACGCAGCGATCCAGAGGTGTCGGTATCGGTCTGACCATCGCTCATCGGTTATGTCTACTAATGAATGGAACGATTGCCGTTACCAGCAAGCCCGGTAACGGCACAACGTTCTTGATTACGCTCCCTCTGCCTTCTGGTCAAACTGACACCCAAAGTGATACCTATGACTACCAAACTGAACTCAATGCGTCTTCTTGAACGTCATCACATCGCGTACACCGTTCAGGAGTACGAATATAACGATGCATCTGATGCGCAAACAATTGCCCGAATGATCGGGGTTCCAGCAGATCAGGTTTTTAAGACACTCGTTGTTGGTAATACTGGCATGCGACCGATTCTGGCAATGGTTCCGGCTGACGCACAACTGTCACTGAAGCGTCTGGCCTCCCTGATTGGCACCAAATCGCTTGAACTACTCCCGCGCGCTGACGTCGAGCGTCTGACCGGCTTGCAAATTGGCGGGATCGGTGCGTTGGCGTTAACCGCAAAAGGGTGGACATCGTACCTCGATGAGTCTGCACTGCGATATCCGGTCGTGTATGTTAATGCCGGAAAGCGGGGCATACTTCTTGGGTTAGCACCAACCGATCTGGTACGCGTGGTCGGGGCAAAAGTTGGTGCAATTGCTGAACGAGGATAGGTGTAGAACCTGGCGGGGGAGAGGATAGCAGTGTTACCTCTGCCGGGACTTCGGTCTGGTTCAGGTCCTTGCAGAAGAGGATGTGTTTGGTATCGATGGTTGATACCTGCGAGGCAATCGGCTACGATGCAGACTCAATTCTATCAAGTCTCTCTGGGGCTTTGGCCGAGACAGAACTGCGTCGGCTACGTGGTGAGGCGTAGATATATTTAGAGAAGCCGGGGAATGATATAGAGACCGATACCCATCCAGCAGGGTGCGCAGTAAGTACAGAAGCATAGATTTCTGCACGCCAAATCATCCTGGTACGCCGGAACAGTCTTTGCCGGCCCGACGTCCGAGTTGCACGGAAAGCCGGCCTGTGCTAGAATACGGGCGACGGCGACGTAGCAAAGTGGTAATGCAGCGGTCTGCAAAACCGCCATTCGCGGGTTCGATTCCCGCCGTCGCCTCCAGATGACGTCCGTAACGAGAGGTCAATCGCCTCTCGTTCTTTGTTTCACGATAAAACATGCGAATACTCTGTGCCCTGACCTACTATCGTCCCTACACCAGTGGTCTTACCATCTATGTTGAACGACTGGCTCGTGGCCTGGCCCGTCGTGGTCATCAGGTGACGGTGCTCACCTCGCAGTACGATCCGAGTCTGCCCAAGCTTGAATGGCTCGATGGCGTGCGAGTGGTTCGCGCTCCGGTGCTGGCTCGGATTAGCAAAGGTGTACTAATGCCAACATTTGGCTGGCTGGCAACCCGACTTGCCCTCGAACATGACGCGATGAGTCTTCATTTGCCACAGTTCGATGCACCAGGACTGGCGTTACGCGGTCGTCTCTTGAAACAGCCGGTTGTATTGACCTACCACAGTGATCTGAAATTACCCCCCGGCATGTTGAACCGGGTAGCCAATCGTGTGGTTGACGTTGCCAATCAGGCAGCGGCTGCACTGGCAACCCGCATCGTAGCGTATACACAGGACTTCGCCGATCATTCACCGTATCTTCGGCGTTGGCGCACAAAAGTGACTATCATCCCGCCACCAGTTGAGGTGGCCGGGGTTCCGGAGTCAGAGATTGACGCATTTCGCCGGCGCTGGAATCTTCAGGGGCCGGTGATCGGCATGGCTGCCCGCCTGGCCGCTGAGAAGGGGGTTGAGGTGCTGTTGGCGGCACTTCCACGCATCCTGGCCGTGTATCCGACGGCACGTGTTCTTTTTGCCGGACCACACGAACATGTACTCGGCGAAGAGGCATACGCTCGCCGGCTGGCACCGCTATTTGCACAATTTCGCGATCACTGGACATTTCTCGGCACCCTCGCTCCGCGGGAGATGGCAGCGTTTTTCCCCAATCTCGATGTACTGGTGGTGCCATCGCTCAACTCAACCGAAACCTTTGGTCTGGTACAGGTCGAAGCGATGCTCTGCGGCACACCAACGGTTGCCAGTAATCTACCCGGTGTACGCCAGCCACCATTAATGACCGGGATGGGGAAGGTCGTCCCAATTGGCGATGCAACTGCTCTGGCCGAAGCTATTCTTGAGATTATTGGCAATCGCGCTGCATATGTACGACCACGCGAAGAAATCGCCGCACTCTTTAGTACAGAGCGTACCGTCATCGAATACGAAAACCTCTTCCGTCAGTTAGGAGTCGCCGATCGGGTGTGAACGCGGTACAATACCCTTGGAAGACGCTCGATGAAGGTTGCTGATATGCCTGACTACTTACGACCACATTTGCTCACATTACCTATACACCGGGCGATGATCCGTTCGATAGAAGCACGACTGTTTGCTGAACTGGCGCCTGATTTGCCGGAACCCATCATTGATATTGGCTCCGGTGATGGAACGTTTGTCCAGATTGCCCTGCCCAACAAGCAAATCTTTGGTATTGACCCACGCAAAGCCGATACGCACGAAGCGGCGCGGCGAGGTGTATACTCAGCCTTGTGTGTGGCCGATGGTGCCGCTCTGCCGTTCCCTGATCAATCGTTTGCTGCGGCAATCTCAAATTGCGTGCTTGAACACGTACAGCCTCTCGACCAAACCCTGCGCGAAGTGGCACGGGTCGTTCGTCCAGGGGCACCATTTGTTGCCTCAGTAGTTGGTGATCGTTTCCCGCGGGAATTACTCGGTACATGGCTGCTCAATCGGTTGGGGTTTGATGGCAGTAGCATTTATGGACGCTGGTTCAACCGTATTTCTTACCATTACAACACGCTCAGCAGGGCTGAATGGACAGAGCGCTTTGCCCGTGCAGGCTTCACTGTAGAGGTATGCCGACCATATATGAGTGATGCAGCCCTAAAGTTGTTTGATCTCAGTCACTACTACGGTGCACCGAGCCTGATCACGCGTGCACTGACGGGGCGCTGGCTGGTGGCACCACCCTTTACGCCTAATCTCCTGTGGGAACCGATCCTGCGTCGGATTTATGAAGCACCTGCGCCAGCCGATGCACCGTGCTACTTTTTTGTTTTGCGGAGGCATCATGACTGAATCGACAATGACGGCTGCTGAATTGACTGCTGCCGGACGAGCAGCATTGATCGCTGGCGATACCGTAACTGCGCGGTTGCGGTTTCGCGAAGCGCTTGAACTTGATCCCAATTACGTAGAAGCGCTCCTGGGGATGGCTGCTGCCGTGCGGCCATATCGCGATAAGCGCGAGTACCTTCTACGGGCACTGGCAATTGATCCCAACCTGGCCGAAGCACAAGCAACGCTGGAACAGGTCGAGGTAAAACTGGCGGCAGGTGAATTACTCGCGCCCACCGGGGTACAGGTACGTGAGCAGAATGAGACTGCGGACGTTACGGAACCCTCTCCACCACCAGCCCCACCTGAAACGGAGACGTTATTCTGCTATCGCCATCCGCAACGTGAAACCGGGCTGCGCTGTATCAGTTGTAGTCGTCCGATCTGTCCAGAGTGTGCTCGTGCTACACCGGTTGGTCAGATCTGCCCGGACTGTGCCCGTGAGCGGATGCCGGTGAACTATCAGGTAGGTCCTATACAGTTACTGATCGCCGGAATTGTTGCCCTTGTGTACGGTGTGATCGTAACTTTTGTTGCCGGGGTCGTGATTGGCTGGGCTGGATTTTTTGGCTTCATTGTCGCCTTCTTGCTCGGCCCAGTGACCGGTAATGCTCTCGCCCGTCTGATCGACTGGTCGACCGGACGTAAGCGAGGACGCCTGCTCATGATTGTGGTAAGTATCGCCTACTCGTGTGGTTCACTGCCGTACATTGGGCTGATCATCTTACTGGGAGGTTTTCCCCTCGTCTTACTCTTCTACTCGATCATTGTGGTGACCACAGCGCTGGCGTGGCTGCGTTGATAACAATTTCATCATTATCAACCAAACGCAGGGGATAGTGGTACAATAAAGCCACGTATCATCGTTTAAGAGTAGGAACATTGGCCCTGCGCGGGTGAGAGCCAATTCCCAGTATTGCGCGGCACGAGGCAGCGCTTCACCCGGCACTGGCACAGGTGCATCAGCAAAAGCCGGTAGCTCTCAGGGGAGGCGTTATGACAGAAGAGCGCACCATGAAACTGGCCATCCGCGGTGATAAAAATCCTCTTGATCTGGTAGAGAAATGTCTACGCGAACAGATTTTTGCCAGGAACGCGCCATCGAGAGCGTGATTCGCGTCTTAAACCGTTCACGATTCGGTTTTTCAGCAGGCAATAGCCGTCGTCCACGAGCGACACTCCTCTTCCTTGGCCCGACAGGCGTTGGCAAAACAGCCACAGCCCGGGCGCTGGCCGAACTGCTCCGCCCAGACGGCAGTGCATTTCTCAAGATTGACTGCTCGCTCTTTAGCCAGGGCCACGAGGTGAGTGCACTGGTTGGTGCGCCGCCAAGCTATGTAGGACGTGACCAGAAACCGTTGCTCAATCCTGACATCATCGAACAAGAGAACAGTGTCGTACTATTCGATGAGATCGAGAAGGGACAGCCCGAACTGTGGAATCTTCTGTTGCAAGTGATGGAAGATGGTGAAATTCTTCTGCTCAATGGTGGCCGACGGGTAAGTTTTCAGCAGAGCATTGTCATTTTCACCACTAATGTCGGTGCGAAGGAGATGGTTGATTTTCTTGATCGGCGCACAATCGGATTTCGCACACCTCATAAAGATGTTGAAGCGACCGGTCGTGAAATCTATCAAATCGGATTTGAAGCCTTGCAAAAGGTCTTTCAGCCAGAATGGATCAACCGGCTCGATGAGATTATTGCATTTCGCCCGCTTTCTGCCGACACGCTTAGCCAGGTATTCGATCGGATGATTGCCGAATGCAATCAGCAATATTTGCGCTATGCTATTCAATTGCGTGTCACGCCCGAAGCAAAAGAGTACCTCCTCAATAAAGGGTTTGATTCGCGTTTTGGCGCTCGTCCACTGCGACAACGCATCTTGAAAGACATCGAGTCGCCCCTGTCCGATCTCCTTGCCTCTGGGGGTATTCCTACCGGTAGCCTGGTAGAATTGCGTTATACCGGCATTGATCAGCACGGACAGGCGCTGGAGTTCTACTACACCGAAGCACCAGAATTGATTGAGCGTGCCGAAGAACTGCGGCAGCGCGATCTGCAACGGATCGCGGTTGGACAGAGTGATGGCCCTCAGCCACTAAGTATCAGTTTGACCCACGAGCGCAGTAATGCTGCCGAAGGGGGTATTTTCACTACACGTGGCCCACGAGCCACACCACGTCGCGATCCTCACTTCGGTGACAAATAGTATCAAATCTTCATAGAGCCAGCGTTGTTCATCAGTCTAGTGATAGGGTTTACCTCGCTCCAATGGGTAGACTTCTCAACGGGGATCGGCCATCACTCATACCACTGTCACAGAACGAGCACGAAAGTTAATTGATGGGCAGGCTGGACACCAGCGCCACGATCTGCACTACGATGATCAAACCAAATGGTGATCGCTGTCCAATGATTGCAAAATTAACGAAGAGGGCAGGCTGACAACCTGCCCTCCAAATCACAGCGTCACACGGGCAGTGTCACTTGCCGTCACACCCCCCATCAACCTTCACTTTCACGGCGCATTCGGATTGGGACGACGGGCGACCGATAGATCGGGTTCAGCACCATCGGCCAGAGGGCGTTTGAGAATGACGTAACTGCGTCCCGGCATCACCGCCTGTACCCCACACACTTCCCAGCCATCAGCGCCCAAACCGTTGAGGAAACGCCGGGCAAACCCGGTATTGCGCTCGCCCGCCTCCGGATAACTCTCCTGACCTTCAACGGAAACACGCTGCCACGCCTCGACAAACACCACTTTGTACTCCCAGCGCATACTATCTGCTCCTGTGTTAGGCAACGGGTGATCGTGGCGCCGGTCGCCCGTTGCGTCCGACGTGCCCCCGGTCTGTCGGGCACGCATGCAGTGTAGTACTGATTTCACGTAATGTCAATTACAAAATTACACTTCTGAAATAAAAAAGGTTTTTGGTTTTTTTATTGACAATAGACTGAAATGCTGGTAGACTGTACAGTAGTAGTTCGGAGTAGTGTGACTATGGATACCACACGTTACCCGTCCGACAGTCCAGCCGGCATCATCTTACGCTACTTGCAGCGTCATGCCAGGGCTACAGTAAAAGAACTTGCTGATTTGATCGGTGTCAGTACGACAGCCGTTCGCGATCATCTTGTGCATTTGCAGGCCGAAGGCATGGTCGAGGTTACCAGTGAGCGAAGTGGGCCGGGTCGTCCGCGATTGGTGTATAGCTTGTCTGAAAAGGCTCAAAAATCCTTCCCCAAGCAGTATGATCGGCTCATTAGCACCTTGCTGCGCGAGCTGATCGAGCTGGAAGGGGAGGGGAAAGTCGAGCAGTTGCTTGATCGGGTCAGCCAGCGCCTGGCGAGTGAGTATGCCGACCGCATGGCAGGCTCCGATGTAGCTGCACGCCTGAACGAGCTGCGGGCATTACTTGAACAGCGTGGCGTGCCGGCGGAGATTGATCCGGAAGGCGATGTGTTGCGCCTGTTCGCCTGCCCGTACTACGATGTCGCAGCCGATTATCCTGAGGTCTGTTCAATGGAGCGGCGGATGATCGAGTATGTACTGGGCGAGAAGCTGGTGCTCGAAGATACGATTCGAGCCGGAGCGCATAATTGCCGCTTCGTCCTGCGCCCACAAGATATTCCGCTGACCATGACACCTCCGGCTGCTGATCCGACGATTGAGGTATAAGCCTGTTGTAGTAAACCTGTATCGAGGAGTCCATGAGCAACGATCTGATCATCAAAGATCTCTACGCCCGGATTGGCGACAAAGAGATTCTGCGCGGTGTCAATCTGACCGTGCACCAGGGCACAGTTCACGCCATTATGGGACCGAATGGCAGTGGTAAGAGCACCCTGTCATACATCATTGCCGGCCATCCATCCTATGAGGTGACCGGGGGCGAAATCTGGTACAAAGGCCACAATCTGCTCGAACTCGAGCCGGATGAGCGCAGCCGCCTGGGTGTCTTCCTCGCGTTCCAGTATCCGGTAGCGGTGCCGGGCGTGACGGTGGCGAATTTCCTGCGTTCGGCTATCAATGCGCACCGTGTCGAGGAGGGCAAAGACCCCAAAGAGACGGTAATTCCCGCCGCCGAATTCCGCAAACTGTTGCGCGAGGGCTTGAATCTGCTCGATATGGACGAGAGCTTCGCCCGTCGTTATCTCAATGACGGCTTTAGCGGTGGCGAAAAGAAGCGGCTTGAGATTTTGCAGATGATGTTGCTGAAGCCAACAATGGCTGTGCTTGATGAGACTGACTCAGGTCTTGACATTGATGCATTGCGGATCGTTGCCAACGGTGTCAATCGACTGGCAGGACCACACATGGGGGTCCTGGTGATCACCCACTATCAGCGCCTGCTGAACTACATCAAGCCCGACGTGGTCTCGGTGATGATGGATGGCCGTATCGTCCGCGAGGGTGGCCCTGAGCTGGCGCTAGAACTGGAAGAGAAGGGTTACGATTGGCTCCGCGAAGAGCTGACCGGTGCAGCATAGGGGGAATGTAGATGACGACGACACTCCCAACCCTAAACGAAATCAGTGCTGAGTTTGTTGTTGCCCGCTCGCAAGCGGCTAGCGAGCCAGCCTGGTTAACCGAGCGCCGGCGAGAGGCGTGGTCTGCTTTCGCGCAGATGAATCCGCCAGAGTGGCGACGAACCGATCTGAGTAAGCTCGATCCCACGACGATAGCCCCTGCTGATGGTGCGCATGCAACTGCGATCCAGTGGGACCCGGCCTTGAGTAGCCAGGGTGTCATTTTCACCACGCTGGCTGCCGCCTTGCACAGCCACGAGGCGCTGATTCAGCGTTACATGGATACGGCGGTTGAGCCGTTGAAGCATAAGTTTAGCGCCCTGCGCGCTGCGCTCTGGCAAGACGGTGCGTTGCTATACGTGCCCAAAGGTGTTGCAATCGAAGTGCCGCTGCGTCTAATCTACACGCTGGGCGCTGACGGGGTGGCGATCTTCCCGCGCACGCTGGTGATTGTCGAGCCGCAGGCAAGTGTTACCCTCATCGAAGAGTTTACCTCGCCTGATCTGCGCGCCGGTTCGTTTGCCGGCCCCATTACCGAAATCTTTGTCGGTGATGGGGCCAGTGTGCGCTTTGTCAGCATTCAGCACTGGGGCGCCGGTGTATACCATCTGGGTGGACAGCGGGCGATCTTGCAGCGCGATGCCAGCCTGGAGTGGACATCCATTCAGCTCGGTGGTCAGGTACAGCATATTGAAGCTGAAACAACGCTGGTGGGCAACGGCTCGCGGCTAAACTGGCTTGGAGCAACATTTGCCTCCGATAGTCAGCATCTGGTTATCACACCCTGGATGCGCCACGTCGGACACAATTGCGAGAGCTTTATGCAGTTTAAGACGGTGGTCAACGATACCGCGTATAGTGTGTTCGACGGCATGATCAAGATCGAACACGAGTCGGCGGCGACCAGTACCCGGCTGGAAGAGCATGCGCTACACCTCAGTCCCAAGGCGCGGAACGACAGTATTCCGGGCTTGATGATTAGCACGAATGACGTGTTGAAGGGTGGCCATGCCTCAACCAGCGGTGATATTGATGAAGAGCAGCTCTTCTACATGCAAACCCGCGGTATTCCACGGGCAGAAGCGCAACGCATGATCGTGATGGGTTTCTTCGAGCCGGCACTCGAAACGGTGCTGCTGGAAGAGCTGCGGGCTGAGCTGACGGCGGAGATTGCAGCCAAAATCTAGGGTGATCTTGCCGCAGGCTGGGTTAGCCTGCGGCAACCCCCCGGATACAAAGGTCGTGCGTCGGCGGAGAGCGCCTTGCCGTATAGACTGTCGCCGGCAATCCTGGCGGTGACAGATGAGGTCATAGCATATGGCTATCCTGTCTCAGTTCGATGTGCTTGCACTGCGCCGAGAGTTTCCGATCTTGCAGCAGCATGTTCACGGCAAGCCACTGGCCTTTCTCGACAGTGCGGCATCATCACAAAAGCCACGCCGGGTGATTGAGACGCTGGAAGATTATTACCGGCGCTACAATGCCAACGTTCACCGCGGTGTCTACCGCTTGAGCGAAGAGGCAACCTTTGCCTACGAGCGAGCACGGGGAAAGCTGGCACGCTTTATCAATGCTGCCAGTCAACGCGAGATCATTTTTGTTCGTAATACCACCGAAGCGATTAACTTGGTTGCTTATGCCTGGGGCGGGGCAAATATTCGCGCTGGTGATCGCATTTTGCTGACCATGATGGAGCACCACTCGAATATTGTGCCCTGGCAGTTGCTGGCGCAACGTACCGGTGCCGAGTTGATCTATCTGCCCATCGATGGGCAAGGACGACTGGTGCTTGATGATCTCGACCGTCTGCTTGACGAACGGGTAAAGCTGGTTGCCTTTACCCACCAATCGAACGTCCTGGGCACAATCAACCCGGTGGCACCGATTGTAGACCGGGCGCGAGCGGTCGGAGCGCGGGTCTTACTCGACGCTGCCCAAAGCGCTCCACATATGCCGATTGATGTACAGGCTCTGGGTGTGGATTTTCTGGCCTTTAGTGGCCACAAGATGTGTGGCCCAACCGGGATTGGCGTCCTGTGGGGCCGGCGTGAAGTATTGCAGGCGATGCCGCCATTTCTGGGTGGTGGCTCAATGATCGACCTGGTCGAGCTTGATCATAGTACCTTCGCCGCGATACCGACACGGTTTGAGGCAGGGACACCGGCAATCGGCGAGGCAATCGCTCTCGGCGAAGCAGCCGACTACCTGCAAGAGGTGGGACTGGCTACCATCCATCAGCACGAACAGGAACTGACCGCTTATGCACTTGAACGGCTGGCCGCCGTTCCCGGTATAACGATCTATGGGCCGCCGGCTGGACCGGATCGCGGTGGCGCTATCAGCTTCAGCCTTGAAGGAGTCCATCCGCACGATGTGGCTGCGGTCCTGGATCAGGAAGGGGTTGCAGTACGCGCCGGCCATCACTGTACCCAGCCTCTGCATCGAGTGCTGGGTGTACCGGCAACCACGCGGGCCAGCTTCTACCTGTACAACTTGCCCGAAGAGATTGATCGGCTGGTTGCCGGGCTGCACAGGGCACGACAGCTCTTTGCCTGATAGAGGCAGGAAACAACAATGGATGACATTTATCGCGAGCAAATTCTCGAACATGCCCGTCATCCACGCAACTTCGGTCATCTGCCGGCACCGACGGTTATCCGCGAGGAGCGTAATCCGCTCTGCGGAGACCAAATCCGGTTGGAACTGGCGATTACCGATGATGTTATTACCGATGTGCGCTTCAGCGGGCGTGGATGTGCGATCAGCCAGGCCAGTGCGTCACTCTTGACCGAAGCGATCAAGGGGATGCCGGTCGACGCCGCCAAACAGTTTAGTAAGGATGATCTACTCGATTTAATCGGGATACCGCTGGCTCACAACCCAACCCGGCTCAAATGCGCCCTGCTTTCGCTGAAAGCCTTGAAGGCCGGCCTGTACGGAGTGAGCCAGATGGATGAGGATATGTAGTCAGATACCTGGAAAAGGAGTAGCACCGTGGTTGCTGAAGCAGTCAATTTGCAATTCGATTACTCGCGCTATGGCTTCCGTCAGGAAGAGCGCTATGTCTATAAAGCACCGAAAGGGCTAAACGAGCGCATCGTGCGCGAACTCTCCGGGATGAAGGGTGAGCCGGAGTGGATGCTCAAGCGCCGTCTGCGTGCACTTGAGATATTCAATAAGAAGCCTACGCCCCTGGTAGGCACCTGGGCTAATCCTGAACTGGCCGAATTGAACTACGACGATATTCACTACTTCGTCCGCGCCAACGAGCGTCCACAGACCGACTGGGACGCCGTGCCGCCGGAGATCAAGAATACCTTCGAGCGTCTGGGTATTCCCGAAGCCGAGCGGAAGTTTCTCGCCGGCGTTGGTGCGCAGTACGAGTCGGAAGTGGTCTATCACTCGCTGCGTGAGGAGTGGGCGAAGCAGGGCGTGATTTTCCTCGATACCGACACAGCCCTGAAAGAGTACCCCGAATTCTTCAAAGAGTACTTCGGGACCATTGTGCCGGCAGCAGACAACAAGTATGCCGCGCTCAATACCGCAGTATGGTCGGGGGGATCGTTCGTCTACGTCCCAAAGGGTGTGAAGGTTGATATTCCGCTCCAGGCGTACTTCCGCATCAATGCCGAGCGTATGGGGCAGTTCGAGCGAACGCTGATCATCATCGATGAGGGGGCCGAGGCGCACTACATCGAGGGTTGTACGGCACCGATCTACAGCACCAACTCGCTCCACTCGGCTGTGGTCGAGGTGATTGTGAAGAAAGGTGGCAAGTTCCGCTACACCACGATCCAAAACTGGGCCAACAACATCTTCAATCTGGTCACCAAGCGAGCAGTGGCCTATGAAGAGGCCAGTATGGAATGGGTGGACGGCAATATCGGCTCGAAGCTGACGATGAAGTACCCATCGGTCTATCTGATGGGACGTAAGGCACGCGGCGAGGTGCTCTCGGTGGCGTATGCCGGGCGTGGTCAGCATCAGGACGCCGGCGCCAAGATGGTACACCTGGCCCCGGAAACCACCTCACGCATTACCAACAAGTCGGTGAGCAAGGATGGTGGTAAGACAACCTACCGCGGGCTGGCAAAGGTGGCACCTGGCGCTTACGGTGCGAAGATCAACGTCAACTGTGACGCACTGATCCTGGACGAGCGCTCGGCCTCGGATACGATCCCGTATATCGAGATTGAAGAGGATCGCTGCACGCTGGCCCACGAGGCAACCGTTGGTCGGATCGGTGCCGAGCAGCTCTTCTACCTGATGAGCCGCGGGATCTCCGAGTCGGATGCCCTCTCGATGATCGTGCTCGGCTTCATGGAGCCATTCACCCGTGAATTGCCGATGGAGTACGCGGTTGAGCTAAACCGTCTGATCCAGCTCGAAATGGAAGGGTCGGTCGGCTAATTGACAGGGTGAGACGAGTAGCGAAGAGCGCTCCCGATGATAGGGAGCGCTCAGATTGTTTCGTGTACATTCTATTATGTCAACTTAAGTTGTCACCTATCCTATGAGCAGGCCACAGAGGCTAACGGTCAGGATGAACAGCACGACGTTGCCCGCAACACCGTATGGCGTACCTACGTGTACGATGTGGGGAACAGTCAGTTCCTATGGAATGTGCTACGTCACATCTCACGGTAGCAACCCGGATTATACCCATCCTTTGTATCCTCTGTGTCTCTATGGTGAGCAAGGAAGCAACTTAGGTTATGTCAAACACCTGGAACATTCACCTGTTTTGAACCAACACGGAGTAGGCCATGCAACTGGTTGAGGTCTGCACACTCGACGATGTCCCGGTGGGTAGTGGTCGCGCATTTACCGTTGGCGGGCGCCGGATCGCCATCTTTCGGGTGGCGGAGCACGACGTCTACGCGCTCGACGATCTCTGTTCACACGATGAAGCTTCGTTAAGCGAAGGTGACCTTGATACAGAAGAGTTGTGTGTCGAGTGTCCGATGCACGGTTCGCTATTTGATTTGCGAACCGGCAAGCCACGCACTTTGCCCGCATTTGCTCCGGTCGCAACGTACCGCAGTGAGGTGCGTAACAATCGGATATTTGTTGAGTTTTCTGATTAACAACTTGACTAATGAAATAAAACACGCTACAATGGTAGTGTCAGTAGGTCGCTACAGGCACTGCTATTTGCTAAGGCGGAGGTTTCTATGAGCGGTTACGCCCATCCTGAAGCACTGGTCGAGACTCAGTGGGTCGCCGATCATCTCAATGATCCCAATGTTCGTATTGTCGAGAGCGATGAAGATCTGTTGCTGTACGATACCGGTCACATTCCTGGCGCGGTAAAGATTGACTGGGTGCAAGACTTGAACGATCCAGTTGTTCGTGATTACCTTGACTCTGAGCGGTTTGCCGCGCTGATGCGGGCAAAGGGCATCAGTAACGATACCACAGTCGTTCTGTACGGTGACAAGCACAACTGGTGGGCAACCTATGCCTTTTGGGTCTTTAAGCTCTTCGGCCACCGTGATGTGCGCATTATGAACGGTGGGCGGGCGAAGTGGATTGCTGAGGGCCGTCCGTTGACGCGCGAAGTCCCCTCGTATCCACAGGGGAATTATGTCGCACCACCGCGCAATGACGCTGAAATTCGGGCATTTCGTGATCAGGTGCTAGAGTTTGTCCGTCAGCGCAAAGGCGTTCTGGTCGATGTCCGCAGCCCGCAAGAGTACACCGGTGAACGCACCCATATGCCCGATTATCCGCAAGAGGGCACGCTACGTGGCGGTCATATTCCCACTGCGGTCAACATTCCCTGGGCCAGGGCGGTGAATGAGGATAGCACCTTCAAGAGCGTCGAAGAGATACGCGAGTTGTACGCCGCTCAGGGTGTTACCCCTGACAAAGAGGTGATTGCCTACTGCCGGATTGGCGAGCGGAGCAGCCATACCTGGTTTGTGCTGACCTACTTGCTGGGCTTCCCCAACGTCCGCAATTACGATGGGAGCTGGACGGAGTGGGGCAACAGTGTCGGTCTGCCCATCGAGAAGAATGTGTAGAGCGTGGTGTAAACAGCTATATAGATCGTCTCAGCGGGTGAGGGGTGACTCATGTGTCGCCCCTGCAATGTCTCAGGTAGGTGTAAGGGTCGTAAAACGAAGGGTGTAGCGGGCAACCACGAGAATGACCGGCATACCTTCACAACATACAGGCTATTCGCGCAATGGGAGCACGCACGCCAGAGTTGTTGATACGACACCACGTCGTAATCTGCGTACAATGAAGAGTAACGGCTGAGTGAAATAGCTACTACCAGGGAGATGACAATCGGTGTCTGAACCAGTTTCACACCAGGACGCAATCGAACGTCTGCTCGATCATTACCGCCAGCCTCGTCACTATGGCGAGCTGCCCGATGCGGTGACCTACAGCGGTGGTGTGCCCGATTGTGGCGATACGCTCACAGTCTACCTGCGGGTTGCGCCCAACGGCCAGCTTACCGATTTGCAATTTACCGGTCAGGGGTGTAGTGTCAGTGTTGGCACGGCATCAATCTTGATCGAACAGTTGCAGGGAGCAACGGTAGCCGATCTGCTGGCGCTCGATGAAACGGCAGCAGTGCAGATTGTGGGCAGTGAGATCTTTCAGGCCCGACCACACTGTGCTACCCTGATATTCAGAACGTTGCAGGCCGCAGCACGACTGGTCGAGCGTCAGGCGTCATAGCACATCCTGATTGACACTGGGCGTTGTTCAGGTTGTTATGCGGGAAGGATGTGACAGTGGTGCTACGCCCAGCAGGACGCTACGACAGGTCCCCACCCTCACCCGCCCCCGCTGGGGACAGGAAGCACTGATCCAGGGTGGCCACCGCTGGCGCGAGCTAGTGCAGGTAGTGAGCACGCCGGAGGTGCGCACTCCCAGGTATGGCAGGGGGTGAGTGCGCTGGAGACGTGCGCTCCCAGGGCCTCCCAGGGCTGCGTGGGAGGTGGTGGGCACGCCGGAGGCTCGCGATCCCAGGGTGTATCATGGTGATATATGACGAGTGTATATATGACGACTCTGCTCGATCTTGTTGGTCAAACACCGTTGTTGCCGCTCCATCATGTGCTTGAGCTGCCGGCCGGCATTGAGCTGTACGGCAAAGCGGAGTGGTACAACCCCGGCGGCTCGGTAAAGGATCGGCCCGCGCTATGGATGATTCGCGACGGAGAGCGGCGCGGTTTGTTGCAACCGGGGGTTCGTATCGCCGATGCCACCAGCGGCAACACCGGGATCGCCTACGCCACGATTGGCGCAGCGCTTGGCTATGGGGTGACACTGGCGATGCCGGCCAACGCCAGCCTTGAACGGCGGCGGATCCTCCGTGCACTTGGCGCCGAGCTGATCCTGACCGATCCGGCTGAAGGAATGGATGCTGCGATCACGACGATCCGACAACTGGTGGCAGAACATCCTGATCGCTACTTTTACCCCGATCAATACAGCAATCCGGCCAATCCCCAGGCGCACTACGAGACAACCGGCCCGGAAATCTGGCAACAGACTGATGGCCGTGTCACCCATTTTGTGGCAGCATTGGGTACCAGTGGTACGTTTATGGGTACCGGTCGGCGATTGCGTGAGTACAACCCCGCCATTCGTCTGATCGCCGTTCAGCCCGATAGCCCGTACCACGCACTGGAGGGAGTGAAGCATATGGCTTCCACTCGTATTGTGCCCGCGATCTACCAGCCCGAACAGGCCGATGCGATTGTTGAAGTGCGGAGCGAAGATGCCTTTGCCATGGCCCGGCATCTGGCGCGCCGGGCGGGATTGCTGGTGGGGATTTCGGCAGCCGCAAATGTGGTGGCCGCAGCACGGGTAGCTCGTGAAGCCGGTCAGGGTGTGGTCGTGACCATTCTTTGCGATAGCGCGAATCGCTATCTCAGTGAGCGCTTTTGGGAAGAACCGGGTTTTGCCGAAGGTGCCGGTATTTAGGTTCTAGGTGCGTATGACACTCATTATTCCTGATCAGGCCGCAGCAGCAATCGCTGCCCACGCTGAAGCAACATACCCCGATGAATGTGTGGGCTTGCTGGTGGGGACCCTTAATGGCGAAAAGAAGACAGTCCTACAGGTCGTAACCCTGGAAAATCGCTGGAGCGGCCAGGTTCAACTGGCTGCGACCGATGACCCGCATTCGCGCCGGGATCGGTTTTACCTCGATCCACGTGATTATTTACGGGTGGATCGCGAAACACGTGCCGCCGGTTATGAAATTATCGGCTGTTATCACTCTCACCCCGATGCCGAGGCCGTGCCATCGGAACGAGATCGTATAGGCGCTCAGGCTATCGGCGGGTCGGGATTTTCATTTGTGATCCAATCGGTACATAACGGTGTGGCAACGGCCTTACATTCCTGGTTGCTGGTGAATGAAGGAACACGATTTATTGCGGAAGAGGTACATATCATCGCTACCGGGAATGGCAAATAATATCAGAAGGTATTACGTCTCTTTATCACTTGTAAAGGAGTCTTGCAATGGCGGTGACGGTGACAATTCCAACAGCTCTGCGCCAGTATGCTGGCGGTAATGCGAGCGTTAGCCTGGAGGCCAGCGATGTCGGTGGCCTGATTCGTGGTCTGGTCGAGCTGTATCCGGCGTTGGGTCGCCATCTGCTCGATGAGCAGGGCCGTTTGCGCAGTTTTGTCAATCTGTACGTTGGCGATGAGGATATTCGTTATCTCGATGGCGAGGCGACCCCCCTGCGCGATGGCGATACAGTGAGCATTATTCCGGCAATCGCCGGAGGAGGACAGTCATGAGTGAGGTGACCCTCTCGAATGAAGAGATCGCCCGCTATTCGCGTCACCTGATTATGCCCGAAGTGGGGATGGCCGGTCAGCGCCGGCTCAAGCAGGGCAGTGTGTTGCTGATCGGTACAGGTGGTCTGGGATCGCCGCTGGCCCTCTACCTGGCCGCAGCCGGGGTCGGGCATATCGGCCTGGTTGATTTTGATGTGGTGGATGCGTCCAATCTCCAGCGTCAGATCGTTCACGGCACGAGCACCGTCGGCGTGGCGAAGACCGAGTCGGCGAAGCGGCGGTTGCAAGATCTCAATCCCTATATCGAGATCACAACCTACGAAACGCAGATCACCTCGCAAAATGCTCTCGATCTGATGCGGCCATACGATGTGATTGTGGACGGCACCGACAACTTCCCGACCCGTTATCTCACCAACGACGCCTGTGTGTTGCTGGGTAAGCCCAACGTCTACGGCAGCATCTTCCGTTTTGAAGGTCAGGCTACGGTCTTCTCGGCCCGTGATGGCGGGCCGTGCTACCGCTGTCTCTACCCCGAACCACCACCGCCAGGGCTGGTACCGAGTTGCGCGGAGGGTGGCGTGCTGGGTGTGCTCCCTGGCGTGATTGGCACCATTCAGGCCACAGAAGTGATAAAATTGCTTACCGGGATCGGCGAACCACTGATTGGGCGTCTCCTGCTCTACGATGCGTTGAGCATGCGCTTCCGCGAGCTGAAGCTCCGTCGTAATCCGTCGTGCCCGGTCTGTGGTGATCATCCGACGATCACCGAACTGATCGATTATGAACAATTTTGTGGCATTGCACCAGAGGAGCCGACATTGTCGAACCAATTTGAGATCACGCCGCGCGAACTCGCGGAATGGCTGGAACGGCCTGATCGTCCCTTCCTGCTCGATGTGCGCAATCCCTACGAAGTGGCGATTGCCTCTATTCCCGGTACCGACAAGCTGATCCCGCTCGATCAGTTGCCCGAACGGATCAACGAACTCGATTCGGCACGCGAGATGGTGGTCTACTGCCGGAGCGGTGTGCGCAGCGGGCGGGCCGTAGAACTGCTGAAGACAGCCGGTTTTCGCAAAGTGAAAAATCTGGTCGGCGGTATTTTACGTTGGGCCGACGACGTGGATCCGTCGCTACCGAAGTATTGACACGCTGAAACAAAGCATCGTTACCCGCCGGCATCGATTGCGATGAACCGGTGTGGGCGATGTTTTGTGTAGTATCAGGAGGACGTGATGATTGGTATTATCGGTACTGGCTGGGGGGCACGGGTACAGGTTCCTGCCTTTCGGGCGGCAGGGCTGACCGTGACGGCACTGGCCGGCAGTAATCCAGACAAAACGGCACGGGTGGCTCAGGAGTTGGGCGCACCATTCGCTACCGCCAACTGGCGCGAGGTGCTTGAACGGCAGGATGTGCAGTTGGTGAGCATCGTAACGCCGCCGTACCTCCATCGTGAGATGGCCGAAGCTGCGCTGGCCGCCGGCAAGCATGTGTTGTGCGAGAAGCCAACGGCGCTGAACGCAGCCGAGGCGGAGTCGATGCTGGCTGCAGCACAGCGCTACCGCGACCGGTTGGCTCTGATCGACCACGAGCTGCGTTTCTTGCCGGCAGTGCAGGCGGCGCGGGCACGGGTAGCCGCCGGTGATATTGGTGACGTGCGGGCCGCCGAAGTCCGCTTCTTCGCTGCCGGACGAGCCGATCCGCAGCGGGTATGGGACTGGTGGAGTGATCGGGCTGCCGGTGGTGGTGTGCTGGGCGCAATCGGCTCGCACCAGATCGACCTGCTGCGTTACATCCTGGCCGACGAGGTCGCAACGGCGCAGGGCACTGTTCGCACCTTGATCGGCCAGCGTCCAGACGCAACCGGAACCCTACGCCAGGTCACCAGCGACGATTACACGACAGCCATCATCCGCTTCACCCGCGGTACTGTGGCCACCCTGACCGCAACCGTCGTTGCCCGCACCAACGAACCACTGACCGTCACAGTGTACGGCAGTGAGGGTACCTTGCGCTTTAGTGGTGGACAGCTTGCCATCGGGACTGGTGACACCTTTCACGACATCACGCCGCCGCACACGGTTGAGATACCGGCCACACTGAGCGGCGAATTTCCACAGGGTACCGTGTATCTTGGGCATGCGTTGTGCGCCGCGCTTTCCGGTGAACGCGACGCGATCAGCCCGGCGGCAACCTTCAGTGATGGCCTGGCGATTCAGCGCGTGATTGACGCAATTGCCGGTTAGCGCCTGGGGCGTGACATACTACCCTGGTACATAGCTGCCGCACACCAGCAGATCACGCTGGATGCGGCAGCATGGCAAAGCCGGAGTGGACAACTATCACCTCAACAGTTTTCATCTCCCCCCTTGACAGGTATCCCTTCTTTATCGTACAGTAGAGCACACGCTGAAAGGAAGCCAATGATGGTCACGGCACACCAACGCGCTCTCGAACAAGATGACAGGCGACTGGCCTTGCTCTGTAAGGCGTTGAGCCATCCTGTGCGTGTGCAAATCCTCCGCTACGTCCTGCGCCACCCTGGCTGCATCGTCAACCAGATTGTCCTCCATATGCCCGAAGACGGCCCCCACGCCCAATCGACCATCTCCCAGCACCTGCGCGTCCTGCGCGAGGCCGGCCTGCTTGAGACGTATGACGACGGTGCCGCCGTGTGTCATTATGTCAACCCTGACAGTCTGGTCTGGTTGCGCGAGTACCTGGAGCAGTTGTGAGGGGTTGTGGCAGAGCTAAAGAGCACGATCTATTTCAAACATGACTACTGCGGTCATAAATACCACCCGGCGGGCATCTTCCCACACAATAGGTTCTCCTTCTTTTTGCCCGGCATGTTCTTGACGCTGTATAAGATTGATCGTTTCCTGCCAATACTTCAGTAATGCGTCTAAAAATGACTTAACGGTAGTACCAGACCTTTTTCTACTGCTCTGGAGTTCAAGGACAGCTCTTACGCGGTTAATTGTTTTCGTCTTATCCGAAAAATCACTGGGTGGTTGATATTTATTTACCAACACTTCTGCAAACTCTTGCACTGCTTCTCGACAAAGATGTCCAATCGTCGAAAAGTGTTGCTCTACATCGTGCGACCACAACATTCGCTCTGCTTGATCCCACTTTTGATAAGCCAGGGAATATTTTTGCCGAAAGGTTTCAGCCTCAAGAAAATGACGAATCGAAGCTTCAACGCGCTGTATTGACTCGCCGAGCTGCTGCTTCAGATGTTCATAATACATAAAACCTCGCGGTGTTACATCGAAAAATATAGAATGCCTACCAAAAGTAATTGCAATTAATCCTTCTCTACCAAGAGTTTCTATGTCACCTTTATATGCGATATACGTTTTGTTACTGAAACCGGGATGTTGAATGAAGGAATTAGCAAGAGTTTGTACAAATATAAACTTTTGACGCTCCTCACGCCGAACATTTCGTGCTGCTTCCACAAGTACAATAAGAAGCTCCTTTTGCTCTGGTTCAAGCAAGATATGGTCAAACATTGGTAAAACTCCTGGATGTTTGAAATAGATTGCAGACATTAAAAATAATCCAATAGTTTCATCAGATTCCAATCATGATTCAGATGAGGGTACTATAGTAATCTGATATGTACGTACTATTTTTTACACACAAAAGGCTAATATTGTCAAGTAATAAAAACTAATCTTATTAGTTGCAGATAGTATCAGTAGCTCTTTACCAACAGACCACATAACCCAGCAGCTACCAGAAAGAACCGTACAACTATCACACTTCTATCACACTTCCGACCGTTGTCCCAACCCCAGACAGGATCGTTAATGACAGCGTAATGAAAAAAACTTCCATCAGAGCAAAAAAAGCCCAAAACCCCAGCTTTCCATCCACATAAACCCCATTTTTGAGTGTGTGATTTGATTATTCTCGACAATCTGATAATTTGAAGACAATGTGTTAGGAAGTAATAATCAATTTACTTTATTTGTTTTGTTACGATGGCACTTATACGATGTCGAGTAAGCTCTGGATCATGCTGGCAGTTTGTTGTTCTCAATACTTTTAGCTCTACTTTATTGTCCGAATACGCGCATTGTCAATCACTAGAAAGAGTGAGAAATGAGTGCCGACTATGGCATCCCGTAGAGGCGGGTTCTGAACCCTCCCCTACGGAAACCGTCTATCCGGGCAACGACACTGATGGTCTTATCATCGACTTGCAGTGTGTCCTGCGGTGAATCTTTCAATCCCAGGGTTGTCGATAATCAAACCAACAATGTCCCTGAGTTTTAAGGTAGGTTTTGCGCCACCCTGACCAACACACATGCCATACCTCCGAAAAGACCCCTCAGCCAACACACATGTTTGCACCGCAAAACGGCAGGCGTCTGCTCGCCATTCGACTGCGTGACTGATGGTACAATACAGCGAGAAGGATACATGCTGATCGGCAAGGGTGCAGAAGATTATGCCCATCTCGTACCGCGAGCAGGCCCAATTAACATGCCCACACTGTGGCGGTGATTTTGATGCGGAAGTCTGGTTGATTGTTGATGCCGATGAGGAGCCGGAAGCAGCGGCGGCACTGCGACGCGAAGAGTTGAATCTGGTGGAGTGTCCGCATTGCGGTGCGCGTGGACCGGCCGGAGCACCGCTGCTATACCACGATGCCCGTGCCCGCCGAGTGATCTTTACACCGGCCCCCGGCTCAACCGACCACGAGATTCGTGATCAGGCACGGGATCTGCACGCCCTGCTGGTCGGTTCGATTGACCAGGAGCAGCGCCGTCCGTACCTCACCGATGTTGATATTACCCAGGATATGAGCGGCCTGGCCCTGCTGCTGCGACGCCTCGATGCCCGTCGTTCTACGACGCCGCCGTCACCGTCGCCACCACCACCGCCGGCGGTGGCAGAACCGCCACCACTCCTCGCTGCGGTCGAAGCCTTGCTGGCCGCCGACACTGATGCCGAACTGGAACGAGTGCTGGCGCAGCACCCGGAATTGCTCGAACCGTCGGCCCTGGCGACGCTCACCCAGTTGGCCGAGGTCGCGGTTGCCCAGGGTGAGCACGAGATTGCGCAGGGCTTACGCAACGCCCGTGAGTTGCTGGCCCGCATGCAACCACGCCCGACACCTGAACAGTTGACGGCGATTCCACCTGCTGCGCTGCAAGAGCTGCTCAATGCGCACAGCGATGCTGAACTCGAACAGGTGATTGCCCGCCATCCGCTGTTGCTGCGCCCCGAAATCGATCAGTTGCTGGAAGGTGAAATCGAAACAGCCCTGGCATCCGGAGCGGATCGGCTGGCACAGTTGCTGGCGAGTCGGCGCGAGATGTTGGTGGCATTCCGTACTGCACCAACACCGGAAGCCGATCTGGAGGAAGCGATTGAGGCACTGCTGATTGCCGACGACGAAGAGACGATTGCGCAGGTGCTCGACCAATATCCGCTGCTGTTGAGCGAGGCTGCTGAACAGGCACTTTGGGAATTTGCGTCCGAAGCACGGGCCGGTGGCGATGACGAGCTGGCTCGCCACGCGATTGCCTGTCGTGAGATGTTGCGCCGTGTGCGCGCCGGATTGGAAGAAGGCCATTCATAGCTGATGGGAACGGGTATGCTGAAACGAACTCCTCTTTACAATGCGCACCTGGCAATGGGCGCGCGCATGGTCGAATTTGGCGGCTGGGAGATGCCGGTGCAGTATCGCGGCATCATTGAAGAACACCACGCTGTGCGCAACCGGGCCGGTCTGTTCGACATCAGTCATATGGGGCGGTTTATGGTGCGTGGTGCGCACGCCGAGGCGTTTCTCCAGCGGATGGTCACCTGCGACGTGCGGGCCATCCCGCTCGGCCACGCCAGCTACGGGCTGCTCTGTCGGCCTGACGGTGGGATTGTTGACGACGTGTTCCTGTACCATCTCCCCGACGAGTTTATGGTGGTGGTGAATGCGGCCAACCGGCAAAAAGACTGGGACTGGCTCCAGCAGCATACGGCTGGATTTGAGGTGGAGATTGAAGATCGTTCCGAGCGTTGGGCGATGCTGGCGCTCCAGGGGCCACAGGCTGAACAACTGCTGGCCGGGGCAGAGAGTTCAACAACCGCTGACATTGGTTTGTTGCCGTTTCACGGGGTGGCGATGACGACAATCTTCGGGCAGAATGCGCTGATTGCCCGCACCGGCTACACCGGCGAAGACGGGTTTGAAATCTTTTTTGAGGCCATCCACGCCGAACAGTTCTGGCACGGTTTGCTCGCGCTCGGCGGCAATGCGGTGCAGGCTTGCGGCCTGGGTGCACGCGACAGCCTACGCTTTGAGGCGTGTCTGGCGTTGTACGGTCATGAAATTGACGAGACGACGAACCCTTACGAAGCCCGTTTGGGATGGGTGGTCAAACTGGATAAGGGTGACTTTATCGGTCGGGAAGCGTTGCAGGCGATCAAGCAGAATGGGGTAAGCCGACGGCTGGTCGGTTTCGAGATGGTTGGGAAGGGAATTGCCCGCACCGGCTATCCGGTACATCGACTAGACGGCGAACCGGTGGGGTTTGTTACCAGTGGTATGCCATCACCGACCCTTGGTCGTCCGCTGGGAATGGCATATGTGCCAACCGATCTCAGCAGCGAAGGTAGTGAATTTGATGTCATCGTGCGCGAGCGTCCTGTACGTGCGCGCGTGGTAAAGATGCCTTTCTATAAGCCGCGCTACAAGCGCTAGAGGAGTTCGACATGGCTTACAACACTCCATCCGATCTACGGTACAGCAAAACCCACGAGTGGGTACGACAGGAGGGTGATGAGGTCGTGATTGGGATTACCGATTATGCCCAGCACGCGCTCGGCGATGTGGTGTACATCGAACTGCCGACAGTCGGCTCGACGATTACCGTCGGCGAGAGCTTCGGGATTGTCGAGTCGGTGAAGGCCAGTTCAGACCTGTACGCCCCGGTGAGTGGCGAAGTGGTGGCCGTAAATACTGCACTCGAAAGCGATCAGGCGCCGATCAACAGTGATCCGTATGGTACGGGCTGGATGTTGCGCGTGCGCCCCAGTGGCGAATCGGCTGAATTGCTCGATGCCGAGGCGTATGCTGCATTTGTTGCCGAAATCGATCATTAAACGTTAGCTAGATGGAAGCTGGTATGACCCACTACATTCCGATTACCGATGCCGATCGCCAGGCGATGTTACAGGCAATCGGTGTTGAAACAATTGAAGACCTCTTTGTTGATGTTCCGGCCAGTCATCGCTTTCCGCCGCTCGAACTGCCACCACCATTGTCGGAGCCGGAGCTGATGGCCGAACTCAATCGGCTGAGTGAAGCCAATGCCCATAACCGCAAGTACAGTATCTTTCTTGGCGCCGGTGCGTACAACCACTTTGTACCGGCAGCCGTCGATCAGATTATTCGCCGGGGTGAATACTACACGGCCTACACACCCTACCAGCCGGAGATCAGCCAGGGAACGTTGCAGGCCATCTTTGAATATCAGAGCCTGATCTGTGCCCTGACCGGCATGGAGATTGCGAACGCATCGCACTACGATGGCGCGACCGCACTCGCCGAATCGGCCATCATGGCGCTCAATGTGGTGCGTAACCGGCGCAAAATCGTGGTGGCACGCAGCGTCAATCCGCAGTACCGGGCAGTGCTGCGCACCTACATGCAAGGTCTGGATGTCGAGATTGTCGGTGATGAGAATCCGGGAGCCACTATCGCCGACGCCCTGGCCCAGGTTGACGAGCACACGGCGCTGTTGATTGTGCAGAATCCTGATTTCCTCGGTCGTCTCCACGATCTACGTGGTTTGGGTGCCCAGGTGCAGGCACGAGGTGCTCTGCTCGCCGTGCATTTCGACCCCATCGCCCTGGGGCTGTTCCAGACTCCAGCCGAGGCTGGGGCCGATATTGCAACCGGTGAAGGCCAACCACTTGGTCTCGGCCTGACCTTCGGTGGCCCGTACCTCGGTATCTTCACCACACGCCAGAAGTACGTCCACAAGATTGCCGGGCGGATTGTTGGGATAACGAAAGATGTTGATGGGCGTATGGCCTACGTGCTGACCCTGCGCGCACGCGAGCAAGACATTCGCCGTGAGCGGGCCACGAGCAATATCTGTACGAATCAGGGCTTGATGGCACTGGCCTCGGCGGTGTACATGTCGCTGATGGGGAAGCGCGGGATGCGTGCAGTAGCCGAGATTACCTACCATCGGGCACACTACGCTGCACAGCGGATCAGCGAACTACCCGGTTATCGGGTACTTGCCGACCAACCCTTCTTCCGTGAGTTCGTGGTGCAATGCCCGCGACCGGTCGCCGAGATCAATGCCGCCTTGCGCGAACAGGGGATCATTGGCGGCTATGACCTCAGCGCCGATGAACCATACCTGGGCCACGCTATGCTGGTTGCCGTGACCGAGATGAATACACCGGCAGAGATTGATCGGTTTGTAGCCGCATTGGCCGCCATATAGCAGGTCAGGCTTTGGCCTGTGTGCGACTGAGTTGAAGAGTATGGTCACCGACCTGTCACTCCCCCAAATCGAACGCATTGTTACCCGCATCCTGCCGGGAACGCGGGTGCGCGATGCTGCACCACTCGGTGCACGGAGCCTGCTCATCACGGCGACTGACCGTCAATTTGTGCTGCGGTTGCCAGCCGGCGTTGATCAGTGGGCGGGTGAAGCGTTACAAACCGAAGCTCTCGCACTCCGTTCGTTGCAGGCCGAGATCGATCTTCCCCTGCCATCAGTGTTGGGTATGACCCCTGCCGTTGCCGATGATCCACCGGCACTGGCCCTGAGTTATCTTGCCGGTACCCCGCTCTCTGAAATAATCACCGCCGTTGAGGAGGATGCGCGCTTTGCAATCGGCGAGGCGCTGGCAACGGTAATGATCCGTATCCACAGCTATCAGGCACCACAGTACGGTCAAATCCATCCCGACAATTTGCCGACGCTGACCCCACAATCACCAGCCCCTGGGGCTGACGTGGCGTATCTGCGGCAGAGGGTAGCCACTGCCATCGGTGCCGCCGTTGCCCAGGGCCGCATGACACCCGATCAGAGCGACTGGCTCCAGCGTCGGCTTGGCGAATGGCTGACCACCACCGCCCGCCCGGCCTGCCTGGTTCATGGCGACCTGCACCCGCGGCGGCTGATCGTGCGCCGGCGCGAACGGGACTGGCGTCTGGCTGGGGTCGTGGGGTGGGGATTCGCCCAAACCTGGCGTCCCGCCTGGGATCACGCGACGCTCCATCTCAATTTTGCCGACCCCGAATACTTTGGTCTGCGCGTTGGGTACGGCACAGCCTACAACGAAACAACCGACCGTCGCTACGATCAGGTGCGCGAGTTTGCCCTCCTTCCCTACCGGCTCACCCTGTTGATTGAACGCGAATGTGTTGATCTGGCGCTCAACATCGCCACCGGTCTGGATACCGTACAGGCACCACCTATCGTAGCGACACCCGATACATCTGGAGAGAACAGCGATGAATAACGAGGAACCACCGATTTTTACCTATTCACAGTCGGGCAAGATTGGCGTCAATCTACCGGCAGCCGGCGTGGCACCAACACCGCTACCCGATGAGCTGTTACGGCAAGACGATCTGGCCGGCTTTCCCGAACTCACCGAGCCGGAAGTGATTCGTCACTTTACCCGGATCAGTCAGCGCAACTATGCCATTGACACCGGCTTCTACCCGCTTGGTTCGTGTACGATGAAATACAACCCGAAGCTGCACGAAGAAGCGGCCCGGCTACCGGGTTTTGCCGGTGCTCATCCCCTGCAAGATGAAGCGCTCAGCCAGGGGGCGCTGCAACTGATGTACGAATTACAAACCTATCTCGGCGAAATCAGTGGCTTTGCAGCAGTGAGTCTGCAACCAGCAGCCGGTGCCCAGGGCGAGCTGACCGGTATCCTGGTATTCCGGGCCTACCATCTCGACCGTGGCGATACCCAGCGCACCGAAGTACTGGTGCCCGACTCGGCGCACGGCACCAACCCTGCTACCGCGGCCATGGCCGGCCTGAAGGTCGTTGAAGTGAAGAGCGACGCACGCGGGAATGTCGATCTTGACGACCTGAAGGCGAAATTGTCGCCGCGTACAGCCGGCATGATGCTCACCAACCCGAACACACTGGGCCTGTTTGAAGAGCACATCGTCGAAATCTGCCGTCTCGTTCATGAGGCCGGCGGCCTGATGTACGGTGATGGAGCGAACTTCAACGCGATCCTGGGCATTGCCAAACCGGGAGAGCTGGGATTCGACTTCATGCACTACAATCTGCACAAGACCTTCACCACCCCGCACGGCGGTGGTGGCCCCGGCTCGGGTGCAGTGGGTTGTACAGCAGAACTGGCTCCTTACCTGCCCGGCCCGCGGGTACGGCAGCGGGAAGATGGCGGCTACGAATTCTTCACCCCTGAAAAGAGCATCGGGCGTATGAAGGCATTCCACGGCAACTTCGGGATGCTGGTACGGGCGTGGACATATATCCGCTCCATGGGGGCTGCCGGATTGCGCGAGGTGAGCGAGACTGCGGTCTTGAATGCCAACTATGTGCGGGTGATGCTCAAAGACATCTATCCGCAGGCGATTGATCGCATTTGCATGCACGAAGTGGTATTGCGTGGACAGATTGCTGGCGCTCCCAAAGATGTCCGCACGCTTGACATTGCCAAGCGGCTCATTGACTACGGGTTCCACCCGCCGACGATCTACTTCCCGCTGATCGTACCAGAAGCGCTCATGATCGAGCCGACCGAAACTGAGAGCAAGCAGACGCTCGATCACTTTATTGACACCATGCGCCGAATTGCCGGCGAAGCCATCGAAACGCCGGACGTGCTGCATGCTGCACCGACCAAAGCACCGGTGCGTCGTCTCGATGAGGTGCGAGCGGCGCGCCAGCCGATCCTGCGCTACGATCCCGCCGCGATTGCGCGGTTGCAGGGTGAGTAGGACGCATCATACTCTATCCTTCGCCCTTAACACGTAGCACAGGCCAGAGCCGTGCTACGTGTTTTGTCCTGCGAAAGTGCGCACTATTCCAGGTTTTCGGGAGTGAAAAGCATGCCCGAAGCAGGTGTTCAAGGCAAATCGACCTTCTCCGACATCGTAAAAAAAAGCATCCAAAACCATGAATAAATCCTCTCGCCAAGAAGAGTGGAGAGCAGTATAATAACGGAAGAAATTGAATACCTGTTCTCAATATCAGGAGTTCTTGCCGCATGGGCAAGGACAACTAAGGTACGGGGAAGGGGCTATGAGTCTCTACCGCAGCCGCCACGTCGCGGCCCGCTTTGCGCCGACGCTATTCAGATTGTTTGTTCGTCTCTATGTCCGACCGCGGGTCGAAGGTATCGAACACATTCCAAGAGAAGGTGCGTTCATTATTGCCGCCAATCACACCAGCCATGCCGATACTGCGGTAATCTATTCGGTGTTGCCGCGTGAAGCTCGCGAACGGTTCGTTGCAGCCGCTGCACAGGACTATTTCTTTCAGGGTGGAGTGATGCAATTCCTCTCACGCATCTTGTTTAACGCCATCCCGGTTGCCCGCGACCGGCGTGGTGGTCAAGACCCACTCCGCCATGCTGCCCGTGCGCTGCGTGAGGGATACGCACTCTTGTTATACCCTGAAGGAACCCGCAGTAAAACCGGTGAAATAGGCCCATTCCGCAGCGGCGTTGGTCGTCTGATTGCCGAATTTCCCGGTACACCGGTAATCCCGACGTATGTAGGCGGTACCAACCGGGTCATGCCGAAGGGGAAAGTTGTTCCGCGCCCGTACCGGGTGACCGTGTGCTTCGGCGAACCGCTGTATTTGAAAGCGCACCCGAAGCTGCGAGCAACCTGGCAGACTGCCGCCGATGAGGTTCGTGACGCAATTATTCAGTTGAGTGGTATGGATGTTGCGCACAACCTGAACCCGGTCTCCGAACAAGACACTTAGCTTACCCAACCGATCACCACTTAAGGTGGATCGGCGGCAGTCTGCATCACGATATTCCGCTGCTTCATGCAGGAGGATGTTCATGGCTGTCGTTTCCGATCCACCTCCACCTTTCGTGAAGAACTACATTCGCGATCACTCATTCCAGCTCCTGCGCGATCTTATCTGGATAAGTCTGCTGGGCACGTTAGCCTACGCCTTTTTCAGTCCGATTGACCCGTCTTTGATGCCACAGCGAATGGTTGTGGTTATACCGCTAATCCTGAGCTTGTTGGGGGTCTGGTGGCTTATTCGACGCCAATACCTGCGACTGGCGAGTATGCTGGTCATTAGCATGCTCTGGCTGGTACTGGCATTCTCGGCGTTCATCAGTGGTGGTCTACAAGCACCGGCGTTTGCCGGAATCCCACTGGTAGTGATTATGGCCGGGATATTACTCGGTCGGCGTGGAGCTCTGACTATCGCACTATTTTCAATCGGTACCGGTGCCATTTTCGTGCGCTTTGCCGATTTCCTGCCAGCACCACCGTTATCTCACTCCCCTTTGGTCTGGTTCATTACCTATACCCTTTACCTGCTGCTAGCGGCCCGCATAATTAGCCAGATTGTTACTCACTTCTATCAGTCTATGCAAGAGACGCATAAAGAACTGAGCGAACGAAAGGCTGTCGAGCAGCAATTGCGTCTATCGGAAGAAAAATTTGCTCGCTTGTTTGATTCGGCACCGTTTCCTATGTTGATTGTACGTCTTGATGACAACCTGATTTTGAATGCTAACACCGCTTGCCGGGAATTTTTCGAGTTAAGTAGTGATCAAATCATTAAACAACAAATTAACCGCCTCGATTGGTCACAATTATCCAGCCGCTGGCCGACCATCGCCGACACATTACGCCAGGAAGGAACGGTTAGTGAGGTTGAGTTCAGTTTTTGCCGGCAAGATGGCTCAACTTGCTGTGCCCAACTGACTGCCGAGGTTGTCGAACTGGGCGAAGGATTGTGCGCAGTCGTCGCATTTCAAGATGTAACACCGTTGCGTAGTGCCAACGAACGATTGATTAAGCTGGCAGGCCAGCAGGAACAACTGGCGACACTGGCGCGAGAAGCGCTTGCGAATACTGATTTGAACGCTCTCTTTACGGTGGCAGCCGAACAAGTAGCCCAGACGTTGCCGATAAGCGGTGTTGAATTCATCGATGTCGATATTGATGGAAACATCACCATCCGCAACACCTGGGGCCAGGTGCCTGCTCTGCCTGTACCAGAGAGTTTCTTCCGCGGGTTAACCGTTGATCATCCCGGCTGGAGCATATTGCCGACTCCATTAGCAGAACGGGCCTCCGATGTCGCGCAGCACGGTGCTGTGATGTTGATCGGTGGGCATCAGCGTCTTTTTGGTGCTCTGCTGGTGTACACATCGACGGTGCTTGATACTGAGGCCATCTTCTTCTTACGCAGCGTGGCAAATGTGCTGGCGGTTGCCCTGGAGCGCTTCCACGCCGAACAGGAGCGGCGTCAGATCGAGAGCCAGATGCTTCAGACGCAAAAGCTGGAAAGTTTAGGCTTGCTGGCCGGTGGAATTGCCCACGATTTCAATAATCTGCTAACCGGCATTATGGGGCATACCAGTCTGGCCTTGATCGATCTCCCTCCAAACCACGAGCTACAACCGCATCTGGCAGCCATCGACCAGGCTGCACAGCGAGCGGCTGAGCTGTGTCATCAACTACTGGTCTACGCGGGACGAGGACAACGAACACTTGAAGTGGTAGACCTCTCGACCCTGGTGCACGAAATGGGGAATATTCTACGTCTACCGACGAACCGGAGTCATCAGGTCGCTATTCACTACGATTTAGACACCAATCTCCCACCGATTTTGGTTGAGGCGAGTCAGATTCGGCAGGTTGTGCTTAATCTACTCACCAATGCGATTGAAGCGATTGGTGAGCGTAGTGGATCGGTTACGCTTCGCACTGGGGTTACAAGTCTTAGTACAGCAGACCTGCGCCGGCTGCGGCTAATGCCGACAATTCCACCAGGTGACTATGTAACGCTCACGGTGAGCGATACCGGGATAGGTATGGACGAAGCAACCCTACGTCGTATTTTCGATCCCTTCTTCAGTACCAAACCAAAGGGTCATGGTCTTGGCCTTGCTGCCGTACAGGGAATTGTTCGACGACACAATGGCGCGATTCGGGTTGAGAGCACGCCGGGATTGGGGTCAACCTTTACCGTATATCTCCCGGCAGCCCACCAGGCTACTCCAGTAGTCACAACCAATGCAACGATGCCTATTGTGCTGCGCGGCACCGCGCTGATCGTCGATGACGATCCGGCAATACGCGCCACGCTGAACCGCATCCTCGAACGGGCCGGCATGGTCACTACGGAAGCTGCCGATGGTCGGGCAGCGCTGAGCATGCTGACCGAGTCGGCGCTTAATATTGACATCGCTCTGGTTGATCTGGCAATGCCGGGTATGAATGGGCTGGAACTGCTGGCGGTGATTCGTCGCAGTATGCCCCAATTGCCGGTTTTGCTGATGAGCGGGAATGCCAGCGAAGTGACGAAAGATAACTTACCGCTGGATCACTACACCGATTTTTTACCAAAACCGTACCGGTCACGCGATCTGCTCGAAAAAATGAGTACGCTGTTACAGCGAGTCGCGGCATTGCGTATCCACAGTGGTTGAGGTCTGGACAGAGCTGCAGCGCACGCCCTCACCCCCGGCCCCTCTCCCGCACGCGGGAGAGGGGTGAGATACATCTTCACTCTGCCCCGTCTCCCCCAGCGGGGGGTTACGCTCGCCACCTCCCCCCAGCGGGGGGAGGTTGGGAGGGGGGGAAAGGAAGGTGTACGGAAATCATACGGAGCACCGCGCCCAAACACTCTCTACCAGCAAGACCGTACCATACGGGCAAGGAGCATATCCGGCGTATAATGTAAGGTGTGGATATGAAGCTATAACTCAACCAAACCATATGTACATTCACTGGTTTCGCCGTGATTTGCGTTTGCGCGATAACACGGCACTGATGGCAGCGGCAACTGCCGCTGGTGGAGCGGTGGTGCCGGTCTTTATTTTCGATGACGCTATTCTGCGCGGGCACTTTGCCAGCCCGGCGCGAACGCAGTTCTTGCTCGATTGTCTGGCCGCGCTTGACAAGGAACTGCGCACGTTTGGGTTGCATCTGGTGGTGCGCCGGGGTGACCCGCTGCGAACGCTGTTTGATGTGCTGCGCGAGAGTGGTGCGAGCGGGGTGACCTGGAATCGTGACTATACGCCATACGCCGTTCGCCGTGACACTGCGATTAAGCAGGCGCTGCGCGAGGCCGGTTATGAAGCGCATAGTTTCAAGGATACGGTTATTTTTGAGATGGAGGAAGTGACGACTGCCGATGGCCGTCCGTATACGGTCTATACCCCGTATGCGAAGCGCTGGCGATCACGCCTGGCCGCCGAACCGGTGACGGTGCAGGATATGCCACGGCTGGCGACGATTCCGTTGCCAGTCAGTGAGCCGCTGCCCCGTCTGACTGACCTGCTACCGGATGCGCCGACGACGCTCCCCCGCTTTCCCGCCGGTGAAGCCGTTGCGCTAGAGGCGCTCGAACGATTCGTTCGTGGCCCACTGGCCGGTTATGCGCAAGGGCGTGACCTGATGGCCGTTGCCGGGACTTCGCGGCTCTCGCCGTACCTGCGTTTGGGTGTGTTATCTCCACGTCAGTGTGCCGCCGCAGCCCTCGCAGCACCACCTGGGCCGGGGCCGGAGAGCTGGATCGGCGAATTGATCTGGCGCGATTTCTATGTGCAGGTGCTCTACCATTTTCCGCACGCTCTGCGCGGTAGCTTCAAACCGGCGTATAACCGGATTGCCTGGCCGAACGATCCGGAACTGTTCACCGCCTGGCAGCAGGGGCAGACTGGCTACCCAATCGTTGATGCGGCGATGCGTCAGTTGCAGCGCGAAGGCTGGATGCACAATCGGGCCAGAATGATTGTGGCCTCGTTTCTCACCAAAGATTTGCTGATTGACTGGCGCTGGGGTGAACGCCATTTTATGCATCTGCTCATTGATGGCGATCCGGCGGCCAACAACGGTGGCTGGCAGTGGGCAGCCGGTACCGGCACTGATGCCCAGCCCTTCTTCCGCATCTTCAATCCGGTCAGTCAGGGACAGAAGTTTGATCCTGAAGGTGCGTATGTGCGACGTTACGTGCCCGAACTGGCCAACGTGCCGACCCGTTACATCCACGAACCGCACAAGATGCCGCTCGCCGAACAGCGTAAAGCCGGGGTGCTGATCGGGCGGGATTATCCGGCACCGATTGTCGATCACGCCACGCAGCGTACCAAAGCGCTTGAACTCTATCGGGCGGCAACGCGCCATAACGACTCATCAGCAGAACAGTATGCTTGACGATCAAACCCAATTGGAATTTCCGGCCAGTGGCATGACTGAACTGCCGCTCATCTGGCAACCGCAGGTGATCCGCTGCCAGGCTGCCGGACCTGGTGGTCGCCCGCTGCTCGTCTTGCTTGACACCGGCACCGATCCGTCAGCGATTGATTTGACCCTGGCACGGCGGCTCGATCTGCGCCTCGGCGACTTTGCGCTCGGCTCTGATGCGACCTGCGACACCGTGCCGTTCACCGAAACCGTGCTGCCCTGGTTGCGCCTCGGCGAGGTGATGCTGCGCAATCTCTATCTGATGGCCGTTGATTTGCGGCAGATGCCGTTTCCGGTTGATCTGGTGCTGGGATACAATGTTTTGCACCGTCTCAATCTGACAATTGATTATGCTGGTCAAACGATACGATTGTGCCACTCCGACCTGGTCCCGCCGCCGCCGGTCGCCGGAGGTGCAAGCGTGCCACTTCAGTTCTTTGAGCACTTTCCCGCGTTGCCAGCCCAGATCATCGCGCCGAGCGGAGCTACGCACGACGTCATCCTGACAATTGACACCGGTTCCAACGGTGCGCTGACCGTGAGCCGTGATCTTGCCGCCAGTCTGCATCTCGATCTGTGCACCGTCCAGGCGGCAACCGGCCACGGATTCGCTGCCACAACACCGGTGAGCCGTGGATTCACCGTCGATCTCCAGCTTGGGCCATTCCGCCTGCCGGCAGTCGAAGTTGATGTGCCGGCGACCAGCCACGGCGATCTGGGGCGACAGGGACGGGCCAACATCGGCAACCGGCTCCTCTCCCGCTTCCGACGGCTCACGCTCGACTACCGGCGGGAAGTGTGTATCCTGGATCGTTGAGGTGCAAGAACATTGCCAGGGTAGCTGTATGCGGTTGTGGATCGCTATCATGCTTGCAAACCTGCTTATCTTCACACTAACCGGCTCACGGTTAGAGCTGGCCGTCAACCCGGCGCAGCCTCCACCGATCCGTACTCCGGCGTGTCCACAGCCGACATACCCCGACGCCAATGCGCTCCTATCCATCTTACCCCAGGCCGGCTACGATTGCACAGAACAGATCGCGGTCGCGCTCAGACCACGGGTCGATCTCCGGCATATCGATCACCTGCTGACGATTGCTGCCGACACCGGCTTCGATGCCCGTACCCGGCGCAATGCGCTGCGCATCCTGGGTCGGCTGGCCGAGAGTGGCCGGGCCACGCGAGCCAGCGAGCTGATGCAGCAGAAACGGGCAGTCGCCACCAGGACGCTGGCCATCAACCTGCTCGAACGCGAAACCGACAACTTTCTCCTGCAGGATGCCGTCTGGCTGCTCGACAGCCTCTACTACCCCAGTTGGGAGGCAGCGCCGGCGCTGGCGCACATCGCCCTCAGCGACGGCTACGCACCGGCCCTGCGTTACCGGGCCGCCCGTGCTCGCACCCGCCTGATCGCGGCTGAGCCAGGCTACCTGCATGCAGATTCCCGACAGTTCCTGATCGATGCTCTGCACAGCACCGATCCCGATGCTCGCACCGCCGCTGCCGAGGCGCTGAGCTTCCTGCGCGATGAACAACTTGGCGCACTCGCATTCTGGCAACAAGTGGTAGAGGAAGCAATTGCTGCCGCCCCACCATTGACCGTCGCCACCGACGACGGCGACCCGCGTGGGGCACGGCTGTTCACCTTTGTAGAGAGTAGTCCAACCGCTTTGACCGCACGGGCGGCGTTGGCGCGGGCTGCCGACCGGCTGGCCGGCGAACGAGCAACGGCACCTCGCTTTCGGGCCTTGCAAGCGGCGTATGAAGAACTGGCCTTGCCGGTTGAAATCACGACGACGACCATCACCCTGCGTACCGGCCCGGCGAACGTGACCGACGGCCATGAGCTGCTGACCATCGTCGCCAGTGCGTACCAACAGGCACGTCAGTTCCTGGGAGCGAGTGGCGAAACCGCTATTCCCGGCGAAGAACCGGTCACGTTACGGGTCTTGATCTTCCCCTCGCAAGCCGCCTACCGCGACTACATGCGCGCCTTCACTCCATTCACAGTTGACGTTGACGGGATTTATGATGCGCAGACGGCCACCCTGTACAGCTTCCGGCGGGGTATCGGACAAACCGCCAACACACTCGCCGAAACTCTGCGCCACGAGACAAGCCATGCCGTGACTGCCGCCTACGTCTTTCCAGGCCACTGGCTCAGCCCCGGTTACCACAACGAACCAAAGGGCTGGTTCGACGAAGGACTGGCCGAGATAGTAACGGCTCAGAGCAACCCTGGCGGCCCCCTCCAGCTCCACGAACGCCACCTGGCAACCCTCTGCGCTGCACCCTACAAACCGGTGCTGGCCGATCTCCTGGCCCGGCGCGAAGGCTACGACCACTATGGCACTTTTGATTACCCGGCGGCGTGGGCCTTGCTGCACTTCCTGCTCAGCGAACGTCCGCAGGCGGTGGCTGCGCTTGCCGCTGCGTGGCGCAACCAGACCTACCGGCTGAGCGACTGGCCCCGGCTGGCCGGCTGGCCAGACCTCACAACCGCCGAAGCCGACTGGCATGCCGCGATGGTGCGCTGGTGCCGGTGAGGGGTGGGGAACTGTGTGCTCCAATCTCTGGAGCCTGTCATTCCCTACAACGCTGTGTTATCCTCTGCACTCATCATCAGGAATGACCACAGCTTGTATCAAATCTGGTGTCATAGCCTTCATAACCCTCGATCTGACGAACACCCTGCCACCACCTCCGAGCGTGGAAGTGCAGAACCGGCGTTTTCGCGTCGCACACAGTGGGATCACGTTTCGGCCTGGCTACCGTTGCCCGCCAGGATTGCCCGGGTCGCGTGGTGTGGCGTGCGGCAGCCATGCTGCCGTACCAGCCGTGCTTACCATGAGGCGCGACGCGCGGCGTGCTCACTTACCGGTAGGTGACCTTGATGGCGGCGCGAACATGGTTCGGCTCGAATACTATTGCCCAACGGGATTGCCCGGGTCGCGTGGTGTGGCGTGCAGCAGCCATAAGGACTGCACCACCGTGCCTTACGACAGCACACAGATTGCGATCCTGACACACCTGCATCTACCGGGATTTGTACGATAAGTAGCGACAACATTCGTTTCAGGAAACATTCTGCCTGACCGCTCGTTATAATACATAGAAGCCGCACACAATCTACCAGAGGAGACGCCATGCCCTACACCTATGCTCAGACCAGCGACATCACCTGTCCAGCCTGTGGCAAAGCCTTCTCGACCGAAGTCTGGTTGATCGTGGATACCAACGAACGCCCCGATCTGATCGAGCGCCTACGCACCGGTACGCTTCATACCCTGCTTTGTCCACATTGCGGGAACACAGCCGGCCTTGACGCCCCCATCCTGCTCTTCTTCCCCGATGCACCACTGCGCCTGGGAGCAGACATCGAGGCGCACCTGATCTTCTCACCACCACAACAGACCAGTGCAGAACAAGACCGCCAGATCGCCCAGGTGCTGCTCACTCACCTGCGCCAGACTGCCGGTGCCGCCTGGCAGGCGGCATGGGAAACCCGGTTCCAAACCATTCCTCGCCCCCTGCTGGCTGCTGTGCTAGGGGGAAATATGGAGGCGGTAGTGGAGGAGATGATGCGACAGGCAGCTCAGGCCCTGGAACAGTTGCAACGGGAAGACCCGGAGGCGTATCGCCAGTTAGAGGAAGCTGTTCGGAGTGCCCTCACCCCACCCCCGGCGGCTGACGCCGCTGCCGCCCTCACCCCACCCCCGGCGGCTGACGCCGCTGCCGCCCTCACCCCACC
>NZ_DAOTZQ010000149.1:0-2591 GCF_034434295.1 Chloroflexus sp.
AAAAATGTCTGATAGCAGTTACCTCATTCATTCCTGACTGACGCTGTGATCTTGACGAACACACCCGAATTTGTGTGACCAGCCGGGTCAACGGCATACCACGCGCCAGATCGTGAGCATGGTTGGCGCGGCAGCATGGCTGCCGCACTCCAAACCGCGCAACACGCGGATGATGAGCGAGCAAGGCAACCAATCCGGCGTGTGATAACACCGGAGATGGTTATTAGAGTGCGACAGTACAGCTTTTTATGAAATAAGTTCTACTAACCACATGGTGTATACGGTTACGCTCCGCAGGGGTGTGCGCAGCGTCGTGTTGTTCATTAATAGCAATCAGTCTCACGTAGTTTGCTCACCGTGCAGGTGGCAACCTGGATTAATTAACACAAATCGGGGAGAGCCATATCCACTGCTCTCCCCGATAGATTGGGATTAATCGTTCAACTCCACCTGATCACCACTACTCACAAAAATCATCTTTTCGGCCATATTCAGTGCCCGATCGGAAACGCGCTCGAAATTATGGGCAATAAACAGCAGATCGGCAATCTCCGGCGGCGTAAGTTGGGATACCAGTGCACGCTTCAACCGCTTGTACTCGTGATCAATCTCATCCTCATTGAGGATGATCTCTTTAATTGCATCGGGATTACCATTGCCCAGCGCTGCCAGCGTGCGTTCAAGATTGGTTCGGGCCACCCGACCAAGAGTAACCAGATCAGGCGGCGCGTGCAATGCACCATGGTTTGGGTCTGGGCTGCCGGCCACCATCTTTGCCGTACTCTTCGCGTAATCGGCGATCCGTTCCAACTCATAACTGATCGCCATCGCGGCAATAATCCGGCGCAAATCACGAGCCACCGGCTGCTGAGTTGCGATCAGATTTACCGCATGTTGCTCAATCGCACCCCTTGCCTCATTGAACGCAGCATCCCCAGCAACAACCGATTGTGCCAGCTCCACATCACCCTTTTCCAACGCTGTAATAGCCCGATCCAGCGCCCCGACCACCGCATTCCCAAAATCCAGTACCTGCTTACGCAAGGCCTCCAATTCCTGATCAAAATGTTCTCGCGGTCGCATGAAGGTTTCTCCCTCGTGATATACTGCTCCCGTCCCTTTCAGGATACACGTTTCAGCACTTTTTTGCCAGTAGGTGTTTGACTGAAATTTCGTTACATATCGTGGTCATTGCGACGAGCGGCCAGGCACGCGCAGGATGCGGAAAGCCAGCCCTGCCACTCACATAGAGACGACTACCATCGCCGAACGGACTGCCTGGCGAGAGCCGCGACACATACTCTGTCAGCATCTGGTACGATAACCAAAGTACACTCTTGGTCACCACAGAGACACGGAGGACACAGAGGATGGGTATAATCCGGGTGACTACCGTGAGGCGTGGCGTAGCACGTCCATGGGAACTCCACATCGTACAGCAATCACGCCATACGGTGTTGCGAGAAACGTTGTGCGGTTCATCCTGATAATTAGCCTCCATGGGATGCCCACAGCATAGGTAGCAACTTGAGTTACGATACCACCGGAACAGATTATAGCATTGGAGAAATCGACTGTGGTACAGCGTATCTTCACCATCTTCCTCATTCAGTTCATCTTCTTCAGCAGTGGATGCAGCCGACCGGTGGCGACAGAGCAAACCAGCCTCAGCGACTACCCACCACTGCCCGACAACCTGACGCACGCCCGCGTTGTCCGCGTCGTCGATGGCGACACCATCATCGTACGGATCGGGCGGGATGAAGAGCGGGTACGGCTGATAGGCATCAACACCCCAGAGTCGGTCGATCCGCGGCGACCGGTCGAGTGTTTTGGGAAAGAAGCGGCGAGCAATGCACGCAAACTTGTAGACAGGCAAACCGTCCTGCTGGAAGACGACCCCTCGCAAGATTCACGAGATCGGTTTGGCCGCCTCTTGCGCTACGTCTGGCTCGAAGACGGGCGCATGGTCAATCTGGAACAGATTCGGCAAGGGTACGCCTACGAATACACCTACAACGTCCCATACCGCTATCAAGCGATCTTCCGGGCCGCCGAAGCTGAAGCCCGCAGCTCCCAGCGCGGGCTATGGGCACCAGAGACGTGCAATGGCCAACGGTGAGAGGCACTGCGGAGCCACTGCGCTAGAATGGCGAGATACGACAGGTATAGCGGTGACAGATTATTCGAGATGAAACTGAGACGGGGCAGGCACAAAACCTGCCCCGTCTGTGATCTTGTGGGGAGTGTTGCACGATTAGATAGAATTCGCGCCTCGATTATCCCCTGGCGAGGATTATGGTTTTTTGAAATCGTCACGAACGACGATGACCAGCAGACAACGATGTATACATTTCAATCCCCGCGAGGGGATGTTGGGTTTTTGCAGGCGAAACCCGGAAGCCTGACGGAATGGGGCTGACGCCTATATTTCAATCCCCTCGCGGGGATTTTGGTTTTTTGAAGTGATTTGCATCAAGCGCCAAGTATGCCCACGCCTCGTCTATCACGTTTCAATCCCCTCGCGGGGATTTTGGTTTTTTGATGCCATCGCGCCGGCGCCCGTCAGGGAGCGCTGCCGGCAGGTTTCA